>NZ_JADKLX010000010.1:0-26424 GCF_015351755.1 Psychrobacter sp. N25K4-3-2
AGCTCTTCTGCCTGCGCGAGGCTTTGACTCATCACCCCATCGACGACCCAACCTTGCTCCATACAATGCTCAAATATCGCCATCGCCTTATCCATGATCGGCTCGTATGGTGCTTCAAACTCTAACAATGTATAAAACTTAGTGCGCGACTCAAACGGCTCTTGTACTTGACCATGTGCCATTAACTTGTCAATCGCCACGTCATCAAAGAACTCAAATGCGGTTAAGTCAATTTGTGCTTGAAAGGCAGAGAGTACGTTCATGACGTCATTAAAGCTGTCCATACCGAGCACCATGACGTTTAAGTCTTGTGGCTGACGTTCAAGCTTGATTTGTGCATGGGTGACAAACCCTAGTGTCCCTTCGCTACCGATGAACAGTTGACGCAGATCATAACCTGTGGCGTTCTTGACCATACCGCGATTCAGCTGCAAGATATCGCCTTTACCAGTGACCACAGTCAGCCCCATGATCCATTGACGGGTCATGCCGTAGCGAATCACTTTGATACCGCCAGCATTGGTGCCGATATTGCCACCGATTTGACTTGATCCTGCTGAGGCAAAGTCGACAGGGTAGTAGAGGTCTTTGGACTCTGCGAACTGTTGCAACTGCTGAGTGACCACACCTGCTTCAATCTCGACCATGCGATCGGCAGGATAAAACTGTCCGATACGGTTCATTTTATCCATACTAACGACGATTTCACCATTAGCAGCCACGGCGCCAGCTGATAGACCAGTACGACCGCCACTTGGAGTCAGAACAACGTTGTGCTCGTTGGCAAGGAGTACGATAGATTGCACTTGCTCGGTAGTTTTTGGAAAAACAATGGCAGCAGCAGCAGGCGCAAAGTGCTTGGTCCAGTCTTTGCCCCAATGCTCTAAGCTCTCAGCGTCGGTTTTGATTTGGCTGGCATCAAACTCATGAGTATCAATTAAAGTACTCAAAATAGCTTGGACGGCAGTTGCATTGGTTTCGGGTGTAGGCTGAGCGGTAGTTGGCGTCATGATAAAATCTCAATATTAGCGTAAACACGATGCTGGGGTTGACTATTATATAACGAAATATCTCTAAATTCAGTGATCAGTCAGCTCGTGATGGCAATAAGTAGGTGATAATCTGTCTATATGGCAGGCTGTAAATTACAAAAAAATGGTCTGGTCAGTTTCAAACAGAATGATTCACTATAGCATAAAAATTTTTCAGGCTTGATAACCAATAATTCATCTAATCTCCTAACATCGACGTCGAATTTTGTGTAAGATATCGGGACTGTTTTCGTTTCATCCCTCAGACTTATCCCACTGATGATTTTTATAAGACAATTATAGGACAGTTCTCATATGGCGTTATCACTACAGAAAGACAAAATACGTTTTTTATTGCTTGAAGGTCTACATGCCAATGCTCTAAAAGTATTGGAAGGTGCTGGCTATCATAACATCGAAAATATCAGTCACGCGCTGGATCAAGATGAGCTGATCGAAAAGATTAAAGACGCTCACTTTATTGGTATTCGCTCGCGCACGCAGCTGACTCGTGAAGTACTTGAGCATGCGCACAAGCTGATCGGTATTGGTTGCTTCTGTATCGGTACCAACCAAGTAGACTTAGAAGCCGCTCGTGAACTGGGTATTCCAGTCTTTAACGCCCCATACTCAAATACCCGCTCGGTGGCTGAACTGGTATTGGCCGAAGCTATTATGCTATATCGCGGCATTCCTGAAAAGAATGCGACTGTGCATCGCGGCGGTTGGGGTAAGTCTGCCACCAACTCACATGAAGTGCGTGGTAAGACCATCGGTATCGTCGGTTACGGCTCTATCGGCTCACAACTGTCAGTATTGGCAGAAAGCTTCGGTATGAAAGTCATTTATCATGATGCTGTCACCAAGTTGCCACTAGGCAATGCCGTGCAAGTAAGTAACTTAGAAGAGTTATTATCAACTGCCGACATCGTGACCTTACATGTACCTGATGTCCCAAGCACGCGCTATATGATGAAAGCTGAACAATTCGCTCAAATGAAAGAAGGCAGTTACTTTATCAATGCTGCACGCGGTACGTGCGTCGAAATTGACGACCTAGCTGCTGTGCTTGAGTCTGGTAAAATCTTGGGCGCGGCGATTGACGTGTTTCCGAAAGAGCCAAAATCTGCTGACCAAGAGTTTGAGTCACCACTACGTAAATTTGACAATGTTATTTTGACGCCGCACATTGGTGGTTCAACTCAAGAAGCGCAGGCTAATATTGGTTTGGAAGTGGCGGATAAATTCGTTAGATATTCTGATCAAGGTGATACTGCGACCGCTGTTAACTTCCCAGAAGTGTCTGTTCCATTCAAAGAAAACTCGCATCGTCTGCTGCACATTCACAAAAACGTACCGGGCGTACTGTCACAGATTAACCGCTTGTTTGCTGAAGCGCATATCAATATCTTGGCACAGAGCTTAATGACGGAAGGCGATGTTGGTTATTTGGTCATGGATGTCGATTACAATGATTCGACCGCTGCGTTAGATCAGCTGAAAGACGTAGAAGAGACTATCCGCGTACGTATCTTATTCTAGTATAGTCAATCCACTATAAAAGCGTTACAGCGTTAACCTCGCTTGAAGTATTACATATACATCTGCACTCGGTTGCCTTGTACCACTTTCAAATTGGATCAACTATATCAGCGTTGATTGTTTTGATAAGCACTGACAATTTGTCATAAAAAAAGAGAGGCTCTATTAATTAGAGCCTCTCTTTTTTGTTTAGCTTGAAGTAAGACTGTTTATCTATTTTTGGCTTGATTGGCTTCTTCTGCTTGGCGGCGTGCTTCTATCTTAGCCGTTTTACGCTTTTCTATGACATTCATTACGTCGCTGCCGATATGCGCTTCACCACGTTTTTTCGCTAGCTGCATTTGATGCTCACGCTCACGGAATCGCGCTTTTTGCTCATCGGTTGCCTTCTCAATACAATGCGGGCATGACTCACCTTTGATATAGGCGGAGCTTTGCATATCATCTTGAGTAATGGGCATGCGGCAAGCGAAGCATTGCTCATAGCTGCCTTTTTCTAAATTGTGATTGACCGACACGCGATTGTCAAAGACGAAGCAATCGCCTTGCCACATAGAGTCGCTGGCAGGTACTTCTTCTAGATATTTTAGGATGCCGCCTTCTAGATGATAAACCTCTTCAAATCCTTGCTCTCGTAAGTAGGCAGTAGATTTCTCACAGCGGATACCACCCGTACAGAACATCGCGACTTTTTTATGCTTCGTTGGGTCAAGCTCTTTTGCCACATATTCTGGGAACTCGCGGAACGTTTCCGTATTCGGGTTGACCGCATTTTGAAACGTACCGATTTGCACTTCATAATCGTTACGGGTATCGATGAGCATAACCTCAGGATCAGAGATAAGCGCATTCCACTCGCTTGGTTTTACATAGCGACCGACCGATTGCAAAGGATCGATATTTTCGACACCCATCGTGACGATTTCTTTTTTGAGCTTCACTTTAGTACGATAAAAAGGCTGGGCGTTGGTATAAGATTCTTTAAAGGTAAAACTGCCAATCGCTTCGATATTACGCAGGTAGTCAAGGACGGTGTCAATACTTTGGCGCGTACCAGAAATCGTCCCGTTAATGCCTTCAGCGGCAATCAATAAAGTGCCTTTAACGTCGTTATCGAGCATGGTATTTAGGATTGGCTCACGATATTGCTCAAAGTCAGCAAAGCGCGTGAACTTATAAAGGGCAGCAACGACGATATTATTGGTGACGCTATCGTAAACGGGGGCTGACTTGTTATCAGTTACTGTGTTGTCTTGGATATTGCCATCTATATTTTTGTCTTGAGTGATGCTCATGTGTTTCTCCTGCTGGCTAGGTCGCAAACCTAGTGCGTTGGGTTAACAGTCTGGTTCAAATAAACACGCTATTGTGTCATCCTCGCTCGATGTACTCTGGGTACAATCTGTGCTCGGCTTCCTTATATCGCATTCATTTGAAATAGACTTGGTTGGTTTAGAATGAGGTATAACACTAGCCCGATTGTGGGATTAGCTAATGCGCGGGTAGTGTAGCAAATTTTGGATGGGTTTTGAATAGAAAGCATCACTGTGCCTGAGGGATATATTTGGGTTTTCAAAATATTATCCTGCTTGGGCGCATACCAAATTCTGTGTAACTCCTATTTAGATTAAAGGCTCATGATTATAGGTTTATATTCTATTATTGGTTTAGAGACAGATCTAGAAAACTCACTCGTACTACTATCTAAATAATCTTTATCAAAATTTAATTTATATATATCAGGCATTCGTATAAACTCTAACCACTCATTTTTCATCCATGATTCAACGATATCTTTATCTAAAATTGATATTAAATTGGCCATTTGAGCATGCGGTTTATCGTAGTAGTACACAATCACTCTAATTGAATTTTCTATACCATTATTGAATGAAAATATTTCATGAACGTAGTCACTATCAGAGGAGTCTAAGGAGTGACCCCAAATATAAATTTCAATGGGATGCCAGAACTCAAAGCCTTCATTTTTTACTTTTCGCTCTTCTATTTCTGTTATCAATGACTTAGGTTTTAGAAACTGATAATCAGTATTATTTACCATTTTTTGATAATACTTCACAAATCCATATGCCCTCTCATCTTTCAATAGTTTGTTTTCTAGATCTGAGATGCCTAAGACAATTTTGTTATTTTCTTTTTCACCAGCTTTTCCGTGTAAAAATTTAATATTTGTATGTTTGTATAAACGCTCAATAGTGGATGAGTAGTTGAAGCTATAAATCATTTCTAGCTCATCTTCGAGTACTTTAGGTACTTTTAACTCTAGATTTGATTCTAGTCTGTTAATAAACTCAATATAATTTGAAAATATATCTATAAATTGAATCAATTGTAGCTCTAGAGACTTAAATATCTTTGATTCATCAATATTCAAAGGATTATTTTGATAATACTTTATGAAGCTTGAATTTATAGTTAATCCTCTACCATCTGCTATGTCATTTTCATCTGCTATAGAGAATTTGCAGAGAACGTCATGTAAGAATGGATATTTCCTTATTAATTGAATATTAAATAAGTCAGTACTAAGAAAAGATTTAGATTTATCTAGGGTTGAAACAAAGTATTCTATATTGCTTTCTATTTCAGTAATCATATGACAAACAGCATCTAGCACTGTCTCCATCTCATTTTCAAAGTCTATCCATGTGTCAATACCACTATCAATATAGCTTTTAAAATATTGAAACCAACCATTATTTTTTAATTTATCTTGAAGGTCTTTAACTTTTTCTAACGGTAAGACTACATCCTCAGTCTTATAGAAGTTGATAGTATTTTCAAAGAAGTAATTTTCATTACTTATTAAGTCTGTATATAATTCCTGAAAAGTCATTGGAGTATCTTGACTATAGGCTTCCACATTACGCATAGCGTGCATGAAATGGTCATACTTGGTAGGTAAAAAATGAGCTAAATCAAACCCATTACCTAATATTAGTATTTTTCTTGTTCCACTCATACGAATGTTCCTTAGATTTTTATTATACAATATCTGTTTTTTAAGGACATTGATTTTGATCTATATAGAACTAGTAGTTCCTTCTAGTCCAAATCTATCTAGGCTCATATCACTTTGCTTAATAACAGAAACTAACTATAGCACCAAACACAAAAAATCCAGCGCAAAGGCTGGATTTTTATTTTTAAACTAAAACTGTATGTTGCTAGATTTACTTACTCTGAAACCAAGTATCCGCTTTGCTGCGAGCGCTAGCGATATCTGAGCTTGATAAGTTCAATGCCAACTGACCGATTTTACCACGAGCCTTGTTACGGACTTTTTCATCTAGCATGCCATCACGGGCAGCCAAGTCGTACCATTTATAAGCATCGACTAAATTCTTTTGCTTCTCATCTAACAAAGCAAGCGTATAGCTGGCACGGTTATCACCACGCATGGCGGCTTTCTCTAACCAAACTTTCGCTTGTTGCAAGTTAGGCTGCACACCTTCACCGCGCAAGTACATGATGGCAAGATTCAACTGAGCAGGGGCAACGCCTTGCTGAGCAGCTTTGGTATACCATTGGATGGCTTGCTGGGTGTTTTGGGCAATGCCTTCACCTTTTTGCAAACGTTTGGCTAAGTAAAACTGAGCGTGATCGTTGCCTTGGGCAGCACGATTAGACAATTCACTGACAGGCATTAGCTCAAAACGTGAGGTATCAAGTGGCACGTTTGATATTAACTCAGCGTTGGCAAGGCCGGCACAAGAAAACAAGGCAGTGAACAACGCAGCTTTTAATAATTTCATAGCAGCTCCAAAATTAGGCAGTTAATAAGCAAAAAGAGTTGTACCGCTAAACATTGTCTCGCTAAAGACAGTTAGGCGGTGATAACAATTAGGTGAAATCTTGCGATATAAACCTACCTAATTATTAGCAATATAATTAATCATTGAGTGTCGCAATCACCGTTAGTCGGACCGATAAACGGTCGAAATCAGGGTGCGGTTGACACTATTTTGCTAGCTTAACACCCAAACTTACGAAACTCAAATACTAATTACACGATTTAATCCTCAACACTACCTTAGCGTCCTCAACAAAATCATAGAGTTACTAAGAGGTAATAAAGAATTAACAATGTATTAAGGTTAAAAAGGTGTGTATTAGCCATCATTAGATAGCTTGAAAGGAAGTAGAATTGCCTATAACTATACGGGTTTTTGTTTGGTCACGCGGTAAATAGCGACGTCTGCCAGCAGATTTGGCGCTTGGCGTATCAATGCTTTCATGAGCGGTGTGTGACCTTTTTCCGAATCACTAACGGCAAAGCGGTTAATAATATGAATGTCATGCTTGGCACAAAGCTGCTCAAAGTCTTTAAAGGTACATAGATGAATATTTGGCGTGTTATACCATTCATAAGGCAGCGCTTCTGAAACGGGCATCATGCCTTTAAGCCCTAAATGCAGCCGGTTTTGCCAGTGGGCAAAGTTAGGGAAGGTGATAACTGCTTCGCGGGCAACTCGCAGCATATCAAGCAAGAGCACATCGGGTGACTTGACCGCTTGCAGGGCACGCGCCATGACGACGGTATCGAAGCTATCATCAGCGAAACGCGCGAGACCATCGTTCAGATCTTGCTCAATGATGGACAACCCTTTGGCGATACCATCATTGATTTTTTCTTCGTCAATCTCAAGCCCATATCCCGTCACGCCACGATTTTGTTGTAAATGCGCGAGCAATTCGCCATTGCCACAGCCTAAGTCTAGTACGTGGGACTGCGGGGCAATCCAACGCTCAGCCAATTGATGATCCATTCTCATGAGCGCTCTCCAGTTTTCCGATGGCTGTTTTTCGACTGACTATTTTTTGACTGGCTGTCCGTGATAAATGGCGCGGTCAAAAACCCTCTGACGGCACCCATATAACGGGGGATATCGAATAAGAAGGAATCATGACCATGCGGTGCATCGACATTGATATAGTTGACGGGTTTTCCAGTCGCCATTAAGGCATCGACAATCTCTTGCGAGCGCTCAGGGGCAAAGCGCCAATCGGTGGTAAACGACACCACTAAGTACTGACACTGAGTATGGGCAAAGGCCGCTTTGAGCGCCGCTAATTCTTGCTGACGATCAATTTCATTGTCAGTTTGAGCATCATTGTCATTGTCGGGTTCATTATTAGTTTTTAAGTTGTCAGTTGCCACATTATCAGTTTTTAAGTTTTCAGTGGCGACATTGTCAGTAGCTAAGTCATCTGCAAGCTCATATTTAGCAGATTCTTCAGTCGCATTTTTGGTCGTTTCGACAGACGCCGCGATTGAGTCCTCAAGTAGCACTCCAGACTCCGACGGATTTGTAGAGTCTACTGATGGTGTTGATGGCTGTACGGATGATTGTACTGACAGATAGCCACGCGTTGGGTCAAAGTAATCTAACGCTTTGGTCATAAGCAAATAAGTATTGGCATCGAAGTTTTCGCTAAAGCGCTCACCTTGATAGCGTAGATAGCTTTCAACCTGAAACTCGACATCATAGCCATACATAAATTTGCCAGATTTTAAATCACGACCGAACTTGGCTTTCATCGCATCATCGGTCAAATAGGTGATATGACCAACCATTCGTGCGAGGATTAGTCCGCGACGAGGATAGGTGCCTGCTTGTAAGTAGCGACCATCTTTGAAGTCAGGGTCAGACAATATAGACTGACGTGCTACTTCATTAAAGGCGATATTCTGTGCAGAGAGCTTTGGTGTACTAGCAATCACCACACAGCGTTTTAGCCGCTCTGGATAGTCGACTGACCATTGCAGTGCTTGCATGCCGCCCATAGATCCGCCAACGATGGCGTGCCATACGTCAATGCCGAGACGATCTGAGAGCATGGCTTGCGTTTTCACCCAGTCTTTAATCGTAACGAGTGGAAAGTCAGGGCCATAAACAGGTGGTTCAGTGCTAGTGCTTTCGTCATCTGCGCTGATGCTATCAGGATTAAGCGTCGTAGGACCTGTCGAGCCAAAACAGCTGCCGATATTATTGAGGCACACCACATAAAATCGATTGGTATCGATGGCCTTATTAGGGCCAATCATATTGTCCCACCAGCCTGCCTTTTTATCATCGGCACTATACCTGCCTGCCGCATGATGGTTACCAGATAAGGCGTGACAAATTAATATCGCATTTGATTTACCGCTATTGAGGGTGCCATAAGTCTCTACCATCAAGTCAAACGAGGGCAAGGTTCGATTGCACTCCAAGGTCAAGGGTTCAGCGAAATGGAAGTTCTGTGGTGTGACGATTCCAACTGAGCCAACGGTATCGACTGAGCTATCCACATGAGCGTGATCCTTTGGGGAGTGGTCACTGGTAGTACTATCAGGACGTGCGTTCAAAGCTACCTCGCAAGACGACAATTATCAATAAAAAATAGGACGGCAATATGCTTGCCTATTGTATGGCGATGCGTGGATGAGCACAACCTTCGAGTTGAGTCTTTCGCGCACAGTAAAAACTCAGTGCGTATCAAATTGTAGGGTTGCTACTTTTACCATGCGTTATCGCGCTATAAAATGCTACACTAATAATCGTTTATCCTATATTCTTTTTTAATCAACCTAATAATAAAATAGTACTTTATGAAACCAAAACTGCCCCCACGTATTGCTGTTCTATTGGTCAACCTTGGTACGCCTGATGAGCCGACAGCGCCTGCCGTGCGTCGCTATCTAAAGCAGTTTTTATCAGACCCGCGTGTGATTGAAATCCCAAAATTCCTGTGGGCGATTATCCTGAATCTGTTTGTGTTGCCAAGCCGTCCTAAACGCGTGGCAGAAGCTTATGCCAGTATTTGGGATGGTGACTCGCCAATGCGCAATATACTGAACCAACAAGTAGCGATGTTAGATACGCGTTTGGCTGAGCAGGCTGCACCATTTCGCGTTTCTGTCCATTCTGCAATGAGCTATGGTAATCCAGGTTTGCCCGATGTGATGGACAAACTGCGTAGCGAGGGCGTTGACCACTTTGTGATGTTACCCGTATTTCCACAGTATTCAGCGACTTCAACGGGCGCAGTGTACGATGCCATTACTAAATGGTCTCTAAAGCAGCGTAACTTGCCTAATATTACGATAGTTAAAGACTACTTCGCGCATCCTTTATATATCAAAGCATTAGCGGATAGTATTCGTCGCTTTCAAGCGGTACATGGCAAACCTGACAAGCTTATGTTTAGCTTCCACGGTATTCCGCAGCCGTATATGGATAAAGGCGATCCTTATCCTAGACGCTGCAAATGTACCGCAGCGCAAGTGGCACAAGCGCTTGGCTTAAAAGATGATGAATGGATTATCAGCTTTCAGTCACGCTTTGGTAAGCAAGAATGGGTTAAGCCTTATACCGACGTTATACTCGATGAATGGGCTAAATCAGGTGTAAAATCAGTACAAATTCTCAGTCCAGCGTTCTCAGCGGATTGTCTAGAAACCTTAGAAGAATTGGCGATTGAGAACCGTGAGAACTTTCTTCATGCTGGCGGGCAAGAGTATCACTATATCCCAGCGCTGAATGCCGATGAGGCACATATTGATTTATTAGAAGCCATGAGTGCGCCATTGGTCAAAGGTTGGGCAGGCACTTTGGATGGTTGGGCTTAATTGATTAAATTTGCAAATCAAAAAATACCGGACATAACATCCGGTATTTTTTTGCCTAAATGGTTTTAATTGAATTGACTAGAATGAAATAAAGTTGGGGTATTCGTTATCAATGTGTGAGAATATGCCAAATAACTATTTAAAACCTTTGCTAATTTTATATTTGCTTAACTTTGTCTTTAAGGATGACTATGTCTAGCTCTAACCATTCACAATCCAATGTGTCTCTACAAAAACCTAACGGACAACCACCAAATTTACCACCAACTGATGAGTATGGCGGCCTATTACCGCAGTTATTGGCAAGTCCAAGAAAATGTGATGCAGCGGCTGGCATGAGCTGGATTGTTAAAGCGTTTGGGCTGTTTAAAGATCAACCACTATTATGGTTTGGCATGAGTGTGACATTTCTAATAATCGTTGGCATTGCTTCTTCAATACCTTTATTAAATATCCTGATCATACCGACTCTATTTATGTTTCTTGGGGGCTTTATTAAAGGTGCAGCAGCTCAATCGCAAGGGGCAGAGCTGCGTTTTGATCATTTATTTTCAGCATTTAAAAGTCACTGGCAGCCCTTGCTAATCCTTGGCTTATTATATTTAGTGGGTATTATTATTTGTATGATTCCGCTGTTTATCGCTATGGGTAGTATGATGTTTTCTATGATGACAGGCGGTATGGGTAGTAGTTACGGAATGATGAATGATATCTCTTTAGGAAGTATTTTCCTTGGTTATCTGTTGTCTATGCTACTGATAATCCCACTTTATATGGCACTATGGTTTGCGCCAGCGTTAGTGGTACTACATAACCTCAAGCCCATTGCCGCCATGAAAAAAAGCTTTGAAGCAGGCAAAGTTAATGTCATGCCTATTTTAGTGTATGGTTTAATATCAGTGTTGTTATTACCTATCCTGACTATGCTGACCTTGGGACTGGGTGTATTGTTGATACTGCCAATTATGTTGCTCACTTACTACACCAGCTACCGAGATGTTTGGACCGATCAGCCAGTGTCAGCAGTGTAGTTTTTGAATTTGATAAAACCTTAAAATTTAAGTGCCTTTTAAGAAGCAAAAAATCCCGCTCAATGCTATCGAGCGGGATTTTTTTATGACTAAAGAGTTGTTCTAAAAAGAGTCATCGTTACTACGTTCTGCTGCTTCTTTATCAGCGATATCCATCGCATCTGGATAATTATTGTCATCTAAATTGTCTTGCACTAAGACTTCATCGACACGTGATTCGTCGATATTTTGGCGATGCATGGGCGTTAGTCCTTGCGTGGCATCTGTACCGACTTCTGAATTATCAAACCCAGCACTATTGTCGATCACGTCATCATTATCAATCGTGTGCAGCATAGGATTGTCTAGATTCACTTCTTGACTGTTATCATTGATGTTTGTATCACCTTCAATGTGATCCATATTTTCTGGTAGCGGACTCTTTGAATTATCCATAGTGGTTTCCTTATTATCGGTGGTTATTATTAGGTTGGCGGTTATTATTAGATAATTATCAGCTGTTATTGTTGATTTTGTTTATCAAGATTCATTTATCAAAGTTAGTGTGACGCGTTATGATAGCTACTGATAGTAGTAAGGTGTCACAGGATGTTCAAAAAATGTAAGACGGACAATAAATAAGAGGTGCTTAATGGTAGCTAGCAAGAAGGGTTTACTCACATTATCATTAATAACAGCCTCGTTGATGGGTGTCACGGTAAGCATGACAGCTTGCGAACGTTTGCCTTTTATTAATCCTGAGGGTATGAGAGAAACGAGTCATGTACAGCCGCCGCTTATAATCGATGCCAAGCTGTCAAAAGCTACGACGATAATAAATTGTGCACCATTGAAACCCAAGCAGACGGTGACGGTAAAAGGTCATAGCGCACTCAGTAACGGCTGTGATTTGACAGGCAAGTCGATACGCTTTGAGCTAAACCACTCAAACAGCTCACTCGACTGTCGAGGCGCACGGCTTAGTACCACGGCTGATGACCCATCAAAAGCTAGTGCTATTACCATTAAGCCTAAAGCGGATGTGGCTATCGACAATATTGCCGTTGCCAATTGTCATGTGGAGGGCTACGGTCATGCGCTGCACATTCGCCAATATAGCAATCCCAATGAGCGTTACGCGCGTGGCTTTATTAGTCCTGCTGCCAACCGTGCTCTTGCGCCAAGTAATATCCGAGTCATTAATGTCAGCAGTCGCAATAGTATCAATAGTGGGATGTTCGTCGGCGATCATGTGCATGACATCACTTTTGATAAAGTGCATATCCAAAACGCAGGCACCGTTGGGCTCTATTTAGAGTTTGGTAGTCGCGATAACGTGATTAAAAACTCTGTGTTCGTCGGGAATGGTTTTCGTACGTTTAAACCCAATCGTGAAGCTATCGCCGTCGATTCATCGAGCAACAATCGTATCGCAAATAACCAATTTATCCATAATGGCGCAGGCAGTATATTGTTATATCGCAATTGCTTTGAGCACGCCGATGATCCGACGCGGGGCAATCATTTTAAACGTACCGAATCGAGCCGTGACAATATTATCGCTAACAATAATTTTGAAGATGAGCCAGTTGGTGTATGGGTGGCATCAAGACAGTCACGCAATCTGAAAGGTTTTGAATGCGGTGCTTATTTGGTTAAGCAAACGCCATTTGCCAGCTATCATTTAGACAGTGCTAAAGACAATCAGATCATTAATAACCGTTTTGGGCAAGTCGAGCAGGGGATTATCGTAGAGGATGACGGCACGCTGATTAAGGGCAATAAGTTCGCAGCAAACGTCCGCTTACCTATCAGTGTTGGTTCTGAGATTCGTGAACAAAGCACAGTCGGAGCAATAATGAATACGCAGATTAAAAACAATACCTTTATCGATAAATCTATCGAACAAGCCATTGAGATTAGCGCTGCAAGCAAAACGGCTACCCATATTGAGTAGCCGTAGATATTTAAGCAATATTGATAGACCATAAACACTGCACTGAAAGTTTTAGTGATTGGCGTGGCTCAATCCATCATTTAACTTGTGCAACAGGCAGGATTCAAAGTCGCTTAATGTAAATTTCCATAAATACAGCAAGGCAATCAAATAAATAAAGGTTTCAGCCAGCTCTTCAACTATCCCACCAAAAGCGTGAGGGAACACGATAGCGTTCTCTCCCATATACTGTATCACAGCCAATACAGTGACACTGAGATAGAGTGAGACATGAACGTTCTTCAACACTGCCCAAAGGTAACGCCTCGAATAAGCCAATAAGCCAAGCGCAACGAGGTAAATAAGGGTCAGTACACTGTCTTCCCACCAGTCATAAGACTGATTGAGAAATGAAAAATCACTGGGAACCAGTAAATCTGGTAGATAGTTCAACTCTCGACGAATAACAGCGACAAAAACCAGCACCGTTGCCAACCAAAAAGCCTTAATTTGTCTGATATGACTCTGTATAACATACTGTGAGCTGCGCAATAGACATGCTATCAACAGTATAATGCCAGGGGCTTCAATGATGCCATCTGAACTCAAAATAAATGACTCCCGATTTTTAAAAAACAAAAAAGTGAGCGCAAAGGCTCACTTCAAAGCAAAAAATAATGAATGAATAATTATGATTTAATGTGCCACCATTATAACGCCTATACTGAGATATTACCGTTATAAAATATAACCAACTGGTCATAAGTGATTGTTAATATGAATAATAGTTAGGGCGTGTCTTCAATTCACTCGATAGTCATCTGAATGGGCTAAAAATGGCTAAATCTTGCCAAACATCGTCAAATAGCTGGTTAATATCCCGATATTATCTGCACTATTTTTCTTGTTTGACGGCAATTTATCTCATTTTTATCACCATTTTTGAAATGAAGACACGCCCTAATCATTCATTGTAGTCTTGGTTATTAGAAATCTTTACTTTTTCTAAGCATTTAAAGACCACTTATCTCAGGTCTAAGCGAGTGACAGTCTGTAATTAATGCGCCTCATCCCAGTTTTGACCACTATCAGTCTCAACCAATAATGGCACTGCAAAGTCGACGTTCCAGCCTTTTTCCACGGCTGTCGTCCTTAAGACATCTTGCATTGCATCGGTAATCAACTGGCTAATCTCATCGACCTTATCGGCATCGACTTCGAACACCAGTTCATCATGGACTTGTAGCAGCATCTTAGCTTGCTCTTTTGGCAATACCTTATCGACGGCAATCATAGCAAGCTTAATTAGATCAGCCGCTGAGCCTTGTAGTGGTGCATTAATCGCCGCACGTTCAGCGCCTTGCTTGACCATGCGGTTGCTATGGGTGATATCAGGGGTATAGAGTTTACGACCCAATATCGTCTCGACATAGCCTTGCTCATGAGCGCTGGCGCGCGTATTGATCATATAGTTTTTCACACCCGGATAGCGATCAAAGTACATATCGATATAGTCTTGCGCCTCATTTCGGCTCATCTGCAATTGCTTAGCCAGACCAAAGGCGCTCATACCGTATAGCAGACCAAAGTTAATGGCTTTGGCATTACGGCGCTCAGTTGGCGTGACATCTACGACCTCTTTGCCAAGCACTTCGGCGGCAGTCGCAGCGTGAATATCTAACCCTTCGTTAAAGGCGTCAGTTAAGTTCTTATCACCTGAGAAATGTGCCATGAGACGCAATTCAATTTGTGAATAATCCGCTGCGAGAATCACGCGACCTTCTGGTGCGATAAAGGCTTGGCGAATTAGGCGACCAGTTGCCGTACGAATCGGGATATTTTGTAAATTGGGATCAGTCGAAGACAAACGACCCGTGCTGGTCAATGCCTGATGATAGCTGGTATGCACACGATCAGTTTCGCTATCTGCGACATTATCAAGCGCATCGGTATAAGTGCTTTTGAGCTTAGATAGTCCGCGATATTCTAAGGTGATATCGACCAATGGATGATCTATTTTTGATAATACCGCTTCACCAGTAGAGTATTGACCGGATTTGGTTTTCTTGCCACCCGGAACACCGAGTTTCTCAAATAACATCTCACCCAATTGTTTGGGTGAGCCTAAGTTAAATTCTTCACCAGCGATTTCATAAGCCTGTTTTTCAAGCGCGATAATTTCTTCATCGAAGCGTTTTGATAATTCGTTTAAGAATGGGCGTTTAATTAAAATGCCATTTGCTTCCATCTGGCACAGGATCTCTGCCGTTGGAATCTCTAACTCATGTAGCAGCTTGGCATTATTGGCATCGTTCGCCAGCTCAACGCTGAACACCTCAAATAATTGATAGGTAATGTCAGCATCTTCACAAGCATAATCGCTAGCGATATCAATGGCGACTTGATCAAAGGTGACTTGCTTAGCGCCTTTGCCAGCGACGTCTTCATAGCTGATAGTTTGCGTTTGTAGATAATGGCGTGCTAAATCGTCCATACCATGGCGAGTAATCGCAGCATTAATCACGTAGCTGGCAAGCATGGTATCCATCGCCCAATTATTAGGATTGGCATGAATGCTACCTAACAAGTCGATATCATAATGACTGAGGATATGCGCATCGTATTTTAGGTGTTGACCGATTTTACCGATATTTGGATTTTCTAAAATTGGCTTTAGGCGTGTTAAAACGGTATCACGGTCGAGCTGTTTAGCCGTTAGCTCGTCACCCTCTAGACTATGCGTCAGCGGAATATAATAGGCTTCATGCGCTTGTACGGCAAAAGATAAGCCGACGATTTCAGCTTGACGCCAATAAACGCTAGTGGTTTCGGTATCAATGACAAAATGCGGCGCAGCCTCTAGTAGTTGGACCAGACTCTCAAAAGCAGGCTCGTCTAAAATCGTGTGCCACGCTCTATCAGGATTTTGGCTGTCAGTGATATTATCCATCTTGCTTGATTGTAGCGACTTAGCGATTTGCGCTTGTGATTCCGTGTTTGCTTGACTGTCAGCGACACTCTGCGAGCCATTTGCAGGATGATTTGGGTGGTCAAGAGACGCTAGCTCGTTTCTAAACTCAAGCTCATTATACAATTCGCGTAATTCGTCTATATGAGCACAAGGATCGGTATTGATTTTCAGATCGTTCCAATCTTGACCGATAGCTAAGTCTGTCACGATGGTGGCAAGCTTCCTATTAAACGGAATATCGTCAGCGTGTTCAATCAAACCTTTGGCACCGCGACCTTTGATAAAACCAATATGCTTTAACATATTGCCGATATCGCCATACTCAACGAGTAAGTCTTTTGCCGTTTTTTTACCGATACCAGGCACGCCTTTGATACCGTCTGAGGCATCGCCCATCAATGTCAAAAAATCAATCATTTGGTTTGGCATAATACCAAGTTTGTCTACGACCGCTTGAGTGTCCGTGACTTTGCCAGTAAAGCTGTCTTCCAATATGACGCAGTCATTAACCAGCTGCATCATGTCTTTATCGCCAGTTGAGATAACCACATGATGGCCTTGTTCAACTGCACGATGCGCCAGTGTCCCGATGATATCATCGGCTTCTGCACCTTCGATACGTAACAGCGGAATACCTAATGCGGTCACCAAGCGATGGATATAAGGAATTTGCTCTACCAGCTCTATGTCGATGGGCGGGCGAGCGGCCTTGTAATCAGCAGACATATGGTGGCGAAAAGTCGGTGACTTGGTATCGAAACAGACGGCCATATGAGTAGGGTGATAACGACGCATCAGCTTGAGTAACGCATTGAGCGTACCACGGATAGCATTGGTTATCAGGCCTTGCGAGTTTTGCATGGTCTTTGGTAAGGCATGATAAGTGCGAAACAGATAGTAAGAGCCATCAACCAAAATAAAAGGGGGCTGATTGCTGTCCACATGACTGGTGTCCATGGTCGCTACATTGGGCATGGTATCAAAGTTTGGCAAAGCGGCAGGATCAATCGCTTGATGGGAATTGTGGTCACTGTCGGTAATGAAGTCGGTCATAGGATCAGTCATAGAAGTCACTTATCAGCTATTAGATAGAAATATGTGCTTATTATAACGATAAAAATGATGTGTGCCGAACTGCTTAAAAGTTATGATAGGTTCTATAGTTAAAACATTATAAAAACGCGACGGTATGGCTGATATCAATTTTCCTTGCTTGCTGCTATCACAGAGGCTACGAAAAATTCATCCCAGTCGCACTGTATCTGTTTTAAAGTGAATCCACTATAGCGTTATTGTTTTTTGACCAAAATTTAAGAAAAAAAAGAACCCAGCGTTAACTGAGCTCTTTTATATCTATTACTGATACTGTCATTGATCAGGAATTATTTTACTTCTGACGTCACTTCACTATCGATATTACCGTGTGTGGCTTTCGAGTATGGGCAAACTTTATTGGCTTTTTCGACCAGCTTTTGAAATTCATCGGCAGATAGCCCAGTGTTTTCAGCAGCCACATGAATTTTCACCGCCAATTGAAAGTCTAGACCTTCACCTTTACGTAAATCTACCGATACTTGAGTGGTCGAGTCAAATTTTGCTTTTTCTTCGCCTTTGACTGCCGCAAGTGCGCCATCGAAGCAAGCCGCATAACCCATGGCAAATAATTGCTCTGGATTATTACCGTCTTTACCTGAACCCGGTGCGACCATATTAATGGTCAAATCACTATCTTGCAAACTAGCTTTACCAGAACGACCGCCAGTGACGGTTGCTTGAGTAGAGTATAGAGTTTTCATAACAAATCCTTTGTAATTGGTTTATTTATATAATTGTTAAATTCAATCAGCCATTAAGCATAACAAACTATGCGCCTAGCTCCATAGGTCAGTCGTAACTATATGCTACGACTTTGTAAGTGAGCATTTGCATGGATAATGAGAATATTTTTAACATTCACCAATAAGCCCTGCTACACAATTAATGGCTTTAGATATATAAGTCATGGCGACATTGATGTAAACTAGTAACATGGTTTTCATACCAATTTCATACGCACATTATCAGCAGAGATGTGCAAAACATCCTAACCGTAAGGACACCTTATTATGAAAGCAACAGTATTTTTGCCTATGACCTTATCTTTGCTCGCGATGGCACTCGTGGGATGTGGCGAAGACGATGACGGTGTCTACGGTTCAGGCGGCAATAAAATTACGCTGACGAGCTTTTCTAATAGCTATGACAACCAAGCCAACGCGAGCGCCATTGCGCGAATCGAACAGACCTACCGTACTGGTGGACGTGAAATAAAAATAAAAAATCTGGTCAACAGTTACAACAACCAAAGTCTTAATAACTTAGACAGAACCGTGCTGGCAGATGATTTTGAAGGTAGACTGGAAAATAACGATATTGAAGTCAATGGTCGCACGGTTAAACGTCCTATTTATGAGACAAACAGCAACAATAAATTGAACTATGAGACCACCTATAAAACCCTTGATTTAGCAGGTTTGAACGCTGGTAGTTATAGTTCTGGCACCAATATAGACAACAGCCGCGGCATCATTACTGATTTGAACAACTATCCTGATATTCCAGCCAATGTGACGTTCCCAGCTGGCTCGGTTTGTTATATTCCAGTTGTCACTAGCGAGCGCTCGTTTTTAGCCTTTAGTGACAGTAATAAAACGGGCTATAGTACGCTAAACAGATGGATTGACGCGGCCGAAGAACGTTTTAACGACGATAGAGACTTTAGCACCTCGCGCTTTGGAGTGGGTTTTGACAACGACCAAAAAGCGGCGCAAGTGACGTTTTTTGAGTTTAACAACCAGCCTGCTTATCGATACAATGGTGTTGAATATGATAATGATATTTATGAAGCCGATTATGTGGCGCAAGGCCGCATTGACCCGAATATCAACAGTGTGCGCGGTGTCGTTGACTGTACGCTAGTCAATGAGGTGGCAGGGGACTTCTTGGCAGCGCAAATCACGCGCTATTATTAAATTCCAAAAAATGACTGACACTCTCTATTTAACGATCTAGAGAGTGTTTTTTTATGCGCTAATTCTGCACCCTCACGCTAAATCCGCTACAATACGCCCATTATTTATTTTATTTATTGAAATTAATACCCAAAAGAAAGTTACTGTCTAAGAGACAGCCTTTTTGAAGTTAAGGTTGAAGCCAAAAATTATGAGCGTAGATCCAAAGAAATTGAACAAAGAAGTGGCCAAACGCCGCACCTTTGCCATTATCTCGCATCCCGATGCGGGTAAGACCACCATGACCGAAAAGCTGCTGCTATGGGGTCAAGCGATTCAGGTGGTTGGCGAAGTAAAAGGCCGAAAAACTGACCGTCATGCCACGTCCGATTGGATGAGTATGGAGCAGGAGCGTGGTATTTCTATCACCACTTCAGTCATGCAGTTCCCTTATCAAGACCATATGGTCAATCTACTAGACACGCCGGGTCACGCCGACTTTAGTGAAGATACCTATCGTACGTTGACCGCTGTCGATAGCGCGCTAATGATGGTTGATGGTGCGAAAGGCGTTGAGGAACGAACCATCAAATTGATGGAAGTTTGCCGCATGCGTGACACACCGATTATCTCATTTGTGAACAAGCTAGATCGTCAGATTCGCGAGCCGCTTGAGCTGCTGAGTGAAATTGAAACAGTGCTTAAGATTAAATGTATTCCGTTGACGTGGCCGATTGGTATGGGGCAGGATTTCGTTGGCGTCTATCATTTGACCGAAAATAAGACTTACCTTTACGAAAAAGGTAATGGCGGCAAGATGACGGTCTCTGAGACCCGTGACGGTTATGATTATCCGGACATACGCGAGCGTCTTGGGAAGCTGATGTTTGATGCTTTTGAAGAGTCGCTTGAACTGGTACAAATGGCGCTAGAAGACTTTAGCGAAGAGGCATTCTTAGCGGGCGAGATGACGCCAGTATTGTTCGGTACGGCACTGGGTAACTTCGGTGTCAATATGGTACTCGATACCCTTGTAAAATATGCACCGCCCCCAAAAGCCCATCCGACTACTGAGCGTGAAGTCTCAGCATCTGAGACAGATTTTACAGGTTTTGTCTTTAAGATTCAGGCCAATATGGATCCGCGTCATCGTGACCGCATTGCGTTCTTACGCGTGTGCTCAGGTAAGTACGAGAAGGGCATGAAGCTGAAGCATGTACGCTTGGGTAAAGACGTGCGTATTGCGGATGCACTGACCTTTCTCGCCGGTGACCGTGAAGCGCTAGAAGAAGCTTATCCGGGTGATATTATTGGTCTGCATAATCATGGGACAATTTCTATTGGCGATAGCTTTACCGAAGGTGAGGAGCTGAACTTTACCGGTATTCCACATTTTGCGCCTGAATTGTTTCGACGTGTCGTTCTAAAAGATCCTCTGAAATCCAAGGCTCTACAAAAAGGTCTACAGCAGCTAAGTGAAGAGGGCGCTACACAGGTCTTTATGCCGCAGATTAACAATGATTTAATCTTGGGCGCGGTGGGTGTGCTACAGTTTGAAGTGGTCGCGCATCGTCTCAAAGAAGAGTATAAGGTTCAATGTATTTTTGAGCCAGTATCGATTGCGACTGTACGTTGGATCCATTGCGATGATGATGTGGCCTTGGCTAAGTTTAAGAAAAAAGCCCACGATCAGTTATCAATCGATGGCGGTGGTTATCTGACCTATCTTGCGCCATCGCGAGTCAACTTGCAGCTGATGCAAGATCGTTATCCAGAAGTGACTTTTAGCAATACTCGCGAGCATTAATATCTGTTATTTAAGTATGAGCAAATGGTTGAAACCTATTTTCTATCTTTTAAAAGACACGCTAGCCGTGTCTTTTTTATTGCCTGTCGTTTAGTCCGTTATTAAATCGCTATTTCTCATAAACATCGATACTAGCATTTTGAAACTGGCACTTCAAAAGATTAATACCTCAAAAACACAAACAGTGTTTCAACAATACATCACAGTAGTTACGGTAGAATATTATTAACCATTATATTATTAACCATTGTTTTTTTATGGAAAGAATTATGACAGCCATGCCTCAATCTAGTAGCGCCACACCAAAAGCCAACCAATCGTTAGTACTGAGAACGACCAGTCTACGCCGAGTTGGTACGTTAGTGACTGGCCTACTATTTGGGGCAATAGGGTTGTCAGCTAATGCGGGTAATCTCATTAGCAGTACCGACTATTTTGATTATGAGTTGCCCAACGATGTGCAAGAGAAATGTGCCGAACGACAGAATTGTCCAGAGATCGAGATTAAGTATCTCAAAACCAATCATGATTGGATAAACGATATGACCAATGCCCGTATCAATCATTTCGTCGTCAATAGTAAACCGACTGAGTCAGCATCTATTAACACCAGAGCGACGCCAGCCATCGTCAAGGCAGCTCTTGATGACTTTGCGAGCTCACAATTTATAGATATGCCAAACGACAGTTCAGGGTCGTATAATTTGATGGTCACGCCTGATTATTTGGGGCATGTGAGTGATTTTGAGTTGTTTGAAATCAACTCGTATGTGTTTACAGGTGGCGCGCATGGCATGCCCTATAGTGAGTATTTAATATTCGATGCCAGCAGCAAAAAGCAAATCCAGCTGGCAGATATGTTACAGACGGGCAAAAAATCACGTTTTGAGGCGCAAGCTTACGCTGCTTATAAAACATGGGTAAAAACGGTCGATAATGACCTGAGCAGCTATGAGAAAAACTGGCCATTTACCCTGAGTGATAACGTCACATTGACGGATAAAGGCGTCGATATTCGCTATCAACATTATTCTATTGGGCCTTATGCTTATGGGATGCCAGTCTTAAGTATCCCTTACAGTAAGCTTGGTGGTGTGATCAAGCCGCGTTTCATGCCCAAATAACCGTTTTATTCCGAAATAATATGAGTCATAAATTTTAGAAAACCATTGAACATTTAATAATAAATTAAGGAGCGATGTTATGACGAGCGATATAGAAAACACAGTAGCGACAACAGAGTCAACAGTTACAGATACTTGGCGTCTCAACGCCTTAACAGTAGCGCTGGGTGATCTGGCACTAACTGTGAGCGACAGCTTGTCTGTGGGGCGTGGTAGTGATAATGACGTCGTACTTGGCAGCAAGGAAGTATCACGCAATCACGCGGTGCTGAGCGTACTAAACGGTAAGCTGTACGTCAAAGATCTGGACTCCTCTAACGGGACGTTTATTAATGAGCAACGTATTGATAGCAATAAGTCTAAGCACCTTGAGGCCAATGATACGCTTGGCTTTGCCAGTTTTGCCTTCACAGTAACGCCGTTGAGTGTCGTAAATGAGGCTGTAGTGGATGAAGCTGTAGAGCAGCCAGTCATCGCTGAAGAACCGATAGTCGACCACGAACCTGTCGTTGATGTTACTGCTGCGCCAGTTCTCGCATCAGATTCTGTTAATACCCATGATGCTAATACCCATGATGCTGAGTCTAGCGTTGCCGATTCGAGCAGTGTTGATTCTGAAACTGTTGCTTCCAAAACCATTGACTCTGAGATTAGTCCGTCTCCCGTCGTAGAAGAGCAGGTAGCACCGACTGTTGCTGACAAACCAGAGATGGCTACTGATACACCAGAAGTGAATCCTGAGCCGCCTGTAGAGGTTGAGCCTATCGTGAAAGAAACCATCATTGCAGATGTGTTGTCATCAGTGAATAGCTCGGATAGCACTCCTGTTCAACCAGCGGATATTACCGAAAGCAAGGTTGATAAGACTAATGAGGCAGCTACTCCAGTCGTTAAAGAAACGATGATCGAAGAAGTCTTAACCGCCAAAGATACTGTGGATACCACACCTGTGCAAGCGACTCCAGTTGCCGCCGCCGCAGTAGACGAGCCGACGCCCATTACTGAGCAAGAGAATGCTATGTCTAAAGAGGTCATGCCTACAGAAACAATAACTGAGACGCCTGTTGCTGAGACGCCTGTTGCTACTGAAAAGCCTTTAGCCAAACAGCCCGTTGTCGAGCAACCAGCATTAGACAGTGCAGAGCATGACAAAACCACCAAAACTGAACTGCAGGAAGAGGCTGATCCGGATGTCTTACGTGCTAAGCAAGCAGCAACTGCTCAGTTTTCAGGTACGGCCAATCTAGGACAGGATCACGATCTCGGTACCGAAGGTAATAATGCCATGGATCAAGCCGTTGATAACCCTGCCAATGCTGGATACGTAGAGAAGAAGCCCAGCGGTGGTTGGTTTATATGGGTGTTTGCCGTCATTCTTATCATTGGCTTAGCGCTATGGCTGTTCAATATGGGCGGTGTATAAGCCAAGCTTTGGCATGTCCATCATGTCATGCTGAGATGCATTAAGGCTAACATCCTTATACTTATAACTAGCGTTCTATAGCGTCAACGTTCATGAGAGTGTTGACGCTATATTTTAATTGTGCTTTTACTCTCTTTTTAAGATTGCTTTTAAGTTTATGGCCTTTTGCCAATATTGTGTTAAGAGACAGCTACTATGATGACCTTTGTAGAATATCAAGCTTTCAAAAATCAAGGCTTTAGTCATGCCCCTTTGGTAAAAAAACGTTTGATGGATGCGCAAACGCCCGTGTCGGTATTCTCTAAAGTACGTGATTTGAATGGTTCTGCTTATCTGTTTGAGTCCGTGGTAGGTGGTGAGCGCTGGGCACGATACTCTATGATAGGCTTGGGCAGTGATCTGATAGTACAGTATGCTAACGGTAGTATGACGACCAAAAAAAACGATCATACGGACACCGAGTCAGTAGAAAATCCATTTGAATATATTCGTCAGTTAATGGCTCAGTACCAGATGCCAACAGTTAAGGATATTCCCACATTACCGAGCTTCAGTGGCGGTTTGGTGGGTTACTTTGGCTATGACATGGTGCGGGTCATTGAGCCTAGTGTAGGCCTGTCTGATGCGCCTAATCCGATGTTAATGCCAGATATGTGGCTGATGCTCTCGATGAGCGTCATCGTCTTTGACAATTTAGAAAATACTTTATCAATTATTGTTTATGCTGATTGTCAGGCTGAGGATGGTTATAGCATGGCCATACGTGAGCTAGAAAAAATCGAAGAGAAGTTGGCAGAGCCGTCAAATTTATCTGCGCCAGTTATGCCGACTCCAGCTTTTACCTCGCAGACAAGTGTAGAAAAATATGTTGGCGACGTCAAAAAGATAAAAGCTCACATCGAAGAAGGCGCTGTGACGCAAGTGGTCGCATCACAGCGTTTGACGGCGGATTATACAGGTGACTCACTGGCTGTCTATCGTGCGCTACGATACCTTAATCCATCACCTTATTTATTTTTGGTACATGGCTATACGCTTGATGATCACAAGCGTTTTGATATCATTGGCGCTTCTCCTGAAAGCCTGTCACGTATCGAAAACGGCAAAGTGACGGTGCGTCCACTGGCTGGTACCCGTAAGCGTGGCCGAGATGAAGCAGAAGACCTAGCACTCGAGCAAGAGCTACTCAACGATGAAAAAGAGACTGCAGAGCATTTAAGGTTCATTGATTTAAGCTGCGAGGATATTTGCCGTGTCTGTACAGATGGCAGTGTGAAAATCACTGAAAAGATGTCTATCGAGCGTTATTCACAAGTCATGCATATTGTGTCCAATGTTGAGGGCAAGGTGCTGCCTGATAAAGATACGCTAGATGTGTTTTGCGCTACCTTTCCTGCTGGTACATTATCAGGCGCACCTAAAATTCGTGCCATGCAAATCATTGACAAAATAGAGCCGGTGCGTCGAACAGTGTTTGGGGGCTCAGTAGGATATCTGGGTTGGAATGGGAATATGGATACGGCTATCGCTATCCGAACAGCAGTGATGCGCCGTGGCCAAATACATATCCAAGCAGGGGCAGGGATCAATGCCGACTCTGTGCCAGAGGCGAAGTGGGATGAAACCAATAAAAAAGCACTTATATTGGTAAAAGCGGTAAAAATGGCCTGTAATGGATTGTATATTCGTTAGCGATATTGTCAGTCGTATCGCAAAAATAAGAGTCGCAAGCATAAAGAGCCATCAAGCTTGAATTTTTATCTGAAAAAAATAGCAATATAATCAATGTCTTGAATATTATTATTAAAATAATTGGAAAAAACATGAAAAAGAGCTTGCGTCTGTCCAAATATTTGATAGAATAGCCACCACTTTGAGAGAACAAGCCGACTTAGCTCAGTTGGTAGAGCAACTGACTTGTAATCAGTAGGTCGCCAGTTCGATCCCGGCAGTCGGCACCATCTCTCTCAAAGTAGCTTTTTATGAATATGTCTTGAATTAAAGCCATTTTTATTCAAAGCAACCTAAGGTGGGATTGGGGAGCGGTCAAACCCAACAGACTGTAAATCTGTCGCGAAAGCTTCGAAGGTTCGAATCCTTCTCCCACCACCATATTTTCTAAGTTTGTCATAGCGCCAAGCATACTCGATATATAATCACTCTTTCTTAGAGTGAGCTTACAGAAGAGTAAATGCGGGTGTGGTATAATGGTAACACCTTAGCCTTCCAAGCTAATGACGCGGGTTCGATTCCCGCCACCCGCTCCATATAGGCACAATCGCAAAAACTATTAAACATTCATCACGACAGTCAGTATATTATTGCTGTATCGTGATATTTTTTTTAGTGCAACCCACTGGTTGGCTACTGTAGTTGTTAAAAGCATGCTCATATAGCTCAGCGGTAGAGCACTCCCTTGGTAAGGGAGAGGTCTCGAGTTCAATTCTCGATATGAGCTCCATTTATTATTTAGCCTTTTATGTTTGCTTTGCTACTTTAACACACCGCTTTATGTCGATATCGAAATTATAGAATATTGAAAACAATAAAAAATTGGTACGGTAAATAAAAATTTAAGGGTGACACTGAGGTGTTGCCTTTTAGTGCTGTCAATTTCTAAATCAACTGCATTCACGAAAAAATACTGTAATGACAATGTTGTATAATTACAGTGTAATGCTTGAAAAGTTAGTGATTGAAAAGTAGGTATAATGCCTGCATATAAAAGTACGGTGTTTATATTGTACTAAAGCATTTAAAAGCAACACGATAAAGTAATTTTTAGTAGATAAGCCATAGCGTCAACGGTTTGATGGTTTTATACGCATCATAAGCCGTCAAACAGCTATTCATCGATCTTTGACTGATAAAGATTCACCAAAAAAAGAGGAAATACCCATGGCAAAGGCCAAGTTTGAACGCAGCAAGCCACACGTCAACGTCGGTACCATCGG
>NZ_JADKLX010000011.1:0-5784 GCF_015351755.1 Psychrobacter sp. N25K4-3-2
GATTTAAAGCGTCTATAATACGCCCTCATCAAGACGAGCTGGAAGTAACTAGTGTGTAGATTACACATTAATAACCCAGTTAACCTGATGAAACAAATTATAAAAAAGCTTGACAATCCCAATCATTATGATAAGATAGTCGGCTCGCTAGATAGCTTAACCCGCAAGGGTTTGAGACTAAACAGCAAGAGAGATACCCAATATATCAGTTACTGGACGACAGTGATTGAGCACTATTTAAAAGCATAACTAAAGAACAACTTGTGTGGATTTTTGCTGATTCAGAATGCTAAAAAATAAAGTTGGTTTTAGCTCCTTTTCGGAGTTCATTCTAACTATAAAAATTATCATTTAAGACAGCAGAAAAACTCAAAGTTAATTCATTACGAACATAATTTTTAGCGATTTTGCCAGATTAGATGAGCCAAGTTTAGAAGTCTCTTTAAAGGACTTCATAGCAAGATTAAACTGAAGAGTTTGATCATGGCTCAGATTGAACGCTGGCGGCAGGCTTAACACATGCAAGTCGAGCGGAAACGATGATAGCTTGCTATCAGGCGTCGAGCGGCGGACGGGTGAGTAATACTTAGGAATCTACCTAGTAGTGGGGGATAGCACGGGGAAACTCGTATTAATACCGCATACGACCTACGGGAGAAAGGGGGCAGTTTACTGCTCTCGCTATTAGATGAGCCTAAGTCGGATTAGCTAGATGGTGGGGTAAAGGCCTACCATGGCGACGATCTGTAGCTGGTCTGAGAGGATGATCAGCCACACCGGGACTGAGACACGGCCCGGACTCCTACGGGAGGCAGCAGTGGGGAATATTGGACAATGGGGGAAACCCTGATCCAGCCATGCCGCGTGTGTGAAGAAGGCCTTTTGGTTGTAAAGCACTTTAAGCAGTGAAGAAGACTCCGTGGTTAATACCCACGGACGATGACATTAGCTGCAGAATAAGCACCGGCTAACTCTGTGCCAGCAGCCGCGGTAATACAGAGGGTGCAAGCGTTAATCGGAATTACTGGGCGTAAAGGGAGCGTAGGTGGCTCGATAAGTCAGATGTGAAATCCCCGGGCTCAACCTGGGAACTGCATCTGATACTGTTGAGCTAGAGTATGTGAGAGGAAGGTAGAATTCCAGGTGTAGCGGTGAAATGCGTAGAGATCTGGAGGAATACCGATGGCGAAGGCAGCCTTCTGGCATAATACTGACACTGAGGCTCGAAAGCGTGGGTAGCAAACAGGATTAGATACCCTGGTAGTCCACGCCGTAAACGATGTCTACTAGTCGTTGGGTCCCTTGAGGACTTAGTGACGCAGCTAACGCAATAAGTAGACCGCCTGGGGAGTACGGCCGCAAGGTTAAAACTCAAATGAATTGACGGGGGCCCGCACAAGCGGTGGAGCATGTGGTTTAATTCGATGCAACGCGAAGAACCTTACCTGGTCTTGACATATCTAGAATCCTGCAGAGATGCGGGAGTGCCTTCGGGAATTAGAATACAGGTGCTGCATGGCTGTCGTCAGCTCGTGTCGTGAGATGTTGGGTTAAGTCCCGCAACGAGCGCAACCCTTGTCCTTAGTTACCAGCGGGTTAAGCCGGGAACTCTAAGGATACTGCCAGTGACAAACTGGAGGAAGGCGGGGACGACGTCAAGTCATCATGGCCCTTACGACCAGGGCTACACACGTGCTACAATGGTAGGTACAGAGGGCAGCTACACAGCGATGTGATGCGAATCTCAAAAAGCCTATCGTAGTCCAGATTGGAGTCTGCAACTCGACTCCATGAAGTAGGAATCGCTAGTAATCGCGGATCAGAATGCCGCGGTGAATACGTTCCCGGGCCTTGTACACACCGCCCGTCACACCATGGGAGTTGATTGCACCAGAAGTGGATAGCTTAACCTTCGGGGAGGCGTTCACCACGGTGTGGTTGATGACTGGGGTGAAGTCGTAACAAGGTAGCCGTAGGGGAACCTGCGGCTGGATCACCTCCTTATAGATGGCATTCGGTCAGCAAGAATTCACAACAAGTTGTTCTTTAGTTTAGCTAGTATTTATTATTAGCGCTTTGCCTTTACAGGCAGACACAGGCCTGTAGCTCAGCTGGTTAGAGCACCGTGTTGATAACGCGGGGGTCGGCAGTTCAAGTCTGCCCAGGCCTACCATTTATTTACGGGGCCATAGCTCAGTTGGTAGAGCGCCTGCCTTGCACGCAGGAGGTCAACGGTTCGACTCCGTTTGGCTCCACCATAATAAATACGATAGTAGATATATTAAACAAGCATAAACAGAAACAAATAATTCAGATATTACATCATACGATTATTTCTTTCTGTTTTATACAGAACTTATGACTCGACGAGAGCGTAAGAACTATTTAAAAACATAGATATGAGTCTGGGTTAGGAACACGTGTTCACGCGTTGTTTCTAACCTTAATAACTCACTACTTAACGACATCAGTTGTTATCCCAGTAGTGAGTTATTAAAAAAGTAAAGAGAACTGAATCAAGCGTATAAAATTAGGTGATATCGTTATCATAATTAGACTTTATGACACTTTGAAGTTAAAACTTATTTATAAGTTAAGACTACTTGGGGTTGTATGGTCAAGTAATGAAGCGCACATGGTGGATGCCTTGGCAGTCAGAGGCGATGAAAGACGTGACAGCCTGCGATAAGCTTCGGGGAGGCGGCAATATCCTGTGATCCGGAGATTTCTGAATGGGGAAACCCACTTACCATAAGGTAGGTATCTCGTACTTGTACGAGAAGCGAACGAGGGGAAGTGAAACATCTCAGTACCCTTAGGAATAGACATCAAATGAGATTCCCCAAGTAGCGGCGAGCGAACGGGGAGAAGCCGATTAGTGCTAATGTAGAAGAACAGCGTGGGAAAGCTGACCGTAGTAGGTGATAGTCCTGTATTCGAAACATTAGCGTTAACATATTAAGTAGAGCGGGGCACGAGAAATCCTGTTTGAAGATGGGGGGACCATCCTCCAAGGCTAAATACTCCTGACTGACCGATAGTGAACCAGTACCGTGAGGGAAAGGCGAAAAGAACCCCTGTGAGGGGAGTGAAATAGAACCTGAAACCGTGTGCGTACAAGCAGTGGGAGCCTTAATTTATTAGGGTGACCGCGTACCTTTTGTATAATGGGTCAGCGACTTATGTTCTGTAGCAAGGTTAACCGTTTAGGGGAGCCGTAGGGAAACCGAGTCTTAATAGGGCGTTTAGTTGCAGGGCATAGACCCGAAACCGAGTGATCTATCCATGAGCAGGTTGAAAGTTGAGTAACATCAACCGGAGGACCGAACCCACTGTCGTTGAAAAGCCAGGGGATGACTTGTGGATAGGGGTGAAAGGCTAATCAAACTCGGTGATAGCTGGTTCTCCCCGAAAGCTATTTAGGTAGCGCCTCGGACGAACACCATTGGGGGTAGAGCACTGTTTCGGCTAGGGGGTCATACCGACTTACCAAACCGATGCAAACTCCGAATACCGATGAGTGATATCCGGGAGACACACAGTGGGTGCTAACGTCCATTGTGGAGAGGGAAACAACCCAGACCGCCAGCTAAGGCCCCAAATTCCTAGTTAAGTGGGAAACGAGGTGGGAAGGCATAGACAGCTAGGAGGTTGGCTTAGAAGCAGCCATCCTTTAAAGAAAGCGTAATAGCTCACTAGTCGAGTCGGCCCGCGCGGAAGATGTAACGGGGCTCAAACTAGGAGCCGAAGCTGCGGATTTGAATTTGTTTTCAAGTGGTAGGGGAGCGTTGTGTAAGCCTGTGAAGGTGTGTCGTAAGGCATGCTGGAGGTATCACAAGAGCGAATGCTGACGTGAGTAACGATAATGCGAGTGAAAAGCTCGCACGCCGGAAGATCAAGGGTTCCAGTCCAACGTTAATCGGGGCTGGGTGAGTCGACCCCTAAGGCGAGGCCGAAAGGCGTAGTCGATGGGAAATCAGTTAATATTCTGATACTTGTTTATAATGCGATGGAGGGACGGAGAAGGTTATGTCAGCCTGGCGTTGGTTGTCCAGGTGAAAGGATGTAGGCTTGTGGCTTAGGTAAATCCGGGCTACTACATGGCTGAGATCTGATAGCAAGCTGTACTTGTACAGCGAAGTGGCAAATACCATGCTTCCAGGAAAAGCTTCTAAGCAATAGTTATAAACGAATCGTACCCTAAACCGACACAGGTGATCAGGTAGAGAATACCAAGGCGCTTGAGAGAACTCTGCTGAAGGAACTAGGCAAAATGGTACCGTAACTTCGGGAGAAGGTACGCTGTTGATGGTGATAGGACTTGCTCCTTGAGCTGTTGACAGTCGCAGATACCAGGCTGCTGCAACTGTTTATTAAAAACACAGCACTCTGCAAACACGAAAGTGGACGTATAGGGTGTGATGCCTGCCCGGTGCTGGAAGGTTAATTGATGGGGTTAGCGTAAGCGAAGCTCTTGATCGAAGCCCCAGTAAACGGCGGCCGTAACTATAACGGTCCTAAGGTAGCGAAATTCCTTGTCGGGTAAGTTCCGACCTGCACGAATGGCATAATGATGGCAGCGCTGTCTCCAGCAGAGACTCAGTGAAATCGAAATCGCAGTGAAGATGCTGTGTACCCGCGGCTAGACGGAAAGACCCCGTGAACCTTTACTACAGCTTTACATTGAACTTTGACCTGACTTGTGCAGGATAGGTGGGAGGCTTTGAAGCAGACACGCTAGTGTTTGTGGAGCCAATCTTGAAATACCACCCTGGTCATGTTGGGGTTCTAACTCAGGTATAACAATACCGAGGACAATGTATGGTGGGTAGTTTGACTGGGGCGGTCTCCTCCTAAAGAGTAACGGAGGAGTACGAAGGTGCGCTCAGACCGGTCGGAAATCGGTCGTAGAGTATAAAGGCAAAAGCGCGCTTAACTGCGAGACCCACAAGTCGAGCAGGTACGAAAGTAGGTCTTAGTGATCCGGTGGTTCTGTATGGAAGGGCCATCGCTCAACGGATAAAAGGTACTCTGGGGATAACAGGCTGATACCGCCCAAGAGTTCATATCGACGGCGGTGTTTGGCACCTCGATGTCGGCTCATCTCATCCTAGGGCTGAAGCAGGTCCTAAGGGTATGGCTGTTCGCCATTTAAAGAGGTACGCGAGCTGGGTTTAGAACGTCGTGAGACAGTTCGGTCCCTATCTACCGTGGGCGTTGGAAATTTGAGAGGATCTGCTCCTAGTACGAGAGGACCAGAGTGGACGAACCTCTGGTGTTCGGGTTGTCACGCCAGTGGCATTGCCCGGTAGCTACGTTCGGATGGGATAACCGCTGAAAGCATCTAAGCGGGAAGCCCACCTCAAGATTAGATTTCCCTAAAGAGCCGTTGAAGACTACGACGTTGATAGGCAGGGTGTGGAAGCACAGCGATGTGTGTAGCTAACCTGTACTAATTGCTCGTTTGGCTTGACCATACAACACCCAAGTGGTTTGTATGAAAGCTCTAATTAATCTATCTTGTAAAGCGAAAGCTTTAGAATAAAAGAAAGAATATTTCGATATCACCTTTAACCTTGATTCAGTTAGGTTACAAGTTGGTCGACTAAAAAGTAAAATTTGAAGTCATAATAACAACATCAGACTCATATCTAACCCCCTTTGCTGACGACAATAGCGCGATGGCCCCACCTGATCCCTTCCCGAACTCAGAAGTGAAACATCGTAGCGCCAATGGTAGTGTGGATTCGTCCATGTGAGAGTAGGTCATCGTCAGCTCTCTAT
>NZ_JADKLX010000012.1:0-5609 GCF_015351755.1 Psychrobacter sp. N25K4-3-2
AAGTAAGCCCTTTATCAAAAGCGTCACCAAATAAGAAACCATGAATGGGTCCTGCATACACACCAGGAACACTAACGACCCCGCCACGACGCACAGCTGCAATACATTGACGTAAAGCTGCACCACTTGACCCTTCAATTTTCAAATTGGTCATTATTGTTTCTAGCATACTACCTTTGGCTTCAAAGCCAATCGCATCAATAACGCCGTCAACGCCGCGATGCCCTTTGGTCTGTTCAATGATGAATTCAGCAGCATCTACCTTATCGAAATTAACCGGAATAGCCCCGTACGTATCTTTGGCATACTGCAAACGGTAGTCATTATGATCTACCACGAAGATCTGCTCAGCGCCTAACATTTTGGCACAAGCTGCTGATAATAACCCCACAGGACCCGCACCATAAATAGCTACGGTTGAACCTTTAGTAATATTGGCATTAGTCACGGCCTGCCAAGCAGTTGGTAAAATATCTGATAAAAATAAAACCTTCTCATCTGACAGTGAGCCAGGTACTTTGAACGGATTAAAATTACCTTTAGGAACCCGTACAAATTCTGCTTGTCCACCAGGAATCCCACCATATAAATGGCTAAAACCAAATAAAGCAGCCGGTGGCGGAATTATTTTTTTATTAAGAGCAGCGCCTGGGCCTGTATTTGTAGTCTCACAAGCGGACATTAGGTCATGCTGACAGAAAAAGCAGTTACCACATGCAATAACAAAAGGAATAACAACTCTATCGCCTTTTTTAACAGCAGTGACTTCAGAGCCTACTTCTTCAACCACACCCATAAACTCATGACCGAAGATATCGCCTTCCTCGGTTGCAGGCATTTTGCCACGATATAAGTGTAAATCTGAGCCACAAATTGCAGTTGCAGTCACACGTAAAATAACATCATCTTTTTCTTGCAGTTTAGGCTCTGGGACATTGTCCACTCGCACATCTTTAGCACCATGATAAGTTAAAGCACGCATAATTTCTCCAGTTAAGTAAAGCTTGCAAAATCTCGATAAACAATAATCTGTGAGAATACAAGATGAAAGTTATTAGAATCAGTGGTTTATGTTATCTAAGTTAAGTATTACTCAATTATATTAGCACCTTGAAAATCGAGATTTATAATCAACGTGTGTTAAAAAGGTTGCGTGTTGTAAGTGAAAAGTTGTAGTGGTCAACTAATTTAGGATACCCGATAAATTAACTTTTCGAGTCCTCCTGCCGAGGACTGAAGGCTTATAAAAGCTGTTTGTATTTTTAAAGTAACTTTTCTTGTTAGATAAGGATATACCCTAGTGGAACCGTCTTAAAAGCCCCAAAAGTCTATTAACAGACTACTCAAAATAGACTGTCATTATGGAACCACTTGAATTAGGCTAATCAAACACTTCTGAATGGCTACCTAGCCTAACAAAATCTACCGTATCGTTCTGAACACGGTAGATAAGCACCAAGTCAGGCTTGATATGGCAGTCTCTAAATCCCTTATGATTGCCGGTCAACGCATGATCTTTGTATTTAGCCGGTAGCGGTATGTCGTTAGTCAAACAATTGAGCACCTCGCCCCATGCAGGAGTGAGTAAGCTTAGATAATTCTTTTTAGCATCTCTCTTAAACTGACTTGATACTTCAATGGATCTCATCAGCCTCGCCTTCTAGCTCATCCATGAGATCACCAAAGCTATCGTACTTAGTGCCTTTACCGCTCGCGACCTCAGCAATAGCCGCAATCGTTTGCGCGTTGAGCTTAGGTTGTTGATAGTCAAAAGACAGAGGAATCGCATTAGTATCGGCTACTTGGTTTAAGAACAGTCTTATGGCTTGTGAAGGTGTTAATCCATAGCTTTCAAGAACAGAAAAAGACCTATCCTTCAGATCCTGGTCAAGCCGTATATTATAATTAGTTGTAGTCATAGCAATCACCTTTCGCTTATATTCGTACCCCCAATATAAGCGAAAGATGATTAAACCTCAATAACTATAGCGTTCCATCTTTTCGCTAATCTAAGTGGTAACAGTCTGCTCATTTAATCCAGCAAGAAAATCATCAACCGTTTTCTCAATGCTTTTTTGCATGACATACAGATCAGAAGTGGAGTACTTCCCCAGCTGATTTCTTTCATCCATGACTTCAAACAGCTTGTTTCTGACTACTTCTTCGTGCGTTTTATCGTCAATCAACAGCAAATTAAGCTTCACGACAGCTCTATTATAGGCTTCTTGGGTAGCTTCAAGCTGAAGGCTTTTATTGCTAGCTACTGATACACCGATCATGCTCATAAATAACTCCGCTACTAGAATCATCTGTAGCTACAGATGATTTTTTTAGGTTAATAAATTATTGATACCAGCCTAAGATTATGCCAGTGAAAAACGAGAAGTAACGCTCTTATACCCCCTTTTTTGTAGCAGATTTTACGACAGATAAAAAAACCGTTATTTCCCACCTAATTTGATGACTACACCATACGCACCCTAAAGGGACTGCCAAATAGCTGATATTGTTAGGTTTATTGAAATTTGAGTGTTTGCAAAGTGTAAACAAAATCGTTCTTAGTTATTGATTTATAAAGAAAAAAGCTGTTTACAATCTGTAAACAGCCAAGTTGAAAAACAGTGAAAAATAGCCCTTTTTTACCGCCTTTTGCGCCAAAAATCACGCTTTCCTAACAGGTGAAATTATGGTGTAGTAAGTACACTTTAATGAAATAACACTCAATTATAGGAAAAAAGTGGCGATGAACTATGCAATTTTGAGAACAGCAAAATTAAAGACGATGGGCAACATCGGTGGCAGTCTTGCACACAGCTACCGAACGATAGAAACGCCAAATGCTGACCCCAACCTCACCCCTAAAAATCATCATACCGTTGCGACCCCTGAAGCCGTCAAACAGGCAATAAAAGATCGACTTCCTGAAAAAAGACGCGCTGATGCGGTGCTATGTATTGAGTATTTAATAACCGCCAGTCCTGAATGGGAAGGTTGGGGAAAAAGCCAAGAAGCTGAATTTTTTAAGCGATCTGCTCAGTGGCTCATGGATAAACATGGAGAAGGAAATATTGCAGGTATGAGTATTCATCGGGACATAAGTACACCGCAGCTGGTCGCTTATGTCGTTCCTATTGACCAAAAAGGGAAGCTCAACTGTAAGGGTTTTCTAGGCGGCAGGGTTAAGTTAAATCAGATGCAAACCGATTTTGCCAACACGGTCGCTGATTTAGGGCTAACGAGGGGCAAGGAAGGCTCTAAAGCCAAACATACCAGCATCAAGGAGTATTACCACGACATCAATCACGCGCGAGATTTTAGTATTACGACCGTAGCGCCTAAGCCTGAAATGTTTGAAAGCAAGGCTAGATATGGGGAAAAGGTCACAATAGCCGTTATTGAGCAAGTAGAACCCACTGTGAAGGCAGCAAACAGCATCCTGATGGACTACGAGAAGGCTAGATTGGATAAAAACGTTGCGGAAGAGAGCTATGACACCCTTAAAAAACGTGTTGAGCCTTACTTGATGGCTATTGATGGTCTAAATCAAGAGGAAATTGCTAGAGTAAACGAAGCAATGCAGCTAGAAAGCCATAAAATCGCTGTAGAGATGGATAAAATAAAAAAGGCTAGGTATGTATAAGAATTAAGGTAGAAGGCTATTAAATCTCATTTTGTAGGCAAATAGAGTAGTTTCTATAGCTTATTACTGAGGTTAAGAAAAAATTGATCAATCATCTGATCCAAGAAGACATGAGAAAAGCCAAATATTTTATGGTAACTAGTGCTTTTTTCTTTTGTCTTTTTAGTTAGTAAAAAATAAAAAAAATGCTTTTAATGCTTTTAAATGCTTTTAAATGCTTTTAAGCCCTCTGTATCCATTGGTATTAAAAGGATACAAGCACCATTCGAATACGTTTACTTACCCATTCGAATACGTTTACTTACCCATTCGAATACGTTTACTTACCCATTCGAATACGTTTACTTACCATTTGAATACTTGAATAAAATAGTATTCGAAGATACAATTAAATATAAGTATTCAAATTTGAAGGTTATTATGTCTAAATCTAATCTAGTAGTGAAAACTAATTATCTAAATACCGTACTACAAAATCTAAAACTATCAGAAATACGCATTGTTCAGTTAGCCGTTGTAGATGCTAGAGAGACTGGTACAGGGTTGAGTGCAGAGATACCACTTCGTATTGATGCTAAAAGATATGCTGAAGTTTTTAATACCACTCGCCAAAACGGTTATCTAATGATGAAGGACGCTGAAGATACGCTATTTAACAGACGTTTTAGCTATGTTGATGATGAAGGTAAGTTAGTTAAATCTCGCTGGTTATCCCAAGTTAGATATTTAGATGACGAAGGAGCGATTGAAGTTGTATTTACTCCGGCTGTAGTACAAGGGATTACTCGGATTGATGGGGCTGAAGAGTTTTTCACTAAGTATTTACTAGAACAAACAGCCGAAATGGATAGTAATTATTCAGTAAGGCTCTATGAGCTGCTGGTTCAATGGAAGCAAGCCAAAAAAACACCTGTTTTTGAATTGGAGAAGTTTAGAGGTCAGTTAGGATTAGAGTCTGATGAATATCAAACTATGAGCAACTTCAAAAAAAGGGTCTTAAACCTTGCTGTTGAAGAGATAAACGAAAAATCAGATCTCAATGTTAGTTACACTCAAAAGAAAAAAGGTCGCAAAATTGCAGGATTTAGTTTTACTGTTCATGAAAAGCCAAAAGCTAAGAGGGATGTAGTTAATAAGGAGCGCGACGTTAGTACAGGAGATATGTTTACGGTCGATGGATTGAATGATAAGCAGCTAGGGCGAATTGCTCGTAATCCTGCTTTTATGGCGGAATACAATCATTTAGTAAGCCCTACTAGTCCAGCTGGTCAGTCACAGCAAGGTTGGGAGTTTGAAATGGTTAACCGCCTTAAAAAAGACCCTACGCAGTTTAACAAACGTCCGATTAGAGAATATCTTGAATACTAAATTATATTGCTCGATAAGAAATAACTAAGAAGCCTTGTAGCCCAAGCTATTCACTTTTCAGATTTTTACTCAATATTAAATAAATTTTTCATACATATAATAGAAAGTTTATTGTGCTTTACACTTCTAAGCTTTAAGACCATCTAAGACAGTTAGTTAGTTTTTTAATCCCTAAACCCATGAAAATCGGTTGGGGGGTGATTTTTTTGCCGTGTGCAGAGAAAAACAAGTTAAAGATTTTTTTGCTAGCTGCTTTAGCGATAACCATTATTTAAGATAATCTCGTTAAAGCAGCTATGACCTAACCTTTAAATGTTAAAAGTTAAGGGTAAATTTGAAAAATTAAGGAGTTAAAATGACTTTACGACATTCTTCTTCACGCTTTTCGAAAATTTCATAACCTTTAGCAGCGTCAGACAAATTCATACGGTGAGTAATAATAGCTTCAGGTGATAAATCACCATTTTCAATATACTCTAATAATTGTGGTAAATACTTGTGTACATGGGTTTGGCCCATTTTGAAAGTAAGCCCTTTATCAAAAGCGTCACCAAATAAGAAACCATGAATGGGTCCTGCATACACACCAGGAACACTAACG
>NZ_JADKLX010000013.1:0-1383 GCF_015351755.1 Psychrobacter sp. N25K4-3-2
CATCTCTATGAAATATTGTCGAAGTATTGGCGATCAGAATTGTCATTCCTTGGATTACAGGGATGAACCAAGCTCATGCTTTTACGAAAAGGTTCATCAAGTCAAGTTGAAATATGGAAGTAACCGTCTTGCAAAATTGGGGCAAAAGATGAATCGAGTCACATCACTGCTTCGTCTACTGCCAAACATATTTAGGATTGTTGATGTCCTTGTTACTTCCAGTTTCACCTTGACCAAGATGTCATGAACCATGTTGAAAAATCTAAATTGATTCAACCCCATGTCCTGCGTAAAAATTCGCAATACTTCAACTGTGCATCATTCGCATACATCCATGCTTTTCATTGGTTGCATTGCTCATTGCATTCTTTCCTTGAAAAATAAAATAAAATAAAATAAAATGAACTTAATCATTGTTATAAAAAAGAAAAAAACATGCTTTACGGCGCCCTTACCGAACTCGTGCTAGAGCTAGAGTAATGGGTAAAGTAGAGGAGGTACAAGAGAAGATGAAGGCCGACATGGAGGCCATTAAAGAGCAAATGGCCACAATGATGGAGGCCATGATGAGCATGAAGAAGATAATGGAAGCCAATGCGGTTGCAGTTGCCGCTACCAGCGCTGTTGCTAAGGTGAACCCGATGCCCCCATCTGGCCTCAACCAAATGAATCATCCAACCTCAGATATGGTAGGCAAAGATTTGGGAAGTACGGGCGCCCCCATGATGTGCAAATTCAAAACGAGCACGCCTTCCCATCATATGGCTTGCCTCCCAACTATACACCACCCAATGTGGCATACACTCTCAATGAAAATCTCAATAACTCCACTCCGATACTCATTGAGAGCCAACAACCTCAATCTGATCATGCACATGTCTCTCAACCCATGGAGGAGACACATGAAATTCCCCACCACAATCTAGCCGACTTCGAGCCTTGGCTCGGATATACCACTGAAGGGCAAGCAGTTGGTGGTATACCCCTACAAAACCCTTTGGAGGGCCCTCAGTATCATCCCCAGCTACACCTCTTGCATTCCACAACAAGTAAAAACCCTCATGCTATGGCAGAAATGGGAAAGTTGGATCATCTAGAGGAAAGGCTCAGGGCCATTGAAGGAGGTGAAGATTATGCCTTTGCTAACCTAGAAGAGTTGTTCCTAATACCCAAACATGGTCATTCCCAAGTTCAAGGTGCCGGACTTTGACAAGTACAAGGGGACTACTTGCCCCAAGAACCATCTAAAGATGTATTGTCGGAAGATGGGGGCATACGCAAAAGATGAGGAACTGCTGATACATTTTTCCTGAGAAAGTCTTACTAGGACAACTGTCGCCTGGTATACTAACTTAGGAACCTTCTTGAGTCCATTCTTGGAAG
>NZ_JADKLX010000014.1:0-359 GCF_015351755.1 Psychrobacter sp. N25K4-3-2
GTCGGCATCGAACGGGATCCACTGACCCCTAACCCAGGATCTCATGTCACGCACGCCCTCCTCTGTTGGCCAAGCATTGGCATAAAATTCGAGGACTATTTCTGGATCAAACTTGGCCATGGGGGTAACCAGTGATGCCCACCGCCGGCGACCTATTTCCTCCTGGAAATCGGTATACTCGTCGTCCCTGAGCTGGACGCGTCGCTCCCGGAGAAATGACCATCCCTTGATGGCCTCGAAGCGCTGCTGGTGTTCAGCGCTCCTAAAGCGGTGACTGTCATACTCGGGAGCGGAACTAGTTCCTTCAGCTGCCTTGTCCTTCCTGGACCTCTTTGAGGCAAGCTTCCTCGGGGCCATTT
>NZ_JADKLX010000015.1:0-1235 GCF_015351755.1 Psychrobacter sp. N25K4-3-2
AGCTCATTACTGAGACTGATAGATTAGTTCAATACGTTAGCAACAACACCAGCGCCTACAGTACGGCCGCCTTCACGAATAGCGAAGCGAAGACCTTTGTCCATAGCGATTGGGTGGATAAGCTCTACGCCCATCTCAACGTTATCACCAGGCATTACCATTTCAGTACCATCTTGTAATTGGATTGCGCCAGTTACGTCAGTAGTACGGAAGTAGAACTGTGGACGATAGCCGTTTAGGAATGGTGTGTGACGACCACCCTCTTCTTTGCTCAACACGTATACTTCAGCGTCAAACTTGGTGTGAGGAGTGATTGAACCTGGCTTAGCAAGTACTTGGCCACGTTGTACGTCTTCACGCTTAGTACCACGTAGTAGTACGCCACAGTTTTCGCCTGCACGACCTTCGTCAAGCAGTTTACGGAACATCTCTACACCAGTACAGGTGGTTTTTTGAGTGTCGCGGATACCGACGATTTCGATTTCGTCACCAACTTTAACGATACCAGATTCAACACGGCCAGTTACAACAGTACCACGACCTGAGATTGAGAATACGTCTTCGATTGGCATTAGGAATGCTTTGTCGATGTCACGCTCTGGCTCTGGGATGTAGGTGTCAAGAACGTTTAGTAGTTCTACGACAGCTGGTTGGCCATATTTTTCTTGTGAGCCTTTTAGGGCTTCAGTAGCTGAACCATGGATGATTGGGGTGTCATCACCTGGGAAGTCATAGTCGCTTAGTAATTCACGAACTTCCATTTCTACTAGTTCAAGCAATTCTTCGTCATCAACAACGTCGCATTTATTCATGAATACGACGATGTACGGTACGCCAACCTGACGTGAAAGCAGGATGTGCTCACGTGTTTGTGGCATAGGGCCGTCAGTTGCAGATACTACTAGGATTGCGCCGTCCATCTGGGCTGCACCGGTGATCATGTTTTTAACATAATCGGCGTGACCTGGGCAATCAACGTGAGCGTAGTGACGTGCTGGGGTGTCATATTCTACGTGTGAGGTGTTGATGGTGATGCCACGTGCTTTTTCTTCTGGGGCTGAGTCAATAGACGCGTAGTCTTTGGCTTCGCCACCTGAGGTGATTGCTGCTACGGTTGCGATAGCGGCTGTTAGGGTTGTTTTACCATGGTCAACGTGTCCGATGGTACCGACGTTGACGTGTGGCTTGCTGCGTTCAAACTTGGCCTTTGCCATGGGTATTTCCTCTTTTTTTGG
>NZ_JADKLX010000002.1:0-691773 GCF_015351755.1 Psychrobacter sp. N25K4-3-2
TTATATGGCGCTCTACATGGGTGCCGGTATGGCAGTGGTCATGTTGGCATTTATGACCAATATGTATAAGAAGACCAAGGTCAATTTGATGATCTATGGTCTGAGCGTGTTGATGTTTGCCGTTGGTATTTGGGGTGTCAGATCACAAGCAACTGTCGATCAAGTGGATTGGATGCAAGCCATGATACCGCATCACTCGATTGCCATTCTCACCAGTAGCCGCGCTGATATTGAAGATCCGCGTGTACAACAGCTCGCTGACGATATCATAAAAGCACAAAAGCGTGAAATCGCTGAGATGAAGCAGTTGATTGAAGAGCTGGAATAATATGATGGTTTACCAGTGAACACTGCGAAAAACGATCACTTTTTTCTGCTTAGACGCTCAATGACCCAGCCTGCTAGTGGGAAGGACACCAGCTGTGTCAACGGAACGAGTATGATCGTTTCAATTAATACCACCACTGGCAGGCTTAATCCTTGAGTCACAGGCTTCAATAACGTTAATACAATTAAGAGTGTTGGATAGAGTCCGACATATCCTACTAATATGCGTATAAGTCTGTCTTTAGTATTCTGATTCATTGCCTACTACCTATTGATAAAATAATAAAAAAATCTTTACGCGATAAAAACAATAATTTTCGCGTGATGATTGACTGCTTGTGAGTATCCAACAAGTCCCAAATTTATAAATAAAAATAAGGCCATTAATATTAATGGCCTTATCTCAGTCACTGCTCAGCTGCTTCGCTATTATTGATATAGTTGATTCAGTTTAAAAGAGAGTCAAGGCAACCGAGTGCAGATGTATATGTAATACTTCAAGCGAGGTTAACGCTGTCACTCTTTTATAGAGGATTGACTATAGTAAGGATAATCACTGTAGCCAACGTCAGTGCCACCATACATCGTGGCAGGATCTACTTCATTGAGTGGCCAATTATTGGCGATACGCTCAGGTAAATCAGGGTTGGCAATAAAAGGACGACCAAACGCAAATAAATCGCCATAGCCTTTGGCTAAAATATTCACGGCTTTTTCTACGGTATATTTACCCGCATAAATAATACGGCCTGAAAATTCTTCTCTGACCGCTCGATAAAAAGTGTCTGGCAAATCAGGCGCATTATCCCAATCAGCTTCTGCAATTGATAAGTAAGCAATACCCGCTTGTTCAAGCAATTTGACCGCTTCAACATACGTATGATGAGGGTCTGATTCTACCAATCCTAAATACACGCGCGTCTCATCCGTACTCGCAAACAAAGGCGCAAAGCGTACGCCTAAACGATTCGCACCGACCACATCACTGACAGCAGCGACGATTTCTTTTAAGAAACGTAGACGATTGGTCAACGACCCACCATATTGGTCATCACGTGTGTTGCTATGCTCAGAAATAAACTGATTGACCAAATAACCATTAGCACAATGCAGCTCTACCCCATCAAAACCCGCCTCCAGTGCATTTCGTGCGGCTGCCGCATACATCGTTACCAGCTCACCAACTTCATCGGTACTGAGTGCGCGTGGCTCACTTGGATCGGCCAATGCACCTTCACCTGGGCCTATTTCAATAAATACTTTTACGTTGTCAGCAGCAATCGCTGATGGGCCTACAGGCTGAGCACCTTGTGGCTGCAAGCTGGTATGAGACACACGCCCAACATGCCATAACTGAGCAAAAATAATACCGCCTTTATCATGTACTGCTTGCGTAACTTTTTTCCAGCCTTCAACTTGGGCTGGTGAATGGATACCTGGCGTCCAAGCGTAACCTTGGCCTCTTGGCTCAATCTGCGTACCTTCAGTCACCATAAAGCCTGCTGTCGCACGCTGTGCATAATAGCTGGCCATTAAGTCATTAGGAATATTGTCAGGCTGCGTGCTACGGGAGCGTGTCAATGGCGGCATTACGATACGGTTTTTGAGCGTATAAGGCCCAAGTTCTACAGAGGAAAATAGTGTACTTGTATTTAGAATGGTTTGTGTCATAAATGTCTCTTTTAAAGCAGCTGATGGCTTATTATTAAATGTATTTGGCCTGTTTTGATGCTTAATAGCTCATTTAGTTGCTACTTAAGCAATGTTGGTCAGCATAGCGTTTTGAGGGTACAATTAGAAACAACCACTTATTGTTTAAGATACAACTATTAATGGTATGAGTTATGAATGGTATGAATCGGCTCGACATTAAGCAACTTAGAGTATTACAGGCGCTGCTTGATCTAAAAAACCTCTCACAAGTCGCGCGAAAAATGGGGCTGACCCAACAAGCCATCAGTGAGCAGCTGCGTAAGTTACGTGAGGTGTTTGATGATCGTTTGTTTATTCGTCAAGGAAATAGCATGGTGGCAACGCCAAAGGCGCTATCGATGCAGCAACCTATTGACCATATATTAAAGCAGTTGGAAGATTTGTTAGAGCCAGAGGTTTTTATGCCACAAACATATAAAGGCGTCTTTACGATTAGTGCGACCGACTATGCGACGCAGGCGCTGTTACCGCAGTTGTTTAATATTACGCGCCGCGACGCACCGGATTTGAAGCTGATCGTGCGCGACTTTGCCTCAGACAATATTAATCAGCTGATTGCAGCAGGCGAGCTTGATTTATTGATTACCTTTCCTGAATTCATCCCTGACAACTTATCGTATGTCACTCTGTTTGAAGAGCAACATTTATGCGTGACGGGTTGTGAAAATACTTTTGCCACAGAGCCATTAACACTGACGCAAGTGGCTGCACACCCGCAGCTAGTCGTGTCGCCTTCGCGTGCTAATTTGCGCGGCTCTCATGACCAATGGTTTGCAGAAAAAGGTCTAAAACGAAATATTGTGATGTCAGTTCCTAGCTTTTCTGCTGTACCCAATATTTTGCACACGACTGATATGATTGCGTTTTATCCTTCGCGGTTATTGCCGAGCAGTAAGGTCAAAGAGCTTGAGGTTGAAGCCTTGCCACCTACTTTTAAAGTCATCGCGGCATGGCACCCACGTACTACTGACAGTGGCATACATCGTTGGTTAATTGAGCAATTACGAAATCTATAATAAGTAACGTTAGCGATAGCCGACTTTGAAACGACATCGAAAATTTCTTAATCTAGTATAAGTAGGATTCAGACTGAGTACACACTGACACAGATTACTGAATTGGCTCACATAACCAAATCACCTTAATAACAGTTTCTTGAAATAACAGTTTCTTGAAATAACAGCTTCTTGAAATAACAGTTTCTTAAACTTATTTGTCCTACGTCATACTTTCCAAATTGGGTATTAAGTGGTTACTGCTTATAACTTTATTAACATCAACAAATGCACCTTTACCCACAGCACCAAGATTATAGTCTGCAAACTCATGATATAAAGTGACCACATCACCCATAATTAATAGTGCAGGTGTTGGCAATTTCGCTATCGCTTGCTGATTAGCGATACTACCAAGCGTACCGATGAGCAGCTGCTGCGTGGGTAAGCTTGCATGACTAATCACGGCAAAAGGAGTCTCGCTGTCGCGCCCCGCTGCTATCAACCCTTTGGTCAACTCACCTAGCCGATGTAGTCCCATATAAAACACCACTGTTTGCTTGCTGTCCAAGTGTTCGTCATAGTCATTATTGGCTGCGCCTGACTTTTTGCACGCTGTCACAAACTTGACGGCTTGTGCATGATCACGGTGCGTTAGTGGAATCCCTGCACGGCTAGCAGCGGCGCTGGCGGCTGTGATGCCGGGAATGGATTCAAAACGAATGCCATGGCGCACAACTTCTTGCAGCTCTTCTCCGCCGCGCCCAAAAATAAAGGGGTCGCCGCCTTTTAGACGAACCACTGTTTTGCCTGCCAGCGCGTGTTTGACTAGCAGCTCATTGATGCCCTCTTGCGGCAGAGCATGGTTGGCACGGCGCTTACCGACGAATATTTTTTCTGCTGTCAGCGCGCACATATCTAAGATATCCTCTGAGACTAAGCTGTCATAAAGCACTATGTCTGCGCGCTGCATGACTCGTAACGCTTTTAGAGTCAACAACTCAGGATCGCCAGAACCAGCACCAACTAAATGCACAGTGCCTACTTTCTCACCTTCTGCTATCGTTGATGGTGTGTTTAGCACATTGACATTGCATTTTTTATTGGATAAGTCATTCGAAGGTAGGGTTGCGATAAAAGCAGATGAATCAGTCATAATGGTCACTCCTAATAACACTATTAGCGCCGTGCAGATCAGCACTTCATAATGGAATACATAAGAACAAAAGATAGTACAAGACACGGTGCAAGCCTCATGCCATATCGATAACTTGACCCTCTTTCAACAGGCGTTTAGGACGCATATTCCTCAATAAGTGCATTAATTTGACTCACGCATGAGCCGCAATTGGTGCCCGCTCGGCACGCTTTACCAATGGCATGTGCGCTGGTACATTGCTGTTTGGTGATGGCATTGATGATGATGTTTTCTCCCACCGCCATGCACGAACACACCAGCGGGCCTGGATCGATATAACCTGTGGCTGGACGACCTGCTAGCAACCATTTATAGCGCTGCTGTGCAGGTATCGCATCGGTATTGGCAAAGCAGCTATCAAGCCAATGACTGCTTGGCAGCTGCGTCACTTGCGGCGCGAAGTAAATAGCTAATAGTAGCCGCTCACTCGGTATAGTAGAGATAGAAGTGCTTGGCAACGTGCGATCGACCTCTTCATTATTTGCCTCATTTGCCTCATTCACCTCTGACTGAGTCAAAATAAAGCGTAGTTGCTGCTCCGGTTTACTAAGGGTAAAAGCACTATTAACCCCTACAGTATTGGCAGCGTCATCAGTCAGCTCTTTATCCGATACAGAGCTTTGATAGGTATCGATAAACTGCTGCCAAAACTCAGGATCAAGCAATTGCTTAGCGATGCTGTCGACTGGGCTAGCAAGAGTCATTAGAACGCTGTTAGCTTGGCGACTAATACTCCATGTCAGTGCTGGTAGTGTTTGAGTCGACTGCTCACTAGCCACATCAAAGCTAGAAGAGGCTGCTTGCGACTCATTCTCTGTCATTTGCTCCTTAAAGTTAGCCGCCATAGCACGAAAGTGCACTAGTATGGTGTCTTGCAAATCAGGATGCACCAAAATCTTGCCAAACGTCTGCATGGGTACAGCGCTGATACTAATCGCTGAGTTTTTTAGCTCAGGCTGTCCTGAATGGGGATCGACAACCGTCGGAATGAGCGTACCTACTCTTGCACCGCTGGCAAAGGCGTTACTCCAGTGCATGGGCATAAATGCATCACCAACACGCATGCCATCACTGATGGCAACTTGTGCTATCACTTTTTGCTCTAACACTTCAATGTCTGTATTTGAGTCATCTATATTTGAATCAACAGCCGCCTCATTATGTGGCTGAAGCTTTTTTAGTAGGTTTTGCTCATAGCGAGGACGTAGCTGCACATAGTCGCCTTTTTCAACACCAAGTTGCTCGGCGTCATCGGGATGGAGGGTCAGCATCGGCGCAGACTCATGTTGGTTAAGCTGCGGCGCAAGTCCTGTGCGGGTCATGGTATGCCACTGATCACGTAATCTACCGGTAATAAGGCGTAGATTCACGGTCGATGAGTGACCGTTATGTGGCTTATCGCGCCTGTTATCATGTTCTCTATTATTGCTCGCTATATTATTGCTTTCTGTATTGCCATTAGCTTTCGGTCTTGAGCGACGCTGATGCCTATTAGGTAAGCTGGCACTATCTGAGGGTGTAATAGCGATAAAGTTTGAGTGCGCCATGGTGATTCGCGGGTCGCCCCATTGAAAGGGGGTCATTACCTCATAGTCAGCACGATTTAGGATTGGCATTGGTAGGTCTTTAGCAAAGTTCAGATAGCGCGGTTGATTGCTAATAGAGGGCACTTGGCTAGGATCGTTTTTATAAGCAGTCAATGCCACATGCTCATTGAATATCTCGCTAGGATGCTGGTAATCAAACCCAGCTAGCCCCATGCGGGTAGCCACTTGAGACAGTATCCACCAGTCAGGCTTAGCGAGTCCTAATGCAGGCTTCAACGCCCGCTGTCTTGAGATTCGCCGCTCAGAATTGGTGACTGTGCCTGACTTTTCACCCCAACCTTGTGCTGGTAATACAATATCTGCGCACTTAACCGTATCGCTGTCTACCGAGCAGTCAGAGACAATGACCAAGTCACAAGCCGCTAATGCGCGGCGAAATTTATCCGCTTCAGGTAAGCTCACGACTGGATTGGTCGCCATAATCCAAATGGCTTTGATACGCCCATCTAAGATAGCATCGGCAGCATCACAAGCTTGGATGCCAACCTCTGGCGCAATAGACTGCGGTGCCTGCCAAAAGTCAGCCACCAGTTGACGATGAATACTATTACTCAAGTCTAAATGTGCCGCCAGCAAATTAGCCAGCGCCCCGACTTCACGGCCACCCATAGCGTTTGGCTGACCAGTGAGTGAAAACGGACTGGCGCCTACTTTTCCTACGCGTCCGGTGTACAGATGACTATTGATAATGGCATTGACCTTGTCGGTGCCACTCTTTGATTGGTTAACACCCATACTAAACGCGGTCACTGTCTTGTCATTGGCAGCGACTAGCTGATAAAACTGGCGTATGAGGTCAGCGCTGATTTTGCATGCTTGAGCGACTTTGTCGATGCTCCACGTCTTGGCAGCCTCCAAAGCGAGATCGACATCATTACATTGCTTGAGATAACGCTCATCGCAACAACCTTGCTGCTTAAGATAGTGCAACAACCCATTGTATAAATGCGTATCGGTGCCAGCGGCTATTGGTAAGTGCAAATCTGCGAACTCACAAGAGTCCGTACGACGCGGATCAATGACAATAAGCTTTTTACTGGGATCAATTTTTTTTGCGTCCAAAAATCGTCCAAACAAAATAGGGTGACACCATGCCATGTTTGAGCCCACCAGCACCAATAAATCGCAGGACTCTAAATCCTCGTAATTACCAGGCACCAAATCAGTGCCAAAGGCACGTTTATGCCCTGCTACTGCGGAAGACATACATAGGCGTGAGTTGGAGTCGATATTATTATTACCGATAAAGCCTTTGATAAACTTATTGGCGACGTAGTAATCCTCAGTGAGTAGCTGTCCTGAGACATAAAACATAATACTGTCGCGACCATGCTTGGCGATCGTGTCGTTTAAGCGCGTGGCAATATCATCTAAGACGTTATTCCAATCGGTAGGCTTTGTAAGTGGCTCATCAGATATGTCGATAGCGTTAAAATCATTAACCAATTGCATAGGTCGATGTTGTTGCATTACCGCTTGCTTGTTTTGATAGTAAGGCTCAGTTAAGCGTCGCTCACTGCCCAAGGTTTGTGCCAGCGCACTGCCTTTTGAGCACAATTTACCAAAGTTCGCCGGATGCTCAGGATCTCCTTTTACGCTCACTACCCCTATCGCATCGACACTGGCTAGGACACCACACCCTACCCCGCAGTAAGGACAAGTGGTACGTATGGTGGACGTCGTTTCTTCAGTATAAGTGGCAATAAGAGCCGTTTTTGAAGGATTGAATATGTCATTAGATTTGTGATCAGATCGGCGTATACCACTTTCTAATTCTTGACTAGCATTCGGTTTATTACTCAAGATCACTTCACTCATGACGCCGCTCCTACTATGTCTGCTGCGCTTAATAAATCCAGATCGCTATCGATATCCATGTCTCCGTTAGCCTCACTATCTGTCGTTATTTTCTCCAAATCACAGTAAGCCTCGCCAAATATTAAATCCGCTTTTATAGACGCGATATCACTATTGCTATTGATCAGCTGGCTATAGAAACTGCCCTCATTGACCTCACCGTAGAGTACAGCGCCGATCAGTTTATTGTTTCTAAGATAGAGGCAGTGATAGTGATTTATACTGGTTTGCTGATAAGTGATGGTTTCGATAGCCGCCGCTTCCTCGTCATCAAAGTCGACTTGCCCTGCTGAAAAGGCACTGATGCCAGATACTTTTAGCTTTAAAGACAGCGGTTTGCTAGTAAAAGGGTGCCAATTATTTCTGGATGCTAAGCCATCGTTTGATATCCTCGCATCTTTTAGGACAGAAACTAAGGTATCAACTTGCTGATTGACGGGCGCCACCATACCGAACAGCTCACCGTCTAGCTCCACACATTCGCCAATAGCGTATACGTTGGCAGCGCTGGTGTGCATATAATTATCGACGATGATGCCACGGTTGACCGTCAGCCCGCTGTCTTTTGCCAATGTGATATTAGGTACCACGCCCACTGCCATGACCACGAAATCTGCTGGCAACGTGCGCCCATCTTTTAGCAACAGTCCGCATACTTCATGCTGGTTGTTGACCGCTATACATTCAGTGATCGCTGATACCTCAAGTCCGACATTTCGACAACTGAGCTCTGCTTGCAATAGCTCAGCGGCGGGCAAATCAAGCTGTCGATTCAGTACATAGCTATCCACATGAACAACCGTCATATCTGCTCCTTGAGTAGCCAAAGCGCACGCGGCCTCTAACCCTAATACCCCGCCCCCAATCACCAGACCTTTTTTCCCTTGATGTGCATATGCGGTTAGTGCATTTACATCAGCTACTTCTCGAAACACGTGCACGCCTTTAGCATCGTAATTAGGAAAAGGAATAATTCGAGCACTGGAGCCCGTCGCAATAACCAGCTTGCTATAAGCGATCGTTTGTCCATTGCTCAGCTCAATGGACTGCTGTTTGATGTCTATTGTGTCAACCGAAATTCCAGCCAATACGGTGATACCCAGCTGTTGATACTCTGATTGCTCGTATAGATAAGTATCTTCAAATAGAGAATCTCCTGACAGTACAGGCGATAGCATAATTCGGTTGTAGCCGACTTGTGGTTCTTTACTAATAAGTGTAATTGGCAGATGAATGTGAGGGTTTTCCAGTCTGTTTTGCTGTTGGGCACGAGCCAACTCAATAGCAAAACGGCTGCCTGCCATGCCAGCACCAATAATGACGATACCAGCACTCGAAGGTAGTGTTGACGCTATTTTAGGATTTTGGCTATTGACTACTGTTGACTGTGCATTAAGGTGTGGTACAAAAGGCGACATAAGAAGAGCATCCCTTAGCCGCAACGTGCAGCATTAAATAAATGGCGTGTCATATCATGTTTTTGTTGAAGCAAACTTATAGAAAATAAGCCAGCAATGATAAGATGATGACAAACTGAATGAAGCAAATGCTGTGCCATACCAGTAATGGATGGCGTATGATAAGCGGCTCAGGGTCGCGGATATTGCTAGTGTTGTCGGGGTTAAAATCTTGTAAAAACTCACCAATTGCTTGGTATCTAGCTTGGGTGTTGGAATGCAGCGCACGCATTAACGCTTGCTGGCTAGCAGTGGGTACGCGGTGCTGACGTAATGATTGAGCAGGCAGCGTCAACGTATGACTTGCTTGATGCGAACTCATCAAATCTTGCGAACTAAACGGCAACTCATTGGTTAGTAGCTCATAACCGATTACGGCTATGGAAAATAAATCAGAATAAACTCCTTTTGGTGCATCGCTGTAATATTCTGGTGCAGCGTAGTGCAAATCGCCGTTCGGTGGTCGAGTGCTGTCTTTGAGTATTAAAGAGCTGGCCGAACCAAAATCAATCAATTTGACCGCGCCTGAGGTGGTCAATAGGATATTTTCCGGCTTGATGTCTTGATGCAATAGATAGTTGCGATGCATCACCCGAACCGCCATGCCTATTTTGGTCAACAAATCATATGTCTGCCATACGTCGCAAGGGGCATGGCGATCCATAAAATCTCTGAGGCTCTCGCCCTCAATATATTCGGTCAGATGGTATAAATAAATACTACTCGCTGGTACGGGATAATAACGTAGCAATCCTGAAGAACTCAGCGCTGAGCTCGCGCTTTGATTGGTTTTGATGCTGATAAGGGTGTTATCGCTCGACAAATCATTAGGGTCCGCTTGATTGTAAGCAGGCTCGCCAGCACGGCGGTGCTTAGATAAGCTCAATCCTATTTTTCGCTCTTTCAAAAACTCGCGCAGATAATACCCATCGGTAATCGTATCAAGGCTTGGCGACTTTATGACAAAGGCATGATGGTTGCTATCTTCTACCAAATATACCTCACTACGAGCAGTACGGGCTATAATGTTCTTGACAGTAAAACCGTCAATCTGCGCACCAATCTCCAAACCCGTTGGCAACTGATAACGATGAATATTGTGAGAGCTAGCATTGTCACCTGTCTTGTAGGTTTGTGCCTTAAACGTTTGTTTATGGAGCATTGGCGTATTCATACCGAGCATCATCATACTTAGGTTATCGTAACTGCCTTCGCTAAACGCTTGCTCGCATAAGCTTTTACTGATATCTAAGCTTTCACCGATACCTGAACTTTCACCGATACCAACATCACTTCTCTGTCGGTCAACAGGATCTTGATCAATAATAGTCGTCGATTGAACTAGCGCGCTTGCGGCGGCACACAGTTCAAACTGAAGCTCTGAGGCAGTAATAGATTCATAGACGCCATCAGTCATTAGCGCTAAGCACTCGTTTTGATGCAATGTAAATACCGATTGCTGTAACTGAATTCGTGTATCAGCGCCAACAGCAGCCGACAGAGCACCTTTGTCTTGCCCACGATGGATGCGGTGATCTTTAGTGAGCACCGCCATGCTATCCATACCTATACGGTAAATACGTGAATCGCCCGTATGAAACAGATGGATACGGTCACCGATACACAGTAGGCCTGATAAGGTCGATAACAGCGGTGGTACTCGCTCGTAGACTTGTGGGAAATAGAGCACATCATTGGTTTTGTTTACCGCCTCCTTAATCAATATGGCAATTTGATTATCATCAAAGCTTATCGGTGCCTTTTGACCATTGGCTTGTGACTCATTTTCTGATGCCGACTCATACTCTGTCCTCACGAGATTTTCAAGCGCTAAAGTAAGGTGATGCGTGATGGTATTGACGACCAATTGACTGGCTTGTTTAGGGAACTGACAGGCACTGACACCATCCGCCATCAGCACCAATAAAGGCGCATGAGGACAATGAACACCGCCGTTGATGGTTGCTGTGGACTGTCCATACGGCAAGCATGTTGTTATCAGCAAGCTGTCTTGATTTTCGGATTTGCGCCCTTGCATGGTATAAAAATCAAGCAACCATAGTGCATTATCCGCACTATAGTGACTGGTTTTGTCAGTGGTCTTAAAGTCTTGTGTGCCGCCCTTTTTCATACTTAGCTCACTTTAATTTGGGCAAAACTACCATCTGGCATTTCTTCGATGATAACGCCTTCAGGCTCTTTTAAAAAGAATAGTGCTAAGAAGCCAACCACTGCGGTGGCGGCGATCACAAAGAAAAACACCTGATAGGAGACGAGACTCAGTACGGTTAAATAAACGACCGAACCAACATTGCCATAAGCACCAGTCATGCCAGCGAATTGTCCAGTCATACTGCGCTTAATGAGTGGAATGACCGCAAACACTGCGCCCTCGCCTGCCTGTACAAAGAATGAGCAAAACATCGTGATTAACAATGCCAACGCAATCGGCCATGTTGAATCAACGATTCCCATCAATAAATAACCGACGGCTAAACCCGCAGTCAAAATCAGCAGCGTGATCTTGCGTCCATACTTGTCACTGAGCCAACCGCCGCCCGGACGTGACATCAAATTCATAAACGCATAGCTTGATGCCAATACCCCTGCCATCACAATCGATAGGCTAAATGTCTCTTGATAAAAAAGCGGCAACATAGACACCACCGCCAGCTCTGAGCCAAAGGTCGCAAAGTAGAGAATATTTAAGATACCGACTTGCTTAAAGTCATATTGATGTGCTTTTGGAACTGGCGTAGTAAATATCTCTTTATTAAAGCGATAACTACTCACGAACTCATAAATATATAAAACAACCAGTCCGATATAGACGATAGTCACGCTGTCCTGACTAAGCAAGCTGACGCCAGCGGGCGATAATTTCCATCCCAAAAGAGCCAAGGCCAAATACATTGGCAGCTTAAACGCCATCATCAGCCAAAAGTCACCTGCTGAAGTCACCATCATGGCACCAGATTTTTTGGGTTTAAAATACGTCGCACCCTTTGGCGTATCTCGCACCATCTTATAAAAAATCACACTGTACAGCATCATGACCACCCCTGAAGTAGCCGTCGCATAACGCCAGCCCTCATCACCACCAACTATAGCGGCAGCGATGATAGCCACTGTCGGTAATAGCAAGGCAGCAGCAGCGGAACCAAAATTGCCCCAACCACCATAAATACCTTCAGCCGTACCCAGCTCATTTGCAGGGAACCAATCACTCATTAGACGAATACCCACCACAAACCCTGCACCCACAAAACCCAGTAAGAACCGAGACAACGCTAGCGTGTTGTAGTCTTGCGCAAAGGCAAAAGTAAAACAGGGAATGGCGCCAATCGCCAAAATGGCGGTATAGACGAGGCGCGGGCCAAAACGATCGGTTAGCATACCGATAATGACTCGAGCTGGAATCGTCAAGGCAACGTTTAGTATCAATAAGGTTTTGATTTGATCTTTAGTAAGGTTAAGCGTCTCCCCAATCGCGGATAAAAAAGGCGCGTGGTTAAACCACACAAAAAAGGTCAGAAAAAAAGCCATCCAACCAAGATGGAGAATTTTATTCTTACCTGTAAAAGATAAGATATTAAGCTTGTTTTTAGTTGGCACAGCGGGGTTCGATGGTGGCGATGACGACATAAGCGATTTCCTTAAATGGCAAACTTTAGGGCCAACATAAAAAGTCATAAGAACAAGTTATGTTAAACAGAATGATCAGTTAGAACACTTAAGGGGGTGCAATGGCTGTGCCATTTGCCGTCGTAAAAATCATTGTGGAGGCGAACCATCGTCTTTGGTAAAAGCGTCAATGCTTTGTAATAGCAGACTTGCAGGCGACTATAACAAGCCGATTCATATCTTAAAAAACATGATGCCCTTGTATCATTGAGAAACATAAAAAAATGCCACTCATTATAAATGCAATCAAATTGGTGCATGATTCTGTCCACTTTAGTGCATCAATACTTATCACCTCATTGCCAAATGATCGATTAATGTTTTATTTACCATCATCATCAACCTCCTCATAAATGCCTTGCGACCTTGTAAATACGCGATGAGCGTCATACGTACTCGTCTGAATTTTTTAGCAATCCCCTTAAATACAAAGCGCTATATAACAGTGCTTGGCACAGTTATTGAAGGTGTAATTGGTGTAGGCACTAAATATTGCTAACCATCATAACGTTTAGATCACGATATTTAGACAACCCCATTACTAAGGATAAGCGCATGAGCAGCACTATAGTGAGTACAACAAATAAAGCTAAGTTAGTGGTGATTGGCAACGGTATGGTCGGGCATCATTTCGTTGAGCGAGCCATAGAACAAGGGCTACATGAGAAATTTGAGATTCATGTGTTTGCAGAAGAAGACCGTCCGGCTTATGATCGTGTGTATTTATCGAGCTATTTTGAGCATAAAGATATCAGTAAGCTAAATTTGGTTGATTTGAGCGCCTATGCCGCCGCCCAAATTCAATTGCACCTGAATCAGCGCATTGTAGATATCGATGCGACCAATCAATACATCATCACTGAAGCTGGCGAGCAGATTGAATATGGTGAGCTGGTGCTGGCGACAGGCTCCTATCCATTTGTACCACCCATTCCAGGGCGTGAACATCCGCATTGCCACGTATACCGAACCATTGCCGATTTAGATGACATTCTTGCCATTGCTGAGCGCCCCACAGTCAGAAAGGGTGTGGTCGTGGGTGGTGGACTGCTGGGACTTGAGGCAGCAAAAGCACTGGTCACTTTAGGGTTAGAAACTTATGTTGTAGAGTTCGCCCCACAATTGATGGGTGTTCAGCTTGATGCTGCTGGCGGTGAAATTTTGAAACGAAAAATTGAAGCCCTCGGGGTCAAAGTATTAACTGGCAAGAATACCCAAGCCATTATTGACAATACCGATGCCCTGTCAAAAAACAGAAATAACACCAGTGAAGATCAATGCCATTTAACCATGCAATTCACCGATGATACCTCGCTTGATACCGATATGATCGTTTTTAGTGCGGGTATTCGTCCGCAAGATGGCATTATCAAAAACAATCCTGAGTGCGGCATTGAGATAGGTGCACGAGGTGGTATTTTAATTGACGAACAATGCCGCACCAATGCCGCGCATGTCTACGCTATTGGCGAATGCGCGGTGTGGGATAACAAGATATTTGGCTTAGTAGCACCAGGCTACAGCATGGCGAGTATCTGCGCGGCACAAATCACAGGAGATCATTCGCAAACCTTTACGGGCGCTGATATGAGCACCAAGCTCAAACTGATGGGCGTCGATGTTGGTAGTATTGGCGACGCCCATGGCAACAGCGCGGACAGCTTGAGCTATTTGTACCAGAACCCTGCTGAGGGCATTTATAAGAAATTGGTCACAACGCCTGATAATAAACGCTTGCTTGGCGCGGTATTGGTCGGTGATACCGAAGACTATAATAATCTATTACAGCTATATCTCAACGACATCGACCTACCTGCCCACCCTGAAAGCCTCATACTACCCAACGTTGAAAAACCGAAAATGGGTATAGAAAATTTACCAGATAGTGCAACGATTTGCTCATGCTACAACGTCACCAAAGGGGCTATTTGCGCGGCGGTTGAGAACGGTGCGTACTCCATTGCCGAAGTGAAGTCTTGTACCAGTGCAGGTACAGGATGTGGTGGCTGTGCGCCTATGGTGAAAGACACTTTAAGCTACCAGTTAACGACCCTCGGGTTTGAGGTCAATAACGACTTATGTGAGCACTTTGCTTATACTCGTCAAGAGCTCTATAGCTTGATTCGTGTCCATGGTATTAGAACCTTTGATGCTCTGTTGGATGAGCATGGTCATGGTCATGGCTGTGAGATTTGCAAACCTACGGTCGCCTCCATCTTGGCCTCATGCTGGAATGACTATGTGCTCAAGCCTGAACTGACACCGTTGCAAGATAGCAATGACTATTATCTGGGCAACATACAAAAAGACGGCACCTATTCTGTCGTACCTCGTGTGCCGGGTGGTGAAATCACCGCCGATAAGCTGATCATCCTCGGACAAGTCGCCAAAGAGTTTAATTTGTATACCAAAATCACAGGTGGTCAACGCGTGGATCTATTTGGGGCACGTTTAGACCAATTGCCTGATATCTGGACACAATTGGTGCAAGCTGGCTTTGAGACTGGTCACGCTTATGGTAAGTCGTTGCGTACTGTTAAATCGTGCGTGGGTAATAATTGGTGTCGCTACGGTGTCGATGACAGTGTCGGCTTGGCACTCACCTTAGAGGATCGTTATAAAGGAGTACGTTCACCGCATAAGATAAAGATGGGCGTGTCCGGATGTACACGCGAGTGTGCAGAGGCACAAAGCAAGGACTTTGGCATTATCGCCACCGAGAATGGTTGGAATTTATTTGTCTGTGGTAATGGTGGTATGACCCCGCGTCATGGTGAGTTGTTTGCCACCGATCTTGATAGCGACACGGTCATCAAATACATCGATCGCATTATTATGTTTTATATAAAAACAGCAGATAAACTCCAACGAACTTCAAAATGGCGCGAGAGCTTAGAAGGTGGATTGGAATATCTACAAGCAGTCATTATTGAAGACAGCTTAGGCATCGCTGACGAGCTAGAAGCGCAGATGCAACTGCTAATCGACAACTATGTGTGTGAGTGGAAAGCCACCATCACCGATAGCGAAAAGCTCAAACGTTTCCGTCATTTCGTCAATAGTGAGCAAGGAGATGACAATGTGGTCTTTGTCACCGAGCGCGAGCAAATTCGCCCTGCAACCGATACTGAAAAAACTCAAATCCTAGTGACTGAGCTGGCTTAATCAACGCCCAAGATAGTCGGTTTAAGATAATGAAGAGACAATTAATAAACTAGGAAGGCGAATGACAGCACTATCAATAGTCGATCGAGCTAGCCTAACACCGTCTCTGATTTATCTAGGACTGCCTATACTCTCCGATAATATATGAATAAGGATAACCCAATGACTCAATATACGGTTTGTAGATTAGAAGACATTCTCCCTGAGACTGGTGTTTGTGCGCTCATAGATGGCAAACAAGTGGCTATCTTTCGCACCAAAGAAACTAAGCTGTTCGCGCTTGATAATTATGACCCTTTTAGTCAGGCCAATGTATTGTCTAGAGGTTTAATCGGTGGCACTACCATTACCAACGCGGCTGGTCTTAGTGAAGCCGTGCTGTATGTGGCCTCGCCTATTTATAAGCAGCGCTTTAATCTGGTAACAGGCCAATGTTTAGATGATGAAAGCATCATACTCAACACTTATAAGGTTGATCATGATGGGAGCAATGTGGTGGTCAAATATAATTTGCAGAGTTAGCTAGGTTAGCGCCGTAGCACTTTTATGGTGAGCCAGCTATATATCTTATCGTTCTCTCAATAGTCTTAAACAGCCTTTAAATCTTAGATTTAAAGGCTGTTTTGTTGTTTGTTATGTTTAATAATTTTATGAAAGGTCATGACAGTCCGTAATCAAATAACGGCATCCAAACCCGTATCGCTGATGGGAGTGGTGGTACAGACCTTGATATTTATGATTCCTCTAACCTTATTCTTGAACGGCCTAACGACATAGACTAATATAACGCTCATACCCAATTAGGATGGGTGCAATACGATCATAAATTTGAGGGAACAAATATGTATGCTGTCATTGGTGCCGGTCCAATGGGATTAGCCACCGCCCGTAATCTCCAAAAACTTAATATTCCTTTCGTTGGTTTTGAGCTGCACAGTGATGTAGGTGGCCTATGGGATATTGATAACCCTCATAGCACCATGTACGAAACAGCCCATCTGATATCCTCCAAACAGATGACCGAGTTCAAAGCGTATCCCATGCGCGACTCTGTTGCCTGCTACCCACACCATAGCGAGCTGCGCCAATACTTCCAAGACTTTGCCGATCAATTTGACCTCAAATCCCGTTATGAATTCTCTACTCGAGTCATCAGTGCTAGCCCCGAAGGTGATGGTTGGCGCGTAATCAGTGAGTGCAATGGCGCGCATCAGTCGCGACTATTCGATGGGGTGCTGATTGCCAATGGCACTTTACATAAGCCAAACATGCCAACCTTGCCGGGCGAGTTCGCCGGTCAGTTGATGCATTCCTCCGAGTATCGTAACCCCTCAGTATTCAAAGATAAGCGCGTACTCATCGTCGGCTGCGGTAATTCTGGTGCGGATATTGCGGTAGATGCCGTTCACCATGCAAAGTCAGTAGATATCAGCTTGCGACGTGGCTATTATTTCTTGCCTAAATTTATCAAAGGTCGTCCTATCGATACGTTAGGCGGCAAACTCAAGCTACCACGGCAAGCCAAGCAGCGCATGGATGCAGCGATGATCCGTATGATCATTGGTAAGCCTTCGGACTATGGTCTACCAGATCCTGACTATCGAATGTACGAGTCGCATCCAGTCGTTAACTCGTTAGTGCTCCACCATTTGGGTCATGGTGATATTAAGCCGCGACGTGATATAAGCGGTATTAAAGGGCATACGGTGAGCTTCAGCGATGGTGAAAGCAGTGATTATGACTTGATTCTGATGGCGACTGGCTATTTGCTCGACTATCCTTTTATTGATCGTAAGCATCTCAACTGGCCTGCCACACAACATGCACCGTAGCTGTATATGAATGTCTTTCATCCTGAATATGACAATTTGTTTATGATGGGTATGGTAGAGGCTGCTGGACTTGGCTGGGAAGGTCGCAATCAACAAGCGCGTCTGGTCGCGTTATATATTAAGCAGCGCGAGCAAAATAGCGCAGCGGCTGACAACTTCGATGTGGTCACACAAGCACTGAGTGGCGTGACGCTCGATGGTGGTTATGACTACATCAAGCTCGCGCGAATGGCTTATTATGTCAATAAAGAGGAATATCTTGCCACACTTGCTGAGCATATCGCTAAACTGCAAATAGGTGTAGATGAACACGAGACTGACAATAAAACCTTCAGCAATAACCCCTCTATAGGGCGCCGCTTAAGACACAAAATCTTTAATAGAAAAGATTGTCAGCCGGATACGTCAGTATGAGTGGCGCGTTACCGATCGTCTTCGATCCTGCCAGCTTAATTATGCTCAATGTCATCATGGCTTTAATGATGTTTGGTGTCTCACTGACCTTACGCCTTGAGGACTTTAAACGTATTATCCTAGCACCCATTGCGCCTATAGCTGGTCTGTTTGCACAGTTTTTCCTGTTACCGCTAGCCACCTGCTTGTTTACTTGGGCATTGAATGTCGATCCAGATCTGGCGTTAGGGATGATTTTGGTGGCTTCTTGTCCTGGTGGTAGTTTCTCTAATATCATGACTTGGCTGGCACGAGGCAATGTCGCCGTCTCTGTGAGTATGACGGCGGTTTCGAGCTTGGTAGCTACCGTATTGACGCCGCTGAACTTTGCTTTTTATGGTTGGCTCAATCCTCATACGCGGCAATACCTGACCCAAATTACGCTTGAGCCGAGTAGCATTTTATTATTAGTACTCTTGGTTTTGGCCGTGCCTTTAGTCATTGGTATGTTGACCGGTCGCAAATTTCCCAAACTGGTTGCCCGTAGCGAAAAACCGTTACGCATCGTCTCATTACTAGTGTTTTTAGCGTTTGTCGCTATCGCCTTTTCCAACAATTTTGACTTATTTATCGAACGTTTTAACAGTTTTTTTTGGTTAGTGGTGGCTCATAATTTACTGGCACTATCGCTCGGCTATGGCATGGGTAAAGCGCTTAAACTGCCCGTTGCTGATCGCCGTGCAGTCACTATGGAAGTCGGCATTCAAAACTCCGGACTGGGCTTAGTCATTCTGTTTACTTTTTTTCCGCAAGCGGGCGGCATGATGCTGATTACCGCCTTTTGGGGCGTCTGGCATCTGGTGTCAGGCCTGACACTTTCACAAATTTGGGCACGGAGGCCATATGATTAAACGCATACTTATCACGGGCGCAGCAGGCTATATCGGTCATCAATTAGGTAATAGACTAGCCGCGCATTACTCTGTCATAGGCACGGACATCTGCACGCGTAAAGACCTAGACTTCCCGATTAAAATACTAGATATACGTGATGCCGACCTAGCTCAGCTGCTTATCGATGAGCAAATCACTCATGTGATTCATTTGGCCTCCATCCTGCAAGCATCAAAAGATCGAGCACGGGATTTCGATATCGATGTTAACGGCACTCATAATGTCCTAAAGTGCTGCGTACAAGCTGGCGTTCGTCACCTGACTGTGACTAGCTCAGGAGCAGCTTATGGTTATCATGCAGACAATCCGGAATGGATCGATGAGCATGATGCGCTGCGAGGCAATCGTGAATTCGCTTATTCTGATCATAAGAGACAAATAGAAGAATTGCTGAGCGATTTTCGTCAAAAGCATCCGCAGTTGCAGCAGCTTATCTTTCGACCTGGTACCGTATTAGGTGCTGACACCCGCAACCAAATCACTGGATTGTTCATGGCGCCGCGCATTCTTGCGCTCAAAGGTAGTGACTCCCCTTTTGTTTTTATTTGGGATCAAGATGTCATAAATGCGATGGAGATGGGTATTCGAGAAGATAAATCTGGCATCTTCAATATGGCTGGTGATGGCGCACTGACCATGAAGCAGATTGCACATAAGCTCAATAAACCACTATTAATCTTGCCCGTTTGGCTAGTCAAAGCAGCACTACAAGTCGAGAAGTGGCGCGGCAAGCCTACTGGCCCCGAACAAGTTAACTTTTTGCGTTATCGTCCAGTACTTGCTAACCGCCGTCTAAAAGAAGAGTTTGGCTATAAACTGACCAAAACTTCCGCTGAAACCTTTGATTATTTTGTCGAAACCAATGGACTGCGTAAACCTTAAAGAGATTAAATCTGTTTTTCTAAAGGAGCTCATTATGACCGTTACTTTGATTACTGGCGCCGCATCGGGACTGGGCTTAGCGATGGCTCGTCATTGGTATAATGCTGGTCATCACTTAGTGCTCATCGATATAGATGCACAAGCTTTAAATGCACGAGCAACTGAGTTTACTGATACGGACAGAATCATGATGGTCGTCACCGATATCACCCAAGCTGATGATATTGCCTCGCTTATTGATCAGCTATATGAGCGCTTTGGACGGCTTGACCTACTGGTAAATAATGCTGGCATCACTCACCGCTCACCGGCGCATCAGACTGACCCAGCAGTATTCCGCAAGGTGATGGCTGTAGATTGGCAAGGCGCAGTAGAGCTAACGATGGCAGCACTACCTTTACTGCGAGAGTCTCGTGGTCAAATTGTTTGTATCGGCTCAATGGCAGGCTGGATGCCAGTTCCTGGACGCGCCGCTTATTGCGCTGCTAAAAGTGCGCTGACCCAGTTCTTTGAAGTACTGCGCTTAGAGTTAGAAGTCGATGGTATTCATATATTGATGGTATATCCGAGCTTCTTAGACACGCCTATCGAAAGTCATGCGCTCGGTCATGATGGTAATACTGCCAACCACCCACGCTCAGTCATCGGTAATATTCGCAGTGCTGAGTGGATGGTTGAGCGTATTGATAAAGGCTTGACCCAACGCAAACGCTGGATATTGCCCGAACCTGTCTCACGCTTTGGTAGCATCTTATGGCGCATCGCCCCCAGTATTTACTTGCGACAAGTACGCAAACGTTTTGCAAACGATCTTTAGAAATAGTCTTCGATAACGCGCCACTATTTTCAATGGCCGTATTCCAAATACCATCACGATACGCCCTTGCATTATTTTGTAACATCTGACAGCTATAATTGAGCAATCACTCAACATAAAGCAAACAATTCTTACTCATGTCTGTCACATAAAAACCTTCTAATAACAGGCGTAGAAACCTCACTTCAATCCACCCTATTTTGAACTCGCTTTCAAACTTTATTAAAAAGAAATAACTTATGCCAAAACATCTCCCTTTGTCTTTACTGTTGCTTCGAATAGGTGTCTTCATTGTGTTCTTTTTTTGGACGCTCGACAAATTTGTCAATCCTGACCACACCGCCAATGTGTTTTCTAAATTTTATGCATTAGAAGGCTTAGGCACCAGTATCGTATACGTTATTGGTAGCTTACAAATCATACTGATCTTCTCGTTCGTAATGGGTTTATTCAAAAAATGGACATACGGCATTGTCTTATTGCTACACGCGGTTTCTACTTTTGCCACTTTCGGTCTCTATCTCACTCCTTTCGACAATCTATTGTTCTTTGCTGCATGGCCAATGCTGGCGGCTTGTATAGCGCTTTTCTTAATGAGAGATTATGACACCTTAACATTGGGCAAAAAGACGTCACCGACTTTATCCTAAGAAAGTTGATAATCAATCTGAATATCACTATAGTTTACTAAAAACGAATATATCGCTACGAATAACGAAAAAGTAGATTATAGTAGGACTGATGACATCGCTATGTGTTTGTATATAAGACTTTTTTAGATCCTATTTCTCACACACCCCTTTGCATTATTATTTAGCTGGATAATCCATGATTAAGAAAATAGTTTTAATATTAGCCGTATTGATGTTAGTCATTGGCTTTTTTTACTTTGACCTCAACCAATTATTGACACTTGAGGGTTTGAAGGGCTCGATGGATCAATTCGACCAATATAAAGCGCAGTCACCATGGTTGGTTATTGGTGGCTTCTTTTTAGTCTATATATTAGTCACTGCATTATCTTTACCTGGCGCTGCCATCATGACTTTGGCAGCTGGGGCGTTGTTTGGCTTGGTTCAAGGCTTATTGGTCGCCTCGTTTGCCTCAAGTATTGGTGCCACACTGGCCTTTTTGACCTCACGTTATTTACTGCGCGATTCTATCAAGCAGCGTTTCCCCGAGCGTCTCGACTCTATTGACGCAGGCGTAAAAAAAGAAGGGGCCTTTTATCTATTTACCTTACGCCTCGTTCCAATATTCCCATTTTTCTTAATCAACCTATTGATGGGTGTCACCGCGATTAAGGCAAGAACCTTCTATTGGGTCAGCCAAGTAGGTATGCTCGCTGGTACTTTCGTCTATGTCAATGCAGGTACGCAGTTGGCACAAATCGAGAGCTTGTCAGGCATTTTATCTTTCAATTTGATTGCCTCATTCGCGCTACTAGGGTTTTTCCCGTTGATAGCTAAAGGCATCTTAAATACGATAAAAAAACGCCGCGTCTATAAAAATTACACCAAACCAAAGAAATTCGATCGCAATATGATTGTCATTGGTGCGGGTGCTGGCGGTCTAGTCACCAGTTATATCGCGGCCACCGTCAAAGCAAAAGTCACGCTGATTGAAGCGGGTGAGATGGGCGGCGACTGCTTAAACTACGGCTGCGTACCCAGTAAAGCCCTTATCAAAAGCGCGAAAGTCGCAGAACAGATGCGCAATGGCGAACGCTATGGTCTCAATAATATTCAACCAGAATTTTCATTCAAAAATGTCATGACACGCATCCATAAAGTCATCGCTGATATTGCGCCAAATGACAGCGTCGAGCGTTATACGGAATTGGGTGTCGAAGTGCTAAAAGGTTATGCTAAATTTATCGACCCATGGACGGTAGAAGTTGCGCTAAACGATGGCGGCACGCAGCGACTCACCGCACGTTCCATTGTTGTCGCCACTGGTGCCCGTCCATTTATCCCAGACTTGCCAGGTTTGGAAGAGACCGGTTATGTGACGAGCGATACGCTATGGAATAAATTTACTGAATTGGAGGAAGCACCGAAAAATCTCGTCGTACTTGGCGGCGGGCCTATCGGCTCTGAGCTCGCACAAGCCTTTGCCCGCTTGGGTTCCAATGTGACTCAAATCGAAAGAGGCGCGCGTCTGATGAAAAAAGAAGACGTGGAAGTTTCAGAATTTGCACAGCAAGTGCTCGTCGAAAGTGGTGTGAATGTCTTGACCTCGCATCAAGCGATTCGCTGTGAGACTCGCGATGGTAAAAAATTCATTATCGTTGAGCAATTAGACGACGATACAGATAAGCAAGACAGTCAAAATAAGCAAGAGATTGCTATTGAATATGATGAGTTGCTTTGTGCCGTTGGGCGTAGTGCTCGCCTCGAAGGCTACGGCCTAGAAGCGTTGGGCATCGAAACGGAACGTACTATCAATACCGATGATTACCTAGAAACTCTTTATCCTAATATCTACGCCGCAGGTGATGTCGTCGGCCCTTATCAATTTACCCATGTGGCTTCCCATCAGGCATGGTTCGCCGCGGTAAACGGTTTGTTTGGACATCTAAAGAAATTCAAGGTCGATTATCGCGTGATTCCGTGGACAACCTTTATCGATCCAGAAGTCGCACGTGTTGGCTTAAATGAGCAGGAAGCTATCGAAAAAGGTATTGATTTTGAGATTACCCGCTACGACTTTAAAGACTTAGATCGTGCGGTGACTGAAAGCGCCAATGTCGGCTTTATAAAAATCATCACACCTAAAGGCAAAGATAAAATACTTGGCGTGACCATCGTCGCTGAGCATGCTGGTGATATAATGCCTGAATTTATACTGGCCATGAAACATGGTTTAGGGCTGAATAAAATACTCGGCACCATTCACATGTACCCGACATGGGCGGAAGGCAATAAATACGCGGCTGGTGAATGGAAACGCAATCATGCGCCTGAAAAAGTATTAAACTTGCTTGAAAAGTACCATACATGGCGTCGAGGTTAGTTGGGTTTTTATCAACTGTGCTGAGAATATATCATCATAACGGAAACTTAAATGCACGTTATCAAGTCCTTGCAAGCCTCATCAACCTTAAAAAACCTAAGCCGCTATAGCATCTATGCTATAGCACTTGGTATTTGTATGGGTATTTCTGCCAGTACCGCCTCTACTACCACTGTATCAGATGATAAGAGTCTGTCGCACTGGCAACAAGTGCAAGAGACTGGCAAAAACCAAGACGTTTATTTCTATGCGTGGGGCGGCGACCCACAGATCAACGCCTATCTACAGTGGGCAGCCGAGCAAGTAGATGATAAATATAATATCAATTTAGTCCATGTGAAACTGAGCGACACCAGTGAAGCGGTCAGTCGCGTGCTGGCGGAAAAATCAGCCAATAACAATGATGAAGGCAGTGTAGACCTCATCTGGATTAATGGCGCAAACTTTGCCACCATGAGTGAAAACTCATTATTGCTCAAGCAATGGGCGAATAAGTTACCTAACTTTGCCCTTACCGATCCAGAAAACAACCCTACGGTGAACTTTGATTTTGGTGTACCCACCAATGGCATGGAAGCACCATGGGGACAAGCCTCGCTGACTTTCTATTACGACCGTTTATCGACTGATAATCCACCAAAGACTCTGGATGAGCTGGTCGATTGGACAGCACAAAATCCTGGACGTTTTAGCTACCCAAAGCCACCAGACTTTTTAGGAATGAGCTTTTTAAAATATGCCTTAGTCATGCTGCACGAACAACATGATGCTCAAACAGGTGAAAATACCAAGGCACAGCTCAACCTGCCAGCCACTGAGCAAAATACCGATCTGGTATTAGATCCGCTATGGACATTTTTGGATGACTTGCATCCAACACTATGGCGCAAAGGCGAGCAATTTGTACAAACGGGCGCGCAGATGCGGCGCTTAGTCGATGATACCGAGCTGAGTTTGGCCTTTACTTTTTCTGCACCTGAAGTGCCAGCGGCCGTGCAGCGTTATGATTTACCCGAGAGTATTCGTAGCTATGCAATGAGTGATGGCAGCTTAAGTAACACGCATTTTGTGGCCATTCCTTATAATGCCAGCCATCCGCAAGCGGCGCAGTTAGTCGCAAATTTCTTGATGAGCCCAGAAGCACAGGCCAAAAAACAAACACCTTCTATATGGGGTGATAAAACGGTACTCGTCCAGTCTACACTCGACCCTGAACAACAAGCTTTATTTAAGAACAACCAACCACACCCTAGCGCCCTGCCCTTTGATAGCATCAAACGCACTGTCAGTGAACCACATCCAAGCTGGGTTGATGCCATTATGCAAGGCTGGCAGACACGTTATGGGGTCAGCCCATGAGTGACGTTTCTAACGATAAAACCACTGATGCAAGCGCTAGAATGCCTGCATCTTATAAGACAGACCTCTTTACGCGTATCGTATCTTTTAGTCCAAAATTTTTGCTGCTACTGCTGATATTGCCGGTACTCGGTGGTTTGGTCAGCGTACTGCTGCCTGCGTTTAGTTGGCTGCCTGCACTTGAGCAAACGACTTTTAGCCTACAAGGCTTTAACGATCTTTGGCAGACGCCTGGTCTTACTCAAATGGCTGCGCTAAGCATCGCTACTGGACTACTAAGCACGCTACTCGCTTTCGTCATGACTTTAATGATATTGGCAGCGTTTTTTAATAGCATTTGGCTCACTCGTATTGAGCGTTTGCTGAGTCCAATTTTGGTTATTCCTCATGCAGCGGCAGCCATTGCGGTGGGGTTTTTAATTGCGCCTTCTGGCATGTTTTCACGGCTCATCTCACCGTGGCTAAGCGGTTGGGAATTGTCACCGGGTGGTATGTTTCCACATGATCCTTATGGCATTAGTATCATTTTGGGTTTAACCTTAAAAGAGCTGCCATTTTTATTATTAATGGCACTAGGTGCATTGGCACAACCAGAGCTGGGTAAAAAGCTGCATCAGCAATATAAAGTCGCGCTCAATCTCGGCTATTACCCCATCACTGCTTTTTTTAAAGCCGTCCTCCCTATCCTATACCCTGTATTACGTCTGCCTATTTTAGCCGTCCTTGCCTATGCCAGTGCCAGTGTTGAGATGCCATTAATATTGGGTCCAAACACACCGCCCACACTCGCGGTCACGATTATGCAATGGTTTAATGATGTTGATCTAAACCTACGTATACGGGCTTCGGCAGGCGCGTTATTACAGCTGGCTTTGACGGGCGGATTAATCGCTTTGTGGCTTGCTGCTGAGAGAGCCATAAAAATTTGCTGTAATCCGTCATTGATTAATGGCAAGCGCAACTATGCCGATGCCTTAATGCAAAAAATGACCGCAGTTTTGACCACTGTGGTCATTGGTTTTATATTACTGGCACTCATGGGTCTGTTTATGTGGTCAGTGGCGGGCTTTTGGCGCTTTCCAGCCGTATTGCCAGAGCAGTTTGTATTATTACATTTTCAAAGCGCCTTTATGCAAATGGGCACGCCATTATTTAACACCCTTACGATCGGTATAGTAAGTACCTTATTTGCTATCGTCCTTGCTTTATTGTGCTTAGAAGCCGAACAGCTAAGTAGCAAACCTCTTTCAAAATTTACCAGTTTAATCATTTATTTGCCGCTGTTAGTACCCAGCATTGCCTTTTTATTTGGCTTGGTATGGTTGCAACAATTGGTCAATAATCAAACGGCATTTTTTAATGTGGCGTTTACGCATTTATTGTTCGTGCTGCCCTATGTGTTTTTATCGCTTGCTAGCAGCTATCGACGTCTAGACCCTCGTTTTGCTCATGTGGCAGCCAGTCTTGGCGCGACACCAGCCAAAGTATTTTTGCAGGTCAAATTACCGCAGCTGTTTGCGCCTCTTTTAATTGCTATCGCGCTTGGTCTAGCGATTAGCTTTGGACAATACTTACCGACGTTATTAGCAGGCGGCGGACGTATCGCCACTATCACCACAGAAGCTGTGACTCTCGCCAATGGTGCCAGTAGGCGCACCAGTGCGGTGTATGCCATCATTCAAATGGCCTTACCGTTAATTGGTTTTATATTGGCGTGGATATTGCCAAAATATTTCTTTAAAAGTGGTAGAAATAGCAGTCGTTAAAATGGTTTATTTCAAATAAAAACAGTTTCAAAAAACGCTGGTTTTGAACAACAACTCACTATAAAAACGCAGATAAAGGGTTCTTGATGCCATCATCTTTACAGATAAAAAATTTACAATTGTATCGAAAAGACGCGCTATTACTGAGCTTAGATGAGCAGATTGCAGGCGGTGAGATACTCACTATTATGGGCCCATCTGGCAGTGGCAAATCAAGCTTATTGAATTGGCTGACAGGCACATTGCCACACGGCTTTACCGCGACTGGTGATGTCTGGCTAAATGACAAAAACGTGAGCCATCTACCGACGCACTTACGTCATATCGGCGTGCTCTATCAAGATGCGCTACTGTTTTCGCATTTATCAGTCGCAGGTAACATTGCCTTTGCGATGCCCAAAGACAATAAGCAGCGTAATAAAGGACAGCGCCTCGAAAAAATAGAACACGCCCTTGAGCAAGTGGGTTTAGCAGGTATGAGCAATCGCCATCCTGACAATCTGTCTGGCGGTCAGCAAGCACGTGTTGCCCTACTACGCACTCTATTGAGTGAGCCCAAAGCCATCCTACTCGATGAACCTTTTAGCAAGCTCGACACCCAGCTTAGAGCCGAGACCCAACAGTTAGTATTCAATCAAATCCGTACCCATAAACTTCCGGCTATCATGGTCACCCACGATCATAGTGATGCTGAAGCAGCAGAAGGTAAAGTCATTAATCTTGGTCATTAATCTTGGTCATTAATCTTGGTCATTAATCTTGGTCATTAATCTTAGTTATTAACTTTAGTTTTTAGCGGTAATATAAAAAGGTGATTGCATGCTAGATAAGTTTATTACACCCGTCATCAAGCCTATATTAACGCCCATAGTCATCATGTTACATAAGCGCGGCGTTACTGCTGATCAATTGACAGTGGTCGGTTTTATTATCGGCATGCTAGCTTTACCACTACTGGCTAATCAGCTCTGGTTTGGCGCACTTATCGCTATTGCTCTAAATCGTATTTTTGATGGCTTAGATGGCGCACTCGCACGTCATGCCAATCAAAGCTCAAGCGCAGGAGGCTACTTAGACATTACCCTCGATTTTTTATTTTATGCTGCCGTGCCGCTTGGCTTTATCTTGGCAAATCCTGAACAAAACGCTATTGCAGGGGCATTATTACTCGCCGCCTTTATTGGTACTGGCTCTAGCTTTTTAGCATTTGCCATTGCTGCTGAAAAATTTGCATTAGACAAGCCGCAGTTTAAATACAAAAGCTTTTATTATTTGAATGGTCTCACAGAAGGCACTGAAACCATCGCATTGTTTGTCGCCTTTTGTATTTGGCCACAGCAGTTTGTCTTACTGGCCAGTGTTTTTGCGGCTGCCTGCGCTGTTACTATTTTTACCCGTATATATGGCGGTTACCAAACCCTCAAACGTCTAGAAGCAGACAGCCATTCAAACAGCATATAAACAGAATAAGTAAAGAGGTAGCCAATGACGAATGAGATATGGTGGCGACTGGGCTTCTTTTTCAGCATATTAATGATCATGATGCTGATTGAATGGCGCATGCCAGCACGTAAAGCCCCGATCAAAAGCAACAAGCGCTGGTTGGCTAACTTTGGCTTGGTGCTAGCATCATCAATTGTGGCGCGTTTGGCCGTACCAATAGGTCTAACGGCGGTTGCGCTGTATAATCAGCAGCACGGAATTGGCTTGTTCAATATGCTCGATTTATCCATTTTAGTGTCTATCGTATTGAGCTTGCTCGTGCTCGACATCATTATTTATTGGCAGCATCGATTGTTCCACCGAGTGCCCATTCTATGGCGCTTGCATAAAGTCCATCACGCTGATGCTCACGTAGATACCAGCACAGGGCTCAGGTTTCATCCTATTGAAATTGTCTTAAGTATATTGGTTAAACTCTTCGTCGTCAGTGCGCTGGGTGTGCCTGCCGTAGCCATATTGATATTTGAAATCGCCTTAAATGGCTTGGCGATGTTTAATCATGCCAATATTCGTCTGCCGCCTGCCATTGAAAAGCCTGCGCGTTTAATATTAATGACGCAAATTTTACATCGTATCCATCATAGCCAACGCGTGTCTGAAACCAATTCAAACTATGGGTTTAGCGTGATTTGGTGGGATAAAATCTTCGGTAGCTACAAGAGTGACGCTCAGAAGCCGGACAATGAGCTCGATATTGGGCTAAAAGAATATCCATCACCCAAACAGAACGCCTCGCTATGGGGATTGTTAGCGATGCCTTTCAGAGGTAAATCACTTAAAAGTAAGTCACTTAAAAATAAGTCACTTAAAAGTAAATGATTTACTTTATCAGTCGTTAGTGATCGTGGTAACGTCAATGACGAGGCAATACAAGCAGTCTTTAATACCGTATTTATCAGACGTCAAATTTTAGAAGCGGTCTTTGTTGCCGCTCAAAAAGTCACGGGAAATACACCAACTATCTGGCTAACATGCCAATAGACAGTATCTTTCAAACATATGCATGGCACAAAGCTGGTTAGGGTCTGTTGAGTATTCAAATATTAGGACTGCTGATCGCTAAAATCACCCCAAACATTTTATCAAATCAGGCGTAAACTGACGATAATGTCGAGACCTTAGCTAGGTTTGCAACAACGTTTGGGGTGATTTTAGCATCAGCCCCAAGTATACAAGCAGAGGCAGGGCTATTTTTTGCCAATACATGGCGAAATTGTCTAACCTAGAACGACTAGGCGTCAAAAACTTCACTGCGTATTGTCTAAAAAACAGCCACTGCCAGTTCCACATTTGAATACTCAACAGACCCTAATTAAAAACTAAAAAGATAAGGAATCACTATGAATAATTCAGAAAAACCATTACGAATAGATATCGTATCGGACGTGGTTTGCCCTTGGTGTGTCATCGGTTATCGACAATTGGCTGAAGCACTCAAGCAAACGAACACCGCCCATGAAATTCATTGGCATCCATTTGATCTGAACCCTGACACCCCACCTGAAGGCCAGAACTTGCGTGAGCATATCGCTAAGAAGTACGGCTCAAGCAAGGAAGAGTCTGATGCTAGCCGCGCAATGATGACTAAGGCTGGTGCAGAAGTAGGTTTTGAGTTTAATTTCACCGAAGAAACTCGCACTTATAATACCTTTGATTTGCATCAGTTATTGCATTGGGCTAATCAACAAGGTCGAATGCATGATTTAAAGCAAGCCCTATTTGCCGCTCACTTTACCAACGCTAGAAATATCGCTGACACAGAAGTGCTGGCAGATATTGCAGCGGAGATTGGCTTAGATCGTAGCGAAGCCTTAGCGGTGCTAACAGATCAACGATTTGCTGAAGACATACGTCAATCCCAGCAGCAGTGGCGTCAGCAAGGCATTCAAAGCGTACCCTCTGTTATTTTTAATCAAAAGCATTTGGTGAGCGGCGCACAAGGTGTTGAGAATTTCAAAAACATCTTGCAGCAACTAGCAGAACTGCCAGATTAATTGGTATTTCTCGTTAGGGCTACAGTCTTTTTTAAAGCGTAGCTACTAGAGCGTATCCTCATTTAAAATAAAAGGGCTACTTAAAGCTTTAAACTTCGAGTAGCCCTTTTTAGGTTTTATCCATTTATAAAATGAATGGACAATACTAATTGATTTTTAGCCTAGCAACCATACTCAGCTAGCAAACGAGTCATTGCGCATCTCTTCTATAGAAGATGCCATGTCTTCCGCCAGCGCATGCACCGCAGCACTATCGACATCACGCTGAGCAAAGGCACGCAGTCCCATGACTTCTGCCTGCAAACGACGGCCTAGCCTAACCGCATCAAGCTCACTATCAATCTCACCCAACCGCTGTGCCTCAACGAAACATTCCGTAAAGCGTGTCTCCAAGCCAGCCAATAATTTTTCTACTTTATCTAATGCTGACTGCTCTCGAGCCCCAAGCTCCAGTAAGCTTTTGACCAACATACAGGCCCGACTTGGTATTTTTTGGTCGCGGATACCACCCAGTTGACGCATATAAGCCGCCAAACCTAATAAAGGCGACTCATGGCTAGCTAGTACGCGTTCAAGCTCCATCAGTGCGGCATGGGCGTAATGCTCTAGCGCTTCTTGAAACAGGCCATTCTTATTACCAAATGCAGCATAGATACTACCCGGGCGCATATCGAGGACTTGTTCGATATCTTTTAGAGAGGTGGCATGAAAGCCTTTTTGCCAGAACAGCTGTATAGCGCGTTCTAAGGCTTCTTGACGATTATATAGCGTGGTACGTGACATAATATTTTCCAATTTCTCAAAGCCATGACTCCTATATGAAGTCAATATGGCTGTATCGTATCGTTTGAGTAATTATTCAATTTTAACTTGAATGATTGCTCAAGTCCAGTTAAAGTAAGGTCAACTAGCCTCCAGTGGAGTGTTAGGTGAGGTTTATGTAAAGCTCGTTCATAAACACTAAACAAATCATAATTGACTGACTATAAGAAGCTTGATTTAATAATCAAATCTTTTAGCTTTCATTATTCACATTATTATAAAAATTCAAAGGATAAAAATATGCAATCAAATGACTCTCAAAAACTTCGCGCCGGTTCTCAATTCCCTGATCTACAGGTACAAATGCGAGATGGCGAAATGCAATCGTTGGGTAAGCCTGAAAATGGTCACGATTGGAAATTAGTGGTTGTTTATCGAGGCAAGCACTGCCCGATTTGTACTAAATATCTTAACCAGTTAGAAACGGTCAAAACGTCATTTGCCGACGCTGGTGTCGATATCATTGCCGTATCAGCTGATAGTAAGCAGCAGTTAGAAACCCATCTAGAAGAATTAGACATCAACTTCCCGATCGCTTACGGTTTGACAGTTGAGCAGATGAACACGCTAGGGCTTTATATCTCTGATCCACGCTCAGAAAAAGAGACCGATCATCCTTTTGCAGAGCCTGGTGTATTCGTTATCAATGCCAAAGGAGACATCCATATCATTGATATCTCTAACGCGCCTTTTGCTCGACCTGAGCTTGAATCGCTTGCCAGTGGGTTGTCTTATATTCGAGGAAACGACTACCCGATTCGCGGCACGCATTAATAGCCATAAAAATACCACGGCTACTACTAGGGCATATTCTCATTTTAAAATAAGGACACGCCCTAAACGCGATAGCAAAAAAAGATAATATCTTAAAACATCAAAAGCCCCTCAAACTTTATAGTTTGAGGGGCTTTTTATATAGACCAACGCAACAGACCCTAAACTTAATCAATGCTTTGCAGTGCTAACCGGTATTGCGTAAGCCCGCTGCCAGTGCATTGATACTACGGATTAATGGGTCTTCTACGTTGATATCATCATGATCAGCATATTCCATCGTATCTTGTTGTCTAGCACGCTTTAACAGCTCAATCTGTATATAGTTAATAGGGTCTAGATAAGCATCTCGCCATTGCAAGGATGCCGCAAGGTTTTGTTGATTGGATAACAAAGAGTCTTGCTCAAGCAAGGAGTTTAAGCCTGAATTGGTCAGCGTGTATTCATCGGTGACTGCTGTCATAATCTGTTCACGTAACGGTTCATCATCACATAGTTGGCTATAGGCCTGTGCAATATTCATATTGGCTTTGGTAAAAGCCATTTCGATATTACTGATAAATACGCTAAAAAACGGCCAGTGTTTATTCATCTCTTTCATTAGTGCTTCGTCAGCTTTGACACTATGCAGCGCACTACCTACACCATACCAAGCAGGTAAAGTGAAGCGTGCTAATGACCAACCGAACACCCAAGGAATGGCTCGCAAAGTCGTCTTACTTGGCAGGCCTTTTTTACGATGGGCTGGGCGTGAGCCAATATTTAATAAAGAGATTTCTTGTACTGGGGTTACCTGCGAGTAGAATTTATAAAACCCTTCAGTATGATCGGTCAGCTCACGATAACGTTGCTCGCCCGCATCTGCTAAGCGTGCAAACAAGTCTTCATAATTTGGCAGCTCAGTGGGTTGCACCACGAACCTTGAGGAACAGGCTTTGAGTGTGCCCGTGATCGCCATGGTCAGCTCAAATACTGCGGTATCGGTATTGGCATACTTAGCGTAGAGAACTTCACCTTGCTCAGTCACTTTAATCTGACCATGCAGTGTGCCTGCTGGTTGCGCAGCAATGGCTTTGTGCGTTGACCCACCACCACGGCTCACTGAACCGCCACGACCATGGAACAAGCGGGTTTTGATGCCATACTTCTCAGCAATGCTATTAATGGTTTGCTGTGCGCTATAAAGCTGCCATGCAGAAGTAATAATACCACCATCTTTCGATGAGTCTGAATAACCCAACATGATTTCTTGAGTGTTATCTGAGTGTTGCAGCAACCCGCGATACAGTGGATTGTCTAACACGGCAGGCAAGATTTTATCGATGTTCTTAAGATCTTCAATGGTTTCAAACAACGGTGCCACTGGTAAGTCAGCAGACAATTGACCTTCATCATTAAGCCTGCACAAGCCTGCAAACCGCATTAATAGCAATACTTCTAGTAGCTGACTGGCGTTATTAGTCATCGAAATTACATAACTGCCAAAGGTGTCAGCGCCAACAAGTTTTCGTAACATTGCGACTGAATTCATCAGTGACAATTGCTCACGCGTTTTGTCTGTCAGGTTATCAGTATAGATTAGCGGCGTGCCGGGTTTTTCTAGTAAGCGTGTCAGCCACTCTTGACGTTCGGTTTCGCTTAGCGCTTGATACTCTGGTAAATTGGAGGCACTGGCAAAAATATCAGCAATAACCTCGCTATGGTATGAGGACTCTTGACGGATATCGAGCGCCGCTAAATGAAAGCCGCAGGTTTTGACCAAACGAATCATATCGAGCAATAACCCGTCTGCATGTGCCGTATCATGTGTATTCACGCTATGACGGATGATGCGCAAGTCTTCTAGTAACTCTTCTGGATTGCGATAAGCATCCTTTTCGGCCTCAACATCAGTGCCTTTGCTCTGAATGCGGCGATTGGTGGCTTTGACTTTAGTAAGGATGACAGAGAGCAGTCGACGATAAGGCTCATTGCCATAGTCATCGAGATTATAATCAAACACCCGTTGATCAAGCTCACCGTAACTGGTGATTTTGGCATATACGTCAGGTGAAACGGTGACAGTCGTATCACTATGGATGAGCTGGCGACGCAGTTTTTTTAGTAGTACTTGGTAGTGACGCAACACAGTATCCGCATGCATTAATACGGCAAGTTCTGTGGTCTCAAAAGTCACGAAAGGATTGCCATCTCTATCGCCGCCGATCCAAGAGCCAAAGCTCATAAATGCAGGTAACGGATAGTCTGTCAGCTCCGGATAGATATCAACAATGGCTTTTTTGATATTACGATATACTTTTGGGATGGCATTAAACAAGCTGGCGTTAAAATAATGTAAGCCATTATTGATCTCATCATATACCAACGGCTTACGCGTTCGCACTTCATCAGATGACCATAACAAGTCAATCGTTTGCGCCGTTTGCTCTTTGGCCTGCTCGTAAGCAAAACTGTTTTCGGTCAAATTATTTAAGGCATCGCTATGCGTGAATAGACTTTGTAAGATGTTCATCGTGGTACGGCGACGAGCTTCAGTAGGATGCGCGGTGAATACAGGCGTAAACTTTAGCTGATCAATCAGCTCTTGCATTTGAGCGGGCTCAATATTACGCTCACGACACTCAAGCAACGTACGACGAAACGAGCCTTCCCAGCTTTGCTCAGACTGCATGCGCTGCGCGTGACGTTGCTCTCGCAAGTAATTCTCTTCGCTTAAATTGGCTAAGAAAAAATAGATAGAAAAGCCGCGTATGACGTTTTTTAAGGTTTGATTGTCCAAGGAAGCAATAAAGTCAATGAGCTGCTGCTTATGGGCTTCGTTAGGCTCACGGCGTTGCTGAATAAAGCCTTTGCGCAGCGTCTCAATCGTATCTAGCGTCTGCTCACCAGATTGGCGAGAGATGGCATCGCCAAGCAATGAACCCAACAAGCTGGTGCGTTTACGTAGTACGTTATTATCTAGTGTCATCTTCAACCTTCTTATTAAATGAGTGAGTACCAATGATTGAGTAACATAGTGAAACTATGATTTTAGTTGCTTAACCTATGGCTGTTTATTGATATAAATAATCCACTTTTATTATTTTAGCTGCCCAAGCAATTTACCACATTAACCATAGCAAAACTATCGAACCTCGATAACATAACCAAGCTCTAGAATTGCAGACTCACACTAGGGCTTGTCCTCAATCTGAACGAAAGCGATTAAATCGGCTAAAAATGGCTAAATCTTGCCAAACTGCGTCAAATAGCTGGTCAATATCCTGATGTTAGATATATCGATATTACTTTTCACTGACTATACCAGCCCAAAACTTAGCAAAAAGCCTCGTAAGCTTGCACTACGAGGCTATATTTGAGGCGTGTCATCAATGATATTATGATGTAATGTCGAGATAGTCATAAGCAGTCAGCTCATAAAAATAGAATCTGACGTCATTACATTCTTATCGATTTAGTGTTTCTCTATTCGACTGATAGTCACCCCTGTAAAGCCAAATAATATCGTCAACAGTAGCGACAAGTAACAGAAGAACGCATAAGGCAAATAATCAAGCACGGGCACGCCTAACGCTTGGCTGATAAACACACCGCACACACTCCAAGGCACTAGCGGATTAATAACCGTACCGGCATCTTCAATCGTACGAGACAGATTCTTAGGATGTAAATTCAAACGCTCGAACGTCGGACGAAAGGCAGTACCAGATAATAAAATACTTAAATACTGCTCACCAATCAGTACGTTGATGCTTAGAGCAGACATGGCAGCGGCAAATATGGCGCGTCCTGATGTGGTTAATGTGTCTTTGATCCCTAATAACAATGCTGGCAAAATACCCAATGCCGTTAGTAGTCCACCAAGACTGAGTGCCAATATCACAATCGCTTGGGTAAAGAACATACTCTGCACACCACCGCGCGATAGCATGCCCCCTACTTCACCCAGCTCTAATGATTCAGCGGGCGCATACCCTGCAAATAGATAACCACCTAATTGTCCAAAGCTCGGTGAGCTGTGCAAATAGGTAATAATCAGTGCCGCAATAATGGTACAGATAATCGTATAGATAGCATTGACGCGAAAGATAGCCAATCCAACCAGCACGACAAAAGGCAATACCGCATAGCCTTGTACCAGTCCACTTTCAATCAACTGCCCTTGCAGGATAGTCACTTGACTCAAATCAGAGCCAGCAGTCTGACCCGAGAAAAACCAAAAAATAATGACCGTCAGTATCCATGCTGGTACCGTGGTGTACATCATATTGCGAATATGCTCAAACAAATCAATACCCACCACCGATGAAGCAATGGTACAGGTATCCGATAATGGCGACATTTTATCGCCAAAAAATGCGCCTGAAACCACAGCACCCGCCGCAATCGCCACGTTGGCATCAAACGCATTACTCATCCCAATAAAAGCCACGCCCAATGTCGCGGCAGTGGTCAAACTACTGCCCAAAGCAATACCGATAATAGAAGTCAGCACAAAGGCAGAGATATAGTAATACTCAGGAGAAATCAGCTGAAAGCCAAAATACATCAGCGTTGGAATGGCACCAGACATCATCAAGGCGGCGACCATCAAACCGATAAAGAAAAATAGATAAATGGCACCGATACCACGCATGACACCTGATGCCATTTGCGACTGCATATCATCAAAGCTTAGCCCTTTGAACAGACCGATGCCTAGCAAGACACAGATAGCGAGAATCAATGATAAATGTGGTACCCAGCCAAAGCCAATCATGGTGACACCCATGATGGCGATGACAATGGCAGAAATCATAAAAGCAAGTTGAGGCGAAATTTGGGTTAATATTTTTGGCGGCATCACACGTCCTTAGCTTGCCAGCTATATCTGGCATAGAGGTTGGCTTTGAGTGTGGCAAGTTTAATGAGTTGCAATGCTTATTGCTACCCTCATCACTTACCAAATAGGCTATCGGTCTTTGCAGCCATGACAAAGTCATTGCGATGCAACCCTTTAATACTATGCGACCACCACGTCACGGTGGCTTTGCCCCACTCTACCAAGATGCCTGGATGATGCCCTTCTGCTTCAGCGATGTCTGCCAATTGATTGGCAAACTCCATCGCCTTGACGAAGTTTTTAAATTTATATTGGCGTTGTAATTGCTTGATGCCATCGACGTCAATCAATGACCAATCTGGAATTTGCTGTAATAGCTCGCTTGCCTCAGTATCCTCAACTGTTGGTGCACCAATACGGCAGGCTTCACAGCTGGCTTGTGATAATGTCGTCATTATAATTTCCTTTTATGTTGATCGTTGTTTTTTTAGTAAATATACGTCCGTGTTGACGCTGTTTTTATTGCTGCATGATTTAAATAATGCTGTGCTTCCCAATCATGTATTAAGCATTTTTTGCCGCATAAGGGGGCTCAAACAATCCCAGTGACATGGCTTGTTTGACCATTCCCATGATGTCGCTGTTAACGATATCGAATAACGTATCCAAATCATCAATGACATAATAAATCGGCTGAATATGATCGATACGATAAGGGGTACGTAACACATCAAGCAAGTCAAACGCTCGATGCTCTGGTTGAGGCTGGGGCTTATGTTGAGAACGAGGTTCTGCTTGCTGCTCAGAACTAGCATTGAGCGCATAAATGGTCTCAGATGGTGAGCTTAAGATGCCACCGCCATAGATTCGACGGTTATCTTGGGTTTTCCCCACCAAACCAAACTCGATGGTAAACCAATAAAGCCGTGCCAAAAACCATCTTTCTTCTTTACTGGCATTGAGACCCAGCTTGCCATAAGTCTCATTAAAAGTCGCAAATGCAGGGTGTGTCAGTAGCGGACAATGTCCAACGATTTCGTGGAAAATATCAGGCTCTTCAATATAGTCCATATCATCAAATCGACGGATAAAAGTTGCAACGGGAAAGGATTTATTGGCAAGCAATTTGAAAAACTTACCAAAGCTTATTAACGCGGGGACAGCAGCAGTTTGCCAACCAGTGGTTGCTTGCAGTACCTCGTCGATATCATGTAGTTGTGGAATACGGGTGGCGGGCAAATCCAGTTTTTTCAAACCGTCTAGATAGGCTGGGCAGGCACGATTGGGTATTTGCTCGGCTTGCCGCTCAAGTAACGATTGCCACATGCCATTTTCATCGTCACTATAGTGAATATGACCATGACTGTCTGGCTGATGCGACACGTAAGGTTGTTTTTTCGGAGTAGAATCACTCTTTCTATGCGCAGTGTCATCGTGGCTAGCAGCATCATTGCTTGGTGTTTTAGAAGCGACACTATTGGCACCGATGGTGGTATTAAGAGAATCTATATGTGATAGGCGTTCCATGCCTGCGTTCCTTTTATTGCAGTTAGCGCTTTAAATGTTGTTAGTCGCTTTCAATTATGATTGAACCATCACATTGGCTTCACGACATTACAAAGTGCAGAGCTCATTATGGGCAAGAAAAATTACTTTCATCCTGCCCGTTTTTTTATGAGCTTTTCTAAATGTAGCGTAAATTATGGCGTTTCAGTCTGTGGCTGACCAACCGCGCCGCGGCGCACTTGGTCACGCTCGATAGATTCAAACAAGGCTTTGAAGTTACCTTCGCCAAAACCATCTTCGTAATCGCCTTTACGTTGGATGAATTCAAAGAACACTGGGCTGCCCAAGATAGTTTCAGAGAAAATCTGTAATAGCAGACGTGGGACAGAACCCTCAGTCGTGCCATCGAGCAAAATACCGCGCATCTGTAGCTCAGACACAGTCTCGCCATGACCCGGTAGACGCTCACCCAGCATTTGGTAATAAGTATCATTTGGTGCGGTCATTAGTGGAATACCAGCCGCTTTTAGCTTATCGATACTGGCAAACAAGTCATCGCTAGCCAAAGCAATATGCTGAATACCTTCACCGTTAAAGTGCATCAAATACTCTTCGATCTGACCACCGCCCTGCTTCGCTTCTTCATTTAGCGGGATACGAATTTTACCGTCAGGTGCGGTCATGGCTTTACTGGTCAGACCAGTGTATTCACCTTTGATGTCAAAAAATCGAATTTCGCGGAAGTTAAAGACACGCTCATAAAAGTTTGCCCAATAGGCCATACGACCACGGTAAACGTTATGGGTTAAATGATCGATGACTTTAAAGCCATGTCCGATAGGGTTTCTGTCTACATCAGCAAAAAATTCAAAGTCGACGTCATAGATAGATTCACCATCTTTATAACGGTCAATCAGATATATCAATGAACCGCCAATACCTTTGATAGCAGGAAGGCGCAGCTCCATTACACCCGTTGGCACGTCTACTGGCTGCGCGCCCATCTCGATGGCACGCTCGTAAGCTTGTTTGGAATCTTGCACCCGAAAACCCATACTACAAGCGCCCGCGCCATGCTCTTCTACAAAGTAACTGGCTTGGCTTTTTGGCTCACGATTCAGGATAAGGTTGATGTCACCTTGACGGTATAGCGCAACGTCTTTTGAGCGATGATTGGCCACGTGTGCAAAGCCAAGCTGTTTAAACAATGCCTCGACAGCATCCGGTTTAGGTGAGGCGAATTCAACAAAATCAAACCCATTTAAGCCCATTGGGTTTTCAAATAAATCTGCCATTGTAATCATCCTTAATTTCAATTGGTGGTCTAAAAACTATAAAAACAATACGAGAAAGCAATATGAGAAAATACTCTCAATCAATAATTCTTATTGACGATGCATTTATATTAGATTAGGTTTATTTATAAGACTAATTGTTTTTTATGATTTATTTATCAGGTTTACTTATGAATATCAGCATTCGCCAACTCACTGCTTTCATCCAAGTCGCTGACAACGGTAGCTTTACTCGTGCCAGCGATCAAATGCATTTGACCCAATCTGCCGTTAGTGGATTGATTAAAGAATTAGAATCTGGCCTCGGTATTGTGTTATTTGACCGTACTACCCGTCAGCTGTCTTTGTCGGTAGTTGGACGGCATTTGTTGCCACAAGCACGGCGTATTTTGAATGAAATGCAGCTATTCGAAAATGAGGCGAGTAGTTTGACCAGCTTGGCGCAAGGTCAAGTACGGCTAGCCGTTTCGCAGTTCGCAGCCTCGTCCATGCCAGCAGTTATTGCCCAGTTTTCCAAACAACACCCCGAGATTGACGTGTCGTTATTGGACTGTTCAGCAGAAAACTTACTTAGACATATTCAAGACATCGAAGTCGATTTGGGTGTCGGTACTGAGCTTGGCTTTATGGAGAGTGATGACGATGTCAACGCTGATTTGTTATATCAGCTGCCATTTTGTGTGGTGATGCCTGACAGCCATGCGCTGGCACAAAAACGTGAGATAACGTGGCAGGATTTACTAGACATTCCGCTCATCACACTGCAAGGTCCTTTCATTGAACAAGTGACAGCGGAACTGGACGATCAGATCGCCAGCCATATCCAGCAGGCACGATATAAAGTGAATTTTATGTCTACCGCCCTTGAGATGACCCGTCAAGGCTTTGGCATTACGCTTTGCTTGCCCTACATGCCTGAAGTTATCGACTGGGTCAGTGCCAACGGCTTGCAAATGCGACCTTTGTCCCAGCCTGTTAAGATGCGACAGTTCTTTATTTATCAACGCTCCTCACGCGCGTTATCGCCTGCCACTATTGCTTTCAAGAAATTCTTACAAACGTATTTTAACGATCACTTTGATGGCTTGCACAATACTTAATTTGCATAATACTTAGTTTGTACGGTATTTGATTTTTATAGCACTTAATTTTCATAGCACTTAATTTTCATAGCACTTAATTTTCATAGTACGTAAGCCAAGTTTATTCAATCCTTGACGCAAACCATAAATATAGTTAAAAAATAAATAGGGCATGTTGGTGTTTTTTAAGCGTTTTATAGATTATTTGGCTTGTCGTCAGTCAATGTGACTAAATCTTACGTTGAGTTAATTATCCATTTGATTTATGCTTTTTGGCTTCGCGACTCATATTTTTTGTAAGGATACAGAATGTTTAGAAGTGTAGAATATTATGCTGGTGACCCTATCCTAGGACTTATGGACAAGTTTTCTGCTGATCCCAATCCCAATAAAGTCAATTTGGGCATCGGTATCTACTACGATGAAGAAGGGGTACTGCCCGTACTGGACTGTGTAAAAACAGCCGAAGAGCGCATTGCTGACCCTATCTCTGCCCGTCCCTATTTGCCAATGGCAGGTTTGCCTGGTCATCGTAGCGCTTGCCAAAACTTACTGTTTGGTAAAAATGCTCAAGTGTTAACTGATGGTCGTGTGGCTACGATAGCGACCCTCGGTGGCTCAGGTGCATTAAAAGTTGGCGCTGAGTTTATCCATCAGTGGTTCCCGCAGTCAAAGTGCTATGTCAGCGACCCGACATGGAGCAACCATATCGCCATTTTTGAAGGCTGCGATGTAGAAGTTGGCACTTATCCCTACTACGATAAAGCCAGCAGTAGCATCAAATTCGATGAGATGATCAGTTTTTTTGAAACTTTAAATAAACAAGATATCGTACTGTTGCACCCTTGCTGCCATAATCCAACCGGTATGGATTTGACCAAAGCGCAATGGGATAAAGTCTTAGAGGTGATAAAACAGCGTGAGCTGATTCCCTTTATGGACATTGCCTACCAAGGGTTTGGCGAGGATATGGACAGTGATGCTTATGCTATCCGTAAAGCGGTTGATATGGATCTCATATTATTCGTGAGCAATTCCTACTCGAAAAACTTGTCTCTGTATGGAGAGCGTGTCGGCGGTCTGTCCGTCGTTTGCCCTACCGTAGAGGAAACCGAACGCGTCTTTGGTCAGTTAAATTTCATCGTTCGCCGTATTTATACCAGTCCCCCATCGCATGGCGGACGTGTGGTCGATATCGTCATGAATGATGACGCACTATACCAGCAGTGGGTTAGTGAGGTTTATGGCATGCGCGACCGTATAAAAGCCATGCGCTTAAAGCTCAAGTCGGTATTAGAATCAAAATTTCCTGAGCGTAGTTTTGATTATATTACTCGTCAAAACGGTATGTTTAGCTTTACCGGATTGACAGTTGAGCAAATCGAGCAATTACAAACCGAGTTTGGTATCTACATGGTATCTAACTCACGTATGTGTGTGGCAGGCTTAAACGTCAACAACATTGATTACGTGGCCAATGCCATGGTAAAAGTTCTAAAAGACTGATTAAATAACACGACTAAAAATGTGGTTTGATAAAAAGGCTGAGCACTTGCTCAGCCTTTTTTTGTATTCCATTTTGGTGTAATTAGTAAAAATAATAATACAGTCAGTGAAAAGTAATATCGATACATCACGCACTGCTGATATCAATTTTATAGCTGGTATAGCGCCAAGCCATTGCACAAAAAACTTGCAATCCACATATCAATAAATTACATTATACGTAAGTAGTTAATTATAACGTAATCATAAATTTATATTAGCAAGGAGCAAATCATGTCAATGATTGACGCAAGCCTCACCTCATTTATCGATATCACCCCCGATTCTGACTTTTCAATCCACAATCTCCCCTACGGTATTTTTAGCGATACCAAAGACGCTGCTGGTAATAACAAGCGCCGCGCTGGTGTTGCCATCGGTGAGCACGTGCTTGATTTGTCCGTACTGGAGACAGAAGGGTTATTGAGCTTAGATGGTGGACCATACTTTGACCAATCTACTCTGAATGCTTTTATTGATTCTGGTCGAGACAATTGGACGCAGGCACGTACCACCATTCAAACGTTACTGTCTAGCGACAATGACACCTTACGTGACAATGCAGACTTACAAAAAAAGGCGCTGTTTAAACAAGCAGATGTCACCATGCATTTACCTGTTCGAGTGCCCGGTTTTACCGATTTTTATTCTTCTAAAGAGCATGCGACCAATGTCGGCACCATGTTCCGCGACCCAAACAACGCCCTACTACCTAACTGGACTGAAATGCCTGTTGGCTATAACGGACGCGCCAGCACCGTCATCGTTAGCGGGACGGATATCGTACGTCCATCAGGCCAGCTAAAGCCCAACCCTGATGACCGTCCTATTTTTTCTGCCTGTAAGCGTTTAGATTTTGAGCTAGAGACTGCATTTGTCGTTGGTAAAGGCAATCATATCGGTCAACCAATCGCTATAGATGAAGCCTCTGATCATATCTTCGGTATGGTACTGCTTAACGACTGGTCAGCCCGAGATATCCAAAAATGGGAATACGTACCTTTAGGCCCATTCAATGCTAAGACGTTTGCTTCTGAAGTGTCCCCTTGGATTGTCACCATGGATGCATTGGCCCCGTTTAAAACGGCTTGCCCAACACAAGAACCTAAGCCACTTGCTTATTTAAATGAAAAAGCGAGCGATAACAGCTTTGACATCAATCTTTCGGTTGAGTTACTACCTGAAAATGCGGAGACGGCTACTGTTCTTTGCGAGACCAATTTTAAATATATGTATTGGTCAATGGCACAGCAATTGACACACCACACTATCACTGGCTGCAAAGTAGAAGTCGGTGACATGATGGGCTCAGGCACCATTTCAGGCCCAACGCCAGACTCTTATGGCTCGATGCTAGAGATTGCTTGGAACGCGACTAAACCAGTCACGCTAAAAGGCGGCGCAACACGCAGCTTTATCGAAGATGGCGACACAGTGATCATGAAAGGCTATAGCGAAAAAGATGGCATCCGTGTTGGCTTTGGTGAAGTACGCGGCAAAGTACTACCCGCGCTTAGCTTTAATTTTGATAAATAATAACCGTATATAAAAAAGGCGTAAAAGTAGATTTAAACTGTCAGACAACAATGATGTACCGTCTATAAGTACTGACAGTTTGTCTATTAATATGAAATTTACGCCCTATCAAAAGGAGTTTGATATGAGCTTTCAAATTGAGAAAATCCATCATGTGGCTTATCGCTGCAAAGATGCCAAAGAAACCGTCGAATGGTATCAAAAGCATTTGAACATGGATTTTATTTTGGCATTCGCAGAAGATCACGTGCCTTCAACCAAAGCCTTTGATCCATACATGCATGTCTTCTTAAATGCTGGCAGTGGCAATGTTTTGGCCTTCTTTGAAGTACCCAATCAACCTGAAATGGGCTTTGATCCAAACACCCCAAATTGGGTGCAACACTTGGCGCTAAAGGTCAAAGACCGTAATGAGCTATTGATTGCCAAAGAGCATTTGGAACAAGGCGGCATTGATGTCATTGGCGTAACCAATCACGGTATATTCCATTCTATTTACTTCTTTGATCCTAATGGTCATCGCCTTGAGCTGACTTATGACGATCCAACCTCAGAAGACAAGGTTTCTATGATTACAGACGCCATCAAGCAAGACATGCTAGATGAGTGGTCTCGTACCAAACGCGCCCCAGCACATACGCAGTTTTTGCACAGTGAAGAGTTGGCCGAAGCGCGTGAAGTCGCCCCTGTCGGTGAGTAGCAAACCATATCTCACCATCATGAAAGGATTCGATGATGAAAGTAAAAACCCCTTTAGGAATACTCTTGGCTGCCTCGCTTGCGATAACTGGTTGCTCCAATAACGACCAAGCAGCAGGCGCCTCTACAGATGCTGGTGACGTGACGACGTTACGATTCTCGCACTTTATGACTGCCACTGACAACATAAACACCGAAGCATTAGAGCCGTGGGCGAAGAAAATTGAAGCAGATTCAAAAGGCCGCTTAAAGGTTGAGATATACCCTTCTGCGACGCTCAGCAAACCAGGTGCTACCTATGACGCTACGGCGAAAGGCAGTGTGGATATTGGTATGCAAGCGCAAGGATATACAGCAGGACGATTCCCTTTGACTCAAATTGTAGAGTTGCCAGGCATCACAAATACTGCACAGCAGCAGAGCTGTATACTTCATAAACTATATGACGAGGGTGTGATTAAAGACGAATACGAAGACACTCACTTGTTAGCGCTGATAGGGACTGGACAAGGCGCGCTTCATACCATTGATAAACCGATTCGCACGCCAGCAGACATGAAAGGCCTACGTATTCGCCAACCTTCTGCGGTTGCGAGCCATATTATCGAAGCTACTGGTGCTGCACCTGTCGGCATGCCTGCCAGTGATACTTATACCTCGCTTCAGCGCGGTGTCATTGACGGGCTTAGCTTTACTTGGCAACCCATTCAAGCGTTTCGCCTTGACGAGCTGATCAATACGCACACCAACATCCCTTTTTATAACTCTACCTTTGTGATCAGTATGAATAAAGATAAATACAACAGCTTGCCTGATGAACTCAAAAAAGTGATTGATGACAATTCAGGAGCAGAGCTGGCAGCACATATCTCTAAAGTATTTGACGTCAGCAATGCCAAAGCGATGGCCGCTGCCAAAGCAAAAGGCGATATCATGATTGATATCCCTGATCCACTCAATGACCCAGATTGGAGAGGCCCATTAATGGAAGGCTCTCAACATTACCTTGATGAAGTGAATGCCACTGGTCTAGACGCTGACAACGTATACGAAAAAGCAAAAGCGGCCAGTAGTGCCTGTATGGTTTAGAGGATGAATATCATTAGATGATGTTCGAAAATAAATCTTTTGATGCGATAGCCAGTTAGCTTATAGAATCACATACTGGCTACGCTATTTGATAACGCTGTGCTATTGCGAGTATTTGTTCGACCACGTTATGTTGCTCGCTCATCGGTAACTGCTCTGTTGTTCCAATAATAGTGATGGCATACTCTAACGGTAAGCCTTCACCAGCAATTTTGTCATTAATCGCAGATGAATTAGCAGCACTACTGGCAAGCTGTGGCAATATCACAGGAATCGTAATGGCGTTAATCCCCATAAGCATATCGCCCGTCACTGTCGCATAGCCTTGAGTACGAATTTTGGCTTGCAAGTGACTGAAATTCTGCCATTTTTCTGTAATTATTGCTTCATTGTCTGTCTGCCATTCAGCTGTGACCAATGGCTGAATGACGGCATCTGGCTGATAACTGGCAAATAACTGCCCTGTCGCCGATGTCGTCAGTGGCATACGAGAACCGATGCGAGTAATGATACTGATTGGACTGTCTGGCTCAACCGACTGAATGATAATAGGGCCTTCACTAAACCATTTGGCGATTTGTACCCCGCAATTTAAAGTATCTTTGATTTCATTAGCCACTTGTGTGAGGCGTGCCAACAGATTGTTTTGGTTGAGTCCAGTATGTCCTAATGATGCCAATGTATTCACTCTATCGCCAAGACCATAGCGACCATCATCGAGCTTACTAGCATAGTCTTTACGAATGAGGCTGACCAAGTAGCGATGGGATTTTGCTGGGTGCATTTGCATGGCTTCAGCGATATCCTTTAGCATCATAGGCTCATTGCGGTCGATCAGCACATCTAGAATCGATAGCCCAATCTCAAGCGACTGGACGCCACTTTGGTTTTTACTGGTGACAGAACTATCTAAAAGGGTTTTGGCTGCTGGCATGATTTGCTCAATGAATAATTTACTTAGTTAAATGTCAATTTAAAGCTGGAATGAAGATTTAACATCATCACGCTTGTTTTAGGGCGTGTTGAACATTCACAACATATCATAATAAAAGGAATTAATAATGATGACACTTTATGGCTACTTTCGCAGTAGCACTTCTTACCGTACTCGTATCGCTATGAACCTAAAAGGTTTAGATTACGACGATATCGCAATCAATTTGGCACAAGATGAGCAGTTAGAGACTGCCTTTAAAGCGATTAACCCGCAAGGATTGGTGCCAGTCCTACAAGTTAATGATTTACTATTATACCAAAGTCCAGCTATCTTGGAATGGTTAGAAGACGTCTACCCTGAGCAGCCATTATTGCCTAAAGATGCTGCTGGACGTATGCATGTGCGCGCGTTGAGTGCCATGATTGGTTGCGACATTCATCCGCTTAACAATCGCCGTATCTTACAATATTTACGTAATGAGTTATCAGTAGACGAGGAAAATGTCATTGCATGGTGCAATCGCTGGATCAGTGAAGGATTTGCCGCTTTAGAGACACGTTTGGCGGCAGATAACAATCGCGGACAATTCTGCTATGGTGACAACCCTACTTTTGCAGATTGTTATTTGATTCCTCAAGTTTCTTCCGCTCGCCGTTTTAAAGTAGATTTGAGCACTTATCCCAACATCGTCGCTATTGATGCCCATTGCCGCACCCTAAAAGCCTTTGCAGATGCCGACCCTATGATGCAACTTGATGCCCCTAACCCTCAATAAATCACGAACCCGTTATTGAAAGGATAAGCACGTTGCAAAATGGGTTCTATAGTCGATTCAATGTAAAAAGAACACAGCTTAAAAAGAACATAGCATTGCTAGGATTGATTTTCGAAACCTCTGTCTGCGCAGGCACAGCAAGCAAGAAAAATTGATATCAGCAGTGCGTGATGTATCGATATTATTTTTCACTGATTAAACCTTCTTATTTTAATACATCCTCTTGATTTTGAACTGATTATAGGCGATAGTTACTGACTTTAGTACAACTGCTTTGATATTGTTTTCAAAGCAGTTTTTTGTAAAAAACCGACGACTGGTATGATAAAACCGATAAAAGTTCTAATAATATCAGCTAATTCAGTGTATAGTTTAAATGAACTTGGTAAGGACACTATTTAATTTAATTAATCAAACTTTAGAATTTAATTGAATTCATCAAAGTTCATATGCTATAAAATTTTTACAGCCTCTATCACTTAAGTTTTTCTACAAGGATCCGTATGAAACACACCACAAAGGCTCTAATAGCCGCCATGACTCTATGCGTTAGCGCAAGCGCTGTCGCCTCTAGTCACCGTGAAGCCCCTTCAATTACCAAAACCCCTAAAGTCGATGCCACTGACTTTTATATGTTTAATAGTTATGAAAATAATCGAGCCGATTACGTCACGATTATTGCCAACTATTTACCGCTACAAGACGCTTACGGTGGACCTAATTACTTCGCATTAGACGACGATGCCTTGTATGAAATCCATATTGATAACAACGGCGATGCTGTCGAAGATATTACCTTCCAGTTTGACTTTACCCAAAACTTAAACAGTATCGAAATCGACTCAGATGGCAATCCATCGACACCAAATGTCGCCATTCCTTTATCTAACGCTGGTGATGCCTCAGTTGCTGCTAACGTACAAACCAGTGAGAGCTATGACGTCACGATGGTCAAAGGCGATCGCCGTAGTGGCTCACGCACTGATTTGGGCAATTTCAAAAAACCATTTGACTATATCGGTACCAAATCGTTTGCTGACTACCCTACCTATGCACGCAGCTTTATTAAGCCGTTAAACTTGGGTAGCTGTGGTCAAGGTCGAGTATTCGTTGGTCAACGTGCTGAGAGCTTTGCAATTGACTTGGGTAGAGTGTTTGATTTAATCAACCTAAACCCATTAGGTGCACGTAATGGTGGTACTAACATCTTAGCAGATAAAAACATTACCTCTATTGCCATGGAAGTCCCTAAAGCTTGCTTAGTTAACGCAACTGGTAACGATCCTGTCATCGGTGCTTGGACAACGGCTAGCGTGCGTCAAGCGACCTTGGTAAATGGCAATCCTGCTTCAGGCATCAGTACAACAGCCAAAAAAGGCGGCGCATGGACGCAAGTGTCACGACTAGGTATGCCATTGGTCAATGAAGTGGTTATTGGTCTAAAGGATAAAGATAAATTCAATGCGTCAGAGCCAAAAGATGATGTGGCAAAATTCGCGCCTTATGTCTTTTATCCTACGCTACCAGCACTTATTCAAACCTTGTATCCACAAGCCCCTGCACCAACGAATTTCCCTCGTCAAGATTTAGTCACCGCCTTTTTAACGGGTGTTCCTACTATCAACAAACCTGCTAATCCAAAGCTCGTACCAGCAGATATGTTGCGACTTAACACTAGCACGCCTGCTGTTGCAGCTGCCAATCAAAATGACTTAGGTGTGATTAGTATTATTCCAGGTCAGAACGATGGTCGCCCAAGTGCAACTGCTAAAGATGTGGCAGGTTTTCCAAACGGTAGACGTCCTGGTGATGATGTCACTGACATTGCGTTGAGAGTATCTATGGGTGCTTTATGTCATGCTGGATTGCCTGCAGACGTCACTTGTGTGCCTGCGGATGCTAAAGCTGGCAAAGCATTGTTCACAGATGGTGCAGTCAAACCTGCAACCGAGTTTGACTCTGTCTTTCCTTATCTAAAAACGCCTAACCCAGGTAGCCGATAAGCTGAATCTAACCCAAGGAGAAATACTATGCGCTATATAATATTAGCCGTATTGATCACTGGATCAGCTGCACTTTCTGGTTGTTTCAATGATAATGACAACAATGACTTTGACTCGTCAAATCAGGTTGATAATGCTGTTGCGGCAGATCAAGCGAAAGCGAAGTTAGCCGTTAATAATACCTCTGCTGTGATTGATGCTAGTAATAATGTCGACACTGATGAGCCTCAAGATATTGATCGGGTGATGCTGCCTGAAGCCAATTTGGCAGAACCTGTCGCAGTATCAGGCGCCAATGCCTCGCTGTAGTTTGACCTGAAGTTATCCAAGCACCTAATCAGTTTACTGATTGGGTGTTTCTTTATGTTTTGAGCCGAGATATTTTATGCATTGGATTAAATTCCCTATCGGATTATTACTGTTATTACCTCTCAGCAGCCAACTGCTTCACGCTGCCCCCTTTATACCAAAAGACGATCAACAAATTCTAGCGACCCTGCCTACAGATTCCCCAGCGCCGCGCTATCTAAACGCTGCTGACTTTCGAACTGACACACACACAAATACCCCAGCACAAACCAGTCAATTACTAGAACGTGCGTATCTACAAGGCGATCCTCGGGCATTGGGTCAGGCACGCGCGCAGTTAGATCAGAGCACAGACCAGAGTATAGATACGCTAATGCTACGAGCACGAGCATTGCAGTCAGATCATAAATTTGCTCAAGCAAAAGAGTTACTAACACAGATATTAGAACAAGAAGCGACTCATCCAGATGCTCTATTGACTCTTTCTTCTTTACTGGTCGTCCAAGGTCAGTTTAAAGACGCTTTGAGCTACTGCAACAAACTTGATGATCCTGAATTGCGTGTTTATGAGCTGGCTTGTCAGGCTCAGATACAGAGCATGACTGGGCAGCTTGAACAGGCAAAACAAACACTCAGTGGACTGGCGGCGATCGCACCTGGGTTAGATGCATCAACTGCTCGCTGGATATACTTGATGCAAGCAGATGCCGCATTACGTAGCCAAGATACTTCGCTTACCAATCAGATTTTTAGCGTGATGGACGATCAAACCGTACCGGCGCTGATGGCTCGCGCTGACTGGCTATTGAGTATCGGTGAGTATGAAAAGGTGCGCGATATGCTCCGAGAGCATACGGATAAAGACGCCTTGCTACTACGCCTTATCACTGCTCAAATGGAATTAGGCGACCCTCAAGCACAGAAAAACTTGGCCTTGATGAAAGAACGCATTGAGGTATGGCAGATACGCAAAGAAAATGCTCATATGCGCGAACAAGCGACTTATGCTTTGCTGGCCAATCAAGTAGACTCAGCACTAAAATTGGCTCAAGATAATTGGCAACAGCAGCGTGAAACGGCTGATATCGTGCTCTATGCGAGCGCAGCTATCAAAGCTGGTAGCCAAGCAGACATCAAGCTAATACGCCAATTTATGACAGACACGAAATTCGAATATCCTGCACTAGAGCAAGCGCTACGCTCAGGTAAAATCAGTGATTGTCTAAATTGCCAAGTTGCCACTACGCAAACGTCCAACACTCAAGCCAAAAGCACGCAAACCGTAAACACGCAAGGTATGAATAAGGAGAAGCTTTTATGAATGCGCTTCGCAGACTTATTGGAAGTCATACTTATCGTTACCTGACGCTGCTGTTACTGGCGCTGACGTGTTCAGTGGCACAAGCGCATGAGTCTAGTACCGCCTACTTAAACCTCAATCTGAGCGACTCTGAGAGTACGGCAGAGAGTAAATATGATGCTGAATATGAGCTTTCACTGCGCGACTTAGCGTTGCTGATTGATATAGATCCAAACAAAGACAGTCAAGTCAGTTGGGCAGAAGTAAAGTCACAGACATCGCTGATAGAGCAATTGATTCAATCCAAAATAAAACTAGAAAGTAGCGCACAAGCGTGTCAAATTACAAAATTTGCGCCATTGGCCATTAATACACGTGGCGGATTTAATTACTTATATAGCAATTTTGCCTTAAGCTGTGCTCAGCCGATTGATAATCTTGATTATCAAATATTGGCAGGTATCGATGCCAACCACCGACTCATCCTGACTCAGGCTAATGATGACACCGCCCTACAAGTGCTGGCAGTAGGCCAAAGCCCATTAGGAGCGCAGGCGAGTACTGGCTGGATGTCTACCGCGACTAATTTTCTCAAAAGCGGTATACACCACTTGCTAATTGGTTGGGATCATCTGCTATTCTTATTTGTACTGCTCATTCCTGCGGTGTACGTGCGCAAACAGAAACAATTGATTGCTGTTACTAAGCCAAAAGCGGCGCTGCTTGAAGTGTTTTGGATTGCGACTTCGTTCACACTCGCTCACTCCATTACACTCAGCTTGGCGGCACTGCAAATCGTTAGCATACCGCCACGCTTTATCGAATCTTTGATTGCATTGTCCATCGCCTTTGCCGCGCTCAATAATGTCGTGCCATTACTACGGGTACGAGCGGTCTATTTGGCCTTTGTTTTTGGACTGATTCACGGTTTTGGTTTTGCCAATGTATTGGTAGACTTGCCACTTGCTACCAGTGCACGTGTATTAGCGTTGTTGAGTTTCAACGTAGGCATTGAGATGGGACAGTTGGTATTTATCGCTTTGGTGTTTCCAATAGCGCTACTATTACGTCACACACAATTTTATAAATGGATTATATTTTATATCGGTTCGCTGATTAGTATTTTAGTGGCACTGTGGTGGTTTTTTGAACGGGCATTTTAGATGATTGCCGTTTTCTTCCTTTTAAGCTGATTCAAAAAATAAGTCCTAGGGCGTGTCATCATTTAGAGTGTGAAGTTTGAAATGGCTAAATGTATTCATGTGCTGATTGATGATACGCCCTAGCATCTTCTTGATGGTAGGGCGTATTTTTTACGGTTGTATTTCAAAAGCTTACTCATTGACGAAAGCAACTTTAGTAAGACCTGCATTACTCGCAGCAGCCAAAACTTGCGCCACCATATCGTAGCGAGTGTCTTTGTCTGCGCGCAGATGAATACTAGGATCTAGCCCATCACTTGCTGCTTGCGCAAACCGTGTCTGTAGTTGCGGTAATGACAGCGACTCTTCATCCCAAAACAGCTCATTATCTTGATTGATACTGATTTGTAATATGTCATCAGGCAAATCATTAATCGTAGCACTGGTCTTGGGCAGATCCAATGGCACAGTTGGGTTCATCACTGTCGCTGTCACTAAAAAGATAATCATCAGCACCAGCATGATATCGATGAGCGGTATCAGGTTCATTTCGCTCAAACCTTGAGTGTCATCATCTCCTAGATGAAACGCCATGCGTGTCTCCTTTTTTATAGCCAATAAATTGCAAGGATCTAAACTTTTGTATTCGTTTTATCTGTCGTCACTGCTGGACGCATCGATGCACCTAAGAGACCGTGAGCAATATCATTGGCTAAGAATAACGTTCGACGATTCATACGCGCAATAATGTTATAAAAAATCACAGCAGGAATCGCAACGGCAAGACCAAGCCCCGTCATGATGAGCGCCTCACCTACTGGACCTGCCACTTGCGCAAGCCCTGCCTGCCCGCTCATACCGATACTGCGTAGCGCATGAAATATACCCCATACCGTACCAAATAATCCAATAAAGGGCGCAATAGCAGCAGTCGTACCTAATAGCGGCAATCCTTGCTCACTGCGATGTCGATAGCGACCGATCAGCTGCAATAAAGTCTGCTCGGTCATCAATCTGCGCTCCTCTGCACTGGCTTGCAAACTAGGCGGTACTTGTTTTTGTAATTGCTGCGCTAAATCAGCCGCGACAGTTTTGGCCAGTTGGCGACTATAATACAGCCGCAAAATTCCTGTGACCCAAGAGGCAACCGATAGTGCAAAAAGCGCAAAAAATAAAGCCTTGGTAATAATATCTGTGTATTGCCAATAATCCATAAGATCCATACATCTTCCTTAACATAATTATCTTGACGTGACTATCTTAACGTAATTATCTTGACGTAATTATAGTAGATTCACTTTAAAAAAATACCATACTGCCGGGATGATTTTTTGTAAGGCTCTAAAGTGCCAAGCACACAGCAAGCAAGGAAAATTTATACCAGCTGGATGTTACGCTTGCCGTTTTTTTATATTGATCTGACGATAGACCGTGTTGTTCATTTAAAAACAGCTGCTAGCATTATCATCGGCGAAAGACCTTACAAATTCTATGTTAATTATTAAATGTCGGTCTCTCATATACCAATGACATCGGCATAATTGCATCAACTGTCTTGCCATCTTTTTGCAGTGGATTGAGTTGCCCTGTCCTAACTTGCGTGGTTGCCATTGCATCGATTATTGGACTGCCTGAGGGTTCAAGCAGTTGCACCTCCGTAATATAGCCTTCTTTATTGACATGCAACTCTAGCATGACGATAAACACATCACCGAGCTCAGTATCAATGCTACGCCATATTAGCAATGGTAAGCTAGTCGTCGGTTCGTGCTTATCAAGCCAGCTACCATAATCTGCCAAAAACGGGCCTGTCTCGTCACTTTTATTAACCTCATTATATTTATCAGCCTTCTCATCTATAGCGGCCTGATCAGTGACTTGCTTTTCGGCTTGGGCAGCGGCTAACTTCAGCATGTTGGCAATTGCTTCATTGGCTGCTTGTATGCGCCATTGCTCTTGTTCGGCGAGCTTTCGGTTGGTTTGTTTTCCTAGTGCACGTTTCTGTCTGGCTTGATCACGGTTGAACTGCGCTGTCACAGCTCGAATCATCGCCGAGAGATCTTGCTCTGTGTCGTCTGATACATTCGATACATTCGATACATTCGATACATTCGATACATTCGATACATTCGATATTTTTCTTGATTCTACTGTCGTCAATGATGATGCTGATGAGGGGTTTTCGAGAGACTTTTCAGGATTACTTTCTAAATTGGATGATTTTTTAGCCACGTCAGTGTTTGCTGTTGAAGATATTGGCGCTTCTTTTGTTTCAGCTTTTAATGTTGCAGCTGATGACAGCTGAGCAGATGCTACTACTTTTTCTAATGGTTTGATTGGTTGAGTCTCAGAGACGGGTTGTTTTTCTGAGACAGGTTTGGATTGAGGTTCTGTACTTGGCCTATTGGTAGGAGGTGACGCTAATGTGATTAGCTCTAGTTGAATGGTCTCTGGTTTATTTTTTATTTCGGGAGGTTTTGGGGTATCGATAGATATCATTGCCCATACCGTGGCACCGTGCAAGGCAACCACAAAAATGGTGACCCAAGCATTGAGAGGACGAGTGAATGGATTTGGTAGTATCATGATGATTAGAATACTCATTAAAAACAAACCTGTATATCGATTTCTTCAATAAGTGCTTAGATAGTTGAAAGCGAATGATCTAATAATTTTCACTCTCTATCCTATAGATATATTCACCTTCTTAAACTTGGCAAGTTGATCAAAAAGTGATTTTATGATAATCAAGATTTATACGATTATTATCTTCATTGTATTAAATATTTATTTTTCATCCATAAAAAAGCAAGACATCTGATGTCTTGCTTTTTTTATCTCATCAAAATTTATAATTGAGCAGCCTCTTTAGTCAAAATGGAAACCTGCACCTACTGCGCCGCCTACATTGCCTTGAGTATCTGCCGTACCGTTCACTTTGATAACCCAGCGACCGTCGTTAGAGAGTTTAGAGAAGCCAATGGCTACAGCGCTTTCGCCGTTATAGGTACTGACACCACCACCGATCAGTGACTTACCTGCGATGTAGGCCTGAGGTAGTGCAGACATTGCCATTGCAGCTGAGATACCTGCATTTGCATCGTCTTCCACTTCATCGATTCTGTAGCCAAGGTCATTCATATTACTATTGAGTCGACTATCAAGTGCACTGAGCTGACTGTAGTTGACGGCATCGGTTGCCTCGATACCATCAGCGACACCAGTGATACGTTGACTGCCTGCATTTATTCCTTGAGCGGTCATACTTGGGCCGCCTTGCATACTGATACCATTACTATTGATGACTGTCGTCCCAGCCGTGACACTATCAACGCTTATATTACCGTTCAGATCAAACTTGATGCTACTGCCCTCTGCGGTGGTCGTTATGTTGTTACCACCTGTGAAGCTTAGGACACTCTCATCTCCGACTGGTTTGTTGATATTATCACCACTATCTGCACCAAAGTTGAGTCCAGCATCGAGCCTATCCGTGTTGGTGTTGATATTGGTTGTATTGGTGGTAATATTGGTTGTGTTAGTCGCGATATTGCTAGTGTTAGTAGCAATATCTGTGGTGTTGGTCGTGATATCAGTTGTATTACTGGTGATGTTGGTAGTATTAACTTGTACGTTTTCATTGATTTCGATCGTACCTTGTCTGATAGAAGCAATCGCACCATCGATATTGCCTTGACCTGTTCCACCGATATCATTATTAATGAAAGTACCATTTTCAGGATTATAGACAGTGTTGCCACCGATAATGCTGCTGATACCACTGCCTTGGGCATAGAGTTGACTACCATTAACGGCGTCTTGGCTGTCTGCAGCTACTTCACCATTTTGGATATTGGTAATCTTAGTGTCAGCCGCATCAATGCCACTTTTCGTGACGCTTGGACCACCCGCAATCGTGAGTCCATTATCATTGATAGTAGTATTACCTGTGGTGACACTGTTCAAAGTGATATCTGGGCTTAGATCAAAACTAATGTCATTAGCATTGGAAGGTATAGCTGCTGCACGTAAACCTGTGCTAGCATCAAAGGTAGCCACATCATTGACTAACGTTCTAGACACTTTGATATTACCGTCTCTACTATTTAGGTCGATAGCATCTCCTTGTCTTACCTGAGTAGCAATATCACCTTGAGCAGTGATATCCCAACCTCGATCCAAGGCAATGGTCACTTCTCTCAATTGCCCGACGTTTACGGCATCAGAGTTCAGCTCACCTCTACCAACATTACGAATGATGTTGCCACCATTGTCTAGACCACGGCTACTCAATGTGACCGTTCTACCTAAGCCACTATCTATAAAAGTAAAGCCTGCGTTGTTCATAATGCTATTGCCTATTTGCATACTGCCCTCATCTCCCAAATCCAACTGGTTGTTGAGTTTAACTTGAACGCCATTTGCAGAAGCAACAGTAGTAAGGTTACTATCACCTGTGACATTGATCGTATCACCTAATGCAAATTGCTGATCATTATCGCTATTACCATCACCAATTTTAATACCTTTGGCAATTTCGTTATTGGTCGTTGTGAGCTGTGCGAAGTTTACGGCATCAGTTGGCGCAATTCCTTCACCAACTTTGATAATTCTATTATTACCATTATCAAGACCTTCGTTGCTTAACGTAATGGTCTGATTAGGACCATCAGTGATGGTGACGCCTGCATTGTTAAGCACCGTGCTTTCCATTCTCACGCTACCATTTTTACCAAGCATTACGTCTTCAGCCAATTTAACGTTTAGATTGCCCTCTTCATCAGCAACAACACCGATGTTGTTATCAGTTAACTCTGTCGCGCCTCCTTGGATTGTTAAGGTTTGACCTAACTTACGATTGACAACAACGGTAGTGTCGTCTCCTGTAAAGTCTAGTCCCAAGTCGACCGTGCTGTTGGTTGCATTCAACTGTCTAATATTAACGGCATCTGTATCATCTTCACCATCAGCTACTTCAGTGATTCTATTGCCGCCATTGTTGAGACCCATGCTGCTTAGTCTAACTGTACTGCCACCCAAGAAGCTGACGCCACCTGTGTTCAACAAGGTATCCCCTGCGGTGACACTGGTAAAGGTAACATTCTCTGCTGTCGCCACTTTAATACCACCATCTTCAGCACTAAGAACGATGTTATCACCTGTGATGAAGTTGGCCGTATTGTCCGTTTTATCCAGTGTTTTAACCTCATTGCCATTTATTTGAGTGATAACCGTCTGCATAGCGCTATCAGCTTTTACCAAGCTGGCTTTGCTAGTTTCACTTAAGTCAACGGCATAGTCGGTCATGTTGGTCAACTCGTCTTTGTCACCTGCTGTGACCGTGACGGCAGAAGAGCCTGCTGAAGCGGTGACACCATCTGCATTGACGGTATAGACGTCTTGACCGTTCTGACCCGTAGATTTCACAACATCAGCCACGTTAGTACCTGCGGCGACTTCTGTTTTAGCAGCGGCAGCTGAACTGTTGAGCTGACCAACATTGACCGCGTCTTTATCTAAGACACCCGCCTTGACGTTTGTCACTTTCTTATTACCAGCATTAATACCATTAGACTTAGTGATGCTTGGGCCACCGACCATGCTTAGACCATCGCTGGTCAACGTTGCATTAGACAGTGGGTTTGTACCTGTTACTGTCACACCAATGCCGCTGACCGTAGTCACACCGCCCATTGCCAGACCACCTGTGATCATGCCCAGACGATTAACTTGAGTGCCACCAAAGATATTACCTGTGCTGACGCTGCCGTTATTTCCTAGATCAAGATCGTTGTTGAGCTCGAACGAGACATCATTACTGTTTGCTGTTTTGGAGACGATGATGTTGCTGTTTTTGCTATTGAAGTCAACTGCTTCACCAGGTCCAACATTGCTTGCAGTAGCACTGTTACCTTGTGCACTGATATCCCAGCCTCTATTAGCCGTGTCTGTCACACCATTTAGCTGACTGAGGTTGACGGCGTCATCTAATTCAGTAGCATCAGCTACTTCAGTGATTCTGTTGCCGCCATTGTTGAGACCCATGCTGCTTAGTCTAACCGTATTGCTACCCAAGAAGCTGACGCCATCTGTGTTCAACAAGGTATCCCCTGCGGTGACACTGGTAAAGGTAACATTCTCTGCTGTCGCCACTTTAATACCACCATCTTCAGCACTAAGAACGATGTTGTCTCCTGTGAGGAAGTTGGCCGTATTGTTCGTTTTATCCAGTGTTTTAACCTCATTGCCATTTATTTGAGTGATAACCGTCTGCATAGCGCTGTCAGACACGTTTGATACATTTTCTAGCTGACCATAGTTCACCGCGTCAGTGGTAGTTGTACCAGCTTTAACGTTTGTGATCTTTTTATTGCCAGCATTGATACCACCAGATCTGGTCATGCTTGGACCATTCAGAATGGTTAGACCATCACTGGTCAACGTGGCATTAGACGGATTAAAAGGGTTTATACCTGTTACGGTCACACCAGCGCCACTGACTGTAGTGACGCCACCCATTGCCAGACCACCTGTAACCATGCCCAAGCGATTAACTTGAGTGCCACTAAAGATATTGCCTGTGCTTATGCTGCCGTTATTACCTAGATCGAGGTTATTATTGAGCTCAAATGACACATCATTGCTCGTTGAGCTTTTAGAGACAGTGATGTTGTTATTTTTACTATTGAAGTCAACTGAATCGCCAGGTCCTACATTGCTTGCAGTAGCACTGTTACCTTGTGCACTGATGTTCCAGCCCTCATTTGCAATGTCTGTGACAGCTTTTAGCTGAGATACATTCACTGCATCAGTATCTGCTGAGCCACCTGCAACGTTAACGATACGACGTTCGCTTCCAACAGCTCCTACCGAGACTGTGCCATTATTTGCATCAGCAGCAACGTTGGTTAAGAAAGAAGCACCACTTTGTACTGTTGCAACAGAGTTTTGACCTAAAGCAACACTGTTTAGAGCATTTGCTCTAGAACCTTTACCTAGTGCAACACCCCCTAAAGCCTGAGCTTGTGCATCAAGACCAAGTGCAACGGAGTCATTGGCAGTTGCTTTGGCTTCGTAGCCTATCGCAACCGCACGACTTGCGCTGGTTCCGTTTGTGGCTCTTTGACCTATCGCAATTGAATTAACACCTGCTTTTGCATCTTGACCACCAGCAAAGCCGTTGAATGAAGATCTTGCGCCTTCACCGATGACGGTTGAATTTGAGTTCCCAAATGCATTTTCTCCAACAACGGTTGAGTTACTACCGTTTGCATTGGCATTCGAGCCAACAGCAAGAGCGTTAGTCCCTGTTACTGACGTGGTGTATGGCTGTGAACTGCTGGAGCGGATAGGAAAATCAATATCAGCAACGATAGTGTCTAATGCTTTTAGCTGAGATACGTTCACTGCATCGCTGTTATTTATACCTGCAGCGACATTGACAATCTGACGAGTACCGTCTTTGGCATTACCTATAGAGACTGCACCAAGGCTGGTACTGTTAGTGGCTGTGATAGCTGCTTTGTCTGCGATACTGGCACTTGTGGGAGCAAAGCCAATTGCACCACCTGCAACATTCGCAACAGATTGTGACCCTAGAGCCACTCCCTCTTGAGTATTAGACTGGGCACCCGCACCAAGTGCGACTGATCCTTTTTCACTTGCTGAGGCACCTATACCAAAGGCAGAAGACGCAACACCAGATGAAGAGGACTGTACGCCAATAGCGGTAGATAGTGCGCCTTCAGATAGCGATTTTACTCCAATGGCTATGGAAGCGGCACCACCTGAATCGGTGTTCACCATATAAGGAGGTGTCTCAACAAGATCTCGACCCGTATAGGAAACGAAGGTAGCATTAACATCGCCACCATTGATAGTAAAGGCTGAGGTACCATTGATATTTGCTTTTGAGGCAGCATCTAAATCATCACCGCCTATAGCAATAGATGAATGTCCTTTCGATACAACGTTTGCACCAATCGCGATAGACTGTTGTCCACTTGCAGTCGTGTGCTGTCCACTTTGACCGCTACCAATTGCAATGGCTTGTCCACCAGTAGCACTAGCATTACCGCCCATAGCCATAGCATTTGGTCCGGTTGCGCCATCGTTATTGGCATTACCAGTAGCTGTTGAATTGACACTATAGTACTTGGTTTTGTTAGCTGCGACTGCATTGTTCAGATCACCGATGTTTGCAGCATTGCTATTATTACCAACACCACTGGCGACGTTTGTAATTTGATTGCCACCATTATTAAGACCGTTATTACTAAGCGTAACGTTATTGGCTGCATTGATAGCCGTGATCTTGACCCCAGAGCTATCGAGCAAAGTATCACCATTTTTGAGGCTGCCATCAGCACCAAGATCGATGTTTTCAGCTAACTGGATAGTTAAGGTGTTACCAATACCGAATACACCGATGTTACCATCCGTCAGTGGTCCAGTTGCACCACCTAAAATATTAAGTGTCTCGCCATTACTGCGTGTGATAGTTGTAGGATTATCACCTTCGAAGTTTAGTGTTATTGAACCTTCAGGATTGTCTTGATCAGAGTTATTGTTGTGGCTATTGTTACCAGAGGTATGGGCATGTACGCCGTGACTACCATGGCTATGAGTATAATCGCCATCATGGTGATTTTCTGTACCCGTAGCATTCGTCTGCATACCAAAACCAGCAGCCAATAGCCCAAGGCCTATGGCACTTAATCGTAATGTCTTGATTGTAGATAGGTTAGATGTTGTGTTGATAGCAGTGTTAGAGCTAACACTAGATTTGGAAGATTTGCCACGCGCCTTTGCATATTCACCGACTGCAGTAAAGCAATTTAAGGCTTCATTCCAGATGACTTTATAGATGCGGTTCATGATATGTACTCCCTTACAGACTTGTCAGATTTAAAAAATCAGAGATAAAATCTATATCGCAGAGAGTCGATATCACAAAATAAAACGGGATATAAACTGATAATCACGAAGCTTTTTTAGAAAATTATTTGTATGAATGTTTAAGGAATAATACGTTTTGTCTCGTAAAATCTTTAGCACTCTCTATATATTAGTATTACCGAATATATAGAGAGTGACAATGTCGTCTGTCTGGCATTTATTACCATTTGTCGTTTATATTCATAAAAACGAATATAAACTTTTAATTTTTGAGTATTCACATTAAATTAGGACCATTTTTTAAAAAAAATTAGCTTTTAGTATAGGTAGGATATGCGCTTATTTGTATTGTAAACACATGATAAGCACATAAATTTCCCATAAAATGTTTCTTAACCATTTATCTTCTTATCTGCTAGGCAAAATTATCTGCACCACCAGCCCTTGTAAGCCATCTTGGCGATTGTAGACATGAATCTGACCTTTATGCGCCATCACAACCGCATGGACAATTGCCAATCCCAAACCATAGCCACCTGTTTCACGATGACGAGCCGAATCAAGCCGTACAAAGGGCTGAAAAATACGCTCTACATCTTTATCCGCGACGCCGCCGCCCTCGTCCATTATGCTGATTTGAATCGCGGGTTTCTTATCCTCCATCTCCACTTCTTTAATATCAGCAATTACTGTTGAATCGGAGGCAGTATGCATAAAAGCATTACGGATGACATTTTCAAACGCGCTATGTAGCTGCTCTTGGTTGCCAAGCACAGTCCAAGGAGTGGCTAAGTAAGCCGTTGATAAAGAGTCTGTCACGCGTGTATGACTCGGCTGCCATTGCCAGCGCACGTTTTTATGCTGAAACTCAAAGCAAACGTCTTGACCAATTTCACTGATAATATCAGAGAGATCAACCGCTTCGTTTTCTATATTATCGATCGTATATTGCTGCATCTGTAGAGATTGAATATGAATGATTTGCTCAATCAACTCATTCATCCGCGCCGACTCTTTATCGATACGGTCTAGGTAACGACTGGCATTCGGTGCAAAGTCGCGAGTCAGCTCAGTCGCAACGTCAAGACGCGCCAGTGGCGATCGTAGCTCGTGCGAGATATCACTGAGCATCTGCTTGCGTGCCAGCTCACTCTCAGCCAACCGCGTTGAGAGTTTGTCCACATCTTTAGCCAGCAAACCCAATTCATCGTCGCCCATTTTTGATAGATTTGGATGGGCCTGATAGTCGCCGTCAATCATACGATGTACGGTGTTTTGCACACGGCGAATACGCTGGGTCAATGTACGACTCAGCCAAACACAAACCAAGACGCTAAAGATAATAATCAACAGTAAACGTATGGGAAAATTGCCACGTTGCAGCGCCACGACGTCTGAAAATCGTAGATGCGGACGCAACTGTATGATCACAGCCTGCTCATCTGGTAAGACGACTGTCATGTCCGCCAGTTCAGGACGACTATCAGGATCAGCCATCTTCGCGCGATTCGGGGTCATCGGTGACAGGATATGATTTAAAAGTGACGGTTCGTTATTCGATACCCTATCATTGTGATTACCAGACATTTTATTATCAGGTTTTTTATTATCCGCATTAGGCATTGACTGTATTGGTAGCATTGATGAATACCCCATTACCTGTCGATCGCTATTCATAGGTTTTTGCCTACGCCCATCTCTATCACGATAACGTGGAAATATAATGGCACCTTGCTCATCATAGACTCTGATCTGATTCATAAGCCGCCGATCTTGACGGTACATCTCCCTGACAGTGGTTAAATCACCCACTTGTAGCGCCTCAGTCATTTCTTGGCGCTTAATCAATAAACTATCAATTTGCACATCCATACGAGCGGTTAGTGCTTTTTCGACCAGCCAACGCTCCACCATAATGGATAAAACTGAGGTTATCAGAATCGTCACTAATAAGCTTAAAAACAAACGCCAAAACAGGGTCATACGTATCTTAAATCTTGGAGGCTTCATCGATGATTCCGTCATTACAACACCAGCTGATAACCTTTACCACGAACTGCCTTGATAGGCTCTTCGTGAAAAGGTTGGAGTTTTTTGCGGAGTCGCGAGACATGCACATCAAGGCTACGGTCGAAGGGTTGTAATTCACGTTGTAAGACATGCTCTGACAGCCATGCTTTGCTTACCACCTCGCCTTTTTGTTTCAGTAGCGCAACCAACAAATCAAATTCTGTGCCAGTAACTTGTAGCTCTATGCCATCTATCTGACAAAGCCGCTGGTTTTGATCCAAATGCAAACGACTCTCTGGTAACGGCGTATGCTCTGATGCCGCCGCATTGGTGCGCTTGATGACGGCATTGATACGTGCCAGCAGTTCTCTAGGATTGCAAGGTTTGGTAATATAATCATCAGCACCAAGCTCCAGACCAATAATACGATCAATCTCCTCCCCTTTTGCCGTCAGCATAATGACAGGTATATCACTGATATTGGGCAATTGACGCAAGACACTCAATCCATCAATTTTTGGCATCATAATATCTAGCACCAGCAAGTCATAAGCAGCAGTGCCATTAAGCACATTATTGCTCGCGGTTTTGAGTTTTTGTATGACAGCCTCGCCATCGTGAACGCAGTCGCATGTCACCCCATGATTGTGCAAGTATTCTTGTAATAACTGGGTCAATTCTTCGTCATCATCGCCTAGTAGTATGTGTGGCACATCTTTCTCCTTGAGCGTTGGATCGCTTTATTAGCCATATTATCAGTCAATTACTTATCGATTCGCTATAAACGTTACCTTTCTTAATACTTCATAAATGTTCGTAACCTTTAACTGTCGTAATATAGCGTCTATCAGCGACAAATACTGATAACAAGCTGTGATGGATAGTGGCTATCCGGGACACTTACTGTTCATAAGCTGATCAGATAAAAACTGACTTTTTCGCAACCAATAATGTATGCACCATAAATTAAGGTAATGATGATGAAAAAATTATTAATGGGCTCAGTATTAGCAATGTCTAGCATTTTCACCGTAACGGCTTGTACCAGTGTTAATGCAACTACTGATACCACACCAACGACCAGCAAAATGCAGCATAAAGATGGCATGAAAAAAGGTGGTATGAAAAAAGGCGGCATGAGAGGTCCAATGTCGCAGCTAGATCTAACAGCAACGCAACAAGCGCAAATCAAAGCCATCATGCAAGCACAACACGGTGACCGTAAAGCTGACCGCACAAAAAACAAAGCAGAACGGGCGCAGATGCAGCAACAAATGCAAGCATTGACCAATGCTAACACTCTAAATACAGCAGCAGTCAACCGCTTAGCTGATCAACAAGCGGCTAAAACCAAACAGCGCTTTATTGAGCGCGTACAAACTCAACACGCTATTTCTCAGGTATTGACCGCTGAGCAACGCGCCAAACTTGCTACATTGAAGGCTGAAAAAATGGCGAAAGGTCATAAAGGCTCAGAGCACGGTAAAATGCATGGCAAACAGCGCCAAGGCATGTAATTCGTCATTAATAGACTATTTAGCATTCATGCTGAATGTCCTATAAGACTGATTATGAACACATAAAAAAGCGCATCGTATAAACGGTGCGCTTTTTAGTTTTAATGTTGAGGTTTAAATCAATCTTATTACTCACTTTCAACAACTAGCCACATCAATTACATCCAAACTGATTACATGAATAGTTGAAGCTATTTCCATCGCTATCGCTACCGTTATGGTACGTATATGAACCAATTTTTCGAGAAGACTTATTCCAACTACCACCATCAGCACTAGTACCATTAGTATAAGAGGTATCACCAATTCTGTTAGTATTTTGGCTCCAACTGCTTCCTGTACTACTATTATATCCTGATGTATAAGTTGTATTTCCTATTCTATTATTTGTATAAGAATTCCCATTAGCATCAGAGCATGTAGAAAAAGATGAGCTACCAATACATCCTGCTTGGACAGATCCACATGCAACTATAGTAAAAATAAATCCTACTAAAAGCTGTTTCATAACTTTCCTTTTTTAATATCAATATCATTCAATTTTTGAAGTTTTAGAACATAGCAGTTTAAAACATAAAAACATTACTCTAATCAATCGCCCCAAACTTCTCTTTAGCCATCGGCATGACACTAAACATCATCTTTCCTATCGCAGTACCATTGCCATCACGATAATACTGCATCAACTCGCTACCATACTCGCGCACATCAATACTATTACTGGCATTGGGAACTTGCACATTACTTGGTAAGTTCGGAAATGCCATGTCTGTAGCGCTTATAGCGGAGTATTGCTGCAAAACATCTATGACCATATTCTTATTGGAAGCAGTCTCGCTCGGAAGCTCACTACGCAGATGCTGCCATTTGAGCTGACCACGCTTATCAAAGCCATATAACTGCTGCGTCTCTGCTTTCGCTAGCATTGCACTTTCTTTCGTCTCTTCTTTTGCCTCTGCCATTGTTTCCTCTACTGTCTCACTGCCACTACCCATGCCACTCTTTATCATTGCTAGCATTTGCTGCACTAACGCTTTACTGGTAAATTTATCAGCATTTTTGTCGCCTATCTCGTAAGCCGCGCTTTCTTTGACCAGCTCAGGATATCGCTGGCTAATCCGCTCGTAAACGATGCGCATATAATCTTGATAAAACTGCTCATAACTCTCAGCACTTTGTACACGGCGAATGACTTGGTTACTTGCCAGCATTGCTGGTAGCTGATGCGCGGGTAACTTGGGAGAGAGCGAAGCTAGCGTATTAGGGGCGACATAATCAAACTGGCTAACAGGTGCCGCATCAAATGTGGTATCTAACGCTGCAAAATGGCTTTTTATCAACTCACTACCAAAACCTTTGGGTAAGGTGCCATCATTAATGGCTAGCTTTAGCCATTTATTGCGCCATTTTGTACCGAGCTTATCGTCTAACATTTCTGAATTAAACATCGCAAAATTATCTGCCCACAGATAAATATTACCGTTTTTCAAATCTAGATAAATAGGCTGATTAACGCTGCTTTGATGATTGCGCGCGTGATACTGAACGCTCGCCAACATCGTCGCCTTGCCAGCCATTGGTTGATAGACGCCTTGTGCATTGATAGACAAGGGCTTTAGCACATAAGCATCTAGCAGCTTTGCCTTTTTGATATCTTGCGCTGTCGTTCGGTCATCATAATTGTCAAATAACTGTTGGTAAGACGCTGGCACGGTGATCTCACTATCATAGTTGCTGTCTACCCATGCCTCATAGGCATCTGTACACTCAAGGTAGCGGTCTTTCAGCGTCGTTCGCTCAGCGTCATAATCTGCCACCAAAATATCTTTATTTTGCGCTTCTGCTTGAGTAAGTAAGGCGGCATATGCTTGATCGTGTGTGTCTTCGCAGTATTCATCGATATAGCCTGAGGCGACTGGCGCTTTGGCATCTATTTTAGTGTTTATATCACTAAATTTCTGCTCGTTACTAATCTCAAGATTACTATGGTAACTAAAAGACTGGCGGCGCTTTTTTTGTAACGCCGTCGCCAATGCTGTCTTGGCTGCCACTGGCGTTTGCTTGGCAGTCATCGCGTTAGATTGGTTGAGACTGGTAGATTGGCAACCCGTTAACAATAGCGCCCCTGTGACCAATGCACCAACAAATAAATGATTGCCATTAAAAACGGACGCAGTGCTCGCTGACGGAAGATGATTTGCAATGATTTGATGTACTTTTCTCATTTTTTATCCTTAATAAATATTGGCTTGAACATGACAAGATAGCGTTATTGATCGTCTACCCTGTTTTCAGCATCATCTGCGGCATCGTCTTCGATATCATTATCATCTTGACGATCAACACTGTCATATTCTGCTGCCTCATAGCTGCTATCATCATCCGCATAATCGCTACCATAGTCGTCATCATTGTAGTTATCGTAACTACCACTGCGACCACTATAATCATAGCGGGCATAACGTGCCGTTTGCAGCCTGTCTTTTTGTTGGCGTTGCTCTGCCATCCATGCATTGCCATCGATAGCCGCTTTAGCATTTACGCCAAAAGACTCAGCCAATAAAGGCGTTAGTGCATGGTTATTAAAGCTGCTTTTATCATAGCGTATTTGGTTTAGCACGCTGGTCGTAGAACCCATCAAATCGCCACCGATGTTTATCCGCTGCTGCTTGGCAAGCAGACGATCTGAGCTGTCTAAATAATAGTAATTTATCTGATTAAAAGAGATCGGACCAATGGCTTCAATTAGCTGCAAAAGCGAACCCACATCCGCACTTTGGTAGCCTTTATTGTATAGCTGAACTTTCGCCAGCGCGGTTTTTAGCATAGCGCCATCAGGATATTTCTGTGGATTGGCATCAACATAATCCTGTAGCGACTTTGTCATGTATTTTAGGGTTTTGCCAATCATCTCACCGCTTTGCTTACTGCCAAAATAGACTTTTACCGCACGGCTCGCCCCAACTTCTTTGGCAAAGGCATCACTGCGAATATCTACCGCGCTAAAGTGCTCAGGCGCTAGCTCTGCCATGCTGCTCTGTATGGCAGTAATGGCGGCATCATACAGCACTGCTGGCGGCAGCTGCGCGGTAATACTCTCAGGCAACCCAAAACTGACGGTATGTGAGGTCATTTGGTTAGGTAAAGGGGTATTTTCAGGATTAACCAATGCTACGATAGGCATGATTGCTGATGGGTCTACCGTAACTGTACTATGGTTAAAATCGAACGCTAGCGGTATCTGTACGGATGAGGCAATCGTTGGTGTCACATAATCATAGCTATAGACGCTTTGCAGTTGTCGCTGTTTGGGTCTGTACTGACTGACACTATTGAACGTTAAATTTTGATATTGATAAGCATTTGACGCGGCTATCTGTTCCGGCGTGCGATGGAACATACTCAGCATTTGACCAATGACGCCCGTAGATGGCATTGATGATTGGCTACCTTCTACAGCCTCTGATTGTTGTTTTGCCATTTGTATGGCTTCATAGTTTTTTAACAGATTTTTAGACTTTAAGTTCGAGACCCCTGAGAGAATGCCGCCCTCTGCATTGCCATATTCATTATAGCCATCTCTGTCGTAACCCTCTCGATTGTAGCCATATTCGTTGTAATCGTCTGGATCATAGCCATCTTCATCATAATTAATATCCTCTACAACACAGACTTCATAAGCGTCATCGTCATCATTTTTATTGCATTTATTCGACTCTATACTTACCGCTGCTAACTCTGCCATAGCCTCAGTTTGCCTGTCCTCATGATCACTTTCATCATAAGCACTTTCATCATAACTACTTTCATCATAATCGCCATCAGGCTCATAAGCATAGGCTTCTATAATCGTTCTAAGTAAGCTACTAGAGCCTGCATCAATGCTATCTGGATCAATGAAAGGTGCGGCTTGATAATTGGCTTGCGCGACTGCCACATGTTCTGTTGCCAGATGCTGACGAATAGCCGCCAGTAAATGCGATTTGGCTTGATTGTCGGTATTGGGGTGTTTTTCTTGGTTAAATAATTGTTGATAACGCTCAGATTTGGCAGTGCGGCTGGCATTAAATGCGCGGCCTTGGGCTTGGCTCTGCGCGCTATCAGCGGTACTAAAATCCATCATACTTTTTGATGCCGTAGACGATGATACCGCCGGGCTTGATTGACAACCTGCCAACCCAAACGTACTGCCAAGCAGTAATGCGCACCCTGCAATAGAGGTTAATTTGCGCGACTGATATGAATGCTTGTTATGATTGTTATGGTTATGGGCAGATGACTGATGATGAGTCATTCCAGAGTGACGCTGTTGGTCGCGTTTATGAGTGTGGTTGGATGACATAGTAATTTCTTCTTATAAATAGACAGACAATAATGAATAAATTCTAGCACTATTATTTATATCACAATGCGTTACAATTTAGTAAGATTAGAACCTATTTCTTAAAGATTTTCAGCATTTTTGATAGGACTGTTTATCTAGCAAACGTGGCACTAATCATTATGTCAATTAGGACACGCCTTAACATTCAAGCCTCTTCATTTTTACAGTCTTATTTTTACAGACCCAACGTCATCATTTGCTCAAAAAGGAATTTATAATGCAACATCCAATATCAAAAGATGAAATTAACGCTTCTCAAAGTAACTTTAAAAACAGAGCAAAAATCAAAACCGCTATTCTATTAATCAGCAGTACGTTTTTAGTATCGCTATCTGCTCATGCGGCTGAACCAACCACCAATCAATCAACTACCATCAACCCAACATCGATTAATACCAGCGCCATCAATCTCGCTATTATGGCTGATAATCCTACTGTGTTGTCTGAAACCAAACGTGTTACACGAGCCAAAACCAACACGCTTACCTCCACGATTAACAACGCCAATGCCGATCAAGCCATCTATTCTGAAGATGCGATTCATCATCCGGTTTGGGCAAAGAACGGTATGGTCGCCACCCAAGAAGCGCTCGCCTCTGATATTGGACTCAAGATTTTAAAAGACGGCGGTAATGCGGTTGATGCTGGGGTCGCGGTTGGCTTTGCCTTAGCAGTGACTTTGCCGCGTGCTGGGAATATCGGTGGCGGTGGTTTTATGATGATTTATGACGCCAAGCAAGGCAAAACAGTGGCTCTCGATTACCGTGAAAAAGCGCCGAGTAGCGCCTCGCGTGATATGTATCTTGATGAAGATGGTAATGCAGTCAGCGACTTGTCTCGCTATCATGGTTTAGCCATCGGTGTGCCAGGGACGGTCGCAGGATTGCTTAAAGCGTTAGAAGATCACGGCACCATGAGTCGCGGGCAAGTGATGGCACCTGCGATTGCACTGGCTGAGGACGGTATAGAAGTCACGGCTGGCTTGTCCGAGTCGCTCACCGCCTTGAGCGATCGTTTACAAAAATGGCCAAGCACCAAAAAGATATTCTTTAAACATGACGGCAGCGCCTATCAACCCGGTGAGCGTTTAAAACAGCCGGAGCTGGCAAAGTCCCTTAAGCTGATTGCGGCAAAAGGCGCAGATGGATTTTATAAAGGGGAAACCGCGAGTAAGTTGGTCAAAGCGGTCAATGAGGCTGGCGGTAGCATGAGCTTAAGCGATTTAGCTAATTATGAAGCCATCGCTCGCGAGCCAGTCAAAGGCGACTATCGTGGTTATGAGATTGTCTCGATGCCGCCACCGTCTTCTGGTGGTATCCATATCGTGCAAATCTTAAATATCTTAGAAGGCTACCCACTAAAAGACTACGGTCAAAACAGCGCGCAAACCATTCACCTAATGGCTGAAGCCATGCAGTTGGCTTATGCGGATCGCGCAGAGTATTTAGGTGATTCTGACTTTATCGATGTGCCTGCCAGCGGCTTAACCTCAGAGGCTTATGCGGATAAACTGCGCACCTTAATCAATCCAGACAAAGCCACACCAGCGTCTACCATCAAAGCCAACAACCCTCTGCCCTACGAGAGTGATCAAACCACACATTTCTCTATCGTTGATAAAGACGGCAATGCAATCGCCAATACTTATACGCTGAACTTCTCTTACGGCACAGGTCTCGTCGCTGAAGGTACAGGGATTTTACTCAACAATGAGATGGATGATTTCTCTGCCAAGCCCGGTGTGCCGAATGGTTATGGCTTATTAGGCGGTGAAGCAAATGCCGTTGAAGCCAATAAGCGCCCGCTATCTTCGATGAGCCCAACGCTAGTCTTTAAAGACAATAAACCTTATATCGTCACGGGTAGCCCCGGTGGTAGTCGCATCATCACCACTGTCACTCAGATTATCTCAAACGTCATCGATCATGATATGAATATCGCTGAGGCCACACATGCACCGCGTATTCATGATCAATGGCTGCCTGATGAAATTCGAGTGGAAAAGGCACTGAATGTTGATACAGTTAAAAAGCTTGAATCAATGGGTCATACGGTCAGTCCAAAAGCAGCCATGGGTTCGACTCAGTCGATTATGTTGACTCCAAATGGTGTTTACGGTTCTTCTGATCCACGTATCGTCGATGCGGCAGTGGTTGGGTATTGATTTGATTTTTTTATGATAAATGCGTTTGGCGAAATTGGCTGGGCGACAAACCCGTGAATTGTTTGAACTGACGGCTAAAAGCACTGTGATCGCTGTAGCCGCAGTTCAACGATATCTGAGTCACTGACACCTCATGACTAGCCAATAACTTCACCGCATACTCCAAGCGCAGCTTTTGCACAAACTGTAATGGCGACATATTCAGTACGGCCTTAAAGGTGCGCTCTAGCTGCGATACGCTTAAATTAGCCAAGTCAGCCAATTGGGCGATATTTATTTTTTGATCAAGATGCGCTCGTACAAACTGAGCGACTTCAGCCAAGCGCGCGTGTTTACGTAAAACGCGCTCATTATCTTCATCAATATCGACCGATATCCCAACCATGGCGACCACTTGTTGGCTCTTATTATAGATAGGCAGTTTGTTGGTAATACACCATCCTAACTGACCAGACGCATAACTATGCAGCTCTAAGTTATCAACGATAGACTTCCCCTCTCGCAATACCTTCATATCTTGCAAAATATAATCCCTACTCTGTCGATGAGAAAACACCTCTTCTGTGGTAAACCCTACGATATCTTCGTGCTGACTCAACTGACAGCGTTTTAACAAGGTTTTGTTTGCCAGCTGATAACGTGCCTGCTCATCTTTCACAAAAAATACCACATTGGTCAAAGTATTCAGCAGCGGCAGTAATAATGAGACATTACCGATAAAAGCCTCACGGCTATCAGGACGATAAACAGTCATACTCTGCTGCAATGACGTGGTAAGCATAGCAAGCGCGGTATCTTCTATTACATCTGTTATTACCTCAGTCATCGCATCTCATCCCTGTCATATCAATTTTACATTCAGCCAAACATCCATAACTCGCAGGCTATGTCGCGTATATCTATTATTACCAATTTTTAGGCAAAGACTTCTCTAGTGTACACCGAGCCACTATGCAGAAATACGCATTTATCCATGAAAAAACAGCAAGACGCTCTCTCTAAAAAAGTCCACTCTATATATAGACCTCAGCAAATAATAACCAACTATTGGCTGTTAAATTAAAACCATTAGGTCTCATGCATAAAAAGCGGAATATAACTTTTTCACGGATGAATTAGGGCGTCGGTCATGTCTTCTATACTATTTAATTTTAAAATTATTGACTCGCATACGGGCGGTGAGCCCACTCGTATGGTCTATGACGGCTTTCCTGAACTCGTCGGCGACACTCTTCAAGATAAGCTGCAATACTTCAAACAAAACTTCGATCATCTGCGCCAAAGTATCATCTTAGAGCCACGCGGCAATGATGTTCTTGTCGGTGCATTACTCTTCCCTGCTACCAACCCCAAAGCCACAGCGAGCGTTATTTTCTTTAATAATGCTGGTTATTTAGGCATGTGCGGGCACGGTACGATTGGCGTTATTGTCTCATTGGCTTATCAACGAAAGATATCGGCAGGCGTGCACTGGCTAGAGACTCCCGTGGGTCTGGTTAAAGCAACCTTACATGATGATGGCAGCTGTAGTGTACAAAACGTCCCTTCTTACCCTTATAAAAAGCAAGTTGACGTTCACGTTCCTGAATTAGGGCGTATTAGTGGCGACATCGCTTGGGGTGGCAACTGGTTCTTTTTAGTGAGTGAGCATGGACAAGACATTCAAGCGAGTAATGTCGAAAAATTGACTCAAGTAACCATGCAAATTAAGCAAGCATTAATCGCTGCTAATATCACCGGCGAAAACGGCGGCGAGATTGACCACATCGAGTTATTTGCCGATAGCGATGATGACCAAGTCGATAGTAAAAACTTCGTTTTGTGTCCAGGTTCAGCTTACGATCGCTCCCCTTGTGGTACCGGTACTAGTGCCAAGCTTGCCTGCCTAGCAGCTGATAACCGTCTAGCACCTGAACAACTTTGGCAGCAGCAAGGCATAGTCGGCAGCGTATTCACTGGCAGTTATCAGCATGCAACTGAGCTTAATACTGAGTTGAATACCGATCTTAGTACTAAGCTCAATAATGCAGCTGGTACGGCTTATCCTGCACAGACCATTATCCCAACGATTCGTGGTCATGCTTATGTTTGTGCTGAGACCACACTCATTGTGCAAGAAAATGATCCTTTTAAATGGGGCATCCCGTCTTAATGAGGTCGTAGCATTGTTTATGAAATGACCTGATTTATTGAGTGGCTTAACTTATTAAGTGACATATGTATTGATAAACGCGTGAACACTCTTAAAACCGCTTAATCGACGAACGTAAGCGAGAAAAATTATGACTACCTCAAACGTCGACTTGCATATCATTGGTGGCGGCATTATCGGTCTAGCGGCTGCGGTGACATTGCAAGCGCGAGGCGTAAAGGTCGTATTGCTGGACGCCAATGAAGTGGGTCAAGGCGCATCATTAGGTAACGCCGGTCATATCGCTACCGAGCAAGTATTCCCCATTGCTGATGCGAGCATGCTCCGTCATGTACCCGCCATGTTATTGAATCCGACTGGACCGCTACGCATAGACTGGCGCTATCTGCCGCGTTTGATGCCTTGGGCAATGCAGTTGCTAATGAATATGCGCCCTGAGCCATTTGAGCGGATTCATCAAGCGTTGTTAAGCTTAAATAAAAATAGCCTGCAAGCCTGGCAAGGTTTTGCCAATCAATGGCAATTGGAAGAATGGGTGCAAGTAAAAGGTTCATTATTGACGGTCGAAAAGACAAGTAGCGTCGATTTTCTCATAACACATGGCAGTCGACTTAACGATATTGGTGTGGCTAATGAGCTATTGACCAAAGAAGCGCTATTAGAGCGTGAACCTGCTTTACAAGATAACCAGTTAGCGGCGTTATTTTTCCCAAATACAGGACATATCACCAATTTAAAAGCCGTTATCAATCAGCTTCACGATACCTTTAGACAATTGGGCGGTCATGTCATTGAACATTGTAGCGTCCTTGCAGCGACCAATGATGCAGATGGTATTCATTTGACCACCAGTCAAGGTGACATGACAGCGTCCAAAGTGATGCTATCAGCAGGCGCTCACTCTAAAGCCTTGGCCAAGCAATTAACGGGCGTCAACATCCCTTTAGATACCGAACGTGGTTATCACTTAATGCTACCTCATGAAAGCGCGCGCTTACAGATTCCCGTATCGAGTTTGGATCGACGCTTTGTCATGACCCCGATGCAAGATGGCCTACGTTTGGCGGGTACGGTGGAGTACGCAGGACTGGACGCGCCTGCCAATATGCAGCGTGCACATATGCTATTAAAACATGCGCAGCCTATGTTAAAAGCACCGTTAGATGCTAGCGATAGCGTGTCATGGATGGGTTTTCGTCCATCGACCGCAGACTCCTTGCCAGTCATCGACAAAATCGAGCGTGTATTTTTAAGCTTTGGTCATCAGCATTTAGGGTTAACGCAAGCTGTCGTTAGTGCGCAAATGATTGCCAACTACTATTTTGATGAAGACCACACTATCGATCCAAAACCGTATCAACTTGCCCGCTTTAAATAAGCATCTTATTAAACGTTTATGAACCAAGCAAAAACCAACCGATTCAGCATTGAATCATCACTCGTTAAATCACCAACAATATCAACCCCAATAAGGATAGTCTCATGAACATAAATGGAATTTTAGTCCCAATCGTCACCCCTTTTGACAATAACGGCGACGTTGATGCGCAAAAATTAACGACACTGGTCGAAGCCTTTATCGACAAAGGCGTAGCCGGTATCGTCGCTTGCGGTACCACAGGGGAATACTATACGTTTTCGGCAGCGGAGCGCGAGCTGGTATTAACCACTATCGCTGAAGCTGCAAAAGATAAGGTGACTCTTATCGCTGGTATCAACAGCTTATCGACTGACCACTCTATTGAGCTTGCCGCACAAGCCAAAGCCTTAGGTTATGACGGCCTTATGCTGTCTGCCACCCCTTATAGTTTGCCCGAGCAAGATGGCATCATCGCTCACTTTGAAAAAGTCGCGGATGCCAGTGAGCTGCCAATCATTATGTATAACTTCCCTGATCGTGTTGGCGTTGCCATTGAATTTGATACTGTTGCTCATCTAGCTAAACACCCCAATATCGTCGGCGTAAAAGAAAGCAGCGGCGACTTTAGTCATGCGCTACGCATGCTGCAAGCTAATTTTGATGACTTTGAGGTGGTTTGTGGCTGTGATGATCAACCGGTCGATTTCTTCTTTTGGGGTGCAAAGAGCTGGATTGCAGGCGCAGCCAACGTTTTCCCAGAAGAACAAGTTGCACTATTTAATGCCACTCAACAAGGTGACTGGGATAAAGCCAAGCAAATTATGAGCGAGATTTATCCTGCTATCCATTCTATGGAGTCTGGCAACTACAACCAGAAAGCCAAAGCGGGCTGCTTAAAAGGCAGCATAGATGTTGGCTCAGTGCGTGTGCCATTAACTGATATGCCAGCAGACGAAAAAGCAGAGTTTTTAGCCCTACTGTCTAAATAGCGCTCAGCTTAGTAAAAACAATGTTAAGGATAACCCACGCTAAATTTGATGCCGTATTCAAATCTCGAATCGATGGCATCAAATTTAGCAGATAAGGATTAGAAAAATGAGCACTAAACAACAATCTACCAAAGAACAAGTATTTGAGAAAGCAAAACAGCAGCAATTATGGGCGGGTCACTTAATAGCAGCGGATGGCTTATCAGAAGCTACTTTGGACAATTACACGCCGATTGATAACAGTATTATCGGTCAGATTGCCTCAGGTACTAGCGATGATGTCGATACTGCCGTGCAAGTCGCTCGCGATGCTTTTGAAAACGGTGAATGGCGGCGTCTGGCTCCTGCTGAGCGCAAGGCTATTATGCAGCGCTGGTGTGCCCTGATGCATGAGCACGTCGAGGAGCTGGCATCATTAGATTGTGTGGATGCGGGCAAGCCGATTACCGAATGCTTAAACACTGACATGCCAGCGACTATTGAGACCTTTGAATGGTATGCCGAAGCAGCTGACAAAGTATTTGGTAAAATCGCGCCGACAGGTAGCGCGGCTTTAGGACTTATCGTGCAAGAGCCCATTGGTGTCGTTGGTGCGGTATTACCTTGGAACTTCCCAGCCCAAATGTACGCTTGGAAAGTCGCCCCTGCTCTTGTTATGGGTAACTCCGTTATTGTTAAACCCGCTGAGCTGACCTCTTTATCTGCCTACCGTTTAACTGAGCTTGCCTATGAAGCGGGCGTGCCCAGAGAAGCGCTGCAAATGGTCTGTGGCCTTGGTGAAAATGTCGGTGCCGCACTCGGTCAGCATATGGATGTCGATATGGTGTCTTTCACTGGCTCGACTGAGGTCGGACGTTTGTTCTTACAGTATTCGGCACAAAGCAATCTAAAAGAAATCGTCTTAGAATGCGGTGGTAAAAGCCCACAAATCGTCTTTGATGATGCCGTACTCGATGACGCTGCGATTAACGATATCTTATCAGCCGCGTTTTGGAATATGAGTGAAAACTGTAGTTGCGGCTCACGCTTATTAGTCCACAGCAGTCAAAAACAAGCGCTACTTGAGCAATTAAAAAACGGTCTGAAAGATTGGAAGGTCGGCTCACCTTACGACCCTGATACCGCCATTGGTCCTATGATTGAAAAAGCGCATTTTGACAAGGTTTGTCATTATCTGCGAATCGCTAAAGAGGAAGGTGCAACGATCGTTGCAGGTGGCAACATTCGTGAAGATTTAGGCAGTGGCTGGTATATCGAGCCGACTATTTTTGATGATGTCAGCGCTGACATGACTTTATTTAAAGAAGAAGTCTTTGGCCCGTTGCTGGCGGTGACAAGCTTTGAGACGGAAGAAGAAGCCATCAAATTAGCCAATGAAACCAACTATGGACTCGCCGCTTCTTTTTATACACAGAACATCAAGCGCGCTTATCGTGTGGCATCGTCCATCAAAGCAGGCACGGTCTCTATTAATGGTTTTTCAGAAGGTGATATCACCACGCCATTTGGCGGCTATAAGCAATCAGGGTTTGGCGGTCGTGACAATGGTTTAGAAGCCTTAGCACAATACGCACAGACCAAAACCATTTGGCTGGTCAATTAACAAACGTATTCAGTCAGTACAGTCATCGATTAAAACAACAGCTTAAATGATTTAAGCCTTTAGTCAAATATTTACAGGGAAGTAAGGCCATGGAAGCGATTATTGATACCATCGTCGGCTATATATGGAGCGATGCGTTAGTTTATTTGGCACTCGGTGTCGGCATTTATTTTACCGTGATGACTCGCGGTGTCCAGTTTCGCTATCTCAAAGAAATGGTTAGGCTGTTGTTTGACAAACAAACCTCAACCCAAGGCATTAGCTCATTCCAAGCCTTTTGTATGGCGTTATCAGGTCGCATTGGTGTTGGTAATATTGCAGGGGTAGCCACCGCTATCGCAGCGGGTGGTCCTGGTGCCGTTTTTTGGATGGTCGTCATGGGCTTGCTTGGCGGTGCTAGCGCCTTTATTGAGTCTACCCTTGCACAGGTTTATAAGCATACCGTTGATGGTCAATACCGCGGCGGCTCACCCTTTTATATCGAGCGCGGACTCAAGATGAAACCCTTTGCTATTTTAGTAGCTACGGTGACTTGTCTTTCTTATGGCGTTTTGGTGCCCGGCGTACAGGCCAATACCATCGCTGATTCTTTCGATACCGCCTTTAACATCTCACCTGCTGTGACAGGGTTAATTATCGTCGCTATGCTAGCCGTTATTATCTTTGGTGGTGTGAAACGAATCGCCAGTTTTGCTGGTAAAGTTGTGCCTTTCATGGCCATTGGTTACATCTTGATGATGGTTATCGTCTTAGCCTTCAATGCCTCAAACCTACCTGCTATGTTCGCCTTGATTTTCAAAAGTGCGTTTGGTATGGATGCTGTGTTTGGCGGTATCGTCGGTCTAGCCATATCTTGGGGTGTTCGCCGTGCGGTATTCTCTAACGTTGCTGGTGCAGGCGAAGCTACTTTCAGCTCTGCAGCTGCAGAGGTTTCTCATCCTGCCAAGCAAGGCTTAGTACAGAGTTTTTCTATCTATATCGATACGGTTGTCGTCTGTACCGCTACTGCATTGATGATTTTATCGACAGGCATGTACAACGTCATTCCAGAAGAGGGCTTGACTTTGGTCGAAAACATGCCAGGTATCGAAGCGGGCACGGCATTTACCCAAGCCGCTGTCTCAACGGTGTTTAGCCAATATGGAAGTGGCTTTGTCGCTATCGCCATCTTCTTGTTTGCCTTTACCTGCTTGATTGCTTATTACTATATTGCTGAGACCACGCTAGTATACTTAGACAATAAATTGCGCTACCCTGTTTTAAAACCATTATTAAAAATAATATTCTTAATAGTTTGCTTTACCGGTAGCATGCAGTCTGTTGGCGTGATGTGGGCGCTAGGTGATATTGGTTTTGGCAGTATGTGTTACCTTAACTTCATCGCCATCGTATTACTCAGTAAAACGGCGCTAAAAGTGCTAAAAGACTACGACGAGCAAATGAAGCTGGGACTCGATCCTATCTTTGACCCTAGAAAAGCAGGCGTTGAAAACGCAGACTTCTGGATAGCCTATAGTGATAAATATCATAAGCGTTAATTAAACTATCAGTGCTATCTCATACAAATAACCCTTCTATATCACCATGATATAGAAGGGTTATTTGTATAATGAAACCTATGGCCAAAAACACTCAATTCAATTTGATACCCCTGAATCAGTGGTTGTCTGTGCCAAACAATGCTATTATTAACAGCTAAATCTAAAATGAATAAATATGGCTATCGACGTCTTATTCGCTTCCAAAAGTCAACATAAAGCATTGATAATAATAAATTTATTTCCTTAGTAGCTAATTCCCCTTTGATCGTACTAGTAAGAGTCCTCTATGGCATTTGTACACCTTGGCATTCACAGCGAATATTCGATTACCGATTCTATCGTGCGCATCAAGCCGCTAGTGAAAGCCGCTGCGGCTGATAATCAGCGCGCGCTCGCATTAACTGATTTGTCCAACCTCTATGCCACGGTAAAGTTCTATCGTGCCTGCCTAGGTGCTGGTATCAAGCCAATTATCGGCAGCGAAGTCATCATGGAAAATGAAGACACACGGCTCACCCTGCTCGCAATGGACAACGAGGGCTACCAAAACATCACTCGTATCGTCTCGCTCGGCTTTACCGAAGGGCGCGCCGACGATGCCAATCATGGGGTGCCGGTCGTCAAGCGTAGCCATATTTTAGAACATGCCGCTGGCGTGATCGTGCTCCTCACCGAAAAGTCAGATGTGGGTCAAGCACTGGTCGGCTCCATGCCAGAAAAAGCCGACGAGCTGCTGACAGAATGGCAAGCGCAGTTTGGTAATCGCTTATATTTTGCCATCAAGCGCACCAATCGCTCAGGCGAAGACACTTTTATTCAGGCGGCTATTCACTCAGGTGCTAAGCACAATATCCCCATTATTGCCCATAATGACGTGCGCTTCTTAAAGCAAGATGATTTTGATGCCCACGAAGCACGTGTCTGTATCGCAGGCTCCTACGTGCTTGCCGACCAAAATCGTCCGCAAACTTATTCCGATGCACAGTACCTAAAAACCCAAGCGCAGATGGAACAGCTATTTGCTGATATTCCGCAGGTAATTGACAATACCTTACGCTTAGCAACTCGCTGTAATGTGACCTTGACGCTGGGTATTAACGTATTACCCGACTTTCCTGTGCCTGAAGGTGAGACGATTGAAACGTTTTTCCGCGCGGAGTCAGTACGTGGGCTTAATAATCGATTGGACAAGCTCTTCCCTGTCGCCGAGCGTACTGAACATTGGAGCGACTTCCGCCAAAAGTATGATGAACGCTTAGAATATGAGCTGGAAGTTATCTTATCGATGGGCTTTCCCGGTTACTTCTTAATTGTCATGGACTTCATTCGCTGGGCAAAAGCCAATGGTGTACCCGTTGGACCCGGTCGTGGTTCTGGTGCAGGATCCTTGGTCGCTTATGCGTTAAACATTACCGATCTCGACCCTATCCATTATGATTTACTTTTTGAGCGCTTCTTAAATCCTGAACGTGTCTCAATGCCCGATTTCGATATTGACTTTTGTATTGAAGGTCGTGACCGCGTTATTGATTATGTCGCGCAAACTTATGGCCGTGAAGCGGTTTCGCAGATTATCACTTTTGGTACCATGGCGGCAAAAGCAGTGGTACGAGATGTGGCACGCGCGCAAAGTAAATCCTACTTCCTTGCCAGTAAAATGTCTAAACTTATTCCCAAAACACCGGGGATTACCCTCAGTCAAGCGCTTGAGCAAGAGCCGCAGCTGAAAGACTTAATTTCCAATCCTGATAATATGGATTATGAAGATGCCATCGAAGTATGGGAGATGGCTATCAAGCTTGAAGGTATTTGCCGGAACGTGGGTAAACATGCCGGCGGCGTATTGATTGCACCGCACAGAATCACGGATTTTAGCGCCATTTATTGTGATGATGAAGGTCACCGCGTCAGCCAATTTGATAAAGATGACGTTGAAGCCGTTGGGCTGGTAAAGTTTGACTTTTTGGGTCTACGTAACTTGACCGTGATTGATGCTGCTGTCAGAAATATCAACCTGCGCCGTGCAAAAGAAGGCAAAGATGCGTTGGTGTTAGAAGACCTGCCGTTAGATGATGCTAAAGCCTACAAGCTCTTGCAAGATGCCAAGACCACTGCTGTCTTTCAGTTAGAAAGTATGGGCATGAAAAAATATCTGGCGAAATTACAACCGACCAACATTGAAGATGTGATCGCCATGTGTGCGCTCTATCGTCCGGGTCCGCTCGATGCAGGCATGGTAGAGATGTATATCGACCGTAAGCATGGTCGCGAAGAAGTCATTTATGACCATCCCAACCTTGAGCCAATTTTAGAAAACACCAATGGCGTTATCGTCTATCAAGAACAGGTGATGCAAATCTCACAGGTGATGGCAGGCTATAGCTTGGGCGGTGCAGATATGTTACGCCGCGCCATGGGTAAAAAGAAACCTGAAGAGATGGCTAAACAGCGCGATATCTTCGTCACGGGTGCTACGGCACAAGGTATTGATGAAGTTACCTCGGGCGGCGTGTTTGATTTGATGGAAAAGTTCGCCGGTTACGGTTTTAACCGTTCGCATTCTGCTGCATATGGCGTGCTTGCTTATCAGACCGCGTATCTAAAACAGTACTACCCTGCCGAATTTATGGCGGCGGTATTGACCTCAGATATGAACAACACCGACAACGTGGTGTTCTTTATCAACGATTGCCGTGAAAACTTTGAGTTAACCGTGGTGAATCCATCCGTGAATCGCAGTGAATGGCATTTCGTCGCTGACACGCCAACCAATATCATTTATGGTTTGGGGGCGATTAAAGGCGTTGGCGAAGGGGCAGTTGAATCTATCGTTGATGCGCGCCGCCGTGAAGGCCCATTCAAAGACTTGTATGATTTTTGCCGCCGCGTTGATATCAAAAAGGTCAACAAGCGCACCCTTGAAGGACTGATAAACGCTGGCTGTTTTGATGACTTCGCGGCAACTTTGCGACCTGACTTGCCAGCCGATGAAGCTTACGAGATTCGCGGCGCATTAATGAGTCAGTTGCCAAGCGCCGTGCAAGCCGCCGAGCAAGACCGTCAAAATCGTGAAATCGGTATGATGGATTTGTTTGGTGAAATGGATGGTGTCGTCGCCGCGCCGCCGTTGGTGATGACCCCAGAGCTAATTTGGGGTGACAAACACCGCCTAAAAGCGGAAAAGAACACGTTAGGACTGTACTTAACTGGACACCCAATCAATGAATACTTAGAGGAAATTAAACGCTATACCTCAGGTGCACGTCTCGATAAGCTAACGGATACCGGCTATAACGGCAGCTGCTATTTTGCAGGTTTGATTATCGATATCGCCAACTTTGGCAATCGTAATGTGATTATCTTAGATGATGGAACCTCAAGACTGGAAGTCAGCTGTTATGCAGAGCGCTTTAATCGTGTCAAAGAACAGTTGAAAATCGATGAAGTCGTCATCATTAAAGGCAGTATCCGTGAGCGTGATGGACGCCTGTTTGCGCGCCTTGATAATGCGATGAGTATGGTAGATGCCCGTCTAAGATGGATGAAGAAAATCAGTATTAAGATTCACGGTAGCGATATTAATTTACTGACACGCCTGCAACCGTTACTTAAGTCTGCACAAGCCAGTATTATTCCAGCACCAAAAATGTCTTATGACAACGAGCAAGACGAGCAAAATGGCAGCTTCAATGGCAATAGTGGTTACGATGCTGCAATGGGCGGAAGTCTGTTTGATGAAAATGGCAATGATTTATTGGCGCTAGAAAATGACCTGAACCAAGATGTGCTTCAAAACGGTATCCATCAAAACCATGCTGGTCAAAGTTATGCCAATAATGCTTTGAGCAATACCGACGCCTCCATTAATGATAATTGTCTGCCACTGGGACTGAGCATTTATGAGGAATTTGGCATCGCTAATGTGGGGCTATCCGAGCATTGGCGCGTCTACCCTAACGATGATAATTTGCAGCAGTTAAAGAACATGCTGAGCGAAGACAACTTACATTTCCATTACAGCTAAGACGTACCTTACTTTTCGAAACTTCATTATAGTAATCTTATTGCTTTAACTTTTAAAAATTGGACAGTAACCATGGACAAAACTACAAATAATAATATGATTGGACAAACTGACGAAGAAATTATCAATCACGAACAGTTCGAAGACATGCGTGACTTGCTAGAAGAAGATTTTGCCGACTTGATACAGGTTTATATCACTGATAGTAAACAGCGCATCACAAACTTGCGAACGGCTCAACAACAAAACGATGATGCCGCTGGGTTTGAGATAGCTCACGCCCTAAAAGGCGCTAGTGCCAACTTGGGCACCACTCAACTGATAAACTTGAGCTGTCAATTGCAAGAGCGCTGCCGTGAACGCCGTGTCGGTGAGCAAGCTGTGCTTATTGAAGAGATTGCCATTGCATTACACCGTGCTGAACAAGAAATTAATCAGAGATTGGGACAATAATGAGTAACGACTCTGCACGAGCAGTAAATGACTACCTTGATTGCCTACAAGTGGTTATGGTCAATACGACTTTGCCTGCCAATATTGGCTCGGCAGCACGGGCAATGCATACTATGGGTCTGTCGCGTTTAACCGTTGTAAATCCCAAACTGCCAATCGATGAAACCAGTGTCTCTCATGCAGCAGGCGGCAGTGAGGTACTGTCATCAGCTTTGATAGCGCCCACACTAGAGTCTGCTATTGGAGACTGTCAGTTGGTATTCGCTGCCAGCAGTCGCAGCCGTCACTTGCCGCGCCCTGTGGTGACACCCATGCAAGCCGCCAAAATCATGTTCGATTTTCTTGATAAACAATCCGCTTTCATTACAAGCGACCGTACCGACGATAACCAAAGCGCTCATAGCAATGGTAAACCAAACATCGCTATCTTGTTTGGACGTGAAGATCGTGGTCTAACCAACGAAGAGTTGGCTTGTGCTGATTATCATATCCAAATCGATGCCAATCCTGCTTACCCTGTTTTAAATGTTGCCTCAGCCGTCCAAGTGATTGCCAGCTTTATTTTTGCTTATGCCCAAACGCATATTCAGACAGCAGATGATTTAGATAATGGTTTGAGTGCTACTGCTCAGCCAACGCTTGATGTGCATTTACGTCAGCAGTGGGATGAGCCTGCTATTACTCAGCAGCAGTTGCAACAGCTTACTCAGCGTACCACTGACCTGATGGTGCACCGTGGTCTAGCAAATAGCGAGCATTTAAAATCGTTGCCCTCACGACTGTCTAGACTTGGCTCGCGTTTACAGCTTGATCAAAAAGAGTATCAGCTATTGAGCGCTTTGATTGCCAAACTCTCAAAAGACTAAAACAAATCATTGTTATTGTTTATCAGCTCACCTTCATTCGACAGCTTTTTACTATATTTTGCAGTATAAAGCTGTTATAACTTGCAGAAGCTTAGCGAAAACATGTATTCCTTATTATCCGAACTTTACGACCACAGATTAGAGGCATCGCTGTTTTAGCAACGACACTCTACCGACGAATAGATAGGACGCTTTATGCCATTGCCAGCCAAACTGTTCAAATCTCTTGCCAGCATCAAAAAAGACCTAACAGAAGATATTGATGCGGTATTTACCCGTGATCCTGCAGCACGCAATAGCTTGGAAGTCATTCTGACCTATCCCGGTATTCATGCACTTATTTTGCATCGCGGTGCGCATTATCTGTGGCAACATGACCAAAAGCTGGCAGCTCGCGTTATTTCTTACGGCTCGCGTATCATCACCGGTATTGAAATCCATCCGGCTGCCAAAATCGGTAAGCGCTTCTTTATCGATCATGGCGTTGGTGTGGTCATTGGTGAAACGGCAGAAATCGGCAATGATGTCACGCTTTATCATGGCGTCACCCTCGGCGGCGTCTCGCAAAATAACGGCAAACGTCACCCGACCCTAGAAGATGGCGTGACGGTCGGTGCTGGGGCAAAAGTATTGGGGCCATTTACTGTTGGCAAAAATGCTAAAATTGGCTCCAATGCCGTGGTCGTCAAACCCGTACCAGCAAACGCCACGATGGTCGGTAGTGCGGCTCGTATGATTTCAGACTATCATGATGAAAAAGGCAATCCTATTGCAACCAAAGTGCAAGATGCCAAACAACAAGAAAAAGCGGCTCAAACGGGTAAGATAAATCAAGACAATATTGAAAGCAATACGACCAGTGCCGCACGTGCCACAGCCTTTCAAGCTTATGGTATCGACCCTTCTTCACAAGACCCTGTCGCTGAAGCCTTTGCTAAAATGCTCGAACATATTCAGCAATCAGAAAACCGCCTAGACCAATTACAATCAGCAATGTGCCAGATCGATCCTGATTTTTGCAAAAAACAATACGATAAACTGTGCTTAGAAGATTTAGATGTGATTGATCGTGCTGATGTAGATGATATTAATGATGAGAAAAAATAGCTGAGACAGTTGCTGAAAACATAAAAGGTACGGGCGTGTGTTCATGCGCGTCATACATCAAGAAAGGCGCTAAAGTTGTATTAACTGATATGATGTAGGCTGGGCATTTATATTGCCCAGCTTTTATTTTGAGATATTTTGGCGTAATGGACAAAATTCATGCTAAAAAGCAGAAGGTAGTGGCTAATGGACATAACGTCTGTTATGGGAGCAATAGGTGGTTTTGGGGATTCTCTACCGTCCAATTCAGACAATAAAAAGGTAGTAATTTAACACCATTATGGGAACATATTCCGTTTGCCATACAGGTAGCGAAGCATCGGCTATATGATTAGCATTCCTTCGTCTATCCTCCTAAATTGTACGAAATTAATTGACCACAGACTTTGATCATAGGGAAAAAATGTCGTTCTTTTATTCTAAAGATGTACATTTTATTTCCCTATCGATTTTTCTGAAATAACGTTAGTTATATAATTTTCTATAGAGTATACCCAAATTGCCATTACCTTTTAAAAGAGCTACTCTCCAATATATTTGGGGCAGTTCATAATCTCTTTGTGGAAAAACTAATGTAATCATCCATAAGTTGCTGATTCGCTTGCCTATCAAGTATTCATTGTCGAAAATTCAGATTCAATAGAACATTTCATTACATTATTCGCGCTAGTATTTAACTAAGTTACAACCAATACAATTAGCTTGAAATGCGTTAAGCGACGTTTAATACACGTAAAACAATGGATTAGATATGACCGAAAGAGTAACCAACAAAGCAATTTTCAGTAGTAGAATTTTTTCAATTAATTATGTCACCTACCCTACTAACCACAGCGTTATGAAGCACTGTGACCCCGTGCAAAAAGGCCGTTATTACAAATTAAACTTTATCTTAATTCAGCCTAAAGTCGGTGGTGTGTTCAGGTGTTCAAACTGCATTATAAACCTGTTTAACAGAGTTTATTTATTTCGTCCCGATAAGTACGAGCACAGTGTTTCACGAATTCAGTCTGGTAAACGCGTGTTATTGAGTTTTGCTTTGAATATTTAGCCAAAGCTTATTAAAGCTGGGCAAACTGTCGAATTATTTTCCTTAAGTGAAAGCACCTGATTGGTTTGCCATAGGTATATCCCAGTGATACCAACTAATTCACCCCTCAAACCTATTAACAGACCACCTAAAATAGACTGCCATAATGGAACCACTTATATGAGGGCGTGTTTGATGATGCATGAATAGGCATTGAACAACCAAAAAACCAAAGCGACTACTACAGTGGAAAAAAGAAGCGACATACCTTAAAAGCGCCAGTCATTTTACATTGTAAACAGGTCTCATACGTGAATAGTATCTCAGCCGCTTCAAACATCAGTCACTGCAAGCTCTTCAATCCCCGCCGCCTCATGTGCTTTAAATGGATAGCGATCTGCCATTACAATCCAATTAGACGTTGGTTTAAATGTCGATTTATTGCTTAGGCTATTTTTTTCTTCAGCCAACTTGATTAGCAAAATATCAATATCCATTGTCACTCGCCGTACTTGGTTCGAATCAGTCTGTCGACATCTATTACAATCTCCTTCAAGGTTTTTAAAGGTTTGCTGTAGTTGCTGCAGACTCATCGGTATTGCTAGTATGAGATGTACACATTGATTGGTGTAATCAGGCTTTGCTTGTTCTAAAGTTGCGGTGAAATCAGGGTTTTGAAAAGCAGTAGATAGCCGTATCTGACCTAGCGTTGCCAAACACTCTAGAGCAAGTGGCAGATATTTTTCGGCTTGATAATTACTACCCAGCGCTACTATTATCTCTACCACGGGCTGCGCCTGCAAAGTCTCAGGTGGACATTGTGTTAGCATTTCCAAATTCAAATGCATCAATGTGTTATACATCATCGGCTTGGCTATTATTAGCTTCTTTGGCAGCTTCTTTAATAGCTAGCTCGTTGGTTGACGTTGAAGCATAGCGCGTGATTTGAACGCCAACTGCATCCGCTTGCGCAATAGCAGTCGGCTTGGCAACGCTTAACGTTATTTTATGACAAGCGTATTTTGCAAGCAGCTTATCAGAAATTTGCCCAGCCAAATGCTCAAGCAGTTTTGCTTGAATCTCTTTGCACCACGCGCTGACATCATCGCAGACCGCTTTATAATTTAGCGCATCATTGACATCATCTGATACAGCAGCACGGCTAATGTCGGTTTCAAGCGCAATATCAATCAGCAGCGGTTGCGTGATCGCCCGCTCCCACGCGTAAACACCGATGACGGCTTCGACTTTTAAACCTTTTACAAATACCACATCAGATTCAGTATGAAACATGCTTCCATCCTTGTTTGCTACATTTTTAATTCAGAGATTCAATTTAAACTTTATTTAACTTGCTTCAAAGCCTCTTCACGCAGACGCGCGGCTTTTAACGCTTTACTTGGACGATGACGCCATAAGTCAATGCTGAATAATAGCAAGCCTAGCCAAATCAAGCCAAAGACTGCCAAGCGTTTTAAATCAAATGGCTCGTTATAATAAAACACTGCCAAGAAGAAAATAAAGGTCGGCGTCAGGTAATTCATAAAGCTTAGAATACTATAAGCGACGAGCTTGGTAGATTTATTAAACAATAATAGCGGTATCAACGTAATCGGCCCTGCGATCATAAGTAGCCAAATGTTTGAGCTAAACCAAAAGCTCAGCTGATGACTGACCACATCGGACTGCCAAAACCACCAAAGACATAAAGGTACTAGCATCGCTGTTTCGACAAACATCGCATCGACAGCTGTCAACGGGGTTTGCCGTTGAATAGTGCCATAAGTACTAAAGCTAAATGCCAAAATCAATGATATCCACGGCAGACTGCCAATCATCACCACTTGGATCACGACAGACAAGAGTGCAAATCCAATAGCCACCCACTGCAAAGGTCGTAAGCGCTCTTTGAATAGAATCATCGATAGCGCAACACCTACCAATGGCCCTATAAAGTATCCCAAACTGGCCTCAAGAATACGGTCATGATTGACCGCCCATACATAGGTCAGCCAGTTGGTTGCGATAATCAAACCAGATATCAATGACAGCGCTATCCATCTTGGGTTTTGTTTGAGCGTTTCAATCCATTGCCAGCGCTTAGTGACTACTAGCACAATCAATAGACACAGGAATGTCCATATGATGCGATGACCAATGATCTCAGTCGCATCATAATCGGATAATTGTTTGAAGTATAACGGAAATCCGCCCCAGATAAAAAACGCAATAAGCGCAGTGATAATGCCGCGTCTGGTTGTGGTTATCGGGGCAACGGGTTTTTTGATGACATTTTGGGTAGTCATAATATAGGACAACTTTTTAGAGCAAAGCGCGCCCTCACCTAATTCTGAGTATTATTATCGATTTAGTGGCGAGAACACAGGGTTACTACAGTGAGATTATAAATTAAAAAGCAATGTACTCATGCCAATAGTGACATGAGTACATTGCTAACGATGTTAGATTAGATTTTTAGGCTAATGTGGCTATTTGATCAGCTAGCCACCATCTGTTTATATTTTACAGTGCAAATCATAGAAGAACATTAATCAGCACTCAATGATTTATTCAGCGCCAGCATCCACTTCGATAGACATACCGATTTGGTTGGCAAGTTCAGCAAATCCTGGGAAGCTGGTATTGACCGTCTCAACTCCTTCAATGGTAATTTGCTTGGAGGCACGCAGACTGGCAACAGAAAAACTCATGGCAATACGATGGTCATGGTGAGACGTAATGTGACCGCCACCGAATACAGGCTGGCTATTATTGACATCACCATTCTCACTTCCAATACCTTGACCTTCGATGATTAGTCCATCATCCGTAACAGTGCAGTCGATGCCGAGCGTATGTAGCCCTTCTGCCATCACCGCAATGCGATCAGATTCTTTGACACGCAACTCTTTGGCACCCGTCAATACTGTGCGACCTTGCGCACAGCTGGCAGCAATGAACAATACAGGAAATTCATCAATCGCTAGCGGTACGAGATGCTCTGGTATCTCAATACCAACTAAGTTTGAACCACGAATCGTAATGTCAGCGACTGGCTCGCCGCCGACATGCGTCTCATTACTCAAGCTAATATCTGCTTGCATGAGCTTTAAGATATCAATAATACCCGTACGTGTCGGGTTGATGCCCACTTGCGTCAAGGTCAGCTCACTACCTTGACTGATAGCAGCGGCTACCATAAAGAAGGCCGCAGAGGATATGTCAGCAGGCACAGCGATATCACCACCTGTCAATGTACCGCCGCCTTCAACGCTGATACGATTGCCATCAACGGTCACCGGATAACCAAAGGCGGATAGCATACGTTCGGTATGGTCGCGACTGACTTCAGGCTGTGTGACCGTTGTCGTACCTTCTGCCCATAGACCTGCTAATAGCAAGCAAGACTTCACCTGTGCAGACGCGACTGGCATATCATATTCAACGCCTTTGAGTGGCTTGCCGACCGTATCACGACCAGTGATACTGAGCGGTGCCGTGCCACTATGACCAGTGCTTTGAATGACTGCTCCCATGGCGCGTAGCGGCGCTGCCACACGTTCCATCGGGCGTTTATTTAAGCTCGTATCACCCGTCAACACACTATCAAATGATTGTGCCGCCAAGATACCTGACAGCAGGCGCATGCTGGTGCCTGAATTGCCCATATATAAAGGTGTTTTGCTTGGCTTTAAGCCATTCATACCAACACCATGAATGGTTAATCTTCCTTTATCAGGGCCTTCAATGCTCACACCCATATCACGGAACGCCTGCAATGTGGCAAGCGCATCCTCCCCTTCCAAAAATCCTGTAACATTCGTCACGCCTGTGGCAAGACTGCCCAGCATGATGCTGCGATGCGAGATGGATTTGTCACCAGGGATGGCAATGGTGCCAGAGACAGTATTGCTAGGCGTAATAATATAAGAAGCTGACATGGCAGAAGTATCCGTATAAGGGGTGCTGGCTAACATATGGCCAAAATGTCGCCGTGCGGCTTGCGCGCGGCCCAAAAGTCCCATCAGGGCGGTTGAATCTTTATCAATGATAAGCTGGCGCATAGTCTGTAAGTAGACACCATACTCATCAAGGGCGCTCACAATGGCGCTTTGATTGGCAAAAAATATATCGTGCCACATTTTAGGATCGCTGGCGGCAATACGCGTAAAATCACGAAAGCCACCTGCTGCATAACGAAACATATCTAAATTATCATCATGGCTTGCCAACTGCTCAACCAAATTAAAGGCAAGCAAATGCGGCAAATGACTGGTGTGCGCCAATATGCGATCATGGTGATTAGCATCCATCGATATAACATTTGCGCCCACCGCTTCCCATAGTAGCCGCAGCTTGGTGATGGCTACATTGCTTGTGGTAGGTAGCTCACAGATAATCACGCTATGATTGACAAATAAATTGGCGCGGCGAGCATGATACCCTGAATTCTCAGCACCAGCAATCGGATGCGCGGGCACCAGTCCTGTCGGCAACGAGCCAAATACTGTCCTGGCTGCATCAATGATGTTGACCTTAGTACTACAGACATCCGTCATGATGCAATCAGTGGCAAGCTGCTCGTCATCCATTGCCTGTTTAATGTCAACAAATACTGCTTCGACGGCCTGTACTGGGACTGCAATGATAATTAAATCACTGCCACCGATGACGTCTTGTAAGTTAGCACTACCAGCATCTAACAAACCATGCTCAATGGCTTCAGTAATACTGGGTACATGCCTGTCTGCCGCTACTAGACGCTCACTTAAGCCACTGTCTTTAATGGCTTGCGCAAAACTGGCGCCAATGAGACCAAGCCCAATCACGCAAACTTGTCTAAACATAGGTAGCTGAATATTTGGAGACGGTTGAATTTTATTTTTTTTCTGACTACTCACGGCTTTTCTCGTTGAACACACTAGGATCAGTTTGGGTAAAGCCAATCTTAGCGTTATAAAATTTAATGGCTAATTAAGATCATTAACTTGACTAAAAAAACATCTATTGATGCGTTTAATCATCGGTCAAGATAGAACGCAAGGTATCAATCAAGCGCATGTTATCTTCTGCGACGCCTACCGTAATGCGCAACCAAGTGGGTAAGCCGTAACCTACCAGTGGCCGTACGATGACCCCTTGCTCGAGCAACGCTTGATTGATCAATAGCGCATCTTCATCATCCATCTCTACCATTATAAAGTTGGCATGTGATTTAATAAACCCCAACCCTAATGCGTCGAGCTGCTTCTCTAACCAGCGCATTTGCTCATCATTCATCAGACGAGTTTTTTCGATAAAATCTTGATCAGCAAGTGCTGCTGCCGCTGCCGCCAACCCAATACGACTGACGTTAAATGGCTGACGAATACGGTTTAATAAATCCGCCACTGCTACCGAGCTTAACGCATAGCCAACCCGCAGACCTGCTAGTCCATAAGCCTTAGAGAAAGTACGGACGATGATCACATTGTCAAACTCATCTATGAGTGCCCTATTATTACTTTCAGGGCTGTACTCGATATAGGCTTCATCCAATACCACCAATACCGAGCTTGGCAGACTGGCAACAAACTGGCGCAGCTCTTTATGCTCAAGCTGTGTCCCAGTTGGGTTGTTAGGATTGGCAATAAAGACAATCTTGGTATTAGGGTTGTCTTGAACCGCTTGACTCATGGCCTTTAAATCATGACCGAATCGATGGGCGGGCACTTCGATATCTGTAGCACCTTGCATTTTTGCCAGCATCGAATAGACCACAAAGGCATACTGACTATAAACGATAGCATCATTGGCACCCACAAAACTACGCGCCAAGATATCGAGCAAATCGTCAGAGCCATTGCCCAACGTAATCTGATCGATATTGACATCATTGAAGTCAGCCAGTGCTTGCTTTAGATAGTAACCATTGCCATCAGGATAACGCGCCAGCTGACCGAGCTGCTCTGTCACTGCCAACGTCACTCGCGGTGAGCAGCCCATTGGATTCTCGTTGCTAGCAAGCTTCACCACATCTGAGATGCCGTACTCGCGAGTCAACTCTTCAATCGGCTTGCCCGTTTGATAAGGAGCCAGCTCTAATATACTGTCGTACGCTGGCACGAGTGGTAATAAGCTTGATTCGGTCAATGGCGTTGTCTGCATGTTGTATCCTTAGATGTAATGAACCATCTATTATTAATAATAACAAGAGCTTATGACAGCTATCTGCTATAAATGGTCTAGCTTTTAAAACGCTTACAGTACCGCTTTGGGATATGAGCCCAGTACACGTAAATCTTTTACCAATGGGCGAATATCATTAATGGCTGCGCTAACATTTGGATCATTAACATGACCATCCATATCAATAAAGAACACGTATGCCCACTTATTAGGACGTTCGGGACGCGTCTCGATACTGGTCATCGACACGCCATGATAAGACAATGGTTTTAAGATTTCGATAAGCGCGCCCGCTTTGTCATGTGCTGAGACGACGATAGAGGTCTTATCTTGTCCTGATGGCGCGATCGCTTCGTGACCGATGATAAGGAATCGTGTGGTGTTGCTTGGATTGTCTTCAATATTTGAGTAAAGTTTATGCAAATCATACTCTGCGGCAGCGACATCCCCTGCAATCGCAGCCGAATGCCATTCATTCTTGAGTCGACGTGCAGCTTCACCATTGCTAGATACGGCAACGCGCTCCACATTGGGATAATTAACATCTAGCCAATGACGGCACTGAGCGAGTGATTGCTGATGCGAATAAATACGGCTGAGACCGTCAAGCTTGGTATGCTCTGCAACCAAGAAATTCTGATGAATCGGTAACTCAACTTCCCCAATTATTTTTAAGGTAGAAGACAAGAAACCGTCTAACGTGTGGTTGACCACGCCTTCTGAAGAGTTCTCAACCGGTACGACGCCATACATCGCTGTACCTGCTTCGACTTCACGGAACACATCAGTGATGGTGGTCATCGGTACTGTATCAGCGGCTTTACCAAAATGCTTGAGGGCAGCGGCGTGAGTAAAAGTACCCACTGGACCCAAAAAGGCAATACGTTGCGGTGCTTCTAGATCTAAGCATACCGACATAATTTCACGAAACAATCGCGCCATTTTTTCATCAGCGATTGGACCAGTATTACGCGCCATGACCGCTTTTAGGACTTGCGCTTCACGTTCTGGGCGATAAAAAATAGGATTGGTTTTTTCAGCAGCAGGACTTTTTGCGATGTGTTCTTTTTTGACCGTCGCCACTTGCTGAGCCAGTTTGGCACGGTTATTAATCAATGTCTGGATTTCGCAGTCTACGCTATCAATACTATGACGCAGCTGATCTAAAAACTCTTTTTCGTTTGAGTGGTCGCTTACGCTAGTTTGATTTAGATTGTCCATTTTTTGCTCTGGTGACTGCTCACTCATTACCGCCCATCCTTTTTCTAATATTATTGCTGAGTTTTATAACTATTTGGTGTGACTTTTTAAATTTATCTATACTTGGGTCTATCTATACTTAAGTTTATTTGAGATTAGCTCTGACCATATTGCTAGTCACTGTTCAATAGAACAGTTTATCAAAAATATCACGTCCTACTCGTCTATACGATTATTGGATTCATCAGCCAATACAGCAGACAAGGACACGACCGGCTCTACTATAGCAAAAACTACGCTCAGTGCCCATTCGTAAATGCGTGTAAACTGGCTAACGGCTATAAATATTAGCACAGTTATGTGATATGGCAGCGATAGGCGGCAAAACTATGAGAGAACACCGCCTCAAAACTATGTTACAGTTCAAAACTAATGGTCAAAAGCACCTTTAATAAGCATGTTTAAAAATATAAACACGTTTAACAACAGATCCAGTCTTTAGAACATAACCATGTCAATTGATTCACACAAGGATACCTGATGAGCGCATTACAACAGCTTCGCACCATGACCACCATTGTCGCTGATACTGGCGACCTTAGCGCTATTGCCCGCCTAAAACCTGTCGATGCGACCACCAACCCCAGTCTCATTACTAAGGCGCTCATTCACTCTGACAATCAAGCCATGCTCTCAGAAACCATGAGTCGACATCGCGGTGACATCGATGCGGTAATTGATGCGTTAACCATAAAAATTGGCTGCGATATTTTATCGTTGATTGAGGGTCGCGTCTCAACTGAAGTCGATGCGCGTTTGTCTTATGACACCCAAGCGACTATCGATAAAGCGCTCAACTTCATGGAAGCTTATCAACAAGCAGGTATCGACTCAGAGCGGGTATTGATTAAGATGGCAGCAACGTGGCAAGGTATCGAGGCCGCACGTTATCTGGAAACCCAAGGTATTCACTGTAATCTAACGCTACTTTTCGGACAACATCAAGCGATTGCCTGTGCCGATGCTGGCGTGACCCTGATATCACCTTTCGTTGGACGCATTTTGGATTGGCAAAAACGCCAGCAAAACCGTCAGAACGTACCAGTCTCTGATGACATGGGTGTGCAATCGGTCAAGCTTATTTATCAATATTTCAAACAGCATGGCTACAACACGCAAGTAATGGGCGCAAGCTTCCGCTCTACTGAGCAGATATTGGCATTAGCAGGCTGTGATCTATTGACCATTGCCCCCAACCTCATTGATGAGTTGGCAGCGATGGATATAGAGGTCCCTCGTCAGCTGTCACCAAGTATGTCGATGGCGTTAGATGATATGACCCGAGTGAGTTTGACGCATGAAGAATTTAGTCAAGCTTATCAAAAAGATACCGTCACTCAAGATTTATTACCTAAGGGTATTGACGGCTTTATCGATGCGCGTGATGAGCTTGCTCAGGCATTGGCAGCGATGCGCAATTAATCGTTGCGATAATGGATGGTTAAACACTGTCGAATAAAAGAAATTTGCCTGCTAATAGTAAGTTCGTTATTATAACCCACTTCAAATAACAAGAAGCAAGGCTTGATTATGAGACGGCTATCAGTGGTATTAGCAGGTAGTGCGCTAGCGATTAGTGCACATGCAGTCAGCTGGGTAGAGATATCTGAGACTGATTCTGGTTCGATTTTCACCTTAGATTCAGACTCTATTGAAAGCTCTGACATCAATATCATAGACGAGCATAACGTCGAAAACATTTCGGTATCCATTCGCAGAACCTATCCACCGCAGTTACAACAGACGGATAAAAAAGGCAAAAAGGACAAAAAAGAAAGCTATATTCATCATAGCGATCAGCAGTTATTGATATCTTGCAAAGATGCCAGTTACTATAAAAGAGCCTATGTCAATTATGGCACTGACAACAAGGTTATCAAATCTTGGCAATCCGACAAACCCATATTGACCACCAAGGATTTTAAGGTTACGATGCCAAAAACAATCGGTCGAAAAGTAGTAGAGCAAACTTGTGAGCGTTATCAACAAGACCAATAAAATACCAAATAAAATATATTAATACCAAAAAAGCGCGCTGAACTATTCAGCGCGCTTTTTTATTATGCTAAAAACTATTTCTCTAAGCTTTTAATACCGTATAAACAGGCACGGGGAATTCACCATGCAACTCAACCAAATCCAGCAGTACCAAAGCACCGACGACCGTATGATCCGCTGACTGGCACAGCTCATAAGCGGTGGTTAGCGTACCGCCCGTCGCCAAAATATCATCGACCAACAATACCCGTTCAGGTGGCAAGTTGTTTTGCATCTCAAGCGTGTCTTTACCATATTCTAGCGCATAGGCTTTGTTGGCAACAGGCGGTGGCAACTTACCCGGCTTACGCAGCAAAATCATGCCTTTACCCAAGCGACCTGCCAGCAAGCTTGCAAACACAAAGCCACGCGCCTCTACAGCACCCAAGCAGTCCACTTCATCCATCAGCCCTTCTGGCAAGGTTGCAAGCAGTGCATCAATGACCGCATTAATATGACTGCGCAGTAACGGGGTGATATCATAAAAATCAATGCCGACTTTTGGAAAGTCTGGTACTGTGCGGATAACCTGCCAAAACGGGTGGTCAGTATTGAGTATATTAGACAGATCAATTTCGGTATTAGCAGATGTAGCGGCAGCATTAACGCTCATAATAACCCTTATCTCATATGGCTTAGATGGTAATAAGTGACGGTGATAAATGACAGACATCACCGTGAAATTAGTGGCGATTACTATAACATAATTTGGTGTAATATAGCGGCGAGACGAACAATCATACAATCGCCTGAATCAATAAAATGCCAATCATGGACTTGATAAAAGCTGAGTCATCTCAACATACAAGTGTAAACTTAACTATCAAAACAACGGTTATATGCTAAACTACGGGCGTTTTTACCGTCCAAAGATGAGCGGTAATGCTCAGTAGACGCTCTAAAAACACCCTGTAACACTGGTAATGATCGATAGGACTATTTATGAAACGTTATGAATGTATCGTCTGTGGCTGGATATATGATGAAGCGCTTGGCTGTCCTGAAGAAGGAATTGCGCCTGGCACCAAGTGGGAAGACATCCCTGAAGACTGGATTTGCCCAGAGTGCGGTGTTGGCAAGCTTGATTTTGAGATGCTTGAGATTTAGTAGACGACTCTCTAATTAGGACACTTCATGACAAAATCCAATAATATCAATAATGCGGCATTGCTTAAAACCTCTGGAGATGCTGGGGTATACCCTACTCCTGACTGGCAACGATTTGGTCAACACCAATGGCGCGAATCAGACCTTAGCGAACACCTCCATCAAGCGATGATAAATATCGGTGATGGCATTGAGTTGTGCGTTGAGGCAGGCGGTAATCCCAATCATCCCCCACTGCTGATGATTATGGGACTTGGCTCGCAGATGATATTTTGGCCAAACAATTTTATCAAGCGCCTTATTGATGCAGGATTTTTTGTGATTCGTTTTGACAATCGCGATATTGGCTTGTCTTCCAAAGTACAGATTGACGGCCTACCGCGTATCAGTCAGCTAAAAATGATGATGCGTTTGCAAACCGGATTGTCCAATAAGAGTACGCAGGTTGCTTATAATTTGACCGATATGGCAGAAGATACCGCACGTTTGATTAAGGCGTTGCAGCTGGGTAAGACACATCTGCTGGGTGCTTCTATGGGTGGTATGATTGCTCAAATCGTGGCGGCACGCTATCCAAGCTTAGTACAACGCATGGCCTTGATGTTTACCACCACCAATCGGGCTTTTCTAAAGCCACCCAAGCCTAAGCAGTTATACACGCTTATCAATCGCCCTGAAAGTCATTCTGAGCGCGATATTGTGCGCCATAGCGTCTGGTTTATGAAAACAGTCGGTACGCCAGGACACGTCAACGTTCGTATGGTGCGTGAAATTGCCAAGTTACGTTATCAGCGCAACTTCCATCCGCTTGGCACCGTGCAACAGCTCAATGCGATCTTGGCCTCTGGCTCTATTAGCCGGTTTAGCAAGCAAGTCAAAGCACCAACTATCGTCCTACATGGCAGTGCAGATGGGCTATTGCCGCCTTCACAAGGACGCGTGGTCGCTAAGACCATTCCCAATGCTAAGTTTCATTTAATCGAAGGCATGGCACACGATATCCCAGAGTACTATCAGCCTTATATGATTGATTTGATTCGCAATCACCTATTGGCTTAATACGCAGTTAACACCGTCAATCATTGGCGATAAAAAAGCGTGCCATGCTATGTATTACTCATAAGCATGACACGCTTTTTTGTCTCTTAGTTTAAGTAAGCGCTTCAATCACAACCAACACTCACCCCTTCTTTATCAATGCACATCTTATTGCCATTTTTTAGGTTACCAATCCACGCTTTACCATTTGCAAATGTAAAAGCGGGCTTGCCTTGATAACTGTCACCACTCGACACACCCATCTTATCAAAGCGAAAAGGAATCACCAGCTCACCGCCCAAATTGATAAAGCCCCAGTTGTCATCAATGCGCACGCCAGCTAGTCCTTCTGAAAAAGGACGAGCATCATCAAATGAATAAGTAATCATCGTCACATTGTTTTCATCGACAAACCCCCATCGACCATCTTGCTGACGTGGCTGTAACGTCGTAAAACGATTGGGCGCTGATTGCCTAGATTGTGCTGACGCTGTAGCAGACCTACTATTGGCGGTTTGCTTTGCAGACGACGGCTCATTATTATTACTGTCACTACCATTTGGATTGCTAGTCACTTTGCCGTTTTTGTCCACCCAACTGATCGCTTGATTTTTACGTACTTGCGTCACACCGCCACGATAATCATCAATATCACTGATTGACGCAGAAAACGACACGATGGTCTTATTTGCTGTATCGATAACTCCATAGTTGCCGTCTCTTTTGACTACGATACGTCCATCAGATACCGGACGCGCCCAACCCTGACTTTCCTTTAGCATGTCGTAGGTCGCCGGTATCACCTCACGACCCTGCATGTTGAGATAACCGACGTGACTATTGCGCAGCACGGGTAATAAACCACCAGCTATCTTATCTGCATCGACTTTTTGATAGCGTGATAAATCAACGACTTTTTTGCCTTTACTATTCAGTAGCGCCACTGGCGCACCGAAGTCCTTGACTGCCAAAAAATAACCGCTACTCGCGGTACAAGAGACATTCTTATAATAGCTTTTGGGTATTTTACAGCTGGCAGCTTGTGCAGTTGGCATCATAAATAGCGCACTGACGAATAAGCCCATAGGAATGCTATATCGTGCCATTTTTAGTTGCGATCCAAATATCAAAGAAAGCGACTTTTTTGATTGAGTACGTCGATGCATAAATAAACCTAGGCTAAAAGTAGTAGAAACTATGTTGAACACTTTAAGAGAGTAATGAAAGACAGATTAGCAAATCGCGACCTTCACGCCAATGCTATTCCTGTAAGGATGCGACTCGATGATATAAGCACTATTATATATAGTCAAAATATCCTAAAAACGCGACGGTATTGCTGATATTAATTTTTTGTCGCCTCTGTCTGCGCAGGCACAGCAAGCAAGAAAAATTGATATCAGCAGTGCGTGATGTATCGATATTACTTTTCATTCACTATAGTTAACGTTAGCTGACTATCAGCATCTATTTTCCAACACACTTACCATACTCGATTCTTTCAAAAATACAGTCATCATAAGAATAAATTATGTTTCAACCATTTCATTTTAAGTCTAAAACCTCGACAATACGGGGTATGTGCATTGTACCGTGAGCACAGTAAGATTAAAAAAAGAACACCATCCACTAAACGTGATCAATCTAAGGACAACCTATGGCTATTGCCGCTTCACGCTCTGCACCTATTGGCTTGGTTATTGGTTGCATTATATTTGGTCTGGGCAGTTTAATCGTCGCGCACGTTGATATCGGCGGTTGGGCCATGTCGTTTTGGCGACTCGCCATCTCAGGAGTGGTCTTTGCTATCTTGGCAAAAATCATGGGACAACGTTTGCCACGCTCAAGACGTGCCATTTTTTATGGTTTATTGTCAGGCGCATTTTTGGGGTTCGATTTGGCACTTTGGCACGAGAGTATCTATGCTGTCGGGCCTGGTATTTCAACCCTACTCAATAGCTTACAGATTTTCTTTTTAGCGGCAATTGGGTTTTTATATTTTAATGAACGGCAATCTATATTACAGCTTATCAGTCTATTTCTAGCGATGGCTGGAGTGGCGATGATAGGTAGCCCTGAATTTGCACATAACAGTGCCGCAACTTGGGGGTTTATCTCGGGTATCGTCTCAGGGGCAATGCTGGCTGCGTCGATGACCTTTATCCGTAAGACGCATGACACCGAGCCAACACCGATATTTATGCTCATGCAATTGATTAGTATCGGCGGTGTGCTGGCGATGATTATTCCGATGTTTTTGTTTGACATGGGCAATATCTTGCCCAACAGTTGGTCTGAGATTGTTTGGGTACTTATTTATGGTACGGTCATGCAGTGCTTGGCTTGGGGTCTGATTGCATACTCTATCCCCAAGCTGTCTTTGGCGCTGACTGGATTACTACTGCTATCTGAACCAATTGCCGCATTGGTCATTGATTATACTTGGCTGGACAAACCGATTAATACTTTGCAATGGAGCGGCGCGCTCTTGACGATGTTTGCCATTTACTTAGGCTCATTAAAACCCAAGCCGCGCGCACTACGTCGCTATCGGTTTTTCTCACGGTTTTATAAACGTAAATATAAATAGTTATACAGGTACACTGATTTATATTTACGTTTTATTTGGCGTATAGCTTTAATGAGGGCGTGTCATCATTTGAAACGTGATGCTTAAACGACAATCAATCAGTCTTTTTGACGATTGAATAATGCATTGAGTACGATAGCTGCCAAGGTAGCCGTGCCGATACCGCCCAAATCAAAGCCACCTAAATGCAGGCTAAAGTTACCCGTTCCCATGATGACAGTGACAGCGGCGATGATTAGATTGCTGTTTTTGCTAAAATCAATGTGGCTGTCTATCCAAATTTTGATCCCAGCAACAGTGATAAGTCCGAATACTATAATAGACGCACCGCCCAATAAGGCCGCTGGTATCGTCTGAATGATTGCACCAAATTTTGGTGAAAGTCCCAATATGATAGCAACCAAACCTGCTACGACAAAAATCGTAGTGCTATACACCTTGGTTACCGCCATGACACCGATGTTTTCTGCATAAGTGGTGACACCTGTACCACCAAATCCTGCTGAAAAAGTCGTTGCTAAGCCATCCGCTAAAAATGCTCGACCCATATAAGGGGTAACACGAGCCTTAGTCATGCCTTCTACTGCTTTAAAATGTCCCAGATTTTCGGCAACCAAAATAAACGCCACTGGTGCGATCAAGATGATGGCACTCATCTCAAAACGAGGCGTATGAATGCTTGGTAACCCAAACCATGAAGCAGCAGACACCCCACTAAAATCAATGGGCGTACCAAAACCCAGTACATTGGTCATCACAAAATAAGCGACGTATGACAATATCAAGCCAACCAATAGTAAAAGTCGACGCAACATACCGCGCGTAAACACAGCCACACCACTAATCAGCAACACGGTTAACGTGGCCATCCAAGCATCAAACTGATTCGCAGACACTCCTTGAATGGTCACTGGCGCCAAATTTAGACCAATAATCATCACGATAGCACCCGTGACGATAGGTGGCATCAGACGCTCAATCCAGCCTGTGCCCGTTTTCATCACCAGCAGCCCAATCAAAGCATAAATGATGCCGCAGGCCATAATACCGCCCAAGGCGACATTTAAGTTGTCATTGAAGCCTACGCCTGCATACGCAGTCACAGCGATGACGGGGCCAATAAAGGCAAAGCTGGAGCCCAGATAGCTCGGCATGCGCCCACCCGTGATCATAAAGAACATCACAGTACAAATACCTGACATCAAAATAGCGAGGTTAGGATCAAAACCCATTAACAGTGGCGCAAGCACCGTCGCACCAAACATCGCAAAAGTATGCTGCACACCCAGTAATATGCTTTTTGACGGTGGCAAATATTCATTGATGCCGACCGGATCACGATCTAAATCGCCGCCATAAGGTCGCCATGTCGGAAACCAACGACCATTTTCAAAATCTGGATTTTTTGGATAGCTCATGGCTGCTGAAGGAATACCAGCCGCTTCTAATGCATTATGAGCAGGTAATGATTCAGCACTTTTGTCTGATTGAGAGGAATTATCGGTGGGAGATGTCATGCATGCTTGTCCTATGTGGGCGGAGCTAATAATAGGCTAAAATAACTGAATGAATAAAAACTGAGATAAAGTTGAACGTCAATAAATAGAAGTAGCTGGCTAAAAATAACGATAAAAACCGAGACTCAACACCATGCCTCTTATAATATGTCACCCAATTCATTCATTTATGTTGTAAGGTAGCAAACCAAAAGTATTATTTGGTATGATAGCTATGTTTTGCTAGATGTATAAGGTCGGATATGTTCTACTTGAACTACCGTCTAAATCATTTTTGCCTGACGTATTTCACAGCGACAACCAACTTACAGGATGTTACATAAACGTTGGCTCCAAGCATCATAACGGAGTTTAATAATAAATAAAAGTTATTATTCACTCGTCACATGTACTTCCATGTTTACATACTTTCATAGACAACACCCCAAACTAAACACTTATCGGTGCTTGTTGGTTGGGGCGGTTTATTATATTTTTCATGCCAGTGCTGAAGCCAATCGATAACCTATGCTGATGCACTTAAAATTTTTGGTAGCTTATTATGATTAGTGTTTTTGATTTATTTAAAATTGGTATTGGACCCTCAAGCTCACATACCGTCGGTCCGATGGTAGCGGCAAACTTGTTTTTGGCGTCTTTGCTCAAGCAAGCAGAGCTGACCGCTATAGACAGTATTGAGATTGAGCTTTATGGTTCATTGGCTGCGACCGGTAAAGGACATGCAACGGATACCGCCATTTTATTAGGGTTACTCGGACATACGCCCAGCACCATCGATACGCGTCTGACCAGCAACTACTTGGCACCCATATTTTCAGAAAAAAGTCTGGACATATCAGGTGCTCATACGATTGCTTTTGACACAGAGCGTGATATCTATTGGTACGACGATACCGTCCTACCCTATCATCCTAATGCTCTGACGCTTCGAGCATTATTGGTAGATGGTACTCGTTATCAGCAGACCTACTACTCAGTTGGAGGTGGCTTTGTGATTAATGAAGAGAATGCCACCAATCCAGATGAAGACCATGCTAGCCCCACCATTGATAGTATTCCCTATCCTTTCAATAGCGCCGCTGAGTTATTAGAGCAATGTCGCCAGCATGGGCTGAGTATCAGTGACTTAGTCCTCACGAATGAATGTCATTACCGCGATCAAACAGAGGTTTTTGCCTACTTAGATAGCATTTGGGACGTGATGCAAGACTGCGTCAAACAAGGCTGTGAAAATGGCGGTATTTTGCCTGGCGGCTTAGATGTCAAACGCCGCGCTCAAGATCTATATTCACAACTGTGTGCGGAGAAGAACCAACCCATCACAAAAACCGATAAATTAGCAGCAATGGATTGGGTGGATTTGTATGCGCTCGCCGTCAACGAAGAAAACGCTAATGGCGGTAAAGTGGTGACCGCTCCTACCAATGGTGCCGCTGGCATCATACCGGCAGTCCTACATTACTATCGTGATTTTTTACCAAGCTACAGCCAAAGCGGTGTCTATAAATTTTTATTAAATGCCACTGCCATCGGTAGCCTTATCAAGCAAAATGCTTCAATCTCTGGTGCTGAGGTTGGCTGTCAAGGTGAAGTTGGCTCTGCATGTGCAATGGCCGCCTCTGCATTGGCTGAGATTATGGGCGGCGATCCTGCCAAATGCTTGAATGCTGCTGAAATTGGTATCGAGCATAATTTAGGTCTCACTTGTGACCCTGTTGGCGGCTTAGTTCAAGTCCCTTGTATTGAACGCAATGCGATGGGCGCGGTAAAAGCGATCAACGCGGCACGTCTCGCTTGCCGTGGCAATGGTCAGCACTTTGTCTCTTTAGATAAGGTGATTGAAACGATGAAAGTAACTGGGGCTGATATGCTAGATAAGTATAAAGAAACCTCACGTGGGGGTCTTGCTGTTTATGCTGATAACCGCATACCCACTGTGAGTCATGGTGTCAGTGTAAAATATAGTCAATGCTAATATAATTATAATTAATATCAGTGTAGACTGTCGTGATGTGATTTTCATAAACACTCATGACAAAAAAAGACCTCTAATTCGTTAGAGGTCTTTTTTGTTCTGACTAGGGCGTGTCATCATTTACTCAGCAGTTTTTGAAACCACTTCGTTTAAAATCCAAACTGGCTTAACCATGTTGGTGGTCTCATTCATCATCGCTTCTTGACGTACGTCCAAAACATAGCGGTAATTTGGCTCATAAGTGAAGCCTTGGATGTTACCGTTTAGAGTTGTATAGTTTTTCTGATAAGTTTGGCGATACTGTAAGCACTCTGATTCAACTTTGGTGCCATTCGCAGTCATAAGATCACAAACTGCTTTACGCGGTGCAATCTCTACTTCAAAGCTTGGAATATTAATGACTTTAACATTCATAGTCTGACCTTCAACGACCATGGTACGCTCATTGTCCATACCCATAGTAGAACAACCTGACAGGGCAAAAGTAGTCATCAATGCGGCAAGTGCTAATTTTTTCATTATTCAATCCTCAGTTAAGTAATATTCATTATTGCCCGTTTGAGCTCGTTTTAATCATTTATAGACGCTCAAAACGTAAGGCATTTGTGACCATACTGGCAAAGTCAATTTAGACAACCAAACAAAGCTGATAATTTCTCAGCAGTATCGTCTATTGTTTACTGAGACTAGTATATGTCGCAAAGCGACTTATCCTCTATGACTGGTTTGTAAAGTAACGTCAGCTTTTGCAACTCATGTTAGTCAAACGTATTAAAAAGCAGACCAATCCAATATATATTTGACATTGCAAAAAAATGGCCGAAGTAATCATTACTCCGACCATTTAATCGCTTTCGTTCAGATTAAGAGGACGCCTTAATTAACATCCATTTCGATAATTAGCTACGATAATCGGCATTTATCTTGACGTAATCGTAAGACAAATCGCAGGTATAAACCGTATCGCTAGCGTCGCCACGTGCCAAATCAATATGAATGGTAATTTCAGGACGGCTCATGACCGTTTTGCCCGCCGCTTCCGTATAGCTAGGCGCAACACCACCATTTTGGCAAATCATGACTTCATCTAGATAGACATCGACTTGCTCGGTATCTAAATCTTCGATACCCGCATAACCTACTGCAGCGAGGATACGACCCCAGTTGGCATCACTGGCGAAGAATGCGGTTTTGACTAGTGGTGAATGTGCAACCGCGTATGCCACATCGCAGCATTCTTGCGTCATCTTACCGCCAGTGACTTTGACAGTCATAAACTTGGTAGCGCCTTCCCCATCACGCACGATTAATTGTGCCAGACGAACAAATACTTCGGTTAATGCCTCAAAAACAGGCTGATAATGGGAATGTTCTGTGCTGTCAATAATATCAGTGCTGGCTGTACCTGTGGCGATCAACACACAACAGTCGTTGGTTGACGTATCACCATCGACGGTAATGCGGTTAAAAGACTGCTCATTAATGGCGCTTAACATCTCTTGTAATAAGTCAGCAGCAATGTTGGCATCTGTTGCCACATAGCCTAGCATGGTCGCCATATTTGGTCGTATCATACCTGAGCCTTTTGACATGCCCGTAATATGATAGCTGACACCCGCCACGTCGATTTTTTGGCTAGCAAGCTTAGGAATCGTATCTGTGGTGCGAATACCATTCGCCGCCGCCAGCCAATTATCAGCAGCTAAACTGGCAAGTGCCTCATCTAAACCAGCGATGACCGCCTCGCTGTTTAATGGCTCACCAATCACTCCAGTAGAAAACGGTAATACAGAATTGACAGCCACGCCAGCTTTACTTGCCAGCGCTGTACAGATATCCACAGCGCGGCGCTTGCCATCAGCGCCCGTCCCTGCATTGGCATTGCCAGTATTGGTGACCAAATAACGTGGGCTAGCCTTAGCAAAATGCTCACGTAACACTCGCACTGGCGCGGCACAAAAGGTGTTTTTAGTGGTGACGACCGCACTGGTTGCGTTCTCAGCAATTTCAATCACGACCAAATCATCACGATCTTTGTAGCGTACGCCTGCGGCAGTAGCACTTAACTTGATACCGTCAATTGGATAAATGGTATTCGGTACTGCAATATTTCCAACAGCCATAGAGGCATCCTTATTTTTCAATTTTCATAGTTATAAATAGAATACTATTAGGGTTTGCTTAAGTTAAATGCCGACCAAATCGGTGCATGGTCAGACGGTTTTTCCATGGCACGTAGCTCATAGCTGATACCAGAGTCAACGCAGTCATCGACTAGGTCTGAGGTGCACAAGATATGGTCGATACGTAGACCGCGCTTAGGCTCGTCGTTAAAACCACGACTGCGATAATCAAACCAGCTGTATAACTCTGTACTCTCTGGATAGTACAGACGGTATGTGTCAGTCAGCTCGCGTGACATCAGGGCTGCATACCATTCGCGCTCTTCTGGTAAAAATGAGGTTTTTCTATTCTTAAGCCAGCGCTTTGCATTGACTTCGCCGATACCAATGTCGATATCTTCTGGAGCGATATTCATATCACCCATAATAATGAGCGAGCGCCCTTCCGCCTTCAAAGCATCAATATAAGCCATCAAATCTGCATAATAAGCCCGCTTCATAGGGAATTTGGTCGGATGATCTTGGCTTTCTCCTTGTGGAAAATAACCATTGAGTACGTCGATTTCACGACCGTCAAACTCATATCGTGCATGAATAAAACGCTTCTGCGACTCGACATCTTCGCCAGGAAAACCTTTTTGTACAAATATTGGCGCAACCTTGGACAAGAGTGCCACGCCATAATGGGCTTTTTGCCCAAAATACTCTACGTGGTAACCAAGACTTTCTATGTTTTCTAATGGAAACTGCTCATCGTGTACTTTGGTTTCTTGTAGACCCATCACATCAGGATCGATTACCTCACGTACCGCCTCCAGCTGATGTTGACGAGCACGAATACCATTGATATTAAAACTGACAAAACGGGTCATAAATTATCCTATACTAATTGATGAAAATACGGTGCTAATATACAGAGCTGAGATGTGACTATACATAAAACCCTATCATAACAGAGGCAGACTGACCTAGCTGTTGCGCGCCCTGATATCTTACGCTAGAGTAGTTGTTATTCGTATGATTGCTATCAAATCTTGTGTATCGAATCATGGCTATCACGGAACACTTATTAAAATAATTATTGAGCATTGTTATGACAACCACTATTAGCAAAACTACCAACGCCTTACCAACGACAGCAAATGAAACTACGCCGTTATTTGCCAAAGACTACAATGTCTATATTAATCATACTGACGCTGGCGGTATAGTCTACCATGCCAATCACTTGGTGTTTTTTGAAAACTGCCGCCGTGACTGGTTTGGTCAACTGGGTTTAAATGGGTATTTCTTGCAGACCGATGATGGTCAAGTACAGCATTTTGTCGTGAGTCAAGCAGACTTGCAATACAAAAGAGCCATTCTTTTAGATGAAATCATTAATGTACGTATCGATAAAGTCGAATTAAAACCTGCCAGCATTATTTTTTACCAGAGCATTCATCGTCATGTCTCAGACAGCTCCTCTACCGATCATACGAATGACAATGCCAACGCTAAAAACAGTTTATTGAGCAGCACCAAAATCGTCATCGCTTGTGTGCAAAATCAAGTCAGGACAGAGCCTGTCTCTCATGACGAGTCGGATACTGCCGTGGCTAGCGCCTCGCCCATGCGACCGATTCGTGTCCCAAAAAAGCTACGTGATGCTTTACAAGAAGCCATCGACCAGCCTATAAATGCATAATGATTCTGACCTATGAGCCTTGATACTGACACACCTATTGTTGAATTTGAACACCTCTGGGTACATAGCAAACGTATCACGCCAATCAACACTGGTGATCAACAGCGTGCAGTTAAAACGAAAATCCATAATGTGTCTGCCATCTACGATAAATGGATGACCAAGTTTAAAAAAATCTCGACCCCCGATCAGAGGTTGCCGACGCATAAAAAGGTATTGATAAATGACATTAGCGGTACACTGTTAGCAGGGGAAATAACCGTTTTGACAGGCGCTTCTGGCAGCGGTAAATCTTTACTGCTACGTGTGCTTGCAGGATTATTACCGATGAGCAGCGGTGAGATTTGTTTGCGCCGTCATGATGCATCAAATAGCGACAGTTATAAAAGCATTCATGATACACCGCCGACCCAGTGGCGCACACGCATCGCCCTACTGGCTCAAAACCCACAGCTGCTAGAAGGCCGTGTGCTTGAAAACTTACAGATGCCCTATCGCCTACAAGCGCATCAACATCTTGACTTTGATATCGACTGGCATATCGCTCAGCTTGTTCAGCTAGAGCGCAGTGCTGACTTTTTACAACAAGAGGCAAGTCATCTCTCTGGTGGCGAGCGCCAACTGGTCAATACCTTACGTCTTTTGCAACTAAATCCACAGGTATTGTTATTAGATGAGCCTACAGCGGCTTTAGACATCGATACCTCAACCCAGCTAGTGAATCTACTGGTTAACTGGTTGCGCGGCGATGCACAGCGCACCATATTATGGGTGACTCATGATACACAAGATATCATGCCATTAGCCGACAGGCATTGGCACATGCAGGCAGGCGTATTAACCAAAATGCGCTAATCTCATAATCGACTTTTAATCGTGACTGCCCCTAATACTTATTTCCCTCACCTTAACGACATTAATAATGAGCAGCTATGAGCAGTACGGATGATATGCAAATATTCCTCACTTACGGTGATATTGCGCTTGCCAGCAGCTTAATTATTATCGTCCTTATCCTGTCATGGCGACTACGCTTAACATTAACCAAAACACTATTAACGGCGGCTGTTCGTACTATAGTTCAGCTGAGCTTTATCGGTTTGATTCTGGCATGGATTTTTGCTCGTGAGCAATGGTATGAAGTCCTCCTCATACTGACTATCATGACCTTGATTGCAGGAGGTGCAGCCAAAAATCGTGTCAAACGCAGCTACAAAGGTTTATTCATCGATACCCTCCTCGCTGTCAGCCTATCAGCCGTATTGGTCACCAGTATCGCCATCTTTGTGATATTAAGAGTGCAGCCGTGGTATACGCCGCAATTCGTCATCCCTATATTGGGCTTAATACTAGGCAACTCTTTAACCGCCATCTCATTGACCAGCAATCAGTTGATTGAAGCTTTTCATGAGCAGCAAGGACGTATTGAAATGATGCTCAGCCTCTCTGCCAGGCCCTTTGAAGCCGTGCATGAGCAGATACGAGCGGCCATCATCAATGGTATGACCCCAACGTTGAACTCTATGCTGGTGGTTGGTATTGTCAGCCTGCCAGGGATGATGACAGGACAAATATTGGCGGGTGCAGATCCTACTCAAGCGGTACGCTATCAAATTGTCACGATGTTTTTAATCTGTGTTAGCAGCACTTTAGGATGCACTATTAGTGCGTTGCTTATTTATCGGCGTTTTTTTAATAAACGTGAGCAGTTCCTTTCACCGTAATACAAGCGGCTGACTTTAGAATTGATACAGTCTACTGTGACAAATTTTCATAGCCTCAATTTTAGTGACACATGTTTATTGACGTATCTATTTTATTGAAAGTCGGCTATAGTTTTGAAATAGCGCTTTGATAGATTATCAACCTCATCATAATTAGACTTGTTTCTCCTACATCACATATCAACTGTATCTCTTAGTATATTTTATGTACTACTCAGTATCACATACTGGTATTGTTTTAAACCATATTCATGCTAATGTATTGTTTAAATATATCGTTCTTTTGATACTTTGGTTGTAAATAACAGATTAAAAATATTCGGAATAAATACTGTTTTTGTTACCCAGCCATTTTTTCATCTTAGTTAATTATTTACCCCAAAAATAGTTAATTAGAACCATATAATAGCGAAAACTTTACCAACCAGTTGATAAATAAGGATGTTATCGCTCTTAGCGGACACCAGTCCACGTCAGCACTGATTTATTTTGTTGATGCGGATATGACTGCTTTCTCACTAAACTTTAACCTATATTAACTCGCAAGGACGCTGACTATGACGTTAAATAAACCTTGGCTTGCCCAATATCCGGCAGGCGTACCGAAGTCGATCGACCCAGATAAATATAACAGCATAGTAGAGCTATACGAAGAATGCTTTGATCGCTTCCGCATGCATCCAATGAGTATCTGTATGGGCGTTACTCATACGTATGATGACATTGACAAGGCGTCACTAGCCGTTGCTGCATGGTTACAAGCTCAAGACTTACCTCAAGGCACGGTGGTTGCACTGATGATGCCAAACGTCCCGCAATATTTGCCGACGATGATTGGTATCTTGCGTGCCGGTTACGCCTGTACGCCTGTCAATCCACTCTATACGGGTCGTGAGCTGCGCCATCAATTAAATGACTCAGGTGCTAAGGTTATTTTTGTGGTTGATAACTTTGCCCAAGCGCTTGAGCAAGTCATCGACGAGACCAATATTAAGCGTATTGTCCTCTCAAAAATGGGCGATATGATGGGTCTAAAAGGTATCTTAGTGAATACCATCATTCGTCAGGTAAAACGTCTCGTACCTAAATACAAGCTTGATGATCCTAAGCATGAAGTAACCAAGTTTCCTGACGTCCTCAAAAAAGGTAGAAACCTGCCATTCCAAAAACCAAAACTGTCTTTGGATAAAACTGCCTTTTTACAATATACCGGTGGTACAACGGGTCTGTCTAAGGGAACCATTTTAACTCAGCGTAATATCGTAGCCGCTGCTATGCAGTCTGAAGCGTGGTTCCGCCCTATTACCTCAGAAATTAACGAGGTATACATCAATCTGGTTATGGCTTTACCGCTATATCATATTTTTGCCTCTATGCTTAGTATGTTAGGCATGCGCTCGGGCCACACTTTTATCTTGATACCTAACCCGCGAGATATACCAGGTTTTATCAAAACCTTATCAAAACAGCCGTTCCATATATTCCCTGCCGTTAATACTTTATTTAAAGGATTGCTTGATAATCCAAACTTTAAAAATTTAGATTTTAGCACCCTGCACCTCTCACAGGCAGGTGGTATGGCAGCCACTCCGCAAACAGCCGCACGCTGGTTGGAGGTCACGGGTTGTCCGATGATTGAAGGCTGGGGTATGACTGAAGGTGTGGCAGTAGGTACTAATAACTTAGTAACTGACCGCAATTTTAACGGCACTATCGGCTTACCACTTCCTAGTGTCGATGTCATTATGATCGATGATGATGGCAATCGTGTGGGTCTGAACCAAGCTGGCGAGATGTGTGTCAAAGGTCCTAACACAACGTCAGGTTATCTCAACAGAGACAGTAGTGATGACTTTACCAACGATGGTTACTTCCGTACTGGTGATATCGTCAGCATGGATGAAAAAGGCTATATCACCTTATTAGATCGTAAAAAGGATATGATTTTGGTCTCAGGCTTTAACGTATATCCGAATGAGATTGAGTCTGTGATGCTCGAGTGTGACGGTATTATTGATTGTGCAGTCATTGGTATTCCTGACGAACATCAAGGCGAAGCGGTTAAAATTTATATCGTGCCAGAGGATAATAACGTCACCAAAAGTGTCATCAAAGAGTTTGCACTGGATAATTTGACCGGCTATAAATGCCCACGTCATATCGAATTTGTCAGCGAACTACCAAAGAGTAACGTCGGTAAAGTATTGCGTCAAAAATTGCGTGAAAGGCATGATGCAGATCATCCTCAGTCATAAACAAGCTGAATAGATTTACATATAGCAGTCACATAAATCTAGACATAAAAAGCGCTTCACATAAATTGTGAAGCGCTTTTTTTCTCAGCTATTCAAAATGAGGACAAGCCCTAAGCTTAGAGTCTGCTGAACATCTTACTTTTTCTAATGAGCAAATTATCCTAACCACCAAGATAGGATTCTGTTCGGAAAAAAACATCAACAGATTGTAACAGTAACTTCAAAGCATACTCCTTGAGCGCTGCCGTTTAGAACGGCACAGGACATAAAGAAATAAGACTTAGTTATTTTTTCTGCGATATAGAACAGCTTATCCCAACTTATCTACCACTCATCCTTTTTGATTTACAACACATATGACTTCATTTATCAAATTTATATATGGACTGTGAAGTACGCTTATCATAATATCGAATTCAGTTGTAGTTGTGTTAGTGTGTTGCCAAAATATGTCAGTCAATGTTCTAAAGTTTTAATTGATAAGGTTTTTATTGAAAGTGACTTACAAGGGTTATTGAGGCATGACGATATTTTTTAAGTGACATTTTAATCATCAAATGTACTTATTTACCGTTTAATCTACAAGGCAGATCATTCTTTGTGATTGGACAAAATTGTATAAAGGCCACCGTATGTTAGCAGTCAGTTAATAGTTAGGATAGCACTCAGCACTGCATTGCTTACCATGCAATGATTTATGTTGTTGACAGGGATGTGACTACTTTCTTATAAGACCTTAACTTATATTAATATTTAAGGACGCTAAATATGACCGTGAATAAACCTTGGCTTGCTCAATATCCTGCAAGCGTACCCAAGACAATCGATCCTGATCAGTACGAAAACCTGATAGAACTCTATGAGGAATGCTTTGATCGCTTCCGTCTGCATCCAATGTCTATCTGCATGGGTGTGACACACACTTATGGAGACGTTGATAAAGCCTCACTAGCGGTTGCTGCATGGTTGCAAGCCCAAGGTATTCCCAAAGGCAGCGTGGTCGCCCTCATGATGCCAAACGTGCCGCAGTACTTGCCAACGATGATTGGTATTTTGCGCGCAGGTTATATTTGCACACCTATCAATCCGCTCTACACTGGTCGTGAGCTGCGTCATCAACTGAATGATTCGGGCGCTCAGATTATATTTGTGGTCGATAACTTTGCCCAAGCACTTGAGCAAGTCATCGATGAGACAGCCATCAAACGTATTGTCCTCTCAAAAATGGGCGATATGATGGGTCTCAAAGGGATCTTGGTCAATACGGTTATTCGTCAAGTAAAACGCCTTGTACCCAAGTACAAGCTTGACGACCCTAAGCACGAGGTAACCAAATTCCCTGACGTTCTCAAAAAAGGCAGAAACTTACCGTTTCAAGCACAAAAGACCTCTTTAGAGCAAAAGGCTATTTTACAGTACACTGGTGGTACCACAGGGCTGTCTAAAGGTGCTGTGCTGTCGCAGCGTAACGTAGTAGCAGCAGCGCTACAGTCAGAGGCGTGGTATCGCCCTGTGACTTCAGATATCAATGAAGTTTATATCAATATGGTTATGGCCCTGCCGCTCTATCATATTTTTGCTTTTATGCTTAGCCTATTGGGTATGCGTTCAGGATATACCTTTATTTTAGTACCAAATCCGCGTGATATGCCAGGCTTTGTCAAAACACTGTCAAAACAACCCTTCCATATTTTTCCTGCGGTTAATACACTATTTAAAGGCCTGCTCGATCAACCAAACTTCAAAGATCTCAATTTTAGCTCGTTGCGTATTTCGCAAGCTGGTGGTATGGCTGCTACCGAGCAAACGGCTAAACGCTGGTTAGAAGTGACTGGCTGTCCAATGGTTGAAGGTTGGGGCATGACCGAAGGTGTCGCAGCAGGTACTGCCAACGTCATCACTGACCGTAAATTCAACGGTACAATCGGCATCCCAGTCCCTAGCGTCGACATCATCGTTGTGGACGACAACGGTGAACGTTTAGGTCTACATCAAGCGGGTGAGATGTGCATCAAAGGACCAAATGTCACGTCAGGTTACTTCAACAAAGACAACAGCGATGACTTTACTAGCGATGGTTATTTCCGTACTGGCGATATCATTAGCATGGATGAAAAAGGCTACATTACCTTATTAGATCGCAAAAAAGACATGATTTTGGTCTCAGGCTTTAACGTCTTTCCGAATGAAATCGAATCTGTCATGCTCGATTGTGATGGCATTATTGATTGTGCAGTGATTGGTATTCCTGATGAAAACCAAGGGGAAGCGGTTAAAATTTATATCGTTCCTGTAGACAATAATGTTAGCAAAAGCGATATCAAAGAGTTTGCGCTAGATAATTTGACTGGTTATAAATGTCCGCGTCATATTGAGTTTGTGAGTGAGCTGCCTAAGAGTAATGTGGGTAAAGTACTGCGTCAAAAGCTACGTGAGCAGCATATGCTAGACAACCCACAAACCTTCTCATAATGAAGATAAAGCCTTACCATAAGGTTTATTGTTGATGTATTGCTAAATGGATGCATCAGTAATAACTCCATAATAAAAAGCCCTCTGCATCATCTGTAAAGGGCTTTTTATTGTCTAAATTTATGTCAATCTAAACACCATTAACTCAGTTTATTGAGTACTTGTAATGGTAAATGTTTCATTGCCTGACTGACCATAGACCAAGGCAAGCTAGGCACGCAAGCTTCTTGAACACCCGCTTCGATTGCAGCAACCATTGCTTTAGTACCCGTATCCACGTCTACTTCGAACGGTAACGGCTTGGCATTTTCGTTGATTTCAGTACGAATATAGCCGGGATAAATAGTAGAAATGTTAATCGGCAATTTGGTCAACATCATATCAGCTCGAATACCTTCTGCCAAATGAGCCAGCCCGGCTTTAGTCGCACCGTAGGTGGTCAGATGCCTAGGTAGACCGCGCATCGCTGACATACTCGATATCACCACCAAATGACCGCTATTCTGTGCTCGAAAAATACCCATGGCGGCTTCACACTGTGCCAGCGCTGAAATAAAGTTAATCTCAGCAGTGCGGCGATTGGTCTCAAAACGACCTTTACCGATACGGCGACTCTCACCGACACCAGCATTGACCACAACACGATCGATACCACCAAAGTCAGCGGCAAAAGCATCGAAAACCTCAAAAACTGCATCGTAGTCACTGACGTCTAATACTCGATATTCAACACGAATATTGGGATAAGCTGCCATCAACTCTGACTTCAAGCTCTCTAAGCGCTCAGTACGACGGGCACAGATAGCGAGGTTGTAGCCAAGCTTGGCAAACAGTCGAGCCATGCCCTCGCCTAAGCCTGAGCTAGCACCAGTGATTAAAATGGTTTTATCACGCCCTACTTGCTGCTTATTTAAGCCTTTAAGATAGCGTGACGGTTGAATCGCACTCAATACCTGCTGCTGACTTTGCTTAGTACCTTTCGTGACTAAGCTCATTAATTGGTTTTTCATAAACAATCCTTTGTATATCGATAACGAAATAGCTTTCACACGCCCTAACCACTAAATCGCGGTCATGTATTCAGCGCCTTGTATGTCGCCAAAATAACAGTTTTCTCGTCTATCGCCAAGTGACAAAGCGTTTTCCGTCAGCAAACAAGTGACTATATTCATTAAGAGACATTAGACGTGTGCTCTGATCTTTTAGCGTAATAGACGTCACCCCTGTATTGACCAAGCTTTTATTGAGCTGGTAAGCAGTCTGGCTACCTTGCTGCAATAGCTGCGCAGTAATGGCAGCGATCACGCCGCCTGAGGTAAAGACCAATACCGTACTATGGTGATCTAAGCTTAAGCTCGCCACTTGCATACGTATTTGCTCAACTGCTTGTTGGGCACGGCTGCTGAACTGTGACCAACTCTCAAGATAGTCATGGTCATCATCACCCGCATGCCAGCGCTGCATCGCTCGATCGAACAGCTCAGCTAGACGTGTCGCTGGAACATCTGCTTTTGCAATTTCAATCGCAATGGCTGCTTTACTAGCAAAAGCAGGATTGGATTTGACCAATACATCTTTATGATTAAACTCATCAAACTGCGGAATGATGTAGCTGTCAGGCTCATTTATATCGAGTGCGGCTAAAATGGGTGCCTCGTTGCTGTTATCCATAGAGGACTGGTAGCTCTCCCAAAAATGTCGTGCCGAGTCTTGTTGCCGTACTAAGCTGCCACTAAAAATAGCGTCGATTCTGCGCTGAGTCGTCGCATAATGCTGACCGAGCATTTGCGCTTGAATACTGCCTAGCTCTGAGAGCTGATCATAATTTTCTTGTCCAAATGATGCTTGACCATGACGTGCCAAAAGTATGGTTGTCATAAATAATCCCTTTTGATTGTATTCACTAAATGGCTACTTTTGAGAAAATTAATTGTCAGAGGCATCCGTACTTTTAGCAAAATAGCCTTTTGGTAAAATACCTTTGACTACTTTTTGTACTGGGCTTGGTAGCTGTTCAATCGTTTGTGCGTCGACACCCATGTCTTTTAGATGCGGCTGTACATGAGTATTGAACAGCATCTCACCTTCATACTGAGCTATCAGCTTTAGACATTTAGCGTGCAATACATGGACGATAAGCCAAAAATTCTTAAAAGCTGGATTGGTCGTTTGTTTATTATAGTAGCGATAGTAAATTTGCTGGACAATGCCCGCCAAACGGAAGAGACCAAACACTTCATAAAAGGTCCAGTTGGCTATCTCTAAGCCCGTTTTTTCAAGATAATAGTCGACCACTTCATCACGGGTCATCATGCCTTTCAAATGTGTTGGCTGACGGCGTGACTGCTGCATGACGATGTTGTCATCTGCTTCAATCCAGTAAGCCAAAGCGCTGCCCAAATCCATCAAAGGGTCGCCAAGGGTTGCCATTTCCCAATCGAGTACGCCAATCACTTTGGTTGGGTCATCAGCTGCCAAGATCACATTATCAAAGCGCCAATCGTTGTGAATAACGCAAGTTTTGCTATCAGCAGGCGTGTGCTTGCCAAGCCATTGTCGTACCAGTGCAAAGCTTGGTACGTTAGGCGTTTTTGCTTTGACATAACGTTTATCCCAGCCCGTGACTTGGCGCTCACAATAACCGTCACCACGACCCAGCGTGACCAAATCAGGATGTTCGGTATAATCCACTTGATGCAATTCAACCAAAGCGTCGACGACATTGGTACATAATGTACGGGTCTGCGCTTCGTCTAAATCAATGCCTTTTGGCAAATTAGCACGAGGAATGATGCCTTCCATGCGCTCCATGACATAAAAATCGGCACCAATGACAGTTTCATCGGTACATAAGGCAATCATCTTGGGTACATAGGGATAAGCATCTTTTAATGCTTTTTGTACGGTATATTCGCGTACCATATCGTGCGCTGACTTGGCTTTAGTGCCTTTTGGTGGACGACGCAAGATTAAATCTTGGCTCTCGCCTTCACCGTCATATTGCAGACGATACGTCCAGTTTGACGCGCCGCCTGAAAATTGCGTGACCGTTGGCTCGCCTTTTATATCGACACCTTGCTCACGTAGCCAATTGCTGACTGCTTGGGCGTCGAGCTCTTCGCCCTCACGGACATCACCGCCTTTATCAAGTACTTTATTATTAGTTGCGCTGTTTGTCATGCCAGTATTGTTGGCATGGTTATCAGTTGCCATGAGACATTCCTTATCATGTGGTCATTTATTTTTATAACATATATGAGTGATGAAAAATTCACTATCAAATATTGATAGTGAATTTTTCATTGGGTTTTACGTCAGGCCTATTATTAAACGAATGGCGATTGAAGCCGATGACTACGTTGGTTAGCAAGCACAATTATGCTTTGGCAGGTTTAGACGGACGGCTAAAACCTTGGCGCTTGAGCTCTAACTTAGCAATCATGGTTTTGTGCACTTCATCAGGGCCATCCGCTAAACGTAATACACGTGCTTGCGCATAAAAGCTTGGCAGCATCGTATCTTGGCAAACGCCCATTCCACCATGAATTTGAATCGCCATATCAACCACTTCTTGCAACACAGTCGGCGCAACCACTTTAATAGCAGAAATTTCAGTCAATGCGGCTTTTGTACCTTGCGCGTCCATTTTTTGCGCGGCATACAAAGTCAGCAGACGTGCTTGGTCAATCTTGATACGCGCTTCAGCGATACGCTCAAAATTGCCACCCAACTGTAATAATGGTTTGCCAAAGGCCGTACGTGACATGCCACGCTTAACTGCCAACTCTAAAGATTTTTCAGCAGCGCCAATACAACGCATGCAATGATGAATACGACCTGGCCCTAGACGACCCTGCGCAATCTCAAAGCCCATACCGGGTCCACCGATAAAATGACTGACCGGCACGCGTACATCATTAAAGCTGACTTCGCCATGACCATGCGGTGCATCATAATCGCCAAATACTTTGAGCATACGTTCGATGTTGACACCCGCTGTTTTCGCTGGCACCAATACCATAGAATGCTGCTGATGACGACCTTTGCTCTCATCAGGGGTGTAAGCCATCACAATCAGTACATCGACCGCAGGATCGCCAAGACCAGATGACCACCATTTGCTGCCATTGATGATGATCTCATCACCGTCAACTACGGCTGTGGCTTGCATATTGGTCGCATCGCTTGAAGCAACATCAGGTTCTGTCATACAAAAAACCGAACGGGTTTTGCCCTCTAAAATCGGCATCATCCATTTTTCTTGCTGCTCTTGCGAGCCATAGCGCCACAATAGTTCCATATTGCCGCTATCAGGAGCATTACAGTTAAATACATAAGGCGCAAGTAAACTGCGACCGGTCAACTCTGCAATGGGTGCGTAATCGGTCACTGAAAGTCCAGCACCTAAAGTATCATCGGGCAAAAATAGATTCCACAAACCCGCTTCGCGTGCTTGTTTACGTAGGCTTTCATACTTTTCTGGCCACTGCCAGTTTTTCCAATTGCCATCCGGATTTTGCGCATGGCATTCTTGCCAAAACTGCGCTTCGATCGGCTCGATTTGGGTTTCGATAAATGCTTTGACTTTGGCGTGCATGGCTTGACCATGTTCTGTTGCCGTAAACATCAATGTATTGTCAGACATAGGTGACATCCTTTTCTTTGTTGATTATTTTCATCAGACTTTGATTAAAAAGTTGATGGAATCTTTATAGTGTACGTACGTATACTGTCTTCTGTATGCATCATTTATAACACAGCAATTATTATTAAACAGCAAAAAGGCGCGACCAGCTAGGACACGCCTTTTACAAAACACAAACAATGCATCGATAAGAATCAAAACCCTAAAATACTATATATCCATTAATACAATGATATCTAACGCTATTTTAAAATATTTAAACGACTATTAAAATCAAAACGTGCTAACGCATCTGGCAGCTTATTAATTGCTAAGCTTACGGTCGCTTCTGCCGCTTGAGCCAATCCTAACTTTTCAGCGAGGGTTGGTTTTTGGCGTGAATGCAGTGCATATACTTCATTATCTTCCATACGCTCTAAAATATAGCTGTCTGAGGTTTGCAAGCTATCGATCAAGTTAAGTTTTAGTGCATCTTCGCCATACCAATGCTCTCCAGTGGCCACTTTTGCGACATCCAATGTTGGACGATAGTTATTCACAAAGTGTTTGAATAGCTCGTGCGTCTGCTCCAGCTCTTCTTGATATTTGGCACGATCTTCGGCATCGTTTTCTCCAAAGACAGTGACTGTGCGCTTGTAGTCGCCAGCGGTAAACATCTCATAATCGACGTCATGGTTTTTGAGCCATTTATGGAAGTTTGGCAATTGTGATACCACACCGATTGAGCCAATAATGGCAAATGGTGCCGCCACTACCTTATCTGCGACGCACGCCATCATATAGCCACCGCTCGCTGCGACTTTATCGACACAGACAGTTAGCTTTAGACCAGCGTCTTTTAAGCGAACCAATTGCGCTGCCGCTAACCCATAACCATGCACCAAACCACCGCCGGATTCAAGGCGCACGACTACCTCATCGCCTTTGTTAGCCGCACTGATTAACGTGCTAATTTCTTCGCGAAGATGTTTGACCGCTGTTGCTTTAATATCGCCATCAAAATCTAGAACGAAAACTTGTGACTTATCATCGGCATTTTTTTTCTTATTTTTGGTTTTTGCTTTTAATGCCTGTTTGGCTGTTTTAGCCATCGTTTTTCTGAACTGCTTAAGCGCCGCTTTACCTTGCGTGGCTTCCATCAAGTCTTCACGGCGTTGTTCTTGGTTTTTATTCAAATGAATAACCCGCAATTCAACAGGATTTTTGGCAGGATGAAAAAGCATGAGCAGTATTCCTTACATTATTGAGATAACTTTATTGAGATAAATTTAATAGGATCAATAGGATTTTATAAGTGAGCTTGATATGTGCACAGTGGCTCATGTTTTCAAGCAATATGACAATATTTAACCCAATGAAGATGTTACGGGATAAATACCCTCTATACCGAAGCATTCCTGCGTTTTGATTGGACTCAGCTGGTTGTATAACAAGGGCAGATTAGGCATAATATGCGTTTATATCATATTTTCTGCAGCCAACGTGATGACCATTTGTCTTAATCGCGTTGTTTGTGCTTTTTTTTGCGCATCGCTTGAATCGTGCAACAATGGCTGCATTATTTTATTTCGAATTGGGCTGACAACTGGATAATTATATTATGACGCATAGCGAATACCGAGACGAATATTGCGGAGCCGTAACCGAAAGCTTACTTGAGCAAACCATTAATATCGTAGGCTGGGTACATCGTCGTCGCGATCACGGTGGCGTAATTTTCTTAGACATGCGTGACCGCGCGGGCATCTTGCAGGTCGTCATTGACCCTGATACCCCAGAAGCTTTTGCGATTGCTGATGCCGTACGTCCTGAATATGTGCTAAAAATTACTGGCCGTGTACGTCGCCGTTATGAAGGTACTGAAAACAATAGCATGACCAGTGGTCAAATTGAGCTATTGGCTAAAGAAATTGAAGTATTGGCGAAATCTGAAACACCGCCATTCCCATTGAATGATGAAAAAACCACAGTTTCAGAAGACTTGCGTCTAAAATATCGTTATCTTGATATGCGCCGTCCGCAAATGCAAGAGCGTATGGTTTTCCGCGCCAAAGCGACCTCAGCGATTCGTCGTTATTTAGACGATCATGGTTTCTTGGATGTTGAGACGCCTATTTTGACTCGTGCGACGCCAGAAGGTGCTCGTGATTATCTTGTGCCTTCACGTACCCGTCCAGGTAACTTCTTTGCATTACCGCAGTCGCCACAGCTGTTTAAGCAATTGTTAATGGTGTCAGGTTTTGACCGTTATTATCAAATCGCTAAATGCTTCCGCGATGAAGATTTACGTGCCGATCGTCAGCCTGAATTTACTCAGGTGGATATTGAGACTTCTTTCTTGAATGAAGAAGAAATCATGAACATCAACGAAGGTCTGATCAAGCATTTGTTCAAAACTATGATGGACGTTGAGTTTGAGCAGTTCCCTCGCATGACTTACGCAGAAGCAATGCGTGACTATGCTTCAGACAAACCTGATTTACGTATTCCACTAAAACTGGTCGACGTTGCAGATTTGATGAAAGATGTTGACTTCAAAGTGTTCGCAGGTCCTGCTAACGATCCTAAAGGTCGTGTTGCTGCTCTACGTATCCCTGGTGGCGCTTCGATTAGCCGTAAGCAAATCGATGCCTATACCAAATTTGTCGGTATTTATGGTGCACGCGGTTTGGCTTATATCAAAGTCAATGACGCTAGCAGCGTCAACAATGGCGTTGACCAAGAATCTGGTCTACAATCTCCTATCATCAAAAATATGACCGATGATGTATTAGTAAGCTTGATTGAGCGTACTGGTGCAGAAGACGGCGATATTATCTTTTTTGGTGCGGATAAAGCCAGTGTCGTCAATGACGCAATCGGCGCTCTACGTCAAAAAATTGGTCTAGACCTTGAAATGACGACTTGTGAATGGGCACCACTTTGGGTCACTGATTTCCCAATGTTTGAAGAGACTGACGATGGTCGTTGGACGTCAATGCATCATCCGTTCACCAAGCCTAAAGGCTCAGTTGAAGAGTTGAAAAACAACCCAGAATCGGCCCTATCTATCGCATATGATATGGTATTAAACGGTACTGAAGTTGGTGGTGGTAGCTTACGTATCAATACCTTTGATATGCAGCAAGCCGTACTTGAAGCTTTAGGTATCGGCGAGCAAGAAGCTGAAGACAAGTTTGGTTTCTTACTTGATGCATTAAAATTTGGTGCGCCACCACATGGCGGTTTAGCCTTCGGTTTGGATCGCTTAATTATGCTTATGGTAGGCGCTGAGTCTATTCGTGACGTGATTGCCTTCCCAAAAACTAAAACTGCTGAGTGCCCATTAACCCAAGCCCCTGCTGAAGTTGATAGCAAGCAGCTACGTGATCTTGGTATTCGTGTGCGCGAAAAAGCTCAGGCTGATGCCAAATAACCTGCTCAATAATTGGTCTCATGATGCTCAGATCTGTTTTACATTGTTTGTTACATGATTCATCACCATGCGAATGGTCATGAATCCGTATCATATTTTCAAATTCGTGCCATTATCTGTGTTGCAGATATTGGCACGTTTTGTTGCGTGGGTGATTATAAAAATACCCAGTCTGAGTATCATGCGTACCGTCAATATTAATATAGCACTGACCCGCCACGAGTTACCAGACAATGAAAAACGATCCTTAGTCAAAGATATTATTTACCACCAATGTATGACCAGTATTGAGTCTATCAAAAGCTGGGCAATGCCACCTGAGTGGAGTATCGCTCAGATTCGGGATGTCCATAATAAAGACATTCTTTTAGAAGGACTGGCTAGCCCGAATGGTATGCTCGCCATCGTACCGCATTTGGGTACGTGGGAGATGATGAATGCTTGGCTCAATCAATTTGGCTCACCAACCATCATGTACAAGCCCGTTAAGGGCAATATGACTGATGACTTTATACTGCAAGGTCGATCACGCCTCAATGCAACGCTAGTACCCACTGATGGTAGCGGCGTCAAAGCCATATTCAAAACCCTCAAACAAGGGGGCTTTAGCATTGTATTGCCCGATCATGTTCCTGACCCTTCAGGCGGTGTTGTCGTACCGTTCTTTGGTGTTAAAACGTTAACCAGTACTCTCGCCTCCAAACTCGCTAGCAAGACCAAATGTGCGTTGGTCGGCTTATCTTGTATTCGCCGTGACGATGGTCGTGGTTTTGATATTTATTGTTATAAACTCGATAGTCCGGCCTTATATGACCGTAATACCGAAACAGCAGCTCATGCGCTCAATCAGTCTATGGAGCACATGATTAAAGACAACTGTAGCCACTATATGTGGGGCTATCGACGTTTTAAACGCATCCCAACTTTAGGCAATCCCTACCGTGCTAATGAAACAGTATTGGCAGATTTCATTCGTGCCAATCGAGATCATTTATCTTTGTCTGCTGCCTCGTTAGCGACCAAATCATTACCTCCTGATAGTGACGCTAATCACAAAAACGTACTAAACGAGAATCAGCAGTAATAACCATACAAATTTTTGAACGTTTAAACATATCGTCAATGATAGCTGTGCTAACATTGACTCATACTTTTATGCCTTTTGCTTTTGAGAGTAACATTTTTTCATTCACATCAATACGAGTGCACTATGGTAACTGACGTAGCCGAAAATTTATCGACAAATCGCCCGCAAAAAGACACCATGCGTGCTGGACAACGGTATATTATTTGTATGAAATGGGGCGATAAGTACGGCCCTGAATACGTCAATCGTCTGTATAACATGGTCAATCGCCATTTAACATTAGATTTTCAGATGATCTGCCTAACCGATGATAGTACAGGTATCGACACTGCTATTGCCTGTTACCCTATACCTGAAATGGATTTACCAGATGGTCCTGAACGTGGCTGGAAAAAACTGACGACCTTTAAGCCAAATTTATATGATCTAAAAGGGGTCGCGCTATTTTTAGATATCGATATCGTTATCGTTGATAATATTGATAGTTTTTTTACTTACAAAGCCAAATATAATGATAGCGTCGTCATTATCCGTGACTGGAAAAAACCATGGCGGATGATTGGTAACAGCTCGGTCTATCGCTTTAATATTGGTATGAATACCTATCCCGACTTGCTGGCAAACTTTGAACGTAACTTTGAGACCATTCGTACCCAAGTTCGTCACGAGCAAGCCTATCTATCCAACTATTTGCATGAATATCACCACTTAGAGTATTGGGATAAGACATGGTGCGTTAGCTTCAAATACCAATGTATCGCGCCCATTCCCTTTAACCTAGTGCGTAAACCTACTTTGCCTGATGATGCAAAAATCGTTATTTTTCATGGTGAGATCAATCCACCAGACGCCATTGCTGGCGGCGGCGGTAAATGGTATCGACATGTAAAACCAAGCCCATGGTTAAAAAATCACTGGCAATGATCGTTTAAATAATAACAATATTTGAATGGTTCAAAGACAGTCCAAATCATTTAAAGGCAATGCATCACGACGATATTTGAAATCAACTACTGGGAAGAAGTCAACTACTAGGAAATAGTATGGCGCTATACTTGAGGTTACCTGCTACGGCTAGGTTTAATATTGATAATGAGCTTATCGTTATCGATGCTTTTAATGCCAATGAGCCAGAGCAAAGCCTGCACAAGAAAAACGTTAACATTATCGCCTCAGGCCCCTCTATACAACAACTACCATTATCAGAGCTGTTGGACACGCCTACTATCTTTGTCAATGGTAGCATCAGTCTAACTGAGAAACATTGCTTCACCGATATCGTCGGCTATGTCATTAGCGATGCACGCTTCATTCATCATCAACCTGAGATTTTACAGCAGTATTATACTGGTCAACCTCTGTATGCAACGCTAGCTGTGTTTGAAGCGATGGCAACAGCCCTCCCCAATATCATGCGGACTTACCATCATGTCATGCGTGTATTGTATCCAGTAGACAGACCCTGGGGCGTCAAATCAAATAAGCTGTCATTTAGTAAGCTGATTTTTAAGAAAAAGCTACTAAATAAGAAAATGCCGTTATCATACTTTATCAACCATCCAGATTTTATTATTGATGACAGCTATAGAGCAGTTAATATCGGCGTATCTCTAAATATTACGCATGGCTTTGTAGAGGCAGGAACTGTCGCTTATGTGGCCACGCAGTTGGCTTTCTCACGTCATGCGGCTACTATCCACTTATACGGCATCGATTTGCTCAACAGTGAGCAGCCACGCTTCTACGAAAACAAGAACAACAGCGCCCCAAGTATGCTTAGTAAGGTCATGAGCGAGCGCATTGTACCTTCGTTTAACTTGCTAAGTAGAACTTATAAGTCGCATGGTGTCTCTGTCATTAATCACTCCCCTGTCTCCAAAACACTATTCGATGATTTCTAATACTCATGAATTCAACACCGAACCAAACGCTAAGTATTGCTGGGCGATGTGATTCGGCAGTAGTTGCTGATTTAGCGGTACTATATAGTGTGTTGGATCGTCTATTGCCTGATCGATGAGTATAGCCAACCCATCGATGTCACCTACTGGTACTAAGCTCTTAGCGGGTAACAGCTCCCTTGGACCAAACGGGCAATCAGTACTTATTACAGGTACGTCTAACGCTTGCGCCTCAACGATGGTATACCCAAAACCCTCAAACTTAGAGGTCATTATCAGCAAGGCTGCTGAGGCAATTAATGGATAAGGATTGGCTTGAAACCCAAGAAACTTCACACAATCGTCAATGCCAAGCGCCGTAGCTAACTGTTTAATCTCACTCTCCAGCCTTCCCTTACCGACCAACACCAAAGGATAGCGCCGTGCTGTTTTGGCATAGGCATGCAGTAAGTCGTGATGACCTTTCATGCTATCGAATGAGGCAACGTGAATCATATAGTCTTTATACGTTATACCGAATTGGCTGAGAGTTAACGATTGCTTGGCGGCTTTTTGTATATTATCGACAGCGCAAGGATTATAAATGGTCGTCGTTTTATTCACATCGCCTATCAGTGCCAATAAATCCTGACGCGCCCCATCGCTGACACAGCTACACGGATGGGCGCCATAGACCATTTTTAGATGATTTATAGTCTGTACCGGCGCATCTAATAATGGATTCTGAAACTGCTTAGATAGCGCCGTGTGTAGTACATTTACGATATTTGGTAATCGACTATATGCCATAATCCAGTTTATTTTATAGATGTTGGTCAATATCAGATCTGGTGTTCCTATTTGACTCAATACATAATCATCGATACGCCTAGCGACTGCTTCATAGGCCTGTGCTTGGTTAGATTTTGGCTCGATATTTTGCTCAGAAAACACCTCGTCATATGGCACTACATGATGTTGAACACGTGAATCTAATGGCATATCTTGAGTATATTCGAGACAAAGCACATGAACATTATAATTTAAATCAGCATAAGCACGTGCCAAAGTCGTGACCATGCGCTCAGCACCGCGACCTTCCAGCGCCTTTAGCATTAGTAGAATAATAGGTGGCATCAGGGTCTCAGCTCACAGTTTTGTTGAGGTATAAGTAGGAAGGATCAGCCAAATGAGTGTATCAATAGTCATAATTATTGCAGCGTTCTGACTTTATATGCTAGTCTCATCTACCTTTAGACCTTTGCTTTTATTGATTGAAGGATAGTCATGGCTTGCCTGAATTCCCATAGCATGGGAAACCATAGCATAGCAAAATAATCATCAATTTTTATTGTATAAACCCACTAAACCTTGTCAATACTCATATCAACAAATATCATCGCTGGATTGATGTAGCTACTGCAAACATCAGCGTGTTGATAGAACATGTTTACAAAAAATAGGATCAGTCATGAAGCAACCTGACGAGAAAACATTAGATGTTGTCATCGCCTGGGTGGATGGTGCAGATCCCATGCTCAAACAAAAAAGAGAAGGTTATAAATCAGGCAAAGCAGTCGCTTCAGATGCGATCACGGCCACGCGTTTCGCTAGTGATGACGAGATATACTATAATATAGCGTCTATCATTAAATACGTGCCTTTTTGTCGTCATATATATATTGTCACCGACCAACAACGACCAGCATTCATCGATGATTTTGCCAAGCAAAATATTTGTTCAGCAGATAAAATACGTATTGTGGATCATAAAGAGATCTTCGTTGGTTACGAGCAGTTTTTACCCACTTTCAACACCCGATCGATTGAGACGATGATATGGAATATTAAGGGACTGTCTGACTATTTCATCTATATGAATGACGATTTCTTTTTTAATCAGCCTGTGAGGATCAATGACTTTTTGGACGGTGAAAAAATTATCATTCATGGGCAGTGGCGTAAAAGTGCTGCGTTAAATGCCAAGCTTAATTTTCGAAAATCTCGCTTCAAACTGTTTGGAACACCGATACAACCGAGGCACACGATAGCGCAAATGTTAAGTGCTAAAATACTTGATATGGATAAATTTTTTGAGATTCATCACTATCCTCATATTGTCGATAAAAATATTTTAAAAGCCCATTTGTTGGATAATCCTCAATTATTGACAGAGCAAATAAAGTACAAATTCAGGAATGTTGCGCAAGTAAACCCCATAACACTGATGAATCATTTAAAAATCCAAAAAGGCCAAGCCGAGTTGAAACCCGATACGTCTATCAACTATCTAAAAAATGAGAAGGGTGTCGAGGACTTTATAACTGATTTGCACAAAGAATCTATCAAATATGGGTGCATACAAAGTCTGGATTTACTTGAAGCGAACTCCTATCAAAAAATTACCACTGCTATGGTGCAAAAATTCTCAGCTTATTTACCCTCGTCATTATTGTTAAATGGCAATAAATAGCAATAAACTTAAAATAATAAACAAAAGACAACCTTGGATATATTATGAAAATAGCAGTAGTAGGTACAGGCTATGTAGGCTTATCAAATGCAATGCTATTGGCACAGCACAATGAAGTCGTCGCTGTCGATATTATTCCTGAAAAAATAGACCTATTAAATGCAAAACAATCTCCAATTGAAGATGAAGATATTGAAGACTTTCTATCGCATAAAAATCTCAACTTTTCTGCGACACTTGATGCTGCGACAGCCTATGAAGGGGCTGATTTCATCATCGTCGCAACGCCGACCGATTATGATACCAAAACCAATTATTTCAATACATCAACGGTAGAAGCAGTGATTGAACAAGTACTTCTAGTCAATCAGCAAGCGACTATTATTATAAAATCTACGGTGCCAGTAGGATATACAGCAAGTATCAGAGAGCGCTATGCCACTGATCGTATTATTTTCTCGCCTGAGTTTTTGCGAGAAGGCCAAGCACTACACGACAATCTTTACCCTTCTCGAATTATTGTGGGCGCACAGTCTGAACAGGCACAGCAGTTTGCTGAGTTATTGCTTGAAGGCGCTATCAAAAAAGAAGTACCGCTACTATTTGTAGAATCAACTGAAGCTGAAGCCATTAAACTGTTTTCCAATACCTATTTAGCCATGCGCGTGGCCTATTTCAATGAGCTCGATACTTACGCACAAACCTTTGGGCTTGACACCAAACAAATCATAGAAGGTATTGGCTTAGACCCACGTATAGGTAACCATTATAACAATCCGTCATTTGGCTATGGCGGCTACTGCCTACCCAAAGATACTAAGCAGCTATTGGCAAATTATGATGAGGTGCCAAGCAACCTTATAAAGGCTATTGTCGATTCTAATAGAACTCGTAAAGACTTTATTGCTGATAAAATTATCGAAAAACGGCCAAAAATCGTGGGCATACATCGACTGGTCATGAAAAGTGGATCAGACAATTTTAGAGCTTCTGCGATACAAGGTATTATGAAGCGCATCAAGGCAAAAGGTATCGAAGTCGTTGTTTATGAGCCTGCACTACAAGAGAGTGAATTTTTTAATTCGCGAGTTATTCAAGATTTAGAAGCATTTAAATTGATGAGTGATATCATCGTGGCAAACCGCCTATCTGCTGACATACAAGATGTCTCTGATAAAGTATTTACAAGAGACCTATTCGGGAGCGACTGATGAAAGTTTTAGTCACGGGTGCTGCAGGCTTTATTGGTTTTCATCTAATCAAAGCGCTTCTGGAAACAGACTTATCTGGTAAAGACCATTTTATCGTTGGTATTGATAATATCAACGACTATTACAATGTGGATTTAAAAGAAGAGCGCCTGAAGATATTAAGTGAAATATCAGCGCCAGAAAACTTTACGTTCATTAAGTTAGATCTTGCTGATCGCGATGCTATGTCAAACCTTTTCTCTGATTATCAGTTTGATACGGTTATTAATTTGGGTGCCCAAGCGGGCGTACGCTACTCTATCGAAAACCCGAACGCCTATATTGATTCAAACGTAGTTGGCTTTGCTAATATTCTTGAAGGCTGCCGTCACCACAATATCAAGCATTTAATCTATGCCAGCTCTAGCTCTGTCTATGGTATGAATATCAAACAGCCATTTACGACTGCTGATTGTGTTGACTTTCCTATCAGCCTATATGCCGCTACCAAAAAATCCAATGAGCTAATGGCGCATAGCTACAGTCATTTATACAACATCCCTACGACAGGATTAAGGTTCTTTACGGTTTATGGTCCCTATGGTAGACCTGATATGGCTTATTTTTCTTTTACCAAAAAAATTCTGGCTGGCGAACCCATTGATATCTACAATAACGGTGATATGCAGCGTGATTTTACTTATATTGATGATATCGTCAAAGGCGTCATTCGCATAATGAATAGAATACCCTCTCCCCAGTATTCTACTATCACTACAGCGACTGCCCCATACAAGATTTACAACATTGGTAACAATCAACCAGTCACTTTGCGGCGCTTTATAAGTGCTATCGAAGACGCTTGTGGCAAAAAAGCTCAGGAAAATCTATTACCGATGCAAGCAGGTGACGTGCCGATTACTTATGCGGACATAGATGAGCTGGTAGATGATATTGGCTTCAAGCCTGAAACCAGTATCGAAGACGGTATTGAAAAATTTGTCGCTTGGTATAAACAATATTATTCAGTTTGAATAAGTAATTATCTCTAAAACCCGTGTTATAGATGTTAAAGCTTTAATATCGTTGTATTTTCTTAAAGGATTTTGATGACATGACCACACCTTCTAATTGGCAAAGAAAATTGCTACTCATGTTTCGAAGTGAAAAAAGATTGAATGCGAGTAAGGTTGTCAAAAATTATAGGGGCAAAAGCTTCAATGAGATGAAAGCAACGATTATTACTGAGTCATTGTGCGATATTGAGGCACTAACAGATAAGCGTAAAAGTACAGACTTAGAAACCCATTTAAACAATTTAAAATATCAATCATTAGGAGAGTCTGAACTCTGCTTTTATCACAATACGCTCATTATATTGATGCGCCGTAAATACAAAATAGATAAAACATTTACTGAATTTGAGAGGCTCTGGGAGGCTGAAAGCAATTATCTATTGCAGCACCTATCTTTACGCTGGATTGTTTCCGCCTGCGATACGTTTGTTGACCATTCAGACAATGCTCATAGAGCGGCTATTTTGATGAATGTCGTGACTCTAATGAATACCTTGCGAACCTATGAGACCAAAAACTTTTTACAAACACCTCCGGGTGCTGAACCCATACCATTATTAGATGAAAAAACCGACATACTGTATGCCGGCGATTTGTCTCTATATGATGGTCTCACCTATTTTCGTATCGGCACTGATGACAGCTTAAGGAATATGCGAAAGCGATATAGTAAATTTCAAAAAATTGATAAATTGGCTACAAGCATGCTATTAGCGGTATTTGAAAAACTGCAAAATAATGGTAGTGCTTTTGCCACGCTACGACAACTACATAAAGATGATTGGTCTAAATGGTGGTTGGATTAATACAGAGCTCTTTTGTTCTGATCTATAGTAAATTTTATATGTAGTTGAATTTAAATTAATAAATAAGAAGCAGCTAATCACTTTTAGTCATGAACGCTATATATTGTTGAGCAATTTTAATTGGCAATAGCTCATCATCAAACGAAGACTGATATATATCAGCATTAGCCATCGCCTCATCCATCTTCTTAGCTAAAGCGTCAATATCTCCTACAGAAACAAGGTTATATGGCGGTAACAACTCTCTTGGACCTGATGGGCAATCTGTACTAATAACAGGTGTTCCTAAAGCCAATGATTCAGCAATAACACGTCCAAACCCCTCAAATACTGAAGATAAAACCATAAACCTTGCTTTTTGAATATAAGGATATGGGTTTTTCTGAAAACCTAGAAAATGCACATTGTTATCTAGACCTAGAGAAGTGGTTAACTCTTTCATTGATGCTAGTAAGGCACCCTCGCCCAGTAATAGAAGTGGGAGTGTCTTACTGGTTTTTGCATAACTCTTAAGTAATACTTCATGAGCTTTCTGTGTCTTAAAACTGCCAACATGAATAATATAATCATCAAATTCTGGTTTAAATTCTGATGCCGACTCCATGATTTGTATTTGATCAATTGGGTTATATATTGTCGTTGTATTTGTAACAGCTAAGGTAGATTGAAAATCCTTTTCAACACCTTGACTGACACAGATACAAGGATGCCGAGAATAAATATTACTTAATTTTTTCTCTCCTACTTTTTTACCTTCGCTTCTAAACAACTCGATTTTTTTAGAAATAGTATTCCTGATAATATGTGCAATATTAGGTAGATTACTGTGACGCATGACCATATCGGCTTTATCTAAATTTGATAACGTCAATATCGGTATGCCAATTTCCTTAGTCACATACTTGTCTAACATTTTTGCAAAATACCAGTGTCTAAGAGGCTTAGTAGGTACAGATTTATAGGCATTCAGATCAAACTGATGATAAAAGAGATTATCACTGAGCTCGTAGGCTACTTTAGATTTGAATCGTAAAATATGGACTTCATAACCTAATTCATAAAAACCTTGTCCAAGAGTCAAAACAGACCGCTCAGCGCCGCCACCTTGAAGACAATTGATAACCAGTAGCACTTTTTCTTTTTTATTGAAATCTTCTTTTATCTGGGTAGTATTATTAATCATTTATTAAATATTCTTAGAAATAGTTGTTATGAATTTAAAGGTGACGTGATTTTATTAGGGTCTGTTGAACATTCAAATGTGGCACTGGCAGTGGCTATTTTTTAGACAATATGCAGTGAAATTTTTGACGCCTAGTCGTTCTAGGGTAGACAATTTCGCCATGTATTGGAAAAAAATAGCCCTGACCTGAAAGGCTGATACTAAAATCACCCCAAACGTTGTTGTAAACCTAACTAAGGTCTCGACATTATCGTCGGTTTACGCCTGATTTGATAAAAGGTCTGGGGCGATTTTAGCGATCAGCAGTCCTAATATTTGAATGTTCAATAGACCCTACTTTGTAGAATCCAGTCTTTGAGCAAAATCAAGATATTTCTCAGCTATTCTGGCTGGCATAAGTGACTCATTAAATGGCGCATGAAATTTTTGTGGATTATTCATTGCTTGACGCATTTTTTCGGCAATCGTATCAATATCGCCCATTGGCATCAAGTTAATTTCTGGCAGTAGCTCACTTGGACCTGACGGACAGTTGGTGCTAATAACTGGAGTACCTAGCGCTAGAGCCTCCGCAATGACCAAAGCAAAGCCTTCCCAGTCAGAAGTCAGTATCTTAAATTGCGCATGCTTAATATAGGGAAAAGGGTTGTCACGAAAACCTAAAAACACCACTTTTTTTTCTAAACCTAATTCTGTGACTAATCTCTCTATCTCGCTCTTGTGTTTACCTTGACCCAAGAGCAATAACGGCATAGATTGATCAGTTTTTGCGTAGGCTTTTATCAATATATCGTGACGCTTCGCATCTTTAAAGCTACCCGCATGGATTATATAGTTTTGATATTCAGGAATGAAAGCATCAGCCTGCTTTTGAATGCTGTCTTTATCAATTGGATTGTGGATTGCAGTCGTTGGCGTAATATGACCAAAGCTTTTGATAAAATCTTTTTCAGCGCCCTCACTGACACATACACACGGATGTTTAGTATATATCTCCACCATTCTTTTCTTCAACTGCTCAGCATCGCAATTTTTATTGAATTTGTAGAGCAGTGATACGGTGTTATGAATAATATAGATGATATTGGGCAGTTTACTGTTACTCAGGATACTATCCGTTCGATCAAGGTTAGACAATATGATGTCAGGCTGACCGATATTTTGTGAAATATATTTATCGACAGAACGCGCAAAAATTTTATCACGCCTTTCACATCCAGGTATGAGCTTATAGGGTTTGAATTTGAGTACGTGGTAATTAAGATTTGGACTTAAGTCATACTCTACCAAGGGTTTGAACCTTAAGACGTGTACCTCATAGCCTAATTGATCAAACCCTTGACCTAAAGTTAATACTACACGCTCCGCACCGCCACCTTGTAGGCAATTAATAACGAGTAACGCTATTTTTTTGTGCTGATTCATAAACTACAACCTATGGATTAAATCTTTAGTCACTTAAAAAAACCTGCAATTATTTTATCGAAACAGCTAGCGCTTAAATAACTTCGAAAACAATGACTTAGAAAACAATGATTTAGAAACGCTCGGACGAGTGACTTTATTACCACTGTAGCCTTGTTGAGATTTTTTTGGAAAATCTCCAAAAGGCTCTACTCGATAATTATCTAAATGATATCCATTGGCAAGCGCCTCATTATAATAGACATCAAAAAATTCGGACAAATCTTGTCTTGGGTGCGGCATTATCTCACCATCAAACCAATGCTCAAAGCCTTCTTTCTTCACTCTGGCTATTGCGTATTGATGACTAAATTGTGTGCCCATATCCGAATAATGTAGAATTTTAATTTCTTCTATCACTAACTCTTCACCATCTATACAGTTATAACTGTCTTGGTAAGGCTCAATCAACTGAGCATTTTTCTTAAATAGCGCCATCATTTCTTGATGACTTTTCGGATTTTTTTTGAGTTTTTCAATAGGTAAAACAGCAGTTTTTGCGGCCTCACAATCCCAAACACAAGTACATAGCCGAGTCATGTCAGCATTTGTTTTGGCCGCTACTATAGACTGCCCTTCGATAGGATGCTGCCACAACTTTGATAAATCATCTAAAACTACGACATCAGCATCCATATAAATCGCACGTCCAGAGTAATTGCAATACTCCGGAATCGCCCATCTAAAACCAGAGAAAGGAGTTGACCACTTGGTGGTATCCCAGCCTTTACCATTTTCAGGATCCGAGTACCAATAACTATCAGGGTCACGCGATAGCTGCATCCATACTATCTCAACAGGTACACTGGTATGTTTGTGAATACTATAATCTAGAACCATCATCTGCTCTAGATCACAGTTATTTGGATCACAGCCCACAAAGACTCTGATGGTATCGTTTGTTTTCATAACTCTATCCGTTCACTAGGGAATGCTCTAACCCTCATATTTATAAGGGTTAAAACATCGATACTAATTTTTACTAGGCCGTGTTGTGCTTATTCTTTCCAGTACTTCTCAATCCACCCTACTGGTAAGATAAAATGGCGCAAATGACGTAGTGGACTTTTTAAGTTTTTGGGCTCAGTAAGCTGTTTCAAATGTTCCTTGGCGTTATTGGCAGCATTTTTATTGTATCTGCCTTCGATCGCATGCGTAGGATATAGGTCACCAGGGAAGATAACCAAACGAGCACCTTTAGGAATCTTTGGCTCTTTAAAGTAGTTAAGCGGGAATGGCTGACGACATTTGCGTCTAAAGTGTGCCACCCATGCCTTTGGAAACAACTTGACGCCGCCGGGGGCATTACGAGTGACAAAACGCTGCTCAAAACGGTACTCATCAGCGATACCTTGCGGATCTGCTTTGAATTTTTCTTGCAATGAAACAAGCGCCCCTATCTGAAATCTAAAGCAAGACGTCTGTCCCAACCGCTCTAATGGATTACTTGGGTTATAAGATAAAATAATATCATCCGGCTCGCCATATTCAAAGAAAGGATCGAGGCTGTCTACTATAATCACATCCAAATCTACAAACAGTACTGTACCCGTCAAATCACCAAGCGTCTCACCCCACAAACGAGATTTTGGCCATTTACCGAGTGTGTTGGTTGGCATAGCAACATCTAGTGGCGGCAGTGCTTGACATTCGATTTCTGGACGTACATCGGTGGTGTCATCAGTGAAGCAGACAAAGCGGAATGGTGGTGTAATGTTACGAGACACCATGCCATATAGTTTGTTGGCATAATCAGCACCATATTTTGCGCCCCATTTAATACAGATGATTTGTTTGATATTCTTATTATCTGCTGTACTAGAATCTATTGGCATTGACTGCTCACTTTAATATTATGAATAAATATGATGGCTATATTAGCACAAAAAAAAGACTGAACAATTATGTTCAGCCTTTTTGGTCTTCAAAGTAACTGCTTTATCAGTCAATAAAGCTTAACCAATCCATATACTGCTCATTGCGGCCATGTACCACATCAAAGTACAAGGTTTGCAGTTTCTCAGTCAAAGGTCCGCGACCGCCATTACCGACCGTGCGATCATCGTATTCACGGATAGGTGTGACTTCAGCAGCCGTGCCGGTCATGAATATCTCGTCCGCGAGATAAAACTCATCACGAGTGATACGACGCTCAACGACTTTAATACCTAAATCATCAGCGAACTGAATGATAGTACGACGAGTAATACCATCGAGTGCCCCGCCCGCTAAGTCTGGGGTATGCAGCACGCCGTCTTTTACTAAGAACAAGTTTTCGCCAGCACCTTGGCAGACGTAACCTTGCGGATCCATCAAAATAGCTTCGTCGTAGCCATTACGAGTGACTTCTTGGTTGGCCATGATAGACACAGGATAGTTACTAGAGGCTTTGGCCTTGCACATGGTCACATTGGTCATGTGATGGGTAAATGAAGAGGTTTTTACACGGATACCGTTTTTGATACCTTCTTCGCCCAGATAAGCGCCCCAGTGCCATGCAGCAACCATCGCGTTGATGCTGTTATCACGTGAAGACAAGCCAAGTTTTTCTGCACCGACCCAGATGAGTGGACGAATATAGGCTTCTGCTAAGTTGTTTTGTTTGACCACGTCTTTGTGCGCTTGCTCTAGGGTTTCAGCATCAAACGGCACATCCATTTGAAAGATTTTCGCTGAGCCCAGTAGACGCTCGGTATGTTCTTTTAGGCGAAAAATAGCGGTGCGATTGTCAGCTGTTTGGTAAGCACGTACGCCTTCAAACACAGCCATGCCATAATGCAAGCTATGCGTAAGCACATGAACTTTAGCATCTGGCTGGTCAATCATCGTGCCATTCATCCAAAGCTTACCATCTTGTGTTGCCATATTCATTTTATAGTCCTTATGCTAGCACTGACGTCTAACTTTTTTTAGGTAGGTTTTATTTAGGGTCTATTGAACATTCAAATGTGGAACTGGCAGTGGCTACTTTTTAGACAATACGCAGTGAAATTTTTGATGCCTAGTCATTCTAGGTTAGACAATTTCGCCATGTATTGGCAAAAAATAGCCTTGCCCTGAAAGGCTGATGCTAAAATCACCCCAAACGTTGTTGTAAACCTAGCTCAGGTCTCGACATTATCGTCGGTTTACGCCTAGTTTGGGGTGATTTTAGCGATCAGCAGTCCTAATATTTGAATGTTCAACAGACCCTAACAGTATCGATCAACATCGTATGATAACACTACAGCGTCAATTTTTATTGCTTAAAACACAGCATTATTATGACGAACGACTGACAGTGTTATGATGATGTGCGACCGATTATATCATTGGCCATGCTGGCAAATGCAAGGTTTTAGTTTGTGCTTAGGTGGCTCTTGTTTATATTAAAATATTGAGTTTGAACACATTGCCTTATATGAGCAGACGATAAGTAAAGAAGTTACTATTATTTTTGCTCTGCTGATTCTACACCCATAAGGTGTTGCCACTGCGCTTGTACTAACGCTCGCGTCTCTTGCCATAGCGACTCATCAACGAGTAGTGACTGCTCTGACAAGGCAAGCTGGTGAGTGGCTGCACGTATCCTGAGGTAGGCATCTGTCAAATCTTGACAGACTTGCGCCTCCCAAATACCAAGTGATGCAACTTCCTCAAAAATACGCACGTTGTCACTCCACTTAGTCAAGCTTGGGTATTCATGCGAATAAGCCAATACCGCAAATTGCGCTAGGAACTCAATATCGACAATACCGCCTGCATCTTGCTTAAGATGAAACTTACCGGCTTGTTGCTGCCATTGATTGGTGCCCAAGTGTTTTTGCATTTTGATACGCATACTGGTGACTTCATTACGTACTTGATCCAGTGTCCGTGGCAGTGACAACACATCTCGGCGAATATCACAAAAGCGTACAGTGACTCGTCTATCTCCGCAAATCGCGCGAGCACGTACCAGCGCCTGATGCTCCCATGACCACGCTTTATCGATTTGATAGGTTTCAAACGCATGACAAGATACCACCATCATGCCAGCATTCCCCGAAGGTCGCAGGCGCATATCAATCTCATAAGCGCGGCCATCACGGGTTTGAGTATTGAGATAATTCATTAGCTTTTGTACCAGACGAGCGGCAAATTTCATCCCACTCACTGACTTCTCGCCAGTAGTCATGCCCTGCTCTTTTATCTTATGTAAGAAGACCAAGTCCAAATCTGAAGAATACGACAATTCTAACCCGCCAAGCTTGCCATAACCGATAATGGCAAAACCGCAATCTGCTTCAGTGACCGGGTCGCCATCTTGGCCAATGGGATAACCATAACGGTTGACGATCTCAGCAAAGGCGCGCTCTAACGCTGCTTCTAGTACTACTTCAGCAATATATGTCAATGAGTCCGACACTTTCATTATCGGACGTTCAGCCAATACATCGCTAGCCGCGACAGCCAATACTTGGTTCTTTTTGAACAGTCGCAAAACGCTTAGTAGCTCTTCTTCATCGTTAGGCTCGACGCGCAGTAACTGTTGGCGCAGGATATCGCGCAGCTCACGCTTATCTGGCAAATGGCGATAGCGCTGCTGCAAAAAGGTATCCAACAACACAGGATACTGCGCCAGCTCTTTTGCGATCCAAGGACTGGCTGATAGCATCGGTATCAGCTCAATGGTGGCATTGGGGTTTTCTGCAATCATCACCAAATATATAGAGCGGCGGCAAATAGCCTCTAGCAATGCAATCAAGCGTGGCAAAGCAGTATTGGCTAGCTGCTGCTGTTCTTGATGGGCAAGTAGCGCATGTACGATGACAGGATAAGCATCATCCAAGCGCTCTCTGGCCTCATCACTCAAGTTAGCGACCATTTTTGACTGCCAAAACTTCTGTAATAACTCACGATTGCCTTTTGTTAATACTTCGTCTAAGCGCGCAATCTGCTCTTCTAAATGTTCTGGCTCTAGGTCGGTATCTTCATTATCAGGTACTTGGCGCTCAGTGACCATACGTTCAAATGGCACATTGACATTGTCTCGATGATGATTGAGCTGGCTGAGCAAAGCATTCCAGTCGTCAAACGCTAACGTGACTGCTAGGTTGTGCTGCCAATAAGGATCATGTGGTAGACGCTGAGTCTGCTGATCATTGATCGCCTGAATAGCATGTTCAAGCCGACGCAAAAAGCGATAAGCCATTTGCAGCTGCGCGTACGTTGACTGCTCTAGATATCCAAGTTCGCACAACACTTGCATTGCTTGTAGACAAGGCTTAATCTGTAGTTGCGGATGCCGACCACCGTAAATCAGCTGAAAAGCTTGTACAATAAACTCAATGTCTCTGATACCGCCCGCGCCAAGCTTAATATTATCTAAGTCTTCACGCTGTGCAACTTGATTTTGAATCAGAGATTTCATTTCTCTGAGTGCTGAAAAAGCACTGTAGTCAACATAATAACGAAAGACAAACGGTTTAATCAGTGCCTGAATCTCATCATAAAATGGCGGCTCTATCTGCCCAACCACACGTGCTTTTAGCCAAGCAAAACGCTCCCAAGCACGTCCATGCAAGGCAAAATACTTCTGTAAGGCTGAGAGATGGATGGCCAAATCACTTCCATCACCCCATGGGCGTAAGCGCATATCTACCCGAAAGACAAAACCATCTGCCGTTTTATTATCCAGTAGTTTAATAATCCCTTGACCAAGCCGAGTCATAAAACGCTTGTTGTCTATACTACGAGTGCCCTTCGCTTTGTCACCATTGGTCTCACCGCGCGCTTGATGCACAAATATCAAGTCAATATCGCTCGATAGATTTAACTCATGAGCACCAAGCTTACCCATGGCCATGATTGCCATGTCATCGATCTGCACATTGCCTAGCTCATTGACAAAGGTTGGTTCACCATATTTAGCAACTAAGTGCTGATAGGTATACTCCTTGGCAAATGAAATACAACCATCCGCAAACTCAGATAACTCATCGGTTAATTGCTCAAGGGCAATCATGCCTAGGGCATCTTGCCAAATCCAGCGCATCATCAACAGCATCCGTAAGTTTCGGAGGCCGCTCATGACCTTGGCTTCATCAGCAAGTTGGTAATTTTCATCTAGCGTGTAATCTTGGATTAGATCATCAATTTGCTGACGTGTTAAGGTATGATCAAGAGGATAACTGCGTAAAAACGTCTGACATGAAACGGTCCGACTTTCCCAAATCTGATAAGCAAACTCACTTGCCGTTTGCAGGACTTGAAGTTGTTCTACGGTAGGCTGATAATCTGTACCATTGTTCACACGTGAGGGCATAGCAGGTAACATAGTGACGAAAACTCCTTACATAGAATGGTAAGACTACGTGAACCTAGCTCATAAGTTTATTGTTTTTTCTTACGAGGCAGTCACAGCATTAAATAATAATACTCAATGTGCCTACACTTGAGATAAAACCACGTTAAATAACAGTGACTCTATTTGGTTTGCGGCGCTTTATGTTAGCATAAACATCTTTGATAGAGACGACTCACCTGTCTTTTATGATATAACGATATTAGGGCATGTCATCAATTAGCACATGGATACATTTAGTGGTCTTAAAATGGCTAAATTTAGCCAAACATCGTCAGAAATCTTGTCAATATGTTCATATTTACGGCAATTTCTTCCTTGTTTGGCTGCAATTTTCCTCATTTTAAGACGCACAATCTAAAGGATGACAAGCCCTAGATGTGACAGTATGATCCGCTGTATGTCGCATTATCAGTATAAACTCTGTTTTCTGTCACGCAAATTTGCACACAAGCACTATAATAATAATGACCAAATTTCTTTATACAAAGCATTTATAACAACTCGGCCATAATTTTTAAACTCTTATTTATAATATGTGATACCGCGCCTTATGACGACCACTACCCCACTATTACTGATTACTGCTGACCCTAGTCATCCATTGGCACACTTGGCGTTACGTTACGCACGCGCTTACTTAAAGAGCGCAGCCAATAGTCATGATATTGAAGACAATGACACTAATAGTACAGGCAGCAGCGATAATGCTACCACTGAACAACCACTGCTCAATGTCTTTTTTTATGGGGACTCAGCTCATATAGCCAATCGATTGCGCTGGCAGTCAGCTGAGCAAATTAACCTGACCCAAGAATGGAAAAATCTGGCTGACCATTATCAGTTACCCTTGCCCGTCTGTGTCAGTACTGCGCTCAGTCGTGGGATTAGTGATAGCGAAAACGGTACTCGCCATCGGCTTGACGGTGACAATCTTGCGAAAGAGTTTACGTTAGTGGGACTCAGTGAGCTGGCAATGATGATGCAAAGCAATTGTCGCCTCATACAATTCTAGCAGCGCATTATTAACAGCGACTGCTTTGACGACGACTGCTTGTGACGAACAACTTTTGGAATAGACCATGAAATTATTGATTCAGCTGCGTACACCAACAGAAATGGCAAGTTATGAAGGTTGTGCCCTCGCTTTAACCTTGGCAACGTTTGGACACGACATCCAGCTGTACTTAGATGCCCCTGTTTTTGGCTTATTGATGCAATCTGACTCGCGGCTGCACGGCATGATTCAGTCGCTTGAGCTGTATGATATGCCAGCCGCTTGGCTACCTGAGGATGTATTCAGTGGCTGGCTCACCGGTATGTTGCCGACTGATTTGGCATCACAGCTTACACTAGTGCCAGAGGTCATCAATTCACAAGACTTTGAGCAGATACTGGCCTTTTAAATCGCTACAGAATTTAGACTTATAAAATAACAAAGCACGTAATCGGATACTTTTATGGCAACTTTATATCAATTACATAGCAGCATGGACAAGCTCAGACGCAGCACAGAAGAGATATCACGCACTTGGCACACAGGTGACAGTATTCTACTACTAGGCACAACTGTCGCTTTTATTGACTGGCTCAATGCTTATTTGAATGACAGTGAGATAGATGGCATTGCGGGTATTTATGCCTTAGCAGATGACATAGCGCAGTTAACAGAAAACACTACTGGCAAGCTAAATTTAGAGAGCAAATTGACCCGTATTTTAACGGATGAAGAATGGGTCGAGCTGACTCAAGACAGCCAATTTGATAAAGTGGTGACCACTGCCTTATGACTATGCCTATACCTATACCTACTACGATGGCGACAACCGATATCGCCTTAGATCAAGACGGTCATTTATGTGATCACACTATTTGGTCGCCTGCGATTGCGCAGCAGCTGGCAAATACACTGGATATCAACTTGATTGCTGAACATCTAGAGATTTTACAACAGGTGCGCGCCTTTTTTGTCAAATTCAATCACGCGCCTGCCACGCGTCCGCTCATTAAATGGCTACAGAAAACCTTGCCTGAGCAGGATATAAGCAATCAAAAGTTGCAGCAACTATTTAATACTGGATTGGTCGCGCGTCACGTCAATCGTCTCGCTGGATTGCCCAAACCGCCTAACTGTTTATAGAGTCACACTGATTGCTATCCGAATTTGGAGGTTTAAAACATGACTTCCAATCAGAATCAATAAGTATATTAACCGCTATTTAGGGTCGTATACTGTCAGAGTGTCATAACCAACACTGCGACCTTCATCACCCACAAAACCCTGCTGACGCCATATCTCATATAAGCATATCGCCACACTATTGGACAGATTCAAACTGCGTGAATCTGCCAGCATGGGCAAGCGTAACCAATGATCGGCACCAATACTTTCACGAATGTCATCTGCCAGCCCTGCTGTCTCAGAGCCGAAGACTAGGGCGATGTTAGGTGGCGATGTCAGCGCATTTTTTCCACCATCATCACCAGTGACCTGCCCACTAAAATTATAATCATAAAATGGCTTGCTCAGCTTGGTAGTCAATGCTGTGATGATATGACAGTCCGATGCTATGAGCGCTTGCCTAGCAGCTGCCCAATCGTCATGTACCTGCAGGTGGGCATACTCATGGTAATCCAATCCTGCACGGCGTAGCTTCTTGTCGTCCAGCTCAAATCCTAAAGGCTTCACCAAATGTAACTGCGCCCCACTATTGGCGCATAAACGAATAATATTGCCAGTATTACTAGGCATTTTGGGTGCTACCAGCACGATATGAATAGTCATTATCACTCCATCAATTGTCTGAATAACATTATTTTAATTCTCTAGCAAATTTTATATAAATAGAACTTGGTATCAGGCTGGCTTAGTCTACTATTGTTAGTAGCTTCGCTCGTTGTCTTTATATGAAAGTTATCTTGAATAGAATATATATATCAAGCGTAATTAAAAGTTACAGTTTACTGGCAAAAATTACATTTTGATACTGGGCATATATTTTAACTTTCTTTATGATGGCTCTACTGGATTGCGAGATAATATATACACATTGTTATCGTATCCTGTAATCCTTCAGTGAGGCTTAAGCAATCTGCTTAGCGTCGCTGCTGTTACTTATAACTACCCATTTATTTTGAGGAATTATTATGAAAAAATTAATCATTGCATCTTTGACGGCTATGTTTGTATTGACTGGTTGCAACACTTTTAAAGGTCTAGGTCAAGACGTATCTGGCGCCGGTGATGCTGTAACTGGTAGTGCTCAAGAAGTTCAAAACAAAATCTAATTATTAATTCATTAGACTTGTTTTTGAAAGGCTTACCATTTATTTGGTAAGCCTTTTTTTGTTTCCATATTTTATCTTGTTGAGCAATCATTTTGCAGCATCTTTAAAACGAGCAAAGTCCTGTTATAAGAACGCTCTTAATATTTGGTTTAGATACCTGCTGCCTAATACTGTTGGCTTTAGCTGCTGACGATCATCTACGAGTAACCCTTGCTTGACTAGCTTATCTACTTGCCCAGCGACACTGTCATAGCAAAGTCCTGTTCGATCCTCAAACAGTGCCCACGACACACCATCGTGCAGACGTAGTGCATTTAGCATGAACTCGCTCACCAATTCGTCACTAGCAATCTGTTGCCAACCAATCATTTTTGGAAAGTTTTGGCTGTCATGAGATGTCTCAGTTATATCTTGATAGTCGATATAATCCTTGGGTAAACGTGACTTACTAAAACGATAAATACCTGATTCTGCTACTAACTCACTGACTTGCCCTTCATGTTTTTTTACAGTCACCTTGCCATGAGCACCTGCCCCAATCGCCAAATAATCCCCAAACTGCCAGTAATTGACATTGTGGCGGCATGGCTTATCGGAAGCACCAGACCATGCCGACACTTCATAATTGTCATAACCCAATTGCTGTAGCAATGCCTGACCGGCTTGCTCAATATCAGCGAGACTGTCCTCATCTGGCAAAATAGGCTGACTGCGATAAAACACCGTGTTAGGCTCAATCGTTAGCTGATACCAAGAGATATGCGTCGCACCAGCATTATGCGCGGTTTGAATATCGTTCAATGCTTCGACCAAATTTTGCTGCGGCAAGCCATGCATCAAGTCGACATTGACGCGTTCAAACCCAGCACTCCGTGCCGCCTTAATCGCTGATAATGCTTGCTTGGGATCGTGTATGCGCCCGAGGGTTTTGAGCTTATCCGCAGCGAAGCTTTGCACACCAATTGACAAGCGATTGATACCGACATCCAGATACTGAGCAAATGGCGCGTGTTCAAGCGTACCCGGATTGGCCTCCATCGTAACCTCAATATCATCTGCGAATATAAAACACGCACGCAATCCAGCGAATAAACGTTGATACTGCTCAATCGGCAGCAGCGACGGCGTCCCACCGCCAATAAATATCGAGCCAATCTCACGCCCTTGAGTCAACGACTGCTGCATTTGAGCATCTAATAACAAGGCATCCACATATTCGTCATACATCGATAGCTGACTGTCTATCGGTAGCTCGTGCGAATTAAAGTCGCAATAAGGGCACTTCTTTACACACCATGGAATGTGAATGTAAAGTGCTAACGGAATATTCATCACGTTTATATCAGTCATATGAGCATCGCTATTGGTAAAATCGAAGGCATTAGTCTTATTTGGTATGTAGGATTGACTATAGCTATAAAAAGTATCGCTAGGATAACGGTTAGAGGCCTTAATGAAAAGCATCATGACAACAAAATAACTCACAAAACCACTCACAAAATCTATGTTAATACTGGCATCTGACAGGCAATATAACCATTACTCACAGAAATTGGTCGTTAATAAACCACCGCTATAGTAGATTCACTTTAAAAAAGAGACAGTGTGACTGGGCTGAATTTTTCGTCGCCTCTGTAATAGCAGCAAGCAAGGAAAATTTATACCAGTCACACCTAACTGGCAATATATCGATTTTATTCTGAACTGACGATACCAATAAAGGAATACAAGATATGGCCTATTGGCTTATGAAATCAAACCCAAAGTTTTTTAGTATTCAGGACTTGCAGCGTTTAGGCACAGAAGGTTGGGATGGTGTGCGCAACTATCGTGCCCGTAATTTTATGCGCGATGACATGCAAGTCGGTGATAAGGTATTCTTTTATCACTCTAGCGCCAAACCCTCTGGCGTTGCTGGCATTATGACCGTCAGTCAAGCGGGCTATCCCGACCCCACCCAGTTTCATCCCGAACATCGTCATTACGACCCTATCGCCACCGAAGATGAGCCACGATGGTACATGGTAGATGTCACCTTTGAGCAGGCATTTATAGAGGTCTTACCCTTATTAGAGCTCAAGTTTTTGCCCGCACTTGAGGACTCATTGCTGCTTAGAAAAGGCTGTCAGCAGTTAACCGTTATTCCTCTAGAACCCAAACACTGGCAGGCTATCATCGATATGGCAGAAACGCTTAATTTGATATCCGACAATAACAATCTTGCACTGTAACCATTGCGTATGTTTTCTATGACATCAATTAACACTTATTCATGCGTTTGCCTTTTAAATTTTGCTATATTTATCAGCCCAAATAAAAAACTATATACCCAACAGCAATATTCTACCTTTTTGTAACCGTCATATTTTAATCATCAGGACTCGTTTATGAGCGCACCCAAACTAGTATTGTCTTTATTAACCGTTAGTATGCTCGGCCTAACGCTGAGTGCTTGCGGCAGTGATAGCGATAAGATCAAAGAAGAGTATGACCGTGTAGAAGATCAGGTTAAAGATGAATACGATCGTATAGAAGACAAGGTCAAAGAAAAGTATAAAGAGGCCGAAGATAAGCTGACCGATGACGAAAAGAGTATGGCAGAGATTTTAGAATCTGTATTTTTACCAGAGGAGTCATTTGACAACTTCTTAGACAAGCTCACTCCAGAAGGCGGACGCGGCGGTCTCTATGTCGGACACTTCGTCGAGCTAAACGACGGTGATAATAATGACATCGATATCGGTGCGGTCTACTTCGACATCAGTAATCAAGGTGCGGGTAGCGTCGATGGCAGCTTTAGTTATCAGCAGCAAGCTTGCCAAGAAAATAATGCTTTAGGCATAAACTCAGCGCTCAAAATCGACAACTATATCGCTGGAAAAGTCACGGGTAGCCTCGATACCTTAGAGTTTTTGGATGTCAAGTATGTCAGTGACTTAGGGTTAGAGACGCCAAACTTACTCACTACTTTTGCAGGGAGCTTTGAGGAAAAACAAGCTGGCTCACCGTGGAAAGGCAGTTTTGAATACCTAGACGGTTTAGGCGGGCAAAAACTGTCCAGCGGTGAAGACAACTGCAAGGTGACTTATACCCTAAGCAATCGCTCCAATTTCACCACTTACGCGCTCGATTACGACCTTGGCAAGATGAACCTCGATGTAACGGGCAATGGTAGCCAAAAAACCGTTACTTGGCAGAATCCGATCGATACTCAGCATGTATTGGTCAGTCAAATTGATGTTAATAAAGCCGAGTCTGGTGCTAACGGTTACGTCCAAAACCTTGTGTTGAGCAACCTTGAAACGCAATTTACACCGGTGATTCCAAACAGCTCGACCAACTACGCCATCGTAGTGCAAGCGTTCGATGCTAATAACACCTTGATCGGCTATCAAGCAGTGGTACAAGATTTGCCAGAATCCCGATAGATTTTGGCCATATAATAGACTTTCTTGTAGAAGCCTAGGGCGTATCTTCATTTCAAAAATGGTGATAAAAATGAGATAAATTGCCGTCAAACAAGAAAAATAGTGCAGATAATATCGGGACATTAACCAGCTATTTGACGATGTTTGGCAAGATTTAGCCATTTTTAGCCCATTCAGATGACTATCGAGTGAAATTGAAGACACGCCCTAGGTTTAACCCACGTGATGGATGTTACTAAGCGCCATAAAACCTTTCTAAAACGTTGACATCCCAGTCTGGCTTCTTTACCATCTTATCTACTTATGACCTGTCAATCTATCACTTGGATTGACGGGTTATTTTTATTTAAGTAGCTTTACTTATCGAATTGCTTGTCTTATTTATTGTCAGTACAACGCCACTGTTGCTGTCTCGTTATTGAGTGGTCGATGACAGTATTTGTCTATCAACACTAACCACCGCGAATTATGAAAAGTTGCTAATTATGGCTTTGCCAATATCCTTTACCGATTTTAAAAGCTACAGTTTACGTTTGGGCGTGCTCGCCTTACCCATCTTGATTACTCAGTTTTGCCAAGCAGCACTGGGTGTCGTCGATGCTATCATGGCAGGTCAAGTTTCTGCCCTCGACTTGGCAGCGGTCGCTGTTGGCTCTGGTATTTGGCTGCCACTGTTCTTATTAGCCACGGGTATTTTAATCGCCACCACCCCTCTCATTGGGGAAGCTATAGGACAGAATAAACACAACCAAGTACCACATATCACTCAGCAATCCTTGTGGACAGCAGGTGTGATTGGGATTCTTGGGTTTATTATTGTCAACCTTGCACCCAATGTCCTTGGTGTCATGGGCGTCCCCGAAAATATCCAACCGATAGCGTCGCAGTATTTACATGGGGTGTCGTTTGGTTTTCCTGCACTGGCAGTCTATGCCGTCCTACGCAGTTATTGCGAGGCGCTTGGGCGCCCTGAGCCGGTGACAGTGATTAGTATCATTGGCCTGATCGCAGATATCCCGCTCAACTATATCTTTATCCATGGTCTGTTTGGCATGCCAGAAATGGGCGGCGCTGGCTGCGGGGTCGCAACGGCATTAGTATTATGGATAAACGTCTTATTGCTCGTCGCTTATACCAGCTTTACTAAGCGCCAGCAATTTGCCAGTACGCGCTTCTTTTATAGTTTTGCCAGACCCAATCGCACACAGATAAAAAAACTGCTCAAGCTTGGTATCCCGATTGGCATCTCAATCTTCTTTGAGGCCAGTCTATTTAGCTTAGGCGCACTGGTCATCAGTCCATTGGGTGAGCTGGCAACTGCCTCGCATCAAGTGGCGCTGGCGGTGACATCGCAGCTGTTTATGATACCCATCTCGGTTGCCATGGCTCTGACCATTATGGTGTCCAATCGCTTTGGTGAAAAGAACCTGCTGGCGCTGCGCCATGTACAAGCGACTGGACTTATCTGGACCGTGCTCATTGCCATCGTTTGTATGCTTGGAATTTGGCTATTCCGCCCACAACTGGCAGCCGCGTTCACGGACAATGTAGAAGTCAGAGCGCAAGCCATGCACCTCCTCATCTTTGCCCTTGCTTACCAACTATTTGATGGCTGGCAGGTCAACATTGCGGGGATACTACGCGGTATGCAAGACACCACGATACCGATGTGGGTGACGCTATTTTGCTATTGGTTGGTTGCCTTGCCACTTGGCATCTATTTGGTGCGTTTCACGGATGTGGGCGCGCAAGGGTTTTGGATGGCATTGATCACGGGTTTGTTTTTATCCTCTATCCTGCTCACCCTTCGTCTACGCTATCAACAAAAGCGCCTCACGATACTTTGGGCTTAAAGTTGCTATAGTCGGTTCAATATAGTCGGTTCAATATAATTTGGATACAAGGAAGGCTAGCGAAAGTACTACAATTAGTAGACTAAGCAAGGCTGACACCGTATCCAACTTATATAGGATTGACTATATCATTCTTCTCTAATCGTAGTGTCTAGTAACCAATGCTGGCACTACTTGGCCACATAGACTATGATAAATCACTGATGATTTCTTACTCATAAGAAAAGCTTACGTCAAAATATGTAAAATTTCTCAGTTAACAACTGTACATTGATTGCTCATTGCCATGAATCTAGGTATCATTAGCAATTACTTAGACAATATTTCGTTACACTATTTCTTGAATTTAGTACAAGGCATTATAAAAACTATGGATATTGAAAAAATACGTACCCTAATCGCCCTCATGGAAGAAAGTGAACTGGTCAATTTAGAAATCAGTTCGGATGATGAGCATATTAGTCTGACAAGGCATTATGATACGCCAGCACCAACAATGATGGCTGCGCCTGCTGCTGGAGTAGCGCCTGCTGCTGCTGACACAAAACCAGCCATAAAAGCTGGTAGCGTTGAAACCTCACCAATGGTTGGCGTGTATTATTCAGCGCCTAGCCCGAATGATCCACCATTTGTGAAAGTCGGACAAAAGGTGCAAGCGGGTGATACGCTTGGCATTATCGAAGCCATGAAAATCATGAACCCTCTTGAAGCGACTCAAAGTGGTGTCGTTGACGAAATTTTGGTAGATAACTCTGAAGTCGTACAGTTTGGCCAGCCTATGATTCGCTACAAAGCGTAATAATATTCGCCAACCTTTACTTCGTTATGATTGATATCTCGTTATTGCTCATCGCGCCCCACCATTGCATTTGATGATGGCAATCGATGACTGGCATAGCGAGTGAATCGTTAACTACCGCTTCGACAAGGATGACCCCATGATAAAAAAACTGCTCATCGCCAATAGAGGTGAAATCGCACTACGCATCGTTCGTGCGTGTAAAGCGCTAGGAATCGAAACCGTAGGCGTCTACTCAACGGCTGACGCCAATTTGATGCACCTGCGTTTTGTTGATGAGGCCATTTGTATCGGCAAGCCAAATGCCAATCAAAGCTATCTTGATATCAATACTATTTTAACCGCAGCAGAAATCTCTGGTGCTGATGCTATCCATCCCGGTTATGGTTTTTTGTCCGAAAACGCCGAATTCGCTGAGCGTGTTGAAGAAGCAGGCCTAACCTTTGTTGGCCCTAATGCCGATCATATCCGACTCATGGGCAATAAAGTCTCCGCTATTAATGCCATGAAAAAAGCAGGTGTACCTACCGTGCCCGGCTCTGTTGGAGCGGTGACCTTGCACAATGCGGAAGAACAAGCACGCAACATTGGTTTTCCCCTATTGATCAAGGCGGCGTCTGGTGGTGGTGGTCGTGGGATGCGTGTGGTTGAGCGCTTTGAAGAGGTCATCGGACAAGTACAAGCAGCAAAACAAGAAGCTGAGCTATGGTTTGGTGATGATACCGTCTATATGGAACGCTATCTACAAAACCCACGTCATGTCGAAGTACAAGTGCTGGGCGATGGCAATGGTAATGCGATTCATCTGTATGACCGTGATTGCTCATTACAACGTCGTCATCAAAAAGTCCTAGAAGAAGCACCTGCGCCCGATATCCCTGATGATGTGCGCGAGCCTATCTTAAGGGCATGTGTCAAAGCTTGCGAGCTGGTCAAGTATCGGGGTGCCGGTACGTTTGAGTTTTTATTCGAAAACAACGAGTTTTTCTTTATTGAAATGAACACTCGGGTACAGGTAGAGCATCCCGTTACTGAGATGATTACGGGTATCGACGTCGTCGTTGAGCAGCTAAAAATTGCCGCAGGTTACGGCTTGTCTTACCGCCAAAGCGAGATTGAAATTCAAGGTCATGCGATTGAGTGCCGTATCAATGCTGAAGATCCAGCGACCTTTATGCCATGTCCTGGTACCGTCAATCAGTTGTTTGCCCCAAGTGGTGCTGGCGTTCGATTTGATTCGCATTTGTATCCTGGGTATGAGATACCGACGTATTATGATTCGTTGATAGGCAAGCTTATCTGTCATGGTCAAACTCGCCAGCAAGCCATCTCTAAGACACTACACGCGCTTGATGAATTGGTGATTGAGGGCATCAAAACCAATATTCCTTTACATCGTGACGTGATATTAGCGGATGATAGTTTTGTACAAGAAGCACAAAACATTCACTATCTAGAAAGAGAATTATTAACAGCACACAAAGCCAAATCAAAGTCTTAGTTTGCCACTTTATTTTTGTATAACGATAATGAGTAAAATCATCATTTAGCGTCGATAAATAGACTTGGTAAACAGACCTGATAAATAGAATTAAAAAACCCGCTATCTATTAAGATAGCGGGTTTTTTAATGGGCTCACATAAAATTTAATTTTCTTTATAGATAATAATGTCAATAGAATGTATCAAACATTATGGCAATACTCTGTTGAAGTTCATAAAGCATTCTCTGCCATCAGGGTCAGCGCACCACTGCATTTGGTTGCCATCATGGTTCAAAAATGCTATCAGCGCTTCATCAGTTTGATCAATCTTATTACCAGAGCAGTCTACTTCATTATTGTCATATACCGTTCGAATGGCAATAACGGGTAAACCTTCTTCGCGATGAGTGACCAGATAGCGACCGTACGTCCATTCTTCACCACTGACAGCCCACATTTCATTGTCGGCACCAAAGTTATATAACTCACGGCATTGATTGGAAGCCAACGCTGACGCCATTAAATTATTGCGGGAGTTCGGCTGAATATTAAGAACACGCTCTTCGCTTTGTGTAAGAATCCCACCGTCTGTACCAGCATTTATTTTTGGCTCATCACCTTTGCTTGCTGGCGTGTCTACCAATGCCGCTTGCCTAGCCTCAGCCTCTTTAGTCATGGTCATACTACTGTCTAAGTCTATTTCCCATTGTCCAGCAATGGCAGGACTAATATGCGTCGTAATCGTCGGCTTACTAACTACTTCGCCATTCACTGGCAAGGAAGCCAGAATAGAGGCCAATGTAAATGAAGCAAATGATATCGGTTCCATAATCAACCTTTTTATTTATAATAATTGAGCAATACGCACATTAGCGTAAGTCTTAGACACCAAAAACACAAGTAACATTATGCTATTGGGTTTATGACACACGGAATCTAATAGCTTATTAATTATTTTATCACCCGTGTCTGTTTTAACCACTCAAACAATAACGCCATGGTTCTCTCTGACGAATCGTAAAGAACCATGACGTTATGCGTGGGCAGTATTAACGCTACTAGCGCGCTATGTACTACTGTTGAGCTATTAAGCAGCCGTAGTATTTAATGCTTGAGCAAAGGCAGATAATGCCCCTTTCAACATCGCTGATACCGTGCTGCTACAGGTGCCAATACCAGAGTACACCTCGCCATCAACATTCAATTGAATGTAAGCGGCAGCATTGGCATTGGTTTTGTTATCACGATTGTTATCATCATCGATGCCATTACCGCTATTGTGCTGCGGATTGATCGCGTGCTCAGCATAATTGATGATATGTAGCGACTTGCCAGTATGCTGAGCAAGACCATTGATAAATGAGGATAATGGACCATTACCCGTGCCATCGATAGTAATGGTATCGCCATTCATCTGTACTTGACCGTTAAAATAAACCTGCCCACCTTTATTGTTCACGCTGTAGTCTAGTAGCTCAAAGCTGCCTTGACGCAAATAGGTGTCCTCAAAGGTCTGTAAGATTTCATCATTTTGTAATTCGCGCGCCACTGTTTCGGCTTGCTGCTGAACCACGCGGCTAAAGTCAATTTGCATCCAACGTGGCAAGTTAAAGCCATAATTGCGTTGCAAGATATAAGCGACCCCACCTTTGCCAGACTGGCTGTTGATACGTACCACATCTTGGTAACTGCGACCAATGTGCGCTGGATCAATAGGTAGATACGCCACATCCCAAACGTTATCGGTTTGGTCTGTATGTTGCTCATTATAATCGAGAGATTTTTTGATGGCATCTTGATGTGAGCCACTGAAGGCAGTAAAGACCAATTCACCAACATAAGGATGACGTGGATGCAGCGGCAAGTTATTGCATTCGCTGACCACTTGGACGATTTCACTCATATTGCTAAAATCAAGCTCAGGATCAATACCTTGGCTAAATAAGTTCATCGCCATGACCATAATATCCATATTACCGGTACGCTCGCCATTACCAAGCAACGTCCCTTCAATACGATCTGCACCCGCAAGCACCCCTAGCTCAGCAGCGGCAACGGCACAGCCACGGTCATTGTGCGTATGCAAACTAACGATCACATGCTCGCGCATAGCAAGATGGCGACAGAAATACTCAACTTGATCGGCAAAGACATTGGGCATAGATGCTTCAACGGTCGCCGGTAAATTAAAAATTACTTCTTGACCATTCTGCGGCTGCCAAACTTCACAAACCGCATCGCAGACTTCTACCGCATACTCAGTCTCTGTCTGGCTAAAGCTTTCTGGCGAGTATTGAAACACCCATTCTGTCTCAGGGTATTTTGCCGCATATTCTTTCAATAGCTTGGCACCTACGATAGCAATTTCTTTAATCTCAGCTTTGTCTTTGCCATAGACTTTTTCACGTTGGACACGGCTGGTTGAATTATAGACATGGACGACAGCACGTTTTGCGCCTTTTAATGATTCAAACGTACGGGCAATTAAATGCTCACGTGCCTGTACCAAGACCTGCAACGTCACATCATTAGGCACATGGTTTTCTTCAATAAGTTTGCGGGCAAAATCAAACTCAACTTGCGCCGCTGATGGGAAACCAATCTCGATTTCTTTAAACCCTACATCGACTAAAGTTTCAAAAAAGCGCATTTTTTGTTCAATAGTCATCGGATCGATCAAAGCCTGATTACCATCACGCAGATCGACACTTGCCCATATTGGTGATTTCTCAATCGTTTTGCTTGGCCATGTGCGATCTGGTAATGAGGGCGCAAACGCAAATGGACGATATTTTTGATAGTCAAAAGCGGCACTTTTTGGTGTCTTTTTGGCAGTCGGCGTGGCTACAGTGCGTGTGGCTTGGTCAGACATAATCAATCCTTAGGTAATATGAAATTTATATTTTAGCGAATAAGGCTGCTGATTAGATCAGTATTGAGCATACGAGATAACTAAAACTTATACTCTAATAATAGCAAAGTTTATGAGAGAGAAACCCGCTTTATTACACTATAATTAGAGTTTATTTAGTGAAATAAAGCGTTTTTGTAGATATAATTAGATTATTTCACTAGCGAGTAACTATTCCATGCCTAGTAGTCATTCTGATAGTCCCATATTGACTGATATTGATGAGACCGATAGACGTTTATTGTGTTTATTACAGACTGAAGCGCGAATGAGCATCACTGAGCTTGCCGAGCGTGTCAATTTATCTGCGACCCCTTGTGCACGCCGCATCAAACGCTTAGAAGATACCGGTGTCATCACTGGCTATCATACCAAAACAGATGCGCAAAAACTTGGCTACCCGCTCGCCGTATTTATCGCAGTCAGTATGGATCGTCATACGGCTGAGCGTTTCGATCAGTTTGAGCGCAAGGTCCAGAGTTTTGAGGAAGTTATTAGCTGTAGCATCGTCACAGGACGCACGGAAGACTATCTTATTAAAGTGAGAGTGCGCGATATGGCGCATTACGAGGAGTTTTTATTACACCGGCTCAATCGTATCGAAGGCGTGGCTCAAGTGCATACCAGTTTTGAGCTACGAGAAGTGTTTAGCCGCAGCGTGGTCTAAAGGATTTAAGCACTTGTGGGTGACTGTCGGTGGAACAATATCAGCAATATTAATCCAATAATAAGTCCAATAGCAGCAACGAGCAACCCTGCATTGAAATTGTCGTCCTGCCCTGCCAAGGCCACCGTCACCAATGGCCCTAAAAACTGCCCCAATGCATAAGCCAGTGTCGCCAATGCAATCAGCAAATTAGAATAGGCAGGATTGATATTTTTAAACAAAGTGAGTGTCATCGATACCATACCAACGAAAGTTAGCCCTAAGATAGCGGCATTACCATACAAGCCAATCGCACCGTCGAACCATATGGGTAAGCACATACCAAATGCTTGCAATACCGTCAAACCCATCAAGGTTTTTGTTTCCCCAATTCGCTTGGCAAGTGCCCCCCACAAGGGGTTTGATAACATGGCAAAAATACCAACAACCAGCCAAATCAATAGTCCAGCATAAGTTTGCGCTGTTAACCGCTGCGCTGCCATCACTGGCAAAAAAGTCGCAGAACTGATATAACCAAACCCAGCAAGTACATAGCTCACAGAAAGTAGCGCAAGGGCTTTATGGTGACCAACAACGGCTTCGTATAAGGAATGCTTAAAATTTAAATAGGTTTGATGCACTGATATGTGCTGTTTAGCGCGAATGTGCTGAGATTCAGTATGCTGTGACTGTCTTGGTTTTATAGCATAGAGCAGCCACAAAAGCGGCAGACTAGTAAGACCTGCTACTAGCCAAATCACATCAAAATGATAACCCAATATTAATAGCCACCACGTCAGTATGGCGGAGGCGCTAATGCCAACACCAATACCTGCATAATGTACTGCCGAAAGTACAGAGCGACGCTCAGGGCTGAGATTTTGAATCACAAACGAAGAGCTTAAGATCATTCCCACACCGCTTGCAATGCCTGCCAGCAAGCGAATGATATACCATAAATTTAACGACATAGATGGCACAACCAGCAGCATCGTTGTGACGATACTTACCATGACCCAAAGCGTCATGACCTGCCATGTCGCGCGCTGAGGTACGAACATGGCAATGAGCGCGCCGATAAAGTATCCAATATAATTGATTGAAGCCAACCAGCCTGCAATCGTCGTCGATAACGATAGCTGCACCATAATATTAGGTAAGGTGGCGGTAAAGAGAAAACGTCCATAGCCCATAACCACTGCCATGCAGTAGAGACCGATACAGGCAATGGCAGCTTCGTTGGTAATCGTAGGAAAAATACGGTTTTTAAAAGCCGTCATCATGACAGAGCCATTTTTGCGACCATTAGCACACAATCCTTTGTGTTAAAGCATTCAAAAGCAGCGATAAGTTAGTAATGAAACATACAATAAAAACTTACGATACATTTAATGCCGGTGGCATGGTTGCATCTATCTCTGTATGTCCCAGCATTTGCACACGTTGATCACTAAACATATCCATATCAGGCGCAAGCGTACGCATAAAACGGTCAAAATAGAGCATCTGCTTGGTCAATAAGGCAAAATCACGTGGAAAATGGATACCATGACGCTTACCGACTTCTACGATTTCTAGCATCATTTTATTCATCTCATCGGCTTGCTCTTTGCTGTTGAAAGGCACACCGCTGGTAAAGGCTTTGTCCTCCGCCATGATGGTTTTCATCATACGCTGCAAATCATTACCCAATGCCACCACATCAACTTTATTACCACCGTGCGTCATCTCCATATCAATCATATGGCGTGCCATTGATTGATAGTCACTGTCCTGCATGGCTTGCATCATGCCCATACAAGCCCGCCAGCTTTCGGCTTTAAGCTTACCGACAATACCAAAGTCCAAAAAGCCAATACGGCCATCAGTCAGCAGCATCAAATTGCCCGCATGCAAGTCAGCGTGGAAGCTATTGCACAGCATGAGGCTGGCAAACCATGTGTTTAACGTATCTGCCATAACTTGCGCAGGATCAGCGCAGTATTGGCGCATGAGCGACTCATCGACCATAGAGACGCCATATAAACGGCTCATAGTTAACACGCGCTTGGTGGTCAGCGCTTCATATACTTTGGGTGCGACCACGCGAGTGTTACCTGATACTGCTAAAAACTGCTGAAAATCACGGATGTTTTGTGCCTCGGCGATAAAGTCCGTCTCAGCAAGCATTCGCAAACGAATCTCATCGATAATAGGTGCAATGCTCGCAAACTTCATCGATGGCATGAGTAGCTCAACTAACTTAGTGACGCCATGCAATACGCCCAAATCCGTCTGCATGATGGTCTCAACGCCCGGCTTTTGCACCTTTAGCACCACCTCATCACCATTGTGCAAACGCGCTGCATGAACTTGAGCGATGGAGGCTGACGCTAGTGGCTTTGAGTCGATATGAGCAAACTTGTCATCAAGCGTCATGCCATCAATCGCCAGCTCTTCTGTGAGCACCTGTTCAATATATGCAAAAGATAATGGCGTCGTCTGATCCAAACAACTTTGGAACGCCTTGACATAGTCGCGTGGAAACAATGACGGCGTACTGGCAATAAACTGGCCAATTTTGATATAAGTCGTACCTAACTGCTCAAAGGTTTCTTTAAGTAGCATGGCATCAGGTTTTTCACCTTTTGCCACTCTCAGCGCAGATAAACCTGCCACGCTAGCTGTTTGGCGAACACGATTGACGACATTAAAAGTATGCTTTAATAAATGCGGACGATGAATTTTCATAAGAAACAACTATGGTAATAAAAGGAATGTTTGGGGATAGATGGTTACAAAAGCTAAGTATCGAGTCATTGCTAATGACTGGTGCACACGGGACATTGTGGATCTTGACGATAGCCCATGAGCCGTTGCTGCATCTGACTACCATCCCATATTAACAGCTTATTTGTCAGTGGATTTTTGGTTAATCCTAAGTACTGTAAGGCAGCATTCGCTTGAAGATTGCCCATAACAGCAGTGGTACTCGCGAGCACACCAGAATTGGCGCACGTACGTTCGTCAGCCGCTTCGTCAAGCACCACTGAGCCAAATACGCAGTGATAACAACCAGTGTTCAAATGAGGCTCAAACAGTGCGAGCTGACCTTGCATAGCAATCGCTGAGGCGGACAATAGCGGGATTTGGTAGCGCACGCTGATACGATTGATAATGTCACGTGTGTCAAAATTATCCGTACAGTCTAAGAGCAAGTCTGGCTTACCAGAGGCTATATCGAGCAATTCATAGGCATTGTCTTCATCTAACCGTGCAACTGTGCCGCGAGTCTTTATTAAAGGATTGATGCGCTCTAACATGGCTGCTGCGGTCAATGCTTTGGGCTTACCGATATCGTCAGGCAAAAACAGCGTCTGACGTTGTAGATTACTGGCCTCAATCTCATCATCATCGATCAGATGGATATGGCCTACTCCAGCACGTCCCAATGTCTCAGAAGCAGGACAACCAAGGCCGCCTGCCCCTATCATCACCACGCGTGCTGATTTCAATCGTAGCTGAGCATCCATATCCCAACCATTTAATAATACCTGCCGTGCGTAACGGAGCAGCTCGTCATCTGATAGCTGTACCAGCGCTTCTACCATAGTCATTCAAAGCCTATAATCAAATAAGTTTACTAATAAAAAACCTGTCTACTGAACTTGCCCTAGCGTGACGCGATCATTACCACCGTAATCTTTTACGGTATCTACTGACTCAAAATTACTATTCAAAAATAACTGTCGAACAGCATCACCTTGATCATATCCATGCTCGATAGCCAGTAGCCCACCTGTACGTAAATACTTTGTTGCTTGCTGGACGATATGCTCGATATCAGCCAAACCCTGATTGGGTGCACTCAAGGCGCTGATCGGTTCAGCTTTTAGACCTGCCAAATGCTCATCTTCCTCGTCAATATAAGGAGGGTTTGACACTATGATATCAAACTGCGGCTGATCGCAAATAGGCAGCGCTTGATACCAACTGCTTTGAACAAATTTAATATCAGCAACACCATTTATAACGGCATTGTGCTTAGCAACTTTCAATGCTTCTTGCGATAAATCGACCGCCACGACTTTCCAATTAGCTTGCTTTAACTCATGGGCAAGACTGATAGCAATACAACCTGAACCTGTCCCTAAATCTAACAATCGCTTATTACTGTTATGTGTTGGCTGAGCATTTATCCAATTTAATACTTGCTCTACTAATACCTCGGTATCAGGCCTAGGTATCAGCGTGTGCTCATTAACAGTAAAATTAAGCGACCAAAATTCCTTATGACCAGTCAAATAAGCCAAAGGTGTGCCCTGCTTCATTTTCACCACACCAGCGTTGAACTGAGCAAGCTCACTATCAGTCAGCTGATAATCTTCATCCGTCATCAACGCTATCGCAGGCTTATCTATGACATACAGCAACCAGTCAGTGAACCAAAATGACGGTAGCGGATTATCTATATCGCCATTCGTCAATTGCTGAATTTGCTGCTTTATTTGACGAATACTCGATGCTGTCATAAGTAACTCTTAAAAATATTATGCATGTTAAATAAGATAAAAAACCTGATGCTGCCACTACTCCGTTGCACGTGGCGGCTCTTTAGTATCTGTTAAACTAGGGTTTACCTTGCTTAATGAGGGCTTACCACCACTATTGCTGTCGTTATCATCATCGCCATAAATATCATCATTATCACCAATGACAATGTGTTTATCGACAAAGTAAATCAGTGCCAAAATTGGAATACCAATAGCAAAGGTAAAGATAAAGAAAAATGGATAGCCCATATTATCAACGATGGCACCAGAATAACCACCCATCACTTTGGGTATCAGCGTCATCAGTGAGGAAAAAATTGCATACTGTACCGCGGTAAAACGAATGGATGTCAATGCGGATAAGAAGGCAATAAATACGGCGCTTGCAAGTCCTGCGGCCAAATTATCAAAAATTACTGCCAAATACATGAATGGCAAACTGCCTGGATTATACGTCAATAACACAAACAGTAAGTTGGTCGCACAGGCTAAAATAGCACCAATCATCATAGCTTGCATAATACGGAAACGCTGAGCCAATAGCCCACCTAAGAAACCACCTGCAATCGCCATGATCACACCGACCAGTTTCACGGCATTGGCGATATCAGTCTTACTAAAGCCCATATCCTGATAAAAGACGTTTGAGATAACCCCTGCCACGATATCTGAGATACGGTATAGACCAATCAACAACAATAATAATAGCGCTTTTTTGCCATAACGGCGAAAGAAATCTAAAATTGGCTCAATCCAAGTGGCCATGGCCACTTCTTTTTTGACCAGACCCACTTGTACCAACACATAGCCTGCCGCCATTGCCACACCTAAGCTCACTAGCAGATGCAAGGTTTCTACAAAGAAGCTGACAAACGCCCCTTCAAACTCTGGCAGGACTTGTCCCATCACTATATAAGCGGCGATAAACGCAATCACTGAAAATACAAACAATGCTACTAATCTAACGTAGTCTTCACGAGTCTCGGCGACCAATGGCGCTTTATTAATGATTTTGGGCTGGTTAATAATGAAGTAAAGTAGCAACAACGGTGCGCACGCGACCAATGCCAAAAAGTAAAACTTAATAGCTGGCATCAGCATTAGTGGTATCAACGCCACCGTGCTATCAAACACTGTATTGATCAAAATATTGATCAGGTAGATAACACCAAACAGCAAACCCGGTACGAGCAGTAAACCAGAGTACACAAGGAATATTTTTAAATTGCTTTTTTGCTTTTGGGTTTGTACCGTCTCAGCAGTTGGCTCATAGCTGGCAAACGTCGTTAGCACCCCTAATGTCATGACTCCTGCCATGATGTAGTAAGTATTACGCCATGCCTCATAACTATAAAAAGTCTCATTCGAGCCAAAGTAATCCGCCAAATACAATGCGCCCGCCCCAGCCACAATCATGCCGATACGGTAGCCTGACACATAGATAGAAGACAAAATCGACTGCATAGAGGGCGGTGCCAGCTCAATACGATAAGCGTCAATCACGATATCTTGTGTGGCAGAAGAGAAGCCAAGCAGCACGGCAGCGCCTGCCATATAGACCAGAACATCCTCACTGACAGGGTTTACTTTTGCCATCAAAATGATCGCCAACACAATGAGTAGCTGCGACACGACCATCCAGCTGCGGCGACGCCCAAGCCATTTTGTCAAAAACGGCACAGGAAGCGCATCAATCAATGGCGCCCAAATAAACTTAAACGAATACCCTAATGCTGCCCAACTAAACATGGTCACAACATTTCGGTCGATGCCTGCTTCTCGAAGCCATAATGATAAGCTTGAAAAAATAAGCAATATCGGAATACCCGCTGAAAAACCCAAAAACAACATAATAATGACACGGGGATCTAGATAAGCTTTGGCAGCCTCTCCCCAGGATTTTTTGACAAGTGGCTGATTGGGTGGCACAGATTTAACAGCAGACATAATAACTCACCGAAACTTGAGACAAAAAACACAACTGCGCACAATTTTTATCAATCATTTATAACAAAAATCCGCTATCAGCTGTCGCCAAAAAGGATTGATAAAAATTGCTCAGCGTTGCACAAAACGAGCATTACCACAAAATTCAATTATGGTACTTGAGAACGCCTACCTTGACTAGATATTTCTGAATTAACTTATCACGGACAGCACTCCACTGGGACATCTATTTCACAGTCGTAACAGGGGATATGATAATCTGTAATTAAGGGTAAAAATTTCCTGATCTTTCCATACATTCTCTTTGTTTTTAAGAGTACCTAACCATTCTTTTTTTGCTATACAGACCAAGATAAAATCAGCATGGGTTGGATTCTTGATACCCAGTCATGGCGTTAACCGTGCATCGGACTATAGACAACTTCAAGACTTTGATGATTGGTTATTTAAAACTTATGATTCTTATATATTAGTTTTATAAATACATAGTACTTGGTTATGCTTTGTGTATAAGCAACGGTCAACACGATTAACTGTTTGTCCTCTTTATCAACACATCTATCAACAAAGCCTAGGAGCTATACAATGTCCAACTCGACCCCCACCACAGCTGATAAGAACGCAACACCAGATGCTGGACGTTGCCCCATGGATCATGACAGCAGTGACAACAACGATGCACCAACCAATACAACTTATGACCAAGGTGATGATAAGGGACCGACGATTCATAGTGAAAACGTCGATCATACGCATGCGCCGCAGCGACCTAGTATGGGCGGCTGTCCAGTTATGCATCAAGCACATACTACCACTGCCTCTGCTGCAACTGATTGGTGGCCAAACAGCCTAAACCTAGACATATTGCATCAGCAAGACAAAAAAACTGATCCAATGGGTGAAGAATTTGATTATGCTGAAGCTTTTAAGCAGCTTGATTTAGAAGCTGTCAAAACTGATTTAAAAACCCTAATGACTGAGTCACAAGAATGGTGGCCAGCCGATTGGGGTCACTATGGTGGCTTGATGATTCGTATGGCATGGCATTCAGCTGGTACGTATCGCGGTGCTGATGGTCGCGGCGGCTCTAACACAGGTAACCAACGCTTTGCACCCTTAAACAGCTGGCCGGACAACGTTAACCTCGATAAAGCCCGTCGTCTATTATGGCCGATCAAGAAAAAATATGGCAATAAACTGTCTTGGGCTGACTTGATGATTTTGGCAGGCAATATGGCTTATGAATCTATGGGCTTTAAAACGCTAGGTTTCGCTGGTGGTCGTGCTGATATCTGGCATCCAGAAAAAGACATCTACTGGGGCTCTGAGCGTGAATGGCTTGCTGCTACCAAAAACCGTTATGACAGCGATGAAGACCGTGCATCACTCGAAAACCCACTAGCAGCAGTACAAATGGGCTTGATCTATGTGAACCCTGAAGGTGTCGATGGCAATCCTGATCCGCTCAAAACAGCGCAAGATATGCGTACGACCTTTGCTCGTATGTCGATGAATGATGAAGAAACTGTCGCACTGACGGCTGGCGGACATACTGTTGGTAAATGTCATGGTAATGGCGATGCGACGATATTAGAAGATGAGCCAGAAGCCGCCGATGTTGCTGAACAAGGTCTAGGCTGGCGCAATCCTAAAGGCAATGGCAATGCAGGTGATACCGTCTCAAGTGGTATCGAAGGTGCATGGACGACCAATCCTACCCAGTGGGATCATGGCTACTTTGAGTTGCTATTAAACCAAAACTGGGCGTTGACCAAAAGCCCAGCAGGTGCATGGCAGTGGGAGCCGACTGATATCAAAGAAGAAGATCGACCATTAGACGCGCATGACTCAAGTGTCCGCCGCAACCCAATCATGACTGATGCAGATATGGCTTTGATCAAAGACCCTATCTACCGTGAGATTTCAGAAAAGTTCCATCAAGAGCCTGCGTACTTTGACGAAGTATTTGCCAAAGCATGGTTCAAGCTGACTCACCGTGATTTAGGTCCTAAAACTCGCTACTTAGGTGCAGACGTGCCAAGCGAAGATTTTGTATGGCAAGATCCTATTCCTACAGGCAATACGGAATTGACCGCTGATGATATTGTGACGCTAAAATCGCAAATATTAGACAGTGACCTTAGTCGTCGTGAGTTAATCATTACAGCATGGGACAGCGCACGTACGTTCCGCGCGTCAGACTATCGCGGCGGTGCCAATGGCGCACGTATCCGCTTAGCCCCGCAAAAAGACTGGACAGGCAATGAGCCTGAGCAATTACAACGTGTGCTTGAGACATTGACACGCATTCAGTCTGGTTTTGACAAAGACGTCAGTTTGGCTGATCTTATTGTGTTGGCTGGTAATGCCGCTATCGAACAAGCAGCGAACGAGGCAGGCGTAGACGTTACTGTACCGTTCAAAGCAGGCCGTGGTGATGCTGATGGTGACATGACCGACGCTGAATCTTTTGCAGATTTGGAGCCTTTACACGATGGTTATCGTAATTGGGTCAAGCGAGACTATGCGGTATCGCCTGAAGAGATGCTGCTTGATCGCACTCAACTAATGGGCTTGACCGCGCCTGAAATGGTGGTATTGGTTGGTGGTATGCGAGTTCTCGATACCAATCATGGTCAAAGCCAACATGGCGTCTTTACTGACCGTGCTGGCGTACTTACCAACGACTTCTTTGTCAACTTAACAGACATGAACCACACGTGGCACCCTTTAAAAACAGGTGATGATACTGCCGGTAACTATGAAATACGCGAACGCAGTACTGGCAAGATAAAATGGCAAGCTAGCCGTGTGGACTTAGTGTTTGGTTCCAACTCTATCTTGCGCGCATATGCTGAACTGTATGCACAGGATGATAACTTAGAGAAATTCGTTCGTGATTTCGCTCGTGCTTGGAACAAGGTCATGAATGCCGATCGTTTTGATATCGCTGACTAGCCTTTTGTACTTAGTCTGACGCTATTTATTAAGGTTGACGGTACGAATTAAATCCAAGCTCTACAAACAGCTATCTTTTAAAAGGTGGCTGTTTTTTTGTTGAATAATGCGCTTTTATTGCAATTTCAAAACTAGTTATAGTCACAATACCCCAAAAACGCTACGATACTGCTGATATTAATTTTTTGTAGCCTCTATCGGCACAGGCACAGCAAGCAAGAAAAATTGATATCAGCAGTGCGTGATGTATTGATATTACTTTTCACTGACTGTAGCAACTAGATTATAACTTATATATTCCTAATTATTATTAATTCATAGCTATTTATTATATACAAGAATAATAGATTTGATTTACACTGGTCGCTTACGGCATATTTGTTCGTTTTTATTTCTATATACAGACAGGATTTGTATATTTATACAATAGGATTCAGTTATGGCAATCGACGTAGTGGTCAATCAGCGGCACTTGCAAATTCAACTTAAGCAGTTGGAGACGGTGTGGCATACGGTGATCAATGGCTATAACTTAAGTCAAGCGGCAACGGTACTGCACACCAGTCAGTCAAGCTTATCCAAGCATATCGCAGCGCTTGAAAACCAACTAAAAACTGAGGTGTTCGTGCGTCAAGGCAAGCGCTTGACCGGTCTGACGACCATGGGCACAGCGCTCATGCCGCATATCGAGTCCATCTTTGCTGAAATCCGTACGATTGAGAACTTGAGCCTCGATTTTAACAACCCCAATGTTGGTACCTTAACCATTGCCACCACCCATACGCAGGCGCGTTACGTGTTGCCGCAAGTGGTCAAAGAGTTTAAAGAACGCTTTCCTAAAGTGAATCTAATCTTGCAACAGGCGGATCCTGAGACCATCGCCCAAATGGTGATACGCGGGCAAGCTGACATCGGTATTGCAACCGAGTCGTTGCTCCATAATAACTATCTGCGCTGTTATCGCTATTATGACTGGACGCATCGCGTTATCGTGCCAAGCGATCATGAGCTTGCCAGTTACGAATCTATTGATTTGCCGACCCTCGCCAGCTATCCAATTGTTACCTATCACGGTGGTTTTACCGGACGCGGTGCGATTGATAAAACCTTTACAGATGCAGGTCTTGAGCCAGACATTGTTTTGGCAGCACTCGATGCCGATGTGATTAGCACTTATGTTGGTCTTGGTTTAGGGATTGGTATTATCGCCGAGATGGCGTTTGAGCCGAGTCATTATCAGAACTTGACAGCTATTCCAGTAGATCATTTTGGCCGCTTTACCAGTTGGATGGCCGTACGTGACGATGCCGAAATTCGCCAATATGGGCGTGCTTTTATGGAGCTGTGCCAAAAGCAGTTCAGCCAGTAGGCTCAGCACAGTAAATTCAGTTCCATAAGCTCAGCTAAAATGACATTTACTTAAAGAAGAAAAAGGCATCGCTATCATCAAATAGCGATACCTTTTTTTGTTATCCTTATTTACATCTGCCTTTATATCCATAATAACTACCCCATAATATGAAGTGACAAGCGTTCAATGGTTTTTAATAAACAGCCTATATAAGACTGTCAGAACGACCATGAATGCTTTTAACTTTATAAAACAGGTGATCTATGAGTAATACCATTCCCTTATCTTTTTTAGACTTAGCCCCCGTTCCTGAAGGTCATACCATTGCTGAAGGTATCGCCCAGACGGTTGAGACCGCACAGCTTGCAGAAAAAGTCGGCTTAAACCGTTATTGGATGGCAGAACATCACAACATGCCTGGCATTGCGAGTGCGGCGACCTCAGTACTACTAGCGCATATTGGTAGTCAAACCGAGCGCATACGTATCGGAGCTGGCGGCGTAATGCTTCCTAACCATGCCCCACTGGTGATTGCTGAGCAATTCGGGACGTTACAAGCGCTCTATGGCGACCGTATCGACTTAGGTTTAGGACGTGCTCCTGGTACAGATGGCGCGACTTTTCAGGCACTACGCCGTCAAATGCAAGATGCTGATCGTTTTCCACAAGATGTACAGGAATTAATGTACTTTTTAGGCAATACGACTGACAACAGTCCTGTCCAAGCATTCCCTGGCGCTAAATCAAATATTCCTATCTGGATATTAGGCTCATCGCTTTTTGGGGCGACCTTGGCCGCACATTTAGGACTGCCTTACGTGTTCGCTTCCCACTTTGCACCGCAAATGCTTAGTCAGGCAATCTCTACTTATCGTGAACAGTTCAAGCCTTCAGCCTATTTAGACAAGCCATATGTGATGGTAGCAGCGAACTTACTATTGGCTGATGACGATGCGACTGCCCATTATCACTTTACCTCAGCGCAGCAGAGCTTCGTACGTTTGCGCCGTGGTGAAACGGGTCAAATGCCAAAACCAACTTACGATATGGATAGCATCTGGAGTCAAGCAGAGAAAATGATGGTGGACAATGCGCTATCGATCTCGTTCATTGGCTCTGTTGAAACGGTCAAGCCCAAATTGGCTAAGTTCCTTGCCCAATATCAGCCAGATGAGTTGATTGTCACTGCAAACGTCTATGATCAAGCAGCACGTTTGCGTTCACTTGAACTTACACCTGAGCTAAACTTGTTTACTTTACAATCGGCAGCCGCACTTGCATAATCATTCATAACTTTTAATGAGATTATGGTTATGGAACCGTCTGCCTTTATTGGTTCGTCGATATTTTTGTACATTATAGCGTTCATCGCTGTTATGGTCGTTGGTGGGTATTTAACGTATCGTACCAGTCCAAAACGCAAACAGCGCCGTGAAGATAAGCGCGATAGAGATAACTAAAGCTAATGTCAAAAGCCCCCTTTTCTTATTTGAAAAGGGGGCTTTTTTATTGCTGATTAAGATGTAGCACTTTTGCCAATTGTTCTGTGATAAACAGTATTACCAATCCACTGATGAACCGATATTTTTTTGTACAGCCTGCTTGGCAATATACAGAGCGACTGCCGCATCGAAACTGGCGGCACCTACTGATTTAAATAGGGTGATGCCTTTTTTAGACTTAGTCGTATCTTCTTTTAGCTCGCCTGTTACCAGCGCTTGTAAATCGCCACTAAGGTCATCCCATGTCCATGCGCAGTCAGAAGCATCATGCGCTTGAATCAAATCGCCAGCCTCGTGACGACTACCAGCCAAATCATCCACGACGACCATATTACTACCTGCTACCACATCATTGCTAATCTCTTTCATCGAGGGCTGATAAGCACCAACGGCATTGATATGTGCATCAGATTTAATTTGTTCGATGCCAAATAAACCTTCGGTTGCGCGAGTCGCTACGTTGATAATATCGGCATCACGGATAGCTTCACCGATCTCTTTGCAAACCTGAATCTCAACGTCCCACTGCGCATAATCACGAGCAAATTTAGTCTTAAATTGCTCAGCACCTTCATTGTTTCTGTTCCATAAATACACTTTTTTAATATCAGGGCGCACTGTCATTACAGCATGCAGCTGCTCATAAGCCATACCGCCACAACCGACAACCGCCACACTTTGGCAATCAGATTTTGCCATATATTTGGTTGCGATACCTGACAATGCCGCCGTACGCACTTGCGTAATATAAATGCCATCCATAATCGCTAATATCTCACCCGTATCATTGTTGGAGACAGTGATGATAGCGGTGGTCGTTGGCATATTACGATTGGGATTATCAGGGCAAATGGTGACTAGCTTCACCGTGGTGTACTCTTGATCACCATCATAAATAGTCGCTGGCATTGATAGATGTGAGCCTGAGCTGTGATTCTTATCTTCACTAAAGGTCTCAATAACCAAGCGCTCAGGTGCTTTAACCCAATTAGGATGTGCTGCTTGCTGAGTTAACAAGCTTTCAATCGCCTCGATCGCAGCTTGCATATTGAGATGTTCGGTCACTACCGCTTGATTTAATAATTGCACTTGAACGCTCCTTGCTTATTTAATTTATGAACTTATATTTGTATTTATTATAGAGTTATTTTTACATCCATTTATACAATACCCATGTACGTCTTATAATGCCTTTATCTATCAGGCAAGACAATAGCAGCATTTTCAAAATTCACAACAAAATTAATTAAAAGCAAAGATAGTCATACGTAATTTATAATCAATTAAAATGCAGGTGCCGCCATTTCTGGCTCTGGCGTGAGCACTGGTGCAGCGATTTTTGTACTACTATTTTTCGTGTTTAGGCTAGTCATGCTGGGCGACATACTTTGCATATTTCGTCGTAGTACTGCCATTTTTACTTTGCTATTAGGGTCATTCATTAGCCCATACAGATCAATAACTATCTGACAAACTGTTTGTTTATCTTCAACTGATACAGCATTTTTCGGATTTATGAGTAACGTTATATCTTCACCATGTTTTCTCATTAATTGTTTAAATATTTTCTTCTCCATTTTATCCATATCTCTTTGAGAAGCGACTGCTTTGCCTATTTTATTGTCGTTAATAATAGTCAAAACAGCCTCTTGCATACCACTTTCTGTAAACACTTCATCTACTATATTCATCTCAGCATGGGTAATGTCATCTTGATTATGCATCATGTCGTAGCATAAAGTTCCACCCTTATTTTTGAGCAGACTGATTGTTTGAGAATAGGATTTAGTGAATTTATAACGAGAGTTATCACTTGCATCGATAACAAGCTTTAAGGCTAAAGGAGCTAATAGTTGATCAGCAGATAAAACAACTTCACTTTCATTGAGTTTATTTATTTTTGATTCAAGCTTAACCTCTTCAACTATCGACTGGTACTCTTTAGGATATTTTTGCTTCAAGGTAACAAATATCTTTTCTTTTTGTAGTTGCTTTTCAACATTAACGCTTGGCGTTATTAAATTAAGTATTCCATTCGTAATACCAAAAAAAACGATCGTCAGTATAAAAGCAACTATAATACGCAACAATTTTTGGTTATCATTAAAGAAATTCTTGGAAACTTTATAAGCGGCATAAACACAAGCAACAGCAATTAAATTCTTTAATATAATAAATAGCATTTAGTTACCTGAAGTTAGACTCAACAGTGTCTTTATATTGTTATAGATAGTAATTTTAGGTAACAATACATCACAGATTTAAATATTTCAATAAAAACCTGACTAAATTTCATTAATACTAAATTAGAGTCAATTAGGTTCCCATGTAATTAAGGATGATATAGTTCAAATAAGACCTATACCACGTAATATTGCCGCGCCAATCGCCATTCCAAACATGCCTACGACAGTGGTAAAAGCTAAGATATTCGCGGCTAACACATCATTACCACCCATGGCTTTTGCCATTACGTAGCTGGCGGCAGCTGTGGGTGCTGCTGCCATCAAAAACAATACACCCATATGCACACCTGATAGACCAAAACCCAATCCAATAGCGATGGCAATCAATGGCGCAATGACAATACGACCGATACTGGCCTGCATGGACAATCCAGAAGGGTGCAACATTGACTTCAAATCAATACTGGCACCGGCGCAAATCAACGCTAACGGCAATGCCACCGCGGCGAGTAAATCACCAGTCGTATGAATCACACCTGTAATAGGTGGTAGCGGTAATGCCTTATAAGCAAATGCCGCTACTAATGCGATGATCAATGGGTTGGTAAACAGCTTTTTGACAATCATGGTACTGCGACTAACCCACGTATCATCCACACTTTTAGACACACGACTGAGGGTTATAACTGCTAAGATATTAAACAATATCGTGACCACACCCATATAGACTGCGCCGATGCTTAAGCCCCGTTCCCCATAGGCATTAGCCACCGTTGCCAGTCCAATAATGGCCATATTGCTCCGAAATATGCCTTGTACAAACACCCCTTGATCAGCCGGTTTGCTCACAAAATATTTGGCGTAAATCTCTGCACCAATAAACAAAATGAATGTCACTAAAATACCAGCCACTATCAGCGTGATTTGTTTGCTGTAATCGACATCACTATCGACAACGCTAAAAAAAAGCAAACACGGCAAACAGTAATTAAAAACAAAGCTCGATGCTTGGTCAATAAACGTCTGGCTCGCCTCACCACGTCTTTGCATAAAAAAACCCAACCACATCAAGGCAAGGTTGGGCAGGACAATAGTAATGGCAAAGACAATAGCATCAATCATAAATAGGCTCAATTCGATGACAAGCCCATCATAATATGGACATCAACGAGATAAATTAACAAGTAATAATGAAACTCTCTAACCCAGTATAGAGACAAAGTAGCCTGTAAAACAAGGTTGCGTCGTTTTCTTTTAATGGCAACTGTATTTTTGACAAATAAAAACCCGTGATAACGTATTATCACGGGCTTTTTTGTACTCTATATGCGTGATTGTGCTAAGTTTAAGAGCCCAAAGCCGCTTTCGCTTTTTTGTGTTTTTTAACCGTCATTGCCAAAAGCTGTATGGCAGCAGGCGTAACGCCACTCACACGTCCAGCTTGAGCCAGCGTGGCAGGACGAACTTGCGTGAGCTTTTGCACAATCTCATTTGATAATCCTGATACCACACTGTAATCAAAGTCTAGTGGCAGTGCAGTATTCTCTAGACGCTTCATTTGATCGATGTCTTCTTGCTGACGATCAATGTAACCTGCGTATTTGACAGAAATCTCTATCTGCTCACCCACTTGTGTGTCGACTTTTGAGTCTGTAATAGCAGCAATATCAGCAAAGTGAATCTGCGGACGCTTAAGCAAATCAAAGGCTGTCGATTCTTTAGAGAGCACTTCACCAGTTTGTTCAGTGACTTGTTTGCCTAACGCATTGGCAGGTGTTGCCCACATGTCTTTTAGACGTGAAGTCTCTGTCGTAATCGCTTCCACTTTTTCTTGATAAGCCTGCCAGCGCACATCATCTACCAAGCCAAGCTTACGACCCGTCTCAGTTAAGCGTTGATCCGCATTGTCTTCACGTAGCAGTAGGCGATATTCTGCGCGGCTCGTGAACATGCGATATGGCTCAGTCGTGCCATGGGTAATCAAATCATCAACAAGCACACCAAGATACGCTTCATCGCGGCGCGGTGTCCACGTCTCAAACTCACTATTATTAGTGGTGACGAGTGCCGCATTAGTACCTGCTAGTAGACCCTGCACGCCCGCTTCTTCGTAGCCAGTCGTTCCGTTAATTTGACCAGCAAAGTACAAACGATCAATAGACTTAGTCTCAAGCGTTGGCTTCAGATTCTGTGGATCAAAGTAATCATATTCAATCGCATAACCTGGGCGAGTAATATGCGCGTTTTCTAACCCTTTCATACTATGAATAAAGTCTAACTGCACATCAAACGGCAAACTGGTTGAGATACCGTTTGGATATAGCTCGTGCGTGGTCAGACCTTCTGGCTCAATAAAGATTTGATGGCTGTCTTTATCCGCAAAACGATGGATTTTGTCTTCAATCGATGGACAATAACGTGGACCCACGCCTTCGATTTTGCCAGAGAACATCGGTGAGCGGTCTAAATTCTCACGGATGATGTCATGGGTGCGCGCATTGGTATGCGTGATATAGCAGTTGACCTGCTCTGGATGCATCGATACATCACCCATGTAGCTCATCACTGGCAACGGCGTATCACCCGGCTGTACGGTCATCACACTAAAGTCAACGCTACGCGCATCGATACGCGCTGGTGTACCAGTCTTTAAGCGACCAACGGGTAATTTCAATTCACGTAAACGGTCAGCCAGCTTGATAGATGGTTGATCTCCTGCGCGTCCACCTTTTGAGTTTTCTAAACCGATATGAATCACACCGCCCAAGAAAGTGCCTGAAGTCAAAACCACTGTTTCAGTCTTAAAGATAATGCCTGTCGAGCTGACAACCGCCGTTGCGCGACCATTTTCTACCAAAATATCATCAGCGCTTTGCTGAAATAAATCTAGGTTGGGCTGGTTCTCTAATGTATGGCGAATAGAAGCCTTATAAAGAATACGATCCGCTTGCGCACGTGTCGCGCGTACGGCAGCACCTTTACGGCTGTTCAATACGCGAAACTGAATACCCGCTTTATCAGTTGCTAGCGCCATGGCACCGCCCAACGCATCAATCTCACGTACCAAGTGTGATTTACCAATTCCGCCAATCGCTGGATTACAGCTCATCTGCCCCAACGTCTCAATATTATGCGTCAACAGCAAGGTCTGCGCGCCCATACGTGCGGCTGCCAAGGCAGCTTCCGTACCGGCATGACCGCCACCGATAACTACCACGTCGTAATGTTTTGGATATTGCATGCATGCCTCGCTTGACTCATAACGCTACTGTCAGCCAAAGTCTATTATCAATAGCAATCAGCAAATAAACGTCAGTCGAATTTAAAAAAGTTAACGACTCAGATAAGTCGTTAGTCATTGGTTAGATAACCCATCATTATAACAATTTTTTGATGCTTAAAAAACGTTACTGCAAAAACTATTGAAATTAAGCTTTCGCAGTACCCTTTAACCCATGAGCACTTTCTCGCAAATACTAAATTATCATGATTACTTCAGGTCTAAGCTGTTACCAGGACTCAGCGGTACAATACGATCTGCCTGACCACTACCCAGCATATGATGGCTACCATAACCCTCTGGATTGATCTGTAAATATGCATTCATCAAACCAATGGCATCACCATCGTCACTGGCTAAAATCTGTTCTTTAATCATATCTACTGGCGGCAGTGGTAAGTTCTTAAGTAGTGCCAAGCGCTGATCGTTATCCCCTTTATTGACAACCAGCTCAATAAGCTGACGGGCATCAATCGGTAGATCTGGCGTGTTTTGTGCCATCAAAGCTAGATGGTAAGCACCCGCGGTATCTTGATCCGCAACGACACGTTGTTCGATAGCAATATAAGTGCCTTCAGTCGCACCACCCGCCACACTGAGCTGATGAATACATTTGAGTGCTGAATTTGACTCGTTACCTGCAATTTCTGTAATGCGTGTCGATTCACTTTTTAAATAGTCACGGCGCTTTTCAATCGCAGCTTGCTCGGCGACTTCTTGCTGCTTATTTTTTTGGTCATTTTCTTGATCAGCCGCTTGTGGTTCAGTGAGTTCATTATTATTTAATTTAGTATTCATAAGGCTCTCTTATTATGTAAACTGGGTTTATCTTGAACACTATATGGGGTTAAAACCTATAAAAACAATTAATTGCATAGACAATAAAAAACCCGAGCAGCCAGTCCAATCTTTTAAGAGAGGCTACTCGGATTCGCTGTGCGTCATTATTATGCGACGATTATTTAGACATTAATACAGTCCAATAAAAGCGCTTAAATATTAGGCAGCAGGGCTGTTTGCTTCAACCAACGGCTTAAGCTCACCTGATTGATACATCTGCAAAATGATATCTGATCCGCCCATCAACTCGCCATCAATCCATAACTGCGGGAACGTTGGCCAATTGGCAACTTTTGGCAACGTTGCACGGATTTCTGGGTTTTCTAAAATATTTACAAAGGCAAACGGACGACCGATCTGAGTAAGAACCTCAATCGATTTAGCAGAAAAGCCACATTGTGGAAATTGCGGCGTGCCTTTCATGTATAAGATAACTTTATTATCTTTGATTTGATCACGGATCAATTGTTCAACATTGTTTGCAGCAGTATTTGGGGTTTGTTCACTCATAAAAGCTCCTATTGATAAAGCGGTTCATTAAAACGGTTATTTATATAACAAAATAATTATATGAAGATATGGGGCAATCGTCATAGTATTACAAGCAAAATCTACATATCGGTTCAGCCAATCATTCTTTTAGTCAATCGCTCTCTAGCTAGGTTCGATGACGTTAGGTTAGATGGCAGGAACTAATAATACCACGGCATTAGCCATGATGCCTTCTTGCCGACCGGTAAAGCCTAGTTTTTCAGTGGTGGTCGCCTTAACGCTGATATTTCCAATATCAGTATGTAAATCACTGGCGATATTGTCACGCATGGCTTGACTGTGCGGTGCCAGCTTTGGACGTTCGCACATTACGGTGATATCAGCATTGCCTAGCCGATACCCTGCTTCTTGTACTTTACCATAGACATAACGTAGCAAGACTCGTGAATCCAAGCCTGCATGTGCCGCATCGGTATCAGGAAAATGTTGACCGATATCACCAAGTGCCAGTGCACCAAGCAGCGCATCCGCGAGGGCGTGTAACACTACATCTCCATCGGAATGCGCAAGCAAACTGTGGGTATGCTCAATAGGCACGCCTGCTAAGATGACATATTGCTGCTGCTGACCATTATTATGAAAAGCATGAACGTCGATACCTTGACCAATTTTTATCATTATTATTCCAAATTGAGCGTGATTAAAATAATTGAAAACCACTATCTGAATTTTTAAAGCTATTTTCTAACGGTAAGACCGCTTAGCTCGCCACCAGTTTTAATTAACTGGTATAATATGACGCTTATTTTATCATAATACCCAGTCTAAGAGATAAGTCCAAAAGATAAGCTGAGATTATCAAATCGCTAAGCCTGTTAACCCTAGGGGTTACATTAATTTCAGTAGTCGTTCAAATTTGGATAAGGTATAAAAAGTTGAGCCGCTCTATGTCAGTCATGCCAAACACTTCAAGCATACCCGTTTCTGATTCTTTTAACGCCCAGCGTACTTTGACGCTTGCCGATATCGATAATCCTAGCAGCAAGCATGTGATTGTCGGTATGTCAGGCGGGGTCGACTCTTCCGTATCGGCTGTCTTGCTTCAGCAAGCAGGCTTTAAGGTCGAGGGTCTGTTTATGAAAAACTGGGAAGAAGATGACGGTACCGAATACTGTACAGCGATGGACGATTTGGCCGACGCGCAAGCGGTATGCGATAAAATCGGTATGAAGCTGCACACGGCCAATTTTGCCATGGAATATTGGGATCGGGTTTTTGAGCACTTTTTAGCGGAATATAAAGCTGGACGTACACCCAATCCAGATATTTTATGTAATAAAGAGATTAAGTTTAAGGCGTTCTTAGACTATGCCTTGACCCTTGGTGCCGATTACATTGCCACTGGTCACTATACGCGCCGCAGTATGAATTACACCAACGCCAATGGTGATGAGGTCGCTCAGCTATTACGCGGCTTGGATAATAATAAAGATCAGAGCTACTTCTTACATGCGGTTGGTGGCGATAAAATTGCCAAGACGCTATTTCCAGTTGGCGAGCTCGAAAAACCTGTCGTACGTCAGATTGCAGAAGAGCATGATTTGGCGACGGCCAAAAAGAAAGACTCTACAGGTATCTGCTTCATCGGTGAGCGTCGTTTTAAGGACTTTTTACAACAATACCTGCCTGCCCAAAAAGGCGATATCGTGACTGACGATGGGCATACCATCGGCACTCATGATGGCTTGATGTATTATACCTTGGGTCAGCGTGGCGGTATCGGTATCGGCGGTGTCAAAGATCGCCCAGAAGAGCCTTGGTTTGTATTGGCAAAAGACCTAGACAAAAACCGTTTGATCGTTGGTCAAGGGCACGAACATCCAATGATGCTCAGTAATGAGCTAACCGCTTATAAAATGGATTGGGTTGATGGTCTACCACCTGCGGAAGTTTTTACCACAGAGGGTTTACTCTGTATGGCAAAAGCACGCTACCGCCAGCCAGATCAAGCCTGTCATGTATTTGCTATTGATGATAAAGGTTTAGAGGTAAAAGTGGTGTTTGACGAGCCACAACGCGCAGTCACTCCGGGTCAATCAGCAGTCTTTTATATTGATGAGGTTTGTTTAGGCGGTGGCGTGATTGCGTCAATTGATGCGCCTTGCGGATTCTAAGCATATTTTTTTCTTGTATTTTAATATTTTTTAACTTCGTTCACTTTCATAACCAATGAGGCATGACCATGACTCCACTTACCGCACTCTCCCCGATTGATGGCCGTTACGCATCAAAAGCTGACAGTTTACGTCCTTATTTGTCTGAATTCGGTCTAATCAAAGCTCGCGTGACAGTTGAAATCCGCTGGTTACAGTCATTGGCTGACAACAGCGCAATTGGTGAATTAGCAGCATTTGATGACCAGACCAATGCTTTTTTGAATGCAATCGTTGATGACTTTAGTGAAGCAGATGCCCAAGCCATTAAAGACATTGAAGCCACGACCAATCATGATGTAAAAGCCGTTGAGTACTTCATCAAAGACAAATTCCGTGGTCAGGAAGCCTTGGTTGATTCTCTTGAGTTCATTCACTTTGCCTGTACCAGTGAAGATATCAATAACTTATCATATGCGTTGATGCTCAAAGACAGCCGCGAGATTGTGGTTGCTAAAATGCAGCAAGTGACCGATAGCATCGTTGATTTGGCCATTACTCATGCAGACCAGCCTATGTTGTCGCGTACCCATGGTCAAACAGCTAGCCCAACAACCCTTGGTAAAGAGATGGCAAACGTGGCCTATCGCCTAGCCCGTCAAATCAAGCAAATCAACCAAGTAGAGCTATTAGGTAAAATCAATGGCGCTGTCGGTAACTATAATGCGCACTTCTCAGCTTATCCTGATGTTGATTGGCAAACGCATGCTGAGCAATTTATTAATGAGCGTTTAGAGCTAGCCTTTAATCCTTACACCACGCAAATTGAGCCGCATGATTACATCGCTGAGTTGTTTGATGTAGTAAGACGCTTCAATACCATTTTGATCGATTTTAACCGTGATATTTGGCAATATATCAGCTTAGGCTATTTTAAACAGCGTCTAAAAGATGGCGAAGTGGGTTCTTCTACCATGCCGCATAAAGTCAACCCGATTGACTTTGAAAACTCAGAAGGCAACTTGGGCGTTGCGAATGCGATGTTGGCACATTTGGGCGAAAAACTGCCTATCTCACGTATGCAGCGTGACTTATCAGACTCAACCGTACTGCGTAATATCGGTGTTGGTTTAGCTCAAAGTATGATTGCTTTTGATGCTTGTCTAAAAGGCGTTGGTAAACTTGAATTAAATGCGCAGCGTTTGAATGATGACTTAAACAATGCACAAGAAGTATTGGCTGAGCCGATTCAAACCGTGATGCGTCGCTACCGTGTGGAAAACCCATATGAGAAGCTTAAAGCATTGACCCGTGGGAACGCCATGACTCGCGAAGCCATGCTAACGTTTGTTGAAAGTGATGAGTTGTCTGCCGTTAGCGATGCGGATAAAGCACGCCTACGTGACATGACACCAGCGACTTATATTGGTAATGCTACTGAGCAAGCCCTTACCATTAAAGATTGGATTGCAAAACTTTAAATCAGTAGCTGTCAGTACCATTGCGGTATTCATCGTAATGGTGCTGGCAAGTATTGAGCCTCTAGAATGGTCAAGCTACCTACTACATCAGTTGGGTACCTTGATTTTTTTAGGGTTGATGCTGTTCTCATATCGCTACTGGCATATTAGCTCATGCTCCTATGTCCTCGCTTCGATGTTCCTATTCGTTCATATTATAGGCGCACGTTATCTATATTCATATGTGCCCTATGATGATTGGACACAGCTCATATTTGGTGTCAGCTTAAACGATTTGTTTGGTTGGCAGCGTAATATGTATGACAGGCTCGTACATTTTAGCTATGGGCTTTTGCTATTCAGTGCGATGGTTGAGAGCTCAAAATTTATTTTTAAGATATCATCCATCAAACTTTTGATGGCCATTGCACTCATGATTAATATGTCATCAAGCCTGCTTTACGAGCTATTAGAATGGGGAATTGCAGCGACTTTATCGCCAGAAGCGGCAGAGGCTTACAATGGTCAGCAAGGTGATAGTTGGGATGCCCACAAAGACATGGCGTTAGCACTACTCGGTGGGCTGATTGCTGCGGTGATTACTCTATTTCAAATTCGTCACGATAATGTCGTGATCAAGTAGCCAGAAACAACAGCCAAATAATAAACTAATCATCTTTTTTGTCGTCATCACTGTCGCCCGGTATGATGGCTTTACCTACAGCGACGGTACCTTTAACCACACCTTTAGTGGTTTTATAAGCGATTTTAGCTGGTACGGTTACTATCTTGTGTACACAGGCTTGTAGTAAAAAAATACTAGCGATAATGACGATAAAATGTAATTTTTTCATAAACTTCCTACGATTGATGGGGTGCTCTGATATTGACCATTAACAAGTAGCAATTAACGTCAATAAGACTGGTTATCAGATAAGCGATAATCATAAACTATTAGAACCTTCCTATAAAGCACTCCTCACGATTAATCTTATACCCATTTTCAGATATGGACTTATCAATGACCTCAATTCCCCTTTGTTTGCCCGACGCCATTACTCCTGAGCAATTTTTGAGCGAGTATTGGCAAAAAAAACCATTGCTTATCAAGCAAGGTTTACCACAACTTATTGGCATGTTTGAACCTGACGACATGCTTGGTCTAGCCCTTGAAGAAGACGCCAGCGCGCGTCTGCTGACCCAAGCAGCCAGTAAAAAAGAAGGTCAAGCGCAATGGCAACTCAAAAAAAGCCCACTGGTTGAGGCTGATTTTGACAACTTGCCCGATCAATGGACCGTGCTGGTACAGAATATGGAACAGTGGTCACCAGAACTTGGTCAATTGTGGCAAGCCTTTGACTTTATTCCGCAATGGCAACGTGATGACATCATGGTTTCCTATGCGCCAAAAGGTGGTTCAGTCGGCAAACATTATGACGATTATGATGTATTTTTAGCGCAAGGATTTGGGTCTAGACGTTGGCAGCTGGGTAAATTCTGTGATAAAAATACTGAGTTCGTCGCTGATGAGCCGATTCGATTGTTTGATGATATGGGCGAGATTATATTTGATGAAATACTAGAAGCCGGTGACGTGCTTTATGTGCCGCCTAAGTTATCTCACTTTGGTGTCGCACAAGATGATTGCCTGACTTTCTCTTTTGGCTGTCGTCGTCCAAATTTAATGCAAATCATCGATAGCTTGGCTGATATCGCTACCAACGATAGCGACTTATTTGTCCCAATGCTGTTGCCACAAGCGCTGCAAGCATCAGGTGAATTGCAAGCAGATAGTATCAATGCCATCAAAGATCAGCTATTACAAATGCTACAGTCTGAGCGTGGTGATGATATCATTCGCCAAGCAGTGTCTGAAGTCGTCAGCAAGCGCCAGTATGATGCACTGATGCCAGAAGAGACGTTAGACACCGATGAGTTGATACAAGCTCTAGCAGAAGGTGCCACGTTGCAAGCGGACTATAGCAATCGTCTACTCTATAGCCAGACTAGTGAGGGCACTACGCTATATGCAAATGGTCAGCGCATTGACGGGCTTGACGAGGCAGCAGGCGCTGTATTGGTGCGTTTGGCTAATGGCGAACACCTAAATAGCCAAGATGTGACGGATATTGATGCAGATGATTTGAGCGAATGGCTAGAGAACGGCTGGGTGTGGATCGACGCGGCTGAATAACTTTGCACAAAATTGCACGTAATTTGCTTATCTAGACATGAGAAAACCGATACCTGATTGATTCAGATATCGGTTTTTTATTCATATTACTTTTTAAGTTAGAGTCTTTATTGTGACATCAGACATTACTTAAATCCTTGGCTAAGTACCAAGCTCAAGCAAGCTCGCATTACCACCAATAGCAGTGGTATTAATCGTTCTTACCCGCTCGGTGACAAAGCGATGAAGGTAATCAGGCGTTAGCATTTCTGACATGCCTTCCATATCAGTCACAGCAATTACTTGCGTCAAAATACCATCTGTATTGGCAAGCTCTTGACTGATTGTCTGTATTTCGCTGTTATTACCTGCAACAGCAACTTGCGCGAGACGGTCAATGTATAACAGCGTGATCGTTTGCGAATCATTAGCCACACTCAATACATCATCGCTAATGCCAGTTTCATAGAGTACTTTTGCTGCTTCATCACACATCTCAGCCTGACTAGGACAATGCAATATCACTTCATTGCCCGTCAATAATGCAGCGATTAGCTGTCCAAGTACTGCCATTGCACGCGCAGACTCACCGCCGATAACCATCGTCTTACCACGACCAGTGACATATAAGTCGTTGGACTCACCCGTTGCACCCGTCATACGCTGTACTTCATCCAGACTGGGCGCGGCGCTCAATAAATGATGGAATAGACGCTTTGCCTTGTTGACATCACCAGTCAGCAGCGCCAGTTTTGGGATGGCTGCTTGTAGATACGTTGCACGATTGACTGCGCCAAGTAATCGCCAAGCTTCACAAACCTGGGCATGATTTTTTTTAAATTCAGTCGCCATGTTGCTGCTCCTTATGCGATTTCTGGTTGAGTAAGTGATTCAGTTTTAGTATTAGTAGCAGTGTTTTGCTCAGTAGCACTTGTTTGCTCAGTAGCGACTGACTCAGAGCTTAGCTGCATGAGACGGGCAACGTAATGTGGACCACCCGCTTTTGGACCCGTACCCGATAGACCACAGCCACCGAACGGCTGTACGTTTACGACCGCGCCGATTTGGTTACGGTTGACATAGGTATTACCGACAAAGGCACGACGTTCAATATGCTCAACAATATTTTCAATACGGCTGTGAATACCTAGCGTTAAGCCAAAGCCAGTAGCATTGATAGCATCGATAAGCTTGTTTAAATCACGGGCTTGATAACGTAGCACATGTAATATCGGGCCGAAATGCTCACCACCAATCACGTCGATACTTTTGACTTCAATCGCAGTTGGTAACACAAAGGTAGACTGCTCTTGACTCACAACCGAGCTGGCACTCATCGGTGTCTGCGCCAAGATATTCGCCGTTGGCTCAGCGACCATGCGTTCGATATGCGCCTCAAGACCTTGCTTGGCATCATTATCAATGACTGGGCCGACATCGGTAGCTGCATACAGCGGGTTACCCACGACTAGCTCAGCCATATTGCCTTGCAGTAGCTCAATCAACTCATCAGCCACTTCTTCTTGTACACATAGTATGCGACAAGCTGAACAACGCTGACCTGCCGAACCAAAGGCAGACAGTACGGCATCTCTGACCACTTGTTCAGGCAAGGCTGTTGAATCGACAATCATGGCGTTCTGACCACCTGTCTCAGCGATAAACACAGGCAACTCCCCGCTGGCTTGCGCATGATCATTTAGACTTTGATTGATACGTTGCGCGGTTTGGGTCGAACCAGTAAAGATGACACCAGATAAATTGTCAGCGGCGGTTAATGCCCCACCCACTTCACCTGCTCCAGTGACAAACTGTAGCGCCTCGACTGGCACCCCAGCTTGATACATCAGCTGCGCACCGAAATGCGCGATTAAACTGGTTTGCTCAGCAGGTTTTGCGACAACGGTATTACCGGCGGCAAGTGCTGCCACAATCTGACCGGTATAAATAGCCAATGGGAAGTTCCAAGGGCTAATGCATACAAAGGTGCCGCGCGCTTTATACACTTGACACGATTGCTTGCCAGATAAATCAGTAAACTCATGCGCTTTTGCGTCTAAGCGTTCCGCTTCATCCGCATAAAAACGGCAGAAATCAACGGCTTCTTTGATCTCATCAATACTGTCTTGCATGGTCTTGCCAGCTTCAACTTGGCACAAGGCCATTAGTTCAGCATAGTTTTCTTCGTAGAGATCAGCGATTTTGCGCAATATTGCCGCACGTTTTGCCGCTGGCACTGCCTGCCACGCGCTTTGTCCGGCTACTGCGGCATCAATGGCTTGACGCGCCAAGTCTGCATTGGCGTATTGTACGTCGCCTGCGATAACTTCATGATTCCACGGCGCACGCACTGTATGACTATCAAGCTTTTGAGCTTTACCATCCACTGAAGAGTCATGAATTGCTTGCCCATTGATGATAGGAGACGCTGACCATGTCTTTGTTAAATGACTGTCAATCGCGGCTTTGAATAATAGCCACTGCGACTCTACAAATATATTGGGACCAAAGCTGGCACGGCGATCGCCATAAATCTCTAAAGGCAACGGAATCTCTGGATTGTTTAACGTATCATTCGCTACTAGCTTGTCATACGGGTGCACCGTCAGCTTATCAATCGGATAAGACTTATCTAACAACTGATGCACAAATGAGCTATTCGCACCATTTTCGAGTAAACGACGTACTAGATATGGCAGTAAGTCTTTGTGCGCACCAACTGGGGCATAAATACGAACAGGGATCTTGTATGTTTGTAAGATATGGTCATAAAGCGCATCACCCATGCCATGCAAACGCTGAAATTCAAAATCTCTATGCGCACTCATGGTCATCACTGATGCCAAGGTATGAGCATTATGGGTCGCAAACTGGGGCCAAATAAGTCCGCGCAGATGCTCAGACAACAAAAAGCGCGCACAGGCTAAATAAGCGGTGTCCGTGCCTTCTTTACGTGTCCAAACGGGATATCCTGACAAGCCTTTTTGTTGGGCAAGTTTAATCTCAGTATCCCAATAAGCGCCCTTAACCAAGCGTAACGGGATACGATCGCCAACTTCTTTTGCCAAGCGTGCAAGCCAAGCAAAAATAGCAATGGCGCGCTTAGAGTAACCTTGCACCACTATGCCCAATCCATCCCAACCAGCGGTTAGCGAATCACGATAGAGCGACTCAAACAGCTTTAGAGATATCTCAAGGCGATCGGCTTCTTCGGCATCGATGCTCAAATCCACATCCACTTCGCGTGCCGCTTCGATCAGCAATAAGCAACGCTGACGCAATAATCCCAACACCTGAGCTTCTTGCGTGGCTTCATAGCGTGGATGCAGTGCAGACAGCTTGATAGAAACTGACGGCTTTGGCATACCCTCTTGAACTTTGACATTGGCAGTCGCTTTGATCGCATGTAGATAGTCGTTGAAGTATTTTTCAGCGTCTCTATGGGTAATCGCCGCTTCACCCAGCATATCGAACGAATAGGTATAGCCTTTATTACGATACGGCTGACTGTTTTTGTTGGCGTCTTCAATCGTCTCACCAAGGACAAACTGATGTCCCATAATACGCATGGCTTTTTGCATCGCCGCCCGAATCATTGGCTCGCCCATTCTTTTGGTCATTCGATCCAAAAATCCTGAGGCAGTCGTGCCGTTGTCGATACTGACGACACGGCCGGTCATCATCATGCCCCACGTCGAGGCATTGACCATAAAACCATTGTCATCTTTTAAATGCTTTTTCCAATCCGCCACACTCATTTTGTCACGAATCAGCGCATCAGCTGTATAGTTGTCTGGCACCCGAATCAGGGCTTCAGCCAAACTCATCAGCAAAATACCTTCTTGCGTATCAAGGCTGTATTCAAGTAATAATGAATCGACCATTTTGATCGCTTTGCCATCATTACGCACATACTCAACCAGCTGGCGCGTCTGGTCACTCGCAGCTTCACGCTCTTCGTCACTCGGTTTGGCAAGTGGTAATAAGTCAGACAACCAGCGCTGCTCATCAACACTATATAACGGTGAGATGCGTGCATACAGCTCATCTGCAGACAGGTCAATATAGTCTGGCGATAGCATATCGACAGGATTAAATAAAATCGGCTCTTTCGGGGTAAACTGCTCTACTGGGTTCATACCAACTCCATCACTATCGTCTAAAAACCATGATAAATGGTCCATGAGGAAAACTGATCGCTCTGGTTCACTGTCTATAACCCTACCATATTTAATAGGAATTATTGACTGTGACTCACAGCAATAATCAAAAGACCAAACGGCGCCATCGTAAAACGAGCAAATCCAGCATAAGCTGGAAACGTTTAAGTAGGTCGTTCGAGTGTTAAACGGGCTACGTTAACAATATAAAGGCAACAACGAACAGTTAAGCGGCATTAGTGCCTTCTTCTTGTTAGTAGTGAAAGGAGTTCGATTAATGGTTCAAGGCTGAATATCATTAGGACAATAATCTATCGATTATCATGCTAATAAGCCAAAATCTACCATCTTATATGACGCTAATTCACTGTAAGAAAAACCTCTACGGCGTTGATTGAGGTGATGCGCTTAACCTGGCTATGGTATCATGAAAAAAAATTTCAAACTAACGATATTTAGAATTTAAGACAATAAATATCTACTTTAAAAACAATTAGTTATAACCGTCATAACAGCAATGACGCTTTAGTTATAATTTTTTGTTTACTATTGGTCATTAATTGTTTTGTAGAGCATAGAATTTCGGTTAGTTATCGCAAGGCACTTTACTTGAAACACAAAAAAAACCCTCCTTATTAATCCATAATAAAGAGGGTCAGAATATGCCTAATGCTAGTATGGTTAGCTACATGATATAGACTAGCCACATCATGTTAGCGACTTATAGAAGTACTAGCTTTGCCAATAAAATAGCTGTCAAAATCCATACTGGAATCGTAATTTCAGAGAACTTGCCTGTCATCAACTTCACCGCTGTAAAGGTAATAAATCCAAGCGCAATACCATCAGCGATAGAATACGTAAGCGGTGTTAGTAATAATACCACTGCTACTGGTGCCGCTTCCGTCAAGTCTTCCCAATTAATATCTTTGAGGGTGAACAGCATCAATACCGACACATAGAATATCGCCCCTGCGGTCGCATAAGCGGGAATCATACCAGCTAATGGCGCAAAGAAAATACTAAGCAAGAATAGCACACCCACCGTCACAGCCATCAAACCAGTTCGACCACCTGACGCAACTCCTGACGCACTTTCAATATAGCTGGTCGTTGACGAAGTACCTAGCATGGCACCAGCAACCGTAGCCGTTGAATCAGCCAATAGCGCTTTGTCCATATTAGGAATATTGCCGTCTTTATCAATGAGGCCTGCTTTATTGGCAATACCAACCAAGCTGCCTGCTGTATCAAACAGATCAACGAATAAGAAAGCAAAAATAACACTAATCATGCCAATATCAAACGCGCCTGCGATATCAAGCTGCATGAGTGTTGGCGCAATCGATGGCGGTGCCGACATAATACCCGTAAACTGAGTGTTACCAGTAACCAAACTGATCAAGGTAATCAGCAAAATACCAATGGTTACCGCACCTGGGACTTTTTTATACACCAAACCGATGATAATAAAGAAACCAAGAGCAGCCATCATAGGGGCAAATGCAGTCATATCACCGAGCATGACCAAGGTCGCATCACGACCTACGATGATGCCAGAGCTTTGCAGGGCAATAAATGCCAAAAATGCACCGATACCAGCAACGATACCTTGCTTAAGGCTCGTTGGAATGGCATTAATAATCCATTCGCGAATCTTGAATAAGCTTAAAAGGATAAACAAACAACCAGATAGAAATACTGCTCCTAACGCTGTCTGCCATGCATAGCCCATACCCAGCACCACACCGTAGGTAAAGAAGGCGTTTAAGCCCATACCTGGCGCTAATGCCACCGGCAATCTGGCATAAATACCCATAATAAAGCAGCCTATTGCCGCTGCCAAACAAGTAGCAACGAACACCGCTCCTTTGTCCATACCCGCTTCTGCTAATACGTTGGGGTTCACAAAGATGATGTAAGCCATCGTCAAAAAGGTAGTAATACCAGCAAGAATTTCCGTTTTGACCGTGGTGTTTTCACCGTTGATCCCAAAATAGCGTTCAATTGCATTCATAAGTGTCGCGCCCAGCTTGCTAGTGAAAGAACAAATTTATTGGTGCCTAAAATAAAGATGACGTCAACAAGCAAGTTGCGACGTCATAATCAAAAGGCAGCGGTAACAAAGAGCAACATTTTAGAGAAAATGAGATACAAATTCAATCATTACCCGTGCCTTGCTGGTTTAAAACGGAAATAAGGCTATCTCAGCGTTCAAATACTGGATAATAGTTGTATTACTGCCCAACCCTACCTTTAAACCCACCTTATATCGACGAAAGTTACACCTCTATCAATAAAATGCAGTTTTTTTCGCTTTAACCTTTTAAAAAAATGACCTTTTCTTCATTTAGCAGTACACTAGTCGGTTGATATAAGTGTGCATAATGCATTGACGCTTCATAGTATGATCGTTTCTGCACGCTGTGCTATATGAAAAATATTATTCGTGCATAATATAAGTGTATTTTGTTGAATACCTTCTATTATTACTAGCTTGTATTACCAGCTATTACTAGCTTAGTTTCGATGCCCTATATTCTATAGTTTAGAGGTCTTATCTGGTCTACGTATGGCGCGTATACCAGTTATTGTTAATTACCCGTGAGTCCAATACATGCCTGAATCATTAAATATTATCGACCTTATCACCCAAGCCAGTCTATTGGTACAGATTGTGATGGCGCTCTTATTGCTAGCGTCTTTGCTCAGCTGGGTCATTATTTTTCGTATGAGTGCACGGCTCGGTACGGCTAAGAACTTTGATCAACAGTTCGAGACTTGGTTTTGGTCGGGTGAAGATTTGGCAAAGTTGTACCAAGGCGTGCAAGGCTCGCCTGAGCGCCAAGGACTTGAGCAGATATTTTATGTGGGCTTTTCTGAATACCTCAGAATGCACAAAAAACGTCAGCCAAAAGATGACATTATCGATGGGGTTGAGCGTAAGCTTCGGGTCGGCTTAGGACGTCAGCAGCAGTTACTAGAATCTGGGCTCACTACCCTAGCCAGCATCGGCTCAGTTGCACCTTATGTCGGCTTATTTGGCACCGTATGGGGCATTATGAATGCCTTTTTGGGACTATCCCAAACTGAGCAGGCGACCCTAGCCTCTGTCGCGCCAGGCATCGCTGAAGCACTAATCGCCACGGCCATGGGTTTGTTTGCGGCTATTCCTGCTGTACTCGCGTACAACCACTTTACGGCCAAATCAAGCCGTTTGTATGATTCACGCGCACTATTCTGCGATGAGATGACAGGTATGCTCCAGCGTGAGACAAGCGTCCAAAGCGTGGTAGATAGAGACAGCGCACTTAATGGTCAGGTGACAGGGCTATGAAACCAAACCCCTATCGCCGTGAGAAAAAAGCGCTGAATGCGGAGATGAACGTCGTTCCTTATATCGACGTGATGCTGGTGCTACTGGTGATATTTATGGTAACTGCGCCGATGCTGATCACCGGCGTCGACGTCGAGCTACCAAAAGAGCAAACCAATACCATGAGTCAAAGCCAGTTACCCGTGATTGTCTCCTTAACCGATAGTGGCGAGATTTTTATCAGTTATGAGAGCAATATCGACTTACCGATTAGTGAGCCAGAGCTGATTAACACCTTGTCTAATCTGCAGGCGCAAAGCAGCGATGCGGGCGCACAGCCTTTACAGGTTATGATCAATGCCGATCAAAACAATCAATATGGCGCTATCATGACCTTGATGGCAAGCTTGCAGCAAGCAGGTATCCAAAAGGTGGGATTATTAACGGGCGCACCCTTGCCCACACCCTCATCATAATGAATCCTATTGTTAGCACCGCTTGTTATAATAAAGTAGATAATCTGATGAACCTCATCCTCCAATATCATGTCCATGAGTATCACTGCCATGAATAATGCGCCTGCTGTTTATGTGCCGACCCAACCTGAAGGCAATGGGCTGACACTGCCTACGCTGCTCAGCTTGCTTGCACATGGTCTGGTGATTGGCATACTTATTTATACCTATCAAAATACAGAAGTTGAAACGGTAGGTAGTTTAGAGACCGTCATGGTATCCCCTGAACAGCTGGCTGAGATGCAAGGGCAAATCCTTGCCAATCGTGCCGCTGCTGCCAGTGCTATGCAAGCTGATAGTGGTACGAGCGGCTCATTCAGTGATATGCCAGAGAACACGGTTGACGGTAGCGCTAGCATTCAAAACCCCAACCAACCAAACTCTCAGCGCGTGCCTGTCTTTACACGCTCTGACGATCCTGCCAGTCGCCCGATGCTGATGAGTGAAGAACAGCATCAGCGGCTGCTTGAGCAAAATCAAGAATATGAGCGCAATATGGCTGAATGGGCAGCACAGCTAGATGAGTCGGTAGTAGAAGAACACAATCAAGTTGAACAAGATAAAAGACAACAGCTCATCGAAGAACAAAAACAGCTTAGGGATTACCGTAATAAACAAAACAACCCGCCTAAAATTACACGCCCTACTGCTACTGATAAAAATTTAAAAATTGATACTGGCAGCTCTGGCAGTGCCAATAAAAACTTTAGCTTATCAGAAGATGGTGAGTCGACCCTCTCTGGCGATTCTTCTACCTCTAGTACGGCAAAAGGTAGTAGTCGCTCTGCCTCAAGTGGCAGTCGCGGTGCCAGCAATGGTGAAATTATCAATTTAATCAAACGCAATTATAGCCCGCCAACCGCTGCCAAAGGCTCGACTCAGCGCGCCACCTTAACCATCACTGTCAATGCGAGCGGCAATGTGGTCAACGTCTCCGCTTCAGGACCTGATAGCGCGGTCAATGAAGCAGCCAAACAAGCAGTTTTGAATACTGGCAGCTTACCGATTGATGCTGATGATCCTAAGTACCCTACTTTTACCATACAGTTTAAAGGTAGCAATTAATCAGTTACCCAGTCCCTATATTATTGATAACGTTACCTTAAAATGCTTGCACTGCGTGTAATATTGCCATACCGTAACGGTAAACTTAGCCCCTATAAAAAATAACGATTAGACTATTTCAGGAGTTCAATTCGGTCATGCGTACTCATCAGAAGTTATGCCTTTCTTTACTTGCCAGCACCTCAACCTTGCTTATGTCTTCCAACTTGTTGGCGGCGCCTGTCGTCTTAGAATTGGATTATGATATTCCAGTCCAACAAAACCAAGTGGCTTTTGTGCCGTTTGCAGGTGATTCTGTGTTATCGCCGATTATTCTCAATGATTTAAGCAAAACTGAATTAAAGGTGACCAGCAAAGATTTGCCACAGCAGCCGCGCAGTATTAGCGAGCTGTCAGGCACATTACCGGTTTGGCAAAGTATGGGGATTCCTTACCTAGTGGTCGGTAGTACCCGCAGCAACCGCGGTAAAGTAGTCACCGATTACGAAGTGATTGATATCAAATCTGGCCGAGTGATTGAAGGCAAGCAAAGCTTAACGGCTGACAATAATAAAGAAAGCCTGCGCTATGCCGGTCACGTCATCGCTGACAAAGTTTATGAGCTGATTACTGGTATTCCAGGTGACTTCTCCGGACGTATTGCCTATATCGAAGAAGTTGGTACTGGTAAAGAAAAAGTATCGCGCTTAAAAGTCATGGATGCTGATGGCGAAAACGCTAAGACTATTACTGAAGTTGCTGGTTCTATATTCTCCCCATCGTGGTCACCAGATGGTAATCGCATCGCCTATTCTGTGCAGCCCGATAAATCATATCCTGTTATTTATGTACAAAACGTGAGCGGTGGCAGTGCAAGTGCTTTGACGCCATTTTCTGGTAGCAACCTAAGCCCATCATTCTCACCTGATGGTAGCAAGATATTATTTTCTAGCAGCTTTGAAGGCAGTGCTAATATTTATGAGATGAGTGCCAGCGGCGGTAAACCTAGACGAATCACCAATTGGCCAAGCAGCGAAGTACAGCCAAGCTATGCACCAGATGGCAAATCTTTTGTATTCGTCAGTGACCGATCAGGATTTAATAAACCACAGATTTACCGTTATGAGTTTGGATCAGGAAATACGACCAAAGTATCAAATAGCGGTTATGCCACTAGCCCGCAGTTTAGTAGCGATGGCTCACAAATTGCCTTTTTAAGTGGTCGCTCAGCGGCGATCATGAATAGCGGCGGTGCTATCACTACGAATTTGGGCAATACGGGTATCGATGAAGCGCCGAGCTTTTCGCCTAACGGTAAGCGTGTCGTTTACGCCTCAAAGCAAGGCGGCAAAGGCATATTAACCATCAAATCACTGAACGGTGGCGAGTCATTCGGTAAGTCTGGTCAAGGCACTATTCGCTCACCAGTCTGGTCATCCAGCCCTAAATAAACCCTTTCTCTCATTATCTTTCTTAATCCATTAAGCCTTGCCTATAAAAAAGCGCCTAATAAATAATTAGGCGCTTTTTTATGTTGCAGAGAATGGTTAAGTCATTTTTGTACGAACCATTTTCGCTTAAAAAACTATTAGCTAAGAATTTAAATAATAGTGTTATTCGTCACTCGGATCACCCGCTGATGGATTGGGATGCCGCAGTTTTGCCACATCTCCAGCGGTAACGGTATCGGTAAAACCATTGAGGTCACTGAGCACATATTGAGTAACCGCAGCCATCTGCGCATCGTTCATCATCCCATGGAATGACGGCATACCTCGAAAGCCATTAATCAAGATATCAATGATGTAATACTTTGATTGCATCTTACTGTTATTCGCCAGTGGTGGATAATAGCCTGCGCCATCAGCACCCTCGCCTTTGTGCATATGACACGCCGCGCAAGAGTCGTGATACAGCTTTTTGCCATCTGTCGTCACAAACCCATTTGTACCTTCAAACTTTGCGTTCCACTTAGTAATATTTGGGTCATCTTCCATATTGGGCAACGAGCTGTCGTCGACAATATTGATAGGAGGTGCCGTAAGCTCCTCACGGCTCATATAAACACCGCCCCACGCACCCGTATTTCGGCTTTCTTGATAGTCATTGGTTGTTAGGGAATCCTGATCTTGCACACTGGAAACCGTCACTTCATCATCTGACTGTTGACTACAGCCTAACAGTGCTGCACTGCTTATCCCACTCAGCAGCATCACCGTCAGCAATTTGGGTGTCATGTCTTTCATGACTTTTTTCTTCAAGATTGCCTTTTTCACGATTGCATTGTCCATAATAGCCTCTGAATTTTGTAGTTATTCATATTAACCAAGCGTTATTAAACAAGCATTTTTGCTTTTTTATGTAGGCGCTTCGCGGCATCCATACCAGATAAAATAGCGCCTTCTTGCCATGCTGGAATATGTGAGCAATGCTCGCCCGCCAGCACAATACGATTATCAATACTGCACAAAGTGTCGTAATGCTGACGACGGGTCGACTCATTCCAAATCCCATAACAGCCAAGCGTCCATGGGATACGGTGCCAGACAACTGATGTCCCTGCGCGGAATTCTTTTGGATACTGGGGATGGATATATTTACCATAAGCAAGCGCGACATTGATGCGTTCTTTCGGCGTTAAGGTATTAAACTTATAAGACGTAGGACCATAACCATACGCGCCTAATAACACGCCCGTACCGTCTTTGAACATATTTTGTGACGGATAGGCAATTTGCGCAATGGGCATATCGGTATAAGTCAGACCACCAAATATCCACTCATCTTCTTCCCAAAAGCGACGGTTGAACTCTAGACCAACTTTATAAGAGGTCTCATAAGGCACAGCGGCCATTGCTTGCTTCATCGGTTTTGAGACATTGATATCCATCTGCGTCAGCACCGTTAGCGGAATATTGCACACGCACCAATCTGCACGAATGGTCTTGGTGGCACCATCTGGACTGTTGCTGTCGACATAATCGACGGTGACGCCACTGTCATCTTGATGAATTTTAGTGACCTTTGCATTAAACTCAATCATATCGCGACATTCACGGGTGAACGCATCACCGATTTTCCCCATGCCGCCTACTGGCTGAAACATGGTTGGTTGATGAGCATAAGTCATATGATTGCCATAAATATCGGCCCACATCCCCGAATCCAATATCTCACTGATTGGCAAAGGTTTTGACGGTTTTGCGTCAGGCATCAAGCCACCGCCGGGAAAGACACTAAAGCCACGATGTTTACTGGTTTCATTACTGGCGCGATAGCGATAATCTTTATCCAGCACACCCCAGCCTTTTAAACCTTCTAATAGCTTTTCTTTGTCCTCAGTATTGACCGAACGATCAAGACCACCGACGTTAACTGATTTTGATAGCAGCTCCGCGACATGGCCTTGAATATCATTTTTCACATCACCCAAACGCTGAGGTACGCCATTGAAATGATCAGTACGATGCAAATAAGCGCGATCATTGGTTTGAATAAAAGGCTGCATCTCAACACCAAACTGTTTGCAATAATGGAAGATGGCATAATGATGGCTTGGTAAACGCCACGGCCCACCATTAAAATAATTGCCCTCTTCAAAATCGCAAGTGACTTCTTCACCGCCAAGCTCGGTATATTTATCACCGCTGTTCAATGTCCAGCTACGACCGCCGCCACGATTTTGATATTCGAGCACTTTGACATCGTAGCCCGCTTTGCGTAACTCATAAGCCGCGGTCAGTCCGCCAAGACCCGCACCAAGAATGACGATACTAGCGCCCGGAGGTGCACCTTTAAGATCCATGGTCTCTTTAAAACTCGACTCTGACGCAAATCCTAACGTCGTCATTGCCTGATACATCGCTGTCGCGCCTGCGGTTTTACCAATCATCGAGAGTAGTTGGCGCCGCGTTGGTGATTGAAGCATGTCTTTCATAATAATGTCCTTAAAGTAGACGTCGTGTATAACGGTAGGCAATCGTCTTTGGCATTTTGCTTTTATTATCGGCTCAGTTTATATCGAACCTTTGTCTTGCCAAGCCTTAATGCATTACCGTTTTAACCTTAATTCTCGTACTGTAATCAGCGTCTAGTACGCCTTTATAAGTTCTTTATGCGACCGTTTATCTAAATATAGTCAAACTAAGCGCGGCGTCTAGAGCGTAAGATGGCGCGGATGATAAACACAATAATAGCAATCGCGACCATAATACCGATTATCGCCAGTAAGCCTGCGTACTTAATCAAGAAAGGCTTATCAATGCCAGTATTTGCGATACGATCGACATCGCTAGCATTCACGTCACTGCTGGTAAGACCACCAAAATTCACCCGTACGTAATTGGTAATACCAGCGATTTGCTCGCTATTTAACTCATCTGAAAACCCTGGCATGATGGGCGATGTATTGGTTGCCCCTTCTACCCCATGAAGAATCATATTAACCAGTGCATCAGGTCTTTCGCGGCGGATACTACTCAGGCCGACGATAGGGGCATAACGTGCATCAGGCTGACCATAGCCGTCAACCCCATGACAACTACCACAGGTGGCTAAATATAATGATTCGGGGGAATTACTGCCATTACCTACTGCGGCTTTTGCCTGTTTCAAATATTCTTTTTGCGCCAGTAGATCATGAGTGATAGATTCGTTGATTGGCGTTGGTAGGCGCGACACATCTACCGCAGACACTTTATCGTCGGTCTGGACAGCAGGTACTGCCTTCAGATAAGAAGCAATGGCACTCAAGTCTTCGTTTTTTAAGTAGCGCGTACTATGTGCAACTGCCTCGCCCATGGGACCACCAGCGTAAGCACGTTGATCAAGCTCACCCGTACGCAGATAAGTGACGATATCCTGCTCACTCCAGCTGCCGATACCGCTCGACTCATCAGGCGTGATATTTGGTGCATGCCAATGACCGAGCTGGGCACCAGATAAGTACATACTCTTATCAAAACCCATCGTACTATTACGCGGAGTATGACAAGTACCGCAGTGCTCCAGATTATTGACCAGATATTCACCGCGTTTTTGGGTCTCGTTCAGTCCGTCGCGCTTTTCAGTAGACGGTACATTGAGTAAATTCCAACCCAACATTAAGCTGCGAATATTAAAAGGAAATGGCAAGTCTGTTTTTTCTTTAGGAGCTTCGTCAACCGCTGGTACTGTCTGTAAATAAGCAAACAACGCACTGATATCTTCTTCTTTCATACCACTATAGGAAGGATATGGCATGGCAGGATAAAGCATATGATTAGGCGCACGACCTTTTTGCAGCGCATTCTTCAAATCTGCTTCGGTATAGTCGCCGATACCGTAACGTTTGGATGGCGTGATATTGGTGGAGTAAATCTCCCCCATTGGGGTCTCGATTGGTGTCCCACCGGTATAGTCCTCACCATGACATGCCATGCAATCGGCCGCACGGGCGATGTAGGCACCGCGATTGACAAGCTCGCTATTGGCAGGGCTAATATTAGGTAAACTAGTATTAGGTAAACTAGTATTAGGTAAACTGGCATTGGCTAGGCTTGTATTAACGCTGCTTGCACCTTCAGCCATCGCAGCGTTGGAGGTCATACCAATGACGAGCATCGATAACATCATAGAAAGTGGCTTCATAATATCCTCATATAGCTGGCACCTAGGGTGTTTTAAGTATTTTTAATTCGTGACAGTTATCATTCAACCGTATCTACATTCAAAAAATCAAAGTCTTCCACTATTTATCTATACTTTCGCTGTGTGTTATTCGTACTAAATATTAAAAGTCGATAACGAATTTTTCTTTATTATTTATAAGGCAATTATCAAGCTTAGTTACCGTAGAATGTCTGTCCTCCTTACTAAGGTAAAACTATTTTGCTAAAATTGTTAGATTAGTAACTTAATCCTCCTATTTTTTTACAAAAATAAAAGTTCCTATAATCAGCACTGAGTTTTTAATTAATTAATATGTTTTTATATTATTATTACTGATGTTTTAAAATTCTGATGAAAAACAACTACTCATCATTATGAATCTCTCAATTCATTTTTTTCTAGTGACGAACCAGTTAAAAAAAACTTAATGGACGCATAATTTAGCTGTTATTTTTAATTTCCACTGTACATAATACATACACAGTGCAGAATCAGCATACTGTCTATACTTGCTCCAATATTTACTATATTTATGGTATTAGTCGTTGTATAACACGGTAATTTGTTTATGATGAACGCTGTTTTAACAATGCCAACTGTGTCCTGAGATATCCCTATGAAACCCCTCATTATGACTTATATACTTTCGGCGACGATGCTATTAACCGCATGCCAATCTTTTCAATTTTTCGACAGTCCTATTCCTGTTACGGCGTTGTCAACCAAGGTCATTGATAAATAGCTTTACTCATGACAATAAAAAAAGCAGATATCAAATTGATATCTGCTTTTTTGGTTTATTTAATAAACGCTAAGGTCTAATGATATTGATATTATCAGCATGTTCTATAGTCGGTTCAATATAATTTGGATACAAAGAAGGCGAATGAAAGTACTACAAATAGCAGACTAAGCGAGCCTGACACCGTATCTAATTTATATGGGATTGACCATATCATAATCGTACTTTAGCAAGTTGATGTGGCTGGTTGATGCTTTATGATAGTCTTAGCCAAATGATCACCGAACCAAATAGCTGTATCGATATCGCCTTTCCCTGGGGTCTCTTCAGGTGGACCATCAAGGGATTGCGTCATTAATCCTAAAAAGCTAGATAGACGGTTCAAGTCATGAGCCTCATGACCTGTCGGCATTAATGGCAAACCGATCCAATTCATACCATGCTGCATGGCATATAGAGAAATCTGCTGTAGCACAGCAAGTTTATCACCACTCAGTCCACCCGAGTTAGCAAAAGCGGCTGCCCACTTGCCTTCCCATTTTCTGTGATACCAGCGCTTTGAGGTCTCATCCATAAAAGTCTTAAATTCAGCAGTCACGCTGCCCATATAGACGGCACTACCAAAAACCAGCAAATCTGCCTGATCTAAAAAATCCCAGTCGACATCATGAACATCGACGGCTTTTGCCTGTGCTTCTGGAAGTTGCTGGTGCGCGCCCATGACGATTGCTTCAGCCACACGCTTGGTATGACCGTAGTTGCTATGATAGATGACGGCAATCGATACACTTTGCGTGTTGTCAGTCAGTGTAGATGTCAAAGATGCTGTGGCAGATGTATTCATACAAACTCTAATAATAGCTATAAATAATTGAATAGAAATAAAATGGATTCAGGGCGCTTAGTATCTACCAGTGTCCGGTAGGTTTATTCTGACTGGGTAGCAGAGCGGCGCGCAATCACCAGTGCCATCCGTCCTGTCGCTGGCTGCCGTAAATGCGTCTGACGTCGATAAGAGTAATAACGAGCATCGGCATAGCTACAGTCTATAGGTGACTCGTTGCACAATATTACACCAGCAGTGCTTAACTGATCAGCAGCAAGTCTTGGTAAGTTCAGCTTAATTTTATCCGTGTTTACTTTAGCGTAATTTGATAGTTTATCAACTGACTTATGTAAGTATCGAGGATCAATATTCGACTCTTTACTCATATCAGTACGACTGTCATCAGCGATCTGATTCTTAGAAGCCATCACGTAGCGCTCATCAAATTTTTCAATACTGGCTGACGTCAATGACTGACTGTCTATACAACCTGCCAGTAGCTTATCGCGAACTTGACTGCCCACTTCATAATTTTGTTGGCTGATACAGACACCAATCCATGCCATGATTTGCCCTGAATCAGTAAAACACTCAGTCGTTGCTTTGATGACGCCACATGCCAACCCTTGCCAACCCGCGTGAATAGCGGCAATTTTACCACTGGCTGGTTGGTATAGAACGATAGGCACACAATCAGCAGTCATTATCGCTAGACCCACCCCTGCTTGCTGGCTCAACATAGCATCAGCTGCCACCGGTCGCATACTTAGCGCTGTGGCGTCAGTATCATGAATGCAATTGCCATGAACTTGATTGACCCAATGCAGTCTTTCAATAGGGGTATATCGCGCGCTGATTGATGGCAAGCTAGTAAACTGCTCATTCATCGCCGTTAAGAGCCGCATGCGATTGTCTAAGACCTTGGCAGCGCTATCATTGACGTGCAAGCCTAAATTGAGCGTGCCATAGTTCGCTTGTCTCAGCTGGCTGGTTATATCAGCCTCGCATTCATCCTTACTGGTGAATGCGGCTGTCTGAAAAACCGCCACATCCTCTAGCTGCGCTAGTAATGTCATAGGAAGCTTATGAGTCATGGCTGATTTACCGTCTTAATGAGTCGTCTTTACGTCACTGATAGCTATTTACTGCTGTTATCTGTCTATTATAAGCGTATTTACGCGACTGCTTACACAGTACGGTTACTCTTCATCGTAGCCATCACTTAACACTGTCATTAGCTGCTGCATATCTTCAGGGATTGGCGTTGTGACTTCGACATCCTCACCTGTCGTCGGATGAACAAAACCCAACGTATAGGCATGCAGTGCTTGGCGCGGGAAGTTGCTGATCGCCTGACGCTGTACTTCTGTCAGACCTGCCCGCAGTTGACGGCGACCACCATAGACGCGATCGCCTACAATCGGATAGGTAATATGACTTAAATGCACACGAATCTGGTGCGTACGACCCGTCTCAAGACCCACGTCTAACAGACAATAATTACCATTGAGCGCGGTCACATTTAATAAGTGCGTGACTGCTTCACGACCTGCCGTCATGACCGTCATTTTGGTACGCTGACTACGGTGACGACCGATCGGTGCATCGATACGGCGATGACGCAATAAACTTGCCGCATCCCCTGCCACCACACACTGATAATGACGATAGACTGACTTGTCTTTTAGCTGATCCATCAACGCCATTTGTGCCGGTTTAGTCTTGCCAATAAGCAGCAATCCAGAAGTGTCTTTGTCAATGCGATGCACCAGACCGGCACGCGGCAAATGATGCTGCTGTGGATAGTGATACAGCAAAGCATTAACCAAGGTGCCCGTCTGATTGCCAGCGCCAGGATGAACCACCATGCCAACTGGCTTATTAATCACCAAGACATCATCGTCTTCATACACCACATCGATATCGATGTCTTCTGGCTGATCTTCACTATGCTGCTGCAACGTCGTTGATAGATGTATGACATCACCTACTTTGACTCGAATTTTTGGTTTTTGCACGCTATCGTTATACAGCAAGCTACCATCGCTGATCCAGCCTTGCAACTGCGCACGCGAAAAGTCGGTAAACACCAGCGATGCCAGCTTATCGATACGTAAACCAGCTTCTTCTTCGGTGACCGTGTAGGTGGCATCGATAATGACTGGCACCGCTTGGCCTATAGTTGGCGCTTCATAATCAGCGTCATCGTCGTCACTGTCATCAATCCCTTCATCAGCCTCATCGGCTTCATAGTCCTCAATCATCTCGTCATCGAGCATATCACTATTTTTTGAGGCGTCATCTTTTGAGACAGCACCTTCTGAAACAATACTTTCTGACGCTTGTGACATAGCATCGTCTGAGAGGGCTTCATTGGACACAGTTTTTGCGTTGATGCGGTCTTCAGTTTCTAGCTGCTTAGCATCAGATGACTCATTACTTTTTAAAACTTTATTTGGCATGGAAGGCTCTTGCGCTGATAAATGTGGCGCTGATAAATCAGTATCTAGCGATTGATTCGGTGATAAATGGGTGGTCATAGTATTATTATTCATAACAGATTTATATTTATATATAGCAAAGTCGCTAACAGGTTTTTGTAAGGCACTTTATAAGAGAATATAATAAGAAAATATAGTGCTGCATAAGAAAAACAGTGCCGTGCCCTGATGATTAAAACCTATCATGGTCAAAAAAGCAGAGGCAATACTGCCATAGTGTAGCATGCCAAGTGCTCAAGCCCTATAGAAGCTGACTGTTATCTGTCACTTTATGCATATCATTTGATACCTAAATCATTGACGATTAACTCTCTAAAATATGACATTGCTGTAATTTACTGTATATTTGTCGATGTCAGTGACATTCGATATCGCTCGTTGCGGCGGCTCATGCTAAACTGCAAAGCTGAAACGTGATAGATGAAACATAATAGACAAAGACGTTCAGGATTATATCCGCGGGTCAAACTGTTATACACTAAGATAAATATTGCATGCTTGCTAAAATTCGAAGCAGCTTAGATAAATGAACTGCAAAATAGATGACGAAAAAATAGACGAAACGGTGGTTATTCTATAAAGTAAGCGTTATTTTACTGTATGCTATGGCACGGTATTTTTAAAAACGTCCCTCTTAATAGGTCATAGCAAAAACTGCCTTTGATAAAAATCATGTCAATTACGAGTCGTCTTAACCACTAGCACTCTCAATAATAGACAGTTAACTGGTGCGATAAGCATCGTTTTTATTATTAACCTTATATATAGTATGATAGCGTCGCTGCTATTATGCGCCTTGTGTCGGAGAAGAAGTATGCACGCTGTTGGCAATACGTTTATCAAACTGTCCTCAATCACCCTGCTTGCAATAAGTGTCAACTTGGTGGGTTGTCAAACTTTTAAGAACCTGACCAACAAAGACGTCGATGCAGTCGAAACTGCGGAAAAGTCAGAGCAAGGCTACTATAACGATGCCATCGCTCAGATTGATAAATCTCGTTATATCCAAGCGATTGAAGACTTGACCAATCTGCGTACCTTTTATCCTACCGGACAATATGCTGAGCAAGCCCTGCTCGATATGATGTATGCCCAGTATGAAAGCGGTAAGTTCGAATTGGCAGCGGCTAGTGCGGATCAATTTATCGGTCTCTACCCTTCTAACCCGCAAGTCAGTTACGCCTATTACGTGCGCGGTGTCGCCAACATGCAAGGCTCATCTGAAGGCCTTAAACTGTTCAAGCTGAACCAAGCTGAACGTGATACTGCCTATCTGCGTATCGCTTTTGCCAACTTCCAAGAGCTCATTAATAAATACCCAAATAGCCCTTATACGCCAGATGCTGCACAGCGTATGACCTTCATTTACAACCAGTTTGCCGAAAGTGAGCTGAGTGCCGCTAGTTGGTATATTGAGCGTGAGGCTTATGTCGCTGCTGTCAACCGTGCCAAATGGGTGTTTCAATACTATCCACTGAGTGAATCTGTACCCGAAGCCATCGCCATTTTGGCCTATAGCCATGAAAAACTGGGGCTAACGGACTTGGCAAAAGAATACAAAACCTTGTTACAGATCAACTATCCAAATTGGCTGACCAGTGATGGACGCGTTAAGCTCAACACCAAACGTGACCGCACTTGGTTTAATAAGCTAACCTTTGGCAAGCTTGGCCGTTCAGGTATTAAAGACAGCTCGGTTTCTGAAGGCAATTATACTGGCGCGACCAAAACTCAAGTTATTCGTAATGCCAGTCAATTAAGATTGCCTAGCGAAAACACTACGTCTGCCAACGCACCGATAGCCAATACTTCTCCTACACGTGGTAATGGCATCAATGTAGGCTTGGGTCTGCCTGAGGCGTCAACTGAGCGCGTGACTAGCCAATCGAGCACTGGCTCTACCGCTAGAGAAGCGAATGTAGATCCACAAAATATCAACCCTACACGCCGTACAACGCTATCTAACCAAGGTGTTGGTATTACGCCATCAAATTCAGATGTCGATAGTACCGATATGGATGATGAATAAATGCTCTAGAATTAAGATGGCTTATCTAAATTAATTAAGATAGCATTTTTTCTTTTTAGCATATCAAAAAACAGTATGAAAAAATAAGGCCAACGCTCATGTTGGCCTTATTTAGTTCATACTAGGGCGTGTCCTCAATCTGAACGAAAGCACCTAAATGGACTAAAAATATTGATCACAGCATTTCCACTCGCATGATGATCGCATCTCATTGCACCGATAACGACACTTACAAGCTCAGCCTAGAAACTCTCTACGTGTCCCCTCATTTTATGCCCAACGTTTCCAACCCTCATCATGTAATCGCGTGACTTTTTTATTTCTTAAAGTCAATCATACTGTAGTGGCATAATATTATAGAAATCGAGGACATGGGCAACATGAACCGCAGCGAGTCTATATCCTTAGTTCGCAGAAGATAAGAAAGATATTAAAAGTAGACCGGCCCCCGATAAGTATCGAGGGCCGGTAAGATATTTAAAAGGTCTTCAGGCGGTTATTAGTACATTAGTCTTCTAATGCTTCAATAGCGTGTTGACCTACTTCTGTGTGATGCAGCACCTTACCAAAGGGTGCGGTAGTGTCTCCCGGGCCTTGGGTGAATACTAGTACCGGTGTATTGGTGTGGGTGCCGGTAGCCCAGACTACATTTTGCTGTTCTGCCACTTCGCGAGCCAGCAGATTCTGGCGATTGTCGTCAGTTTGGTAAGCGAAAAAGGCGCCGTTAGCGTTCATTTTCGGGACAGTTTTGGTGCTCAGATAAGGATGGCCTTCGGTATAAAAAGGATTGTCTTCGGTTGCGAGCACTCGCTTGGCCTGAGCTTCAGTGATATCGAAGCCAGTTTCAGCGTTTACAATACGGGCTAAGCTAGCAGGTGTTTGCTGGTCTGCTTCTAATGCATCGAACTGGCTATAGAAGATATCGCCGTAGGAGGACTTCTGCTCGTACAGTTTATCGAGGGTTGCTACGTCGCCGAAGTTGAAGAGTGGTTGAAACTGTTGCTCTTTGAATACATTGCCCGGTAGATCACGTCCATGGGGTAGATCGTTAGCAGAATAGCTGAAGCCAAAGCCACCTGTTTCGTGATCGGCAGTCACCACAACAAGGGTATCGTCACGGCCTTCCGCCCAATCCAATACGTAATTAAGTGTTTCGTTCAACCGCAGCATTTCATGCAGCATAGTGCCAGTGTCGTTGTAATGCCCTGCCCAATCGATTTGCCCAGCTTCGATCATCAGGAAAAAGCCTTTATCGTTTTTGGACAACGAATTAATCGCTTTTTCTGACATTTCTTTCAGTGTTGGTATAGTGCGTGCGGGGTCATTCTTAGTTTGGTGCTCGGTAATACCGTTTGGCAACGCTGAGTAAGCAAACAGGCCGAGTATCTTGCCGTTGGCCTTTTCCATCTGTGAGCGGTTGAATGCTAGGTCATAGTTCTTCTGCTGTGCTTCGGCGATCAAGTTTCGGTTGTCTTTACGCTTAGATTTAATAACGACGCTACCTTCTGATAGCACTTCCAATTCTTGGCGGACAGCTGATTGCTCGTCATTAGCGGATTCAGGAATCCAGTAACGCAGACCGCCGGACAACATGACATCTACGTTATTGTTCAGCAGATCAACCGCAATTTCATTTTCCAGACTGCGATGGCTCTGATGTGCGGCAAAGCCTGCTGGGGTGGCATGAGTAATACGGGTATCGGACACCAGCCCGGTAGATTTTCCTAGTTTTTTGGCCTTTTCCAGTATGCTTTCTGCGCTATTACCGTCTTTATTTGTGCCAACCATCTCAGCGCCAGCTAGCTGACCGGTTGCCAGTTGTGTGGCGGAAGCGGCAGAATCGACCACTAGGTTATTGTCGGCGTGGGTCATGGAAATACCCATACGGCCATTGGCGGCGATTCTGTCAAAGGCTGTCGTGCCGTCGGTGATTACCGAATTTGGCGCTTGCTTAGCATACGCCAATAGTAGACCAACTTGTTGTGGCCCCATACCGTCACCGATGATCATAATGACGTTTTTGGCTTTTTCCGGCGTGGATTGTACTGCTTGCGGCACGGACTGCATTGTTGTACACGCTGTCAGCATGAGATAGGTTGTGACCAACCCTGCTGCTGTGGCTTTACGGACGTTCATAATCAAATCCTATTACGGTTGGTGTTTTTATGGCTATTTGGCTGCGGCTATTGCCGCCTTAGCTGTCGTCCAGATGTTTACCTATCATGGGGTAGATCTCGGTCACCAACGGCGCCGATTATTTCACTGTTCTTTACCTCTAGCAGAATCAGCAGACATGGTTTTTTTACGCAAATCTTCGTGAAGTACGCGCACTCCATGGCTCATTGAACTCATACCGCTCTCTTAATAACTTCCCTATAAAATGAATCCTCATTGCAGTGAGAGAGCGTTTAAACGAACACACTAACACAATTCTGTTACAATCTTGCACCGAATTTCATGACAAATTAAGCGGTTTCTCACCTAGTCTGAAACTATTTTAGGTATCGGTAGTCCCCATTTATGAATTGTATGTAGACCTTGTGGTAAAATATTCGTCCTTATGAGCATTCCAAACCACATTCTCGAACAATTAAATAGCCAAGCTGACTTAATCAGTATTATTGGGCGTCACACGACGCTTAAACGTGCTGGAAGTGAGTTTAAGGGCTGCTGCCCTTTTCATGGTGAGAAATCGCCTTCTTTTTATGTCAATCCACAAAAAAACATCTACCACTGCTTTGGCTGTAGTGTCGGCGGCAATGCCATCAGTTTTTTACGTGATTATGAGAACCTAACCTTTATTGAAGCGGTTAATGAACTGTCAAAACAAACCGGTATTGAAGTCCCAAAAGAAGAGCAGCAAAACGTCAGTTATCAGCGCACCAAAAAACAACCTGCTATAAAACCTACCACGCGTGCGCTGGCTGAAACCGTTAAATTTCAGCCAGCAGCCGATGAGCAATTACCATCAAGCATAGCGCCTGATTATCAGCAGAAAAATTATGCAGACCAGCCTACTTATAATGACAGCAGTATCCATGACACCAGTTATGACACCAGTTATGAAAACAGCTACGACGGTTATCCACCGTTAGACACTTACGATTCAGCGCCTTACCCAACAGATTCTTATCCCACCGACTATCAAGACACAGCTGATAATAGTGCTCCACCTGCATGGTTGACCGATACCAATGCTAGTGCAGGCTTACCTAGTGATAATAGTGTCTCTGATAAAGACGGCAACCTATACGATCTGTTAGAGCAAATTCAGCAGTTTTATCAGCACAGTCTGACGACCCACCCGCATGCCAAACATTACTTTTTATCGCGTGGTATCACGGAAGACATCTTTGAGACTTTCGGTCTAGGCTATGCGCCATTTGGTTGGCAGCATCTTGAGCATCAGTTCCCGCAGGACATTGAAGGACTGAAAGCATTAGGTCTGGTTCGCCAATCAGAATCCGGACGCGATTATGATCTACTACGTGATCGAGTTATCTTTCCGATTCGAGACAATCAAGGCCGCACCATTGGCTTTGGCGGTCGCGCATTAGATGATGAAGTAAAGCCTAAATATATTAACTCCTCCGACTCGCCCGTTTTTCATAAGCAGCACGTACTGTATGGCTATTATGAATCTCGCCAGCAGCGCGCAGACAGCTGGTTAGTGGTCGAAGGTTATATGGATGTGATTGCCCTTTACCAAGCCGGTATCTATGGCGCAATTGCTTCTATGGGTACAGCGATTAATGAGAGCCAAATATCACGGCTATTGACCCTCAACCCAACCCTCACACTGAGTTTTGATGGTGATAGTGCTGGACAAAAAGCCGCTTGGCGCACGCTAGAAGTTGCTCTGCCTGTACTGGCTGATGATAAAGAGCTGCGGTTTTTGACCTTACCGAATAATCATGACCCTGACACCTTTATCAAGAGTCAGGGCGGTGACGCCATGCGGGAGCAAATCAAAAATGCCATGCCGCTGTCACAGTATATTTTTGCCTACTTAAGCGAACGCTACGATTTGACCTTGGTAGAAGGCAAAGCCAAGCTGATGTCACAGGTACGCTCACTAACCATGGCGCTTCCCAAAGGCAGTAGCTTTCGTTACCTGCTGAATAATGACATTTATCAAAAGCTTGGTGGCAAACGCAGTCAAAACATCGAAGCGAAAGACGCCCTGCTAGATTTTGATGGTGACATGACCATCAGCCAGCAGTTGCAGCTGTGCTTTTTATTCCAACCGCGCGCCTTACTCGAAGACCCTATTGAATCGATTTGGCAACAAGCAGGTATCAGTGACTTACAGCTGCCTGCGCATATCAAACAGAAAGCTGCGAGCGATACCCTGCGTCCACTTGCTTGGGAAGACCTGCAAGATACCGACCTGTTGGATATTGTCAGTACGATCAAGCGTTGCCTAAAGCATCTACCAACAGATGCTAACGCAGCAGCGCACTTTATATTGTCTAACGTACAGCCGATGACTCAAGAGACACTCAGCCGTAGTTGGGGTGGATTTTATAAAACGTTAACGGCAAGAAATATTTTAAGCCTCGATGAATTGGTCGAAAATTTAGTCATGCAATTGCTTAAGCTACATTTGCAAAAAAAGATGCAAGATTTGATTAAAAATCCTGACCACATTAAGCTGGCTATTGTTCGTAAGCAGTCACAGTTATTAAATGATTGGCTACGTGCACAGCAAGCCGAACAATCAGCGCAGATGGTCACGGTTCAGTCTTAATATTTGGTGTTATTTATATTTTATAAAATGCCAGCCCTTTAAAAGTATGATGATTGACCCCACTAATAATAATTATGGCCAGTCGCTCAGACCGTCTCTTTATCATTAAGCAGATAGTAAAAAATGGTAGAGAGCATTCACTACCTCGTGCTTGATTACACTGGTCTGTGTTAAACTGTGTCGCTAACTATTTATGGCATGGCTTACGAAATGATGATAAGCATGCATCGTTAAGCACGAATTTTAAGTATTATTTTTAGGTATTACTATTTTTGATATATTTTTAACAGTTTTTTAGTGGTTTTTTAGCCCTGTTATTGTAGTGTTTTGAGCCTTTATTCATATCCACTCATTTTTGATATTATTGACAACCTCTACGCCATATTTTGATCAATCGATTGATAAGATCAACGCACCCAGCCAGCGATAGCGCGTCACAATATAAAAATGTCCGATGCAAGTAAGCGAGTATTTATGAACGATAAGTCAGTTTCTAAGTCCACATCTCAACTGGCCACCTTAATCCAAATGGGTAAAGAGCAAGGGTATTTAACCTATGCTGAGGTGAATGACCAACTGCCCGACTCTATTACCGAAAGCGATCAGATCGAAGATATTGTGCAAATGCTGACCGACGTTGGTATTAAAATCTTTGAATCTGCACCTGATGCCGATGACATCTTGATGAACGATGATTCGAGTGATGATGAGTCAGCAGCAGACGAAGCCGCCGCCGTATTAGCCGCAGTTGAAACCGATCCAGGTCGTACCACCGACCCTGTGCGTATGTATATGCGTGAAATGGGTACGGTCGATTTGCTAACCCGTGAGGGCGAGATTGTTATTGCCAAGCGTATCGAAGAAGGTATTCGTGACGTGCAGCATGCCATGTCTTATTGGCCTGGTACAGTACAATTCGTCCTTGATGAATATCAAAAAGTACAAGATGGTGACAAAAAGCTCTCTGATGTTATTACTGGCTTTTTGGATCCTGAAACCGAAGAAGACAAAATAGCCGCACAAGAAGCCAAAGAGGCGGCAAAAGAAGAAAGAGAACGCATCAAAGAAGAAAAAGAAAACCCACCACCAGTCAAGCCAAAAGCCAATGCTAAAGACGATCTCGATGACGACGACTCTGATGATATTGATGACACTGAGGAAGAGGAAGAAGAAACTGGCGGCATCGATCCAGAAGAAGTACGCCTACGTCTAGAAGAGATCGAAAATCTATTTATCAAAGCCAAGCAAGCCTTGCTCGATTATGGCCGTGGTAGCGTACAGGCTGACACAGCGTATGCTCTACTTGCTGAGCGCTTTATGATGCTAAAGCTAAACAACCGCTTGTCAGATCAAGTCATGGCTATTATGCATGACGTGTATGACGATGTGCGTAAACAAGAACGTCAAATCATGCGTTTGGTGATTCGCCGTGGTCGTATGCCGCGTGATGAGTTCCGCAAGACCTTCCCTAGTAACGAAACCAACGTTGATTGGCTCATTGAGCGTATCAAAGGTAAGCCTGCATTTGCTGGCACCCTAGAAAAAGTCACCGATGACGTGATTTTATTACAGCGTAAAATTCGGGATTACGAGCAGCAGCTCGACATGAAAATCCACGACATGAAAGATGTGGCACGCCGTATGGCTGTTGGTGAAGCAAAAGCTCGCCGCGCTAAGAAAGAAATGGTCGAAGCCAACCTACGTCTGGTTATTTCTATCGCCAAAAAATATACCAACCGTGGCCTACAGTTCTTGGATCTTATCCAAGAAGGTAATATTGGTCTGATGAAAGCGGTCGATAAATTTGAATACCGTCGTGGTTATAAGTTCTCGACCTACGCCACTTGGTGGATTCGTCAGGCGATTACCCGCTCTATCGCGGATCAGGCGCGTACCATCCGTATTCCTGTGCATATGATTGAGACTATCAACAAAATCAACCGTGTCTCACGTCAGCTACTACAAGAAATGGGACGCGAGCCGACGCCTGAGGAATTAGGCGAACGCTTAGAGATGGACGAAGTCAAAGTCCGTAAAGTACTAAAAATCGCTAAAGAGCCTATCTCTATGGAGACGCCAATCGGTGACGATGAAGATTCGCATCTAGGTGACTTCATCGAAGATGGTACTATCTCAAGTCCTGTCGATGATGCGACGTCTGCTGGTCTACGTGAAGCTACCCGTGACGTGTTGGGTAACTTGACTGAACGTGAAGCGCGTGTGCTAAAAATGCGTTTTGGTATCGATATGCCAACGGATCATACGCTGGAAGAAGTCGGTAAGCAGTTTGATGTGACACGTGAGCGTATTCGTCAGATCGAGGCAAAAGCACTACGTAAATTGCGTCATCCTTCACGCTCTGAGCACTTGCGCTCTTTCCTTGAAAATGACTAAATTTTTCAGAAACTACTGAGCCTAGCTCATAGTTTTTAAATATCTAGAAAAATAAAAAAGCTGAGCATGTCTCAGCTTTTTTGTGCCTGTTAGATACTTCATGATAATGATTATTAAGAGTGGCTACCAATTAACACATCAAATCACATGGTGGTCAGATTCAACGACCAAATAGGCAAATCACCATACAAATAATGATAATCTTCCCAATCATGAGACGTTCATTAAATATAGTCAGTGAAAAGTAATATCAATACACCACGCATTGCTGATATCAATTTTAGACACATCTCAATTTAAACGACACAGACCACACAAAAAAACCCGTCTAACTCTCTGACTGAGAAGTTAAACGGGCTTTTTTTTGAATGCAGATAACGTATTAAATGTCGAACGCTAGTGCTCTATCGCCTTCGCTATCTTTGATACGTGTTGGCAAACCAATCTTATTGAGTAGGTTGATAAACGGCTTAGCATCTAGCTCTTCGATATTAACCATCTTGCCAGCGTCCCATTCGCCAGTCGCGACCAGCATAGCGGCAGCAACGGGTGGCACACCTGCGGTATAAGAAATACCTTGGCTACCGACTTCATTATAAGCGTCTTCATGATCTGAGATATTATAAATAAATACCTCAGTATCGATGCCGTTAATGGTGCCTTTGACTTTGTCACCGATGCAAGTCTTGCCCGTATAATTTGGCGCAAGCGAGCTTGGATCTGGTAGCACTGCTTTGACCACTTTCAACGGAATGACTTCTTGTCCTTCAGCGGTCATTACTGGCTGTTCAGAGAGTAGACCTAAACTTTGTAATACCGTAAACACATTAATATAGTGCTCACCAAAGCCCATCCAAAAGCGGATGTTGGGCACATCCAAGTTAGCAGACAACGAGTGCACTTCATCATGACCACTTAAATAGCTATTTTGCACACCAACGACGGGCAGATCATCAGTACGCTTTACTTCAAACATTTTATTAGATTGCCACTTGCTGTCCTGCCAAGAATAGACCGTGCCGGTAAATTCGCGGAAATTAATCTCAGGGTCAAAATTAGTAGCGAAATACTTACCATGGCTGCCAGCATTGATATCAATAATATCAATATCAGTCACCGAGCCTTTATCCATCATGTCATAGCCAAGACGCGCATAAGCATTGACCATACCGGGATCAAAGCCTGCACCCAAAATCGCCGTGACATTGTTGTCCGCACAGCGCTGTTTACGCTGCCATTCATAGTTGTTATACCATGGCGGTGTCTCGCAAATCTTGCGTGGGTCTTCATGAATAGCGGTATCAATATAAGCAACACCTGTCTCAATACAAGCTTCGAGCACCGTCATATTGATAAATGACGAGCCGACATTGATAACGATTTGCACACCAGTACTTTGTATCAACTGTATAAGTGCTGGGCTGTCCATGGCATCAACTTGATGCGTGTGCAAAATAGCTGCTTGTTTAAAACTACCTTTGTCTTTGACACTTTGCGCAATAGCATCACACTTATCTTGAGTACGAGAGGCGATATGAATTTCGCCGAGCACATCATTATGCATCGCACATTTATGCGCGACTACTTGAGCGACACCGCCTGCTCCGATGATGAGTACATCTTTTTTGTTGGGCTTAGCTTGTTGGTTGGTATTCAATGCAACAATCCTCCTTTGTGTCCCTGTCATCGCCTAAGAAATGGCCAGTCAAAACAGAAACGAGTGAATGATATGCGTGAATTAAAAAGGAAGACCGAGGAAAACCCACGCACCCGTCGGGCAAAAATAGCTGGTTTTGCCCGTGGCGATTATAACAATTTTTGCAGGCTTTTCGGCAATAATTAATGGTTAAGATACAATCTGGTTGTGCTCAAGCATCATCGAACGGCGAATACTAAGACAAACTCGCCTTATAATCTTGATAATCAAACTCACGCTGCACATCAATACTGCCATCCAAACGACGAATAACAATCGCTGGCATGTTGACGCCATTGAACCAGTTTTTCTTCACCATGGTATAGCCAGCCGCATTACCAAAGCCAATCTTATCGCCTACCTGTAAATGGTTAGGTAAGGCATACTCGCCAAAGATATCACCTGCCAAGCAAGAACGACCATAAATAATAGTGTTGTCTGAAATGTCCACTGTTTTAGCCATATCGGCAGGTACAATATCAATCAACGCTTCGTTAATAGCCGCAATGGGTGCTGACTCACGGTAAATCAACAAATCCAGCATATGCGCTTCGATAGAAGCGTCAACAACGGCTAGGTTTTTTCCGTTGTGCATCGTATCTAAGACCGTCGTGACCAATGATCCAGCACCATGAATGCTCGCCTCACCTGGTTCTAAATAGACTTGTACATCGTATTTTTCACTAAACGCTTTCAATCGCATGGCGAGTTTTTCTAATGGATAATCAGGCGCGATAAAGTGAATGCCACCGCCCAAACTTACCCACTCAAGCTGTGCTAAAACGTCACCAAACCTGTCTTCGATATCCGCCAAACTCTCGCTAAAGGCCTCAAAACTGTCATTTTCACAATTGTTATGAATCATGACTCCAGTGATGTCAGCAAGCACTGCTGCAATCTTATCTTTATCATGCTCACCAAGACGGCTAAAAGGACGCGCAGGATCAGCGATGATAAACGATGAGTTGCTAGTCTTTGGGTTTAAACGTAGTCCAACTGGAATATTTTTTGCGCCAGCTTGACCTTTAAACGCATTGAGTTGCGAGATAGAATTAAAGATAATTTTATCGGCATAGCTCAATACTTCATCGATTTCATCAGCGCTATAGGCAACGCTATAGGCATGGGTTTCTTTTTTATCTTCATCATTCTTATCAGCGCTATTATTGCCAAAGGTCTCGTAGCCCAAGCGCACTTCATTGAGTGACGACGAAGTAGTGCCATGTAAGTAAGGCTGCATGACATCAAACACGCCCCACGTAGCAAAGCATTTGAGCGCCAACAACGCTTTTGCACCAGACAACTCACAAAGTCGCGCAATTATCTGCATATTGGCGACGATTGCTGCTTCATCGAGCAGATAATAAGGCGTTGGTATCGAAGTGGGCATCGAAACTGGTTTGGTATTTTTTGTTGAGTTCATAAGAGACAACCTAATGGCTTGTATATGCGGTAGTAAAGCTTGTGATAACAATGCTTGTTTGTAGTATGAGCGTTTTTTAGTACTGTGCTTTCTTAGCATTGTGACATCGCTAATTAAGTGCGCTATAGTAGACTAAATCCATCATAATTAGAATATCTTATGTCACTATCAACCGATTATTCCAGCGCTGCCAGCCAAACCAACTTATCCAAACTTGAATCCAAAAATATTGATTTGACCCATCTCGACCCTAATGCACGTGCAGTGTTGGATTTTTGGTTTGATAAAAATAATGAGCAGCATTGGTTTGCAAAAAATGATGATTTTGATCAGCGTATTCACGATAAGTTTGGCAAAATCTGGCAGGCAGCGAAACACGGTGAATGTGCGCCTTGGCGATGGTCTGAAAATCAAAATGATGTGAATAGCTCAATGACCAATTTGGCAGGACGTCTGGCAGAAATTATCGTCTTAGATCAGTTTTCACGAAATCTATGCCGCGGGCAAGCGTGCGCTTTTGCCCAAGACAGTATGGCAGTGGTATTAGCACAAGAAGCCATTCAACAGCCGCATTTTGACACGTTACCGATAGAGTGGCGTCGATTTACGATTATACCGTTTATGCATTCTGAATCAGCCGTTATCCATGAGCGCTATTTAACGTTGTTTGAGCAACTAAATGACGCGACTACTTTAGACTTTGAACATCATCATAAAGACGTTATCGATCAGTTCGGTCGTTATCCGCATCGTAATGAAACGCTAGGTAGAGAAACAACTAGTGACGAAAAAGTATTTTTAAAACAGCCGAACTCATCATTCTAAGAGAGATTATTTTTAGGTTTTTATACCTTTTAATAGTCTTACAGGTTTTTTATATGACAAGGGTTGAAGCAGTTACCTGATTCAGCCCTTGTTTTACAATATCAGTCAATCAGATTAACTAGTAATTCACTTCACCCGTAGTAAAAGTAAATGACTTATTTTGTAAGGTTTTATTATCGACTAGAATATCAAAGCTCACTTGATACTTAGTATTGCCATAAAGACCACATTGCTGGCTTTGATTTGCCGCGCGCTTGGTTTCACAGCTTTTTAGTGCATCGGTCAGCGGTAAGATAAAAGCTTCGTTCGCTGGTAGCGCGTAATTGGTATTGGCATACGGATCGTTATCAAAATCAATTAACTGAATCGGCATATCTGCGTTGCGCTGCGTATCTCTAAAATTGATGTTACTGACCTTAATATTTTTAGCTGACGGCATACTAATATAAACGGGTTGTCCGATAGGATCAGTGCGCAAATTGCGTCCAGTACCTTTAACAGGGTTTGGTGTCTCGTTGTATAGTGCGGTCACTGTTCCAGTCATACCCTGACATGGATAGGTAAAAATACCTGAAACTGATTTGTCTTTGGTCGTTTGTGTCGCTGAAGCATGGCTGACCAAGACATAACCTTGGTTATTAGCTGTACTTTTACCATTAGGTTTATAAGTAACCATTCCCGTGCCTACCAAACTTGAAGTTGGAAGCATCAAAGAACGTAGATGATAAGGTGCTGCTAACAATGATTTGGCCATGGAGGTAGCTACTGTATCTACGCTCAAAAAATTACCTGCTGAGCTGTAATAGTCAGACTGAGCAATATTTTCAGTAGCACCATATTGTGCATTACGATAGTTTGCATTCAATAAGCGATCAGTAAAGCTTAGCCCACCAAAAAACGGATTATTGCTACCTGTCACACTAGCAATATCACTTATTTTATTTTCAACATGTGCATTAAAACTGGTTGGTGAGCTATTGGCAAATACATATTTAATATAGTTTGCATGCTGAATAGCAATGTCATCAAGCGCAGTATCCATAGACAAACCGCCTAGACCACAGCTGGTTCTTGCGAGACTAAATTGGTTATTAGCACTTAATGCTGCTTGCGCGTTATTTTCAGTAGGCTCGTCGCTTGTATTGACAGAGACATTATTGGTTGGTTCATTGTCCTGATCATCAGGCGTCGCCGTTACTGGTGCCGAAGTTACTGGTGCCGAAGTTATTGGTTCTGAAATGACTTCTTGTGATTGGCTTGGTGAATCATTGGACGTAGCACTGCTGTCAGAGTCGCTACCACCGCCACAGGCCGTTAAAAACACTGCCAAGAAAAGCACTGCAGCAAGGTTTTTTTGAGGAGTATTAGCCGTCATCTCTTATCCTATAAAATAGTAATATTTATATAACTTACTAGCAAAAATAAAACCCAGAATTAAATATTAGTTATTGATTTAAAAGGATTTTATATTAACAAAGATATATTGTATTACAATTTATAAACTTTCGCTCGTTATTTTATCAAAAACCCGTCTACTTACCAGCACAGTAAGCAGTTTCTATTTTTAGATTCCATTAGTCTTTTACACTTAGACTATTTTAATAACTTGCTATTCTTGATTAATATCAATTGTCTAGCGCTTTTCGCACTGGTGCAAAGCTACGTCTATGAGCTGGCAACACACCATATTTTTCAATTGCTTCCATATGCGCTTTGGTCGGATAGCCTTTATGCTTGGCAATACCATACTCTGGATGCTCAGTATCAAGCATATACATGGCAGTATCACGGCTAACTTTTGCCAATATACTGGCTGCAGCAATGCTGGTATGACGTGCGTCTCCTTTTACCCATGCTTGACAGTCAATTGCAGAGGTTTCTATACCTAACTTGGCCAGCATCACATAGTCTATATTAGGGCAGCGATTACCATCAAACAAAACCTCGAATTGCATCATAGAGGTAGCCATATGTTTGGCAATAATTTCTAACAACACTTCCGTGCATAAGCGCATACCGAGCATCGTTGCTTGTAAAATATTGACCTGATCAATGACTGCTGCTGGAATGTCAGCGATGATGAAACCTATGGCATGCTGCTGCACCAACGGATAAAGAATATCGCGTTTTTTTTCGCTTAGCTGCTTAGAATCCGTCAATATAGATAAAGGCGTGTCTTTTAACGGTTGCGCCTCAATCAGTCCTGCCCAAGTCATAGGCAGTATTGCCGCCGCAACATTGACACTACCCAACAGTGGACCACGCCCTGCCTCATCCACACCTATTTGTAGCGTTGAGCGTTCTACATGCTGTTGGGTATTTAAGTGTGGCTCTTTATTTATCCCATATTCAGCGAGCAGCTTAGTCACATTGACTTGCCCATATAAATGGATAGGTTCGGCTAAATCAATGTACTGAGATTTTATATCAATCTGTTGAATTTTTCTGTCAATCGGAATAATAAGATCTTTGACTTCGTTCTGAATGCTCATGATTTTTTGCTGTCTTATTGATTAGGGCGTGTCTTCATTTCAAAAATGGTGATAAAAATGAGATAAATTGCCGTCAAACAAGAAAAATAGCGCAGATAATATCGGGATATTAACCAGCTATTTGACGGTGTTTGTGCAAGATTTAGCCCATTTAGATGACTATCAAGTGAATTGAAGACACGCACTAGAGTGGTTAAGATAGATGATGAGCAATTATCCCTTACTGCTTATGCTGGTCTTTTCTTGCACAAACCATTGCTCAATTACGCTATCAGCAGGGTAATGATTGCTTTGCTGCTGTAATAGCTGTTTGGTTGCGACAAGCGCTTTCAATTGCTCTGCGTAAGCACGCGGTTGCAAGAGACGCATGACGGTACGACAGATATTATCGCCACTCGCCTGCTCTTGTATCAGCTCAGGTACGATGGCAGTGTCGGCTAGAATATTGGGTAGCGCCACATAAGGAACTTTGACCAGACGCTTGGCGATCTGATAGGTTAGCTGATTTAATTGATACACCACCACCATTGGACGCTCAAGCAGCATCGCCTCTAACGTTGCCGTACCTGACGCCAGCATCACGATATCCGATGCAGCCATGGCCTGCTGACTGAATGCTGGTTGACTGTCATCATAGACCACAACGATCGCGGCACGCAGCTGCTCTGAGCGCTGGTCAATGACGTCTTGGACAATATATTGATGATTTTGATCGACCGTCGGAATGATAAAGCACAGCTTTGGATCTAACAATATGAGCTTTTGAATACCATCCAGCATAAGAGGTAAAATAGCCGTTATCTCACCGCGACGAGAGCCTGGCATCACACAAATAAGCTGGCTAACGTCATCGAACCGCTCGATAAAAAACTGCTGCAAACCATCGTTGTGCCAGACCAACTCACTGCGCCTCTGATTGATGGGCGTCTCTATCAATGCCTGATCAATGGTGCGTAATAAAGGATGACCCACACATATCGCTGGATGATTATGGCGCTCATATACTGGTAGCTCAAACGGAAATAGGCAGAGCACAAGGTCGGTCGCTGCTTTGATATTATGAATACGTGACTCGCGCCACGCCCAAATAGAAGGGCTCACATACTGTACACAGAAGACGCCTTTTGGTTTTAACTTTTTAGAGACTCGTAGATTAAAATCAGGCGCATCAATACCGATAAACCAGTCAATATTGGCCGTCTTAAATGCGCTCAATAGCTCGCGCCGTGCTTTCAGCAAATCTGGCAGCTGTGCCATGACTTCCACCAAGCCCATCACTGCTAGACGTTCTAATGGAAAAATACTTTGCAATCCTTGCGCTTGCATTTTTGTACCACCTACACCTACCCAGACGATATCATCACGCAGGTTGTTCATCTGCTGCATAAAATCTGCACCCAAACTGTCACCAGATACCTCACCTGCAACGATGGCTATCACCAGCGGCGCAGCATTTATATTAGGTACCTGAGAATCCGTCTCTGTTTGATGAATAAGGTCAGTCTGGCGATGAGACGTAGCAGAATCTGTCATGACAAGCTCTCAATATTAGAAATATACAAATAAAATAAATGAACCGTTATTATAAAATATAACGTAACAAATCAGCGATACTGCCTTTTGATCGATACACATTATTATCCTGCATGGCTTTAACCTTCTATCGTTGATGTTGCTATCATACGTGACGATGATACAAATAGCTAAATTCACGCATAAAAGCTGAGCGTTAAGCACCTATAAATCTAACTGACCGTTATTAATAGACGGAAAAACGAAAGGCTAAACGTGCATTTGAAAATTCAAATATAGCGCTAAGTGTATACAAGTATAACTAAGTTTTGGTTTGGACATTCCAGTTATCAGTCAATTAACTGCACGACTGCCCTTGTCAACCAGCACTTTTGTCCTCATAATGATTATTCCTATAAATCAGCTAGACGATATATAATCATGACAACTACAGCTACCCATAATGCAGATATTGACGACGTGAATATTGAAAAATTTATTCCCTTGATCACTCCCGATGAGCTAAAAACTGAGCTGCCTTTATCAGAAGAAGCCTACAAAACCGTTTTAAAAGGTCGTAACACTATCCAAGATATTTTGGACGGTAAAGACAAGCGTCTATTTGTAGTCATTGGCCCCTGCTCTATCCACGATATCAAAGCCGCCCACGAATATGCCGACCGCTTAGCTATATTGGCAAAAGAGATCGAAGACAGCATATTTGTTGTGATGCGCGTGTATTTTGAAAAACCACGTACCACGGTCGGCTGGAAGGGTATGATCAACGACCCTGACATGAATGACAGCTTTGATATCGAAAAGGGTCTGCGTACCGCTCGTAAGTTACTGCTTGATTTGAATGAGAAAGGCTTACCTTGCGCGACTGAAGCATTGGATCCAAACACCCCGCAGTACATGCAAGATTTGATCAGCTGGTCAGCAATTGGCGCTCGTACCACTGAAAGCCAAACGCATCGCGAAATGAGCTCTGGCTTATCATGCCCAGTTGGCTTCAAAAACGGTACGGATGGCGGTATGACAGTCGCAGTTAACGCCATGCAAGCGGTTAAAGAAGGCCATAGCTTCTTAGGGCTATCATCAGATGGCAAAGTCTCTATCATCAAATCTAAAGGCAACCCTTACGCTCACGTGGTACTTCGCGGTGGTAATGGCAAGCCCAACTATGATGAGACAGCCGTTGCGCAAGTTGAAAACGAGCTGGCAAAAGGCAAAACCAATAGCAAGATTATGATTGATTCAAGCCATGCCAACTCGGGTAAAGACCCGTACTTGCAGCCGATGGTTATTAATAACGTCGCCGAGCAAATTCAAAATGGCAACAAATCCATTATCGGTATGATGATTGAGAGTCACCTAAAAGGCGGCAGTCAAAAGCTTACTGCTGATTTGAGCCAGCTTGAGTATGGTAAATCTATCACCGATGGTTGCTTAGATTGGGATAGCACAGTCACTGCGTTATACAGTCTACGTGACATGGTAAAAGATGTATTGCCTAACCGTTAATGGCGATTGGCCATAATGAATCATTATTAAGCCACTCAGCAAAAAGCCCGTTTGACATAATTAGTGTCAAACGGGCTTTTTTATGCTTTAACTTATAAAATCATGTGCTTTTTTAGGGCGTGTCCTCACTTTGAAAACGAGATAAATTGAGGATATGCCCTAAGCTAGCCACCCTACTTATTCGCGGCACCTAGTACGCTCGTTAAGCTTTCAAGCACATGTTTAGAAGACACGGCTTGCTGTAAATCTAACAGCTTATCATGCGCCATCTGACGACGTGGCTCAGCCAAGGTATTCCAGCGTGCCAGCACTTGCAACAAACGCGATGCTAAGACAGGGTTGGCATCATCCAACTTTTTAATCACAGCAATATAGATATCTAAACCCTCTGCCGTCCATAAGACGGTCGGCTGCGAGGTAAAGGCACTGATGACTGAGCGCACACGATTGGGCGTATTCCAATCAAAATCAGTATGAGTGAGCAGCGATTGGATAGCTTCAGTAGTGACCGTATCAGCTGATGCTTGCACGCTAAACCATAAATCGATGACCAAGTCATTTGCTTGGAAGCGATTATAAAAGTCTGCCAAATAGGCATCTGCATCTGCCAATTGATGATTGACCATCACTTTTAATGCACCAAAACGCTCTGTCATACAGCTGGCATTATTATACTGCTGCTGTGCCCATTCATTGGCACCATCAACGTTAGCCGTCAATGCCATGTCTAATACCACATTGCGCAAGGCACGCATACCGCGAGCTTCGGCGCTATCTTCATAAGACTGCATGGGCAGCTGTTTATAAAGTGTTGCCCATTGGTTTTTTAAAGCATCTGCCAGCTGTTGATATAAGCCTTCGCGCTGTTGTTTAACCAATTCTGGGTCGTAATCTGTATGAATGGCAGATGCCAGCTCTGGCGCTGATGGGATATCGAGCAAACGCGCCGCCAACATTGCATCGTCAGTAGCCAATGCAGGTAATGTCTTGGCGACTGCTTGCAGATAGACGTCAGGACTGCTTTTCGAGCCTTGTCCCTGTAGTAAAATGCGATTTACCAGCATTTGTGTCACTTGCCAGCGGTTAAAACCATTGGTTTCATGCTTAAGCAAAAATGCCAAATCTTCATCTTGATAATCATAATTAAGCTGGACTGGCGCACTGAAATCACGTAGCAGCGATACGACTGGCTCACCAGCCACATTTTCAAAGACAAAGGTTTGCTTTGCTTGATCGAGCAGCAGCATACGCTCGGTAATGATGTCACCAGAATCTTTGTCAAATAACGCGGTCGCTACGGGAATAGGTAAAGGTTTAGGCGCATCAAAACCACTAACATGACGGGTTTGCTGACTTAAAGTAATGGTTAACGTTTGCGTGGTGCTATCGTAATCTTGATGACCAGACACCACTGGCGTACCGGGCTGACGATACCAATCAATAAAGTCTTCAATTTTATCATCAGTAATACTGAGCGCAGACAAGAAGTCCTCAACGGTAACCGCTTGCCCATCGTAACGACGGAAATACTCATCCGTACCTTTACGGAAGTTATCTGCCCCCAAGGTATTCGCAATCATACGGACGATTTCAGCGCCTTTTTCATAGACGGTCGTCGTGTAAAAGTTATTAATCTCGACGAAACTTTCAGGGCGTACAGGATGTGCAAGCGGCCCTGCGTCCTCAGCAAACTGATGTGCACGCAAAGTCGCGACATCATCAATACGCTGTACCGCACTTGACTGTTGATCGGCTGAAAAAGATTGATCACGGTAGACGGTAAAGCCTTCCTTCAAGCACAGCTGGAACCAATCGCGGCATGTGATGCGATTGCCTGTCCAGTTATGAAAGTACTCATGCGCGATGATGGCTTTCACACTAAAGCTACGCGAGTCCGTCGTGGTCTCAGGGCTAGACAACACACAAGCGGTGTTAAAAATATTGAGACCCTTGTTTTCCATCGCGCCCATATTAAACTGACTAACGGCAACAATCATATAGCGGTCTAAATCATAAGCTCGACCATAATTGACCTCATCCCATTTCATTGAATCTTTTAGGGCTTGCATACCGACATCACACTTATCGATATCGGCAGACTTAGCGTATATTTCCAGCAAAACGTCTCGACCTTCGCTGGTAGTATAAGAATCCGTCAATACATCCAAATCAGCGACGACACAGGCAAACAGATAGCTTGGTTTATTAGTCGGATCGTGCCAAATTGCATAATGACGGTCTGGCGCATCTGCGACCTCGCCTGCTTCAACCAAATTACCATTGGCTAGTAGTGTCGGATAGCGCTTATCCGCCTCAAGACGGGTGGTGAATATCGCGAGCACATCAGGGCGATCTGGATAAAAAGTAATCTTACGAAAGCCTTCTGGCTCGCATTGAGTCACAAACATGGTGTCGTCGCCGCTACCCGCCATATAAAGTCCTTCTAGGGCGGTATTGGTCTGCGGGCAGATGCGTACTTGAATCTCTAAAACAAGCTCATCAGGTACATTAGCAATCGTCAACGTGCCTGCTTGCTGTTGATAATCTTCAACCGTTAATGGCTTACCATTCATCGTAACGGCGATTAGATCCAACTCCTCACCGAATAATACGAGATCTCCTGCTGTTTGACGTACCATCTTTAGGGTGCTGTCTACCTGCGCATGATCTTCGAACAGCTTAATATCTAAATCAACCGTTTCCACATCAAAGCTTGGTTTTTTATAATCTTTTAAGTTGATTTTACTTGGTGCATGCGGCGGCACATCTGGCATGTCAGGATTGATAATTTGAGCATCGGTTTCAGCAGTGGACATAGGGATTCCTATTATTATTTATGGTAAAAAGCATGATAAATTACATTGTAACGGGTAATCAATTAGCACAATTTTTATGATTGTTAGAATGATAGCGACATTTAGAACGTATCATCAATTAGCACATTGATACATTTAGTGGTCTTAAAATGGCTAGATTTTGCCAAACATTGTCAGCAATCTTGTCGATATATTCATATTTACGGCAATTCCTTTCTTGTTTGACTGCAATTTTCCTCAGTTTAAGCCTCACAACCTAAATGATGACACACCCTAGCTACATTGACCTAAACAACCAAATTTCAAGAGCCACCCTTCAGGTTATTACGCCTATCATCCAAAACAAAGATCAAAAACGTCAATCATCAATTGGATAGTATTAATGAAAATGATTTAATAGAGGCACTGATCACCAACAATCGATAAACGGCCTATTTTATGACAACGCAACCTACTAGTCACGCAACCATTACCTTACCACTTTTGATGGATTACATTGATGTACTATTGCCATCGTTAGCAATACAGGTAGCCACACCAGAAAAACCTGAGCAAACTGCTATTAGACAGACTAGTGATAGCTCTGATGGTAGCTCCGAGCTGTTATGGGTTGTGCAAGATAAAACTGAACGTTTGGCACTACAGACATCCCTAAAAAATCTCGATAATAAAAAAGGGAAAACACATTTATCAACGTTGTCAGAACTCACCCAGCAGCAATTCCCTGAACGTTATGAGCTCGCTTGCTTTTGGCTACCCACCTTATCAGCAGAGCTGCTACCCCAATATATCCCATTGCTTATGCGCTATCGTGATCTTTATGCCGCGCACCTACTGATTGCACTCGATAGCACCCTAGACTTAAAAGCTTATGGTTTTACACCATTTGATATTTTAAGCGAACCTTCTTTGAAAGACGCTGGTAGACGTGCTATTCATACCTCTTCTTCAACTGACTCTTTACCAACACTATGGCAGTTTAATCTATACGATTATAAGCAATTACCCAACTGGCTGAACGCTGACTACTGGGCCAATCCTGAAAATTGGGGCAAGCATCGCTGGTAGAAGTCGAAAGGTTATTTGAATACTGTAGAGCCGGTTATGTAATTTATAGATTGTTTACAGTAATACTACTTACATAAAGTAACATTTAGTATATGATAGATGATAATTGCCTAATTTTTATCATTAGCAGTTCAAAACAACAAATTTTATTAAAATTTCAGGAGCTCATCATGTCAATCAGTTTTTCTAAGATCGCTGTCCTCGCTGTACTCTCAAGCGCCGTTGCAATAACCACTGGTTGTGCGACTAAACGTACTACCTCTGAAGTCGTGGTTGCACCATTAGGCATCCCAGGTGGCCAAGTCGGCTACAACGGTGCCGTGATTGTAGATAATTCAAGCGCGGTTATTACCGGTGCTGAGAATCTGCAAGCGGTTGTTTACTTTGGCTTTGACAGCAGTGAAATCACCTCACAAGCGGCAAGCGTCTTGAACCAACACGCAGGCTTGTTGAGCTCAAACCCAGCCGCTGGTGTTGTTATCGCTGGTCATACCGATGAGCGCGGTAGTCGTGAATACAATATCGCCCTTGGTGAACGTCGTGCCCAAGCAGCACGTAACTACCTTGCTGCTCAAGGTGTTGCTGTTAACAATATCCGTGTCATCAGTTATGGTGAAGAGCGTCCTGCTGCTGCCGGCAATACTGAAGACGCCTATGCACAGAATCGCCGTGCTGAATTGTCTTACTAAGACCGGTACAACTGATAACAATCAATAAAGCGTCATTCGCTTTATAAAAGCCCAGTAATATTAATATTGCTGGGCTTTTGAGTTTTTATTGCGCTAAAATAATGGAATCACTCATTTCCAAGCTTTTTGTGCTAAAAATAGCTAACCCATTAATGATTATTAAATATAAACAATGCCAACCTTACCGTTAACTCATATTCAGTACACCCAGCTCGATCCGATGACATGGTGCGCAACCGCACAGGTGAGCGAACCGCTGTATGTAAACACTAAAGCTATATGGGGTAAATCGACACGCTTATCAGTTTCCCATACCTTAGATACGGATTTTCATAAGATACCTCGTATTAACTGGTATTACTATCCCTTGCAAAGCCAGTTATCCGTAAAAGAAGTTGCTCACAACCAACGTCAACGGCAGCGTAAAGGCGTTCGGTTACTGCTAAAAGCCTTACTCAATAAGTTAGAAATCACTGATATCTTAAATGAATCAAGCTTCCCCTATCGACTGGTTGAGAGTCAACATTATGTATGTTTCAGTCATACAGATATGGGTCATCGAAGTGATATCGGTAAAGATTCTGAGCATAACAACAGTAGAACCCCAAGCAATTATATCGCAGTAGTCATCAGTCGTCACCATGCCGTGGGGATCGATATAGAGACCAATGAGGTTGCATGGCATGTGGCGCAGCGTTTTTATCATCCTCATGAAACTGCTGCATTACAAGCATTACCCAAAAGTGAGCGTAATGCTCTCACTAAACTGCTATGGCAAATAAAAGAAAGTTTTATCAAGGTTTATCAGTATAAGTTGGCACAAGGCTTAGGAATAAATTATTCCTACTTAATACCTAGCCTGATCAACATCATCAATGAAAACGCTGCTTTATCTGTTATCAGCGATAATAAGGCTAACTATCATATTGTCGTTTTGCCCTCTCAGCAAACTGTTATTGTTTTTTAAATAATATTTGCAACAATCTCCACAGATAAGACTTCCTCTTTATTTTAAACGAAAAAAAGCGACCCGAAGGTCGCCTTTTTTTACGCTTAATCTAAATACAGTGCTTAGACTGTGATTAGATTAGAAACGGTAAGTTGCACCAAGTTTAACAATTGGGAACCACTCTAACCAATCTTTATCTTCAAGTTCTTGCTCAGCGATATTAGCAACTTCGCTGCCTTTGATGGTTTGAGTAACGCCTTGCTCATCTGTGTAATTTACGTCTGCATCTGGGTTAGTTGAACGAACCTTAGCATCTGTTTTACCCATATATGCTGCACCGATTTCGCCGAATACACCCCAGTTGTTGCCGATGTTAGGACGGAAGCCGATAGTACCATAAGGTGCTAGCTTGTTACGATGCTCTAAGCTACCTTCTAAGTTACCAGTTTGAGCAGCATTGTATTGAATACCGTCAAGCTCGAAGAAGTCACCATCAGCATTAGCAGTTACGTCGATATCGTTGTCAGGAACGATGATACCAGCACCCATAGTGAACCAGTTAGCTACAGGACGGTATTGAACACCTAGGTACGGGTTGCTGAAATCTGCATCAACTTCATAGTTTACGTCGTCAGCGTCAAAATCACCGCCGAAAAGGTCAGCTACATCACCACCTGCCCAACCGGCTTGTAGTTCAGTTTTGTCATTCATTGCCCAAGCAACGTTAGCGCCATAACCTAGTGTACCAACTTCAGCACTAACAGCGGCTGGATTAACAGCTGTTTGAAAGAAAGTTTTAGTACCACCAACAACTGCACCAGTCGTGTTGCGTACTATGCCAGCATCAGCATTGTATGCATAAGCAGGCTCAGCTTGGTAAGCAACAGCTACAGGCTCAGCTTCGTATACGACGGCATCAGCACTATCAACAACGATAACAGGTTCAGCAGCTAGAGCCGCAGTTGATGCTAAGATAGCAGCAGAGATTGCAGATAATTTAATAAGTTTCATAATTACTCTCCTAAAGTGTGAAATAACTCGCCCGTAAAAAATGATAATTTAGCTTTTTTTAAACCACCATTTTGTTGAGCAGATTAAAACAATTTTGACTCAAAAAGTCACCCCTATTGACGCGCTTTTTATTTGCCATTATGTAAAGATTGCATAGAAATTGTAATAATTACTACACTAACCCGCAAAACTTCATGTTCCTGTTACACAACGCTCTCAAAGTAACTCAAGAGCACAGACATGAATATCAGCTGGCTTAATATTCATGTGATGGTATTACAAAATATGTCATTATGATGAATGAGCCGCTGAACCAACTCAATAGTAGTTAGTTAGCTTATTACTACCGTTTGTTGTGATTTGTGAGTTGACGTATCTTTTGTTACTTATATAAAAATTCACGCTAACAAATAAAACGATATAAATGATCTCATATAACGAGACTAACGCTTGCCTCAACCGAATATTATGCTAAATTAGTTGTTATGATAGATTTGTTATAGAACGTCAGTAATGTCACTATTTATCTTATTTATGAAAATCTTGTGATGCTGTCTGCTTTATTTCTTTACTCCTACTGAGCCATACATATGCCTAAAGTATCGTCGATTACCCGTGTACTAGAAATCATAGAAGCGGTGTCCTATGCTTCAAAACCGCTTTCTCCACTTGAGCTCTCACAGGAACTAGACATTCCTAAACCGACCATCCATAGATTAATTCAAAACTTAGTTGATGATGGTTTTTTGACCGTTGATATTGGTGGCGGTATTATTCCTGGTAAGCGGGTACGTAATCTGAGTGTTGAGCTCTGGCAACAACGACTGTTCTTTAATGAAAGGCAGATGATCCTGCAAAAGCTGGTTAACGAAATTAAAGAAAGTTGCGGGATTGGTATTCCCTATCATATGGATATGATTTATACCAACCGTGCACAAACGACCTTACCATTGCAGATTTACCTCCCTGTAGGGGCAAAATCACCCATGTGGTGTACAGCGACAGGTAAGCTATATTTGAGCCAGTTGTCTCATACTAGCCGTCATAAAATATTGCAAGGTTTGCCACTAGATAAGTTCACCAAAAACACTATCACCGATATTGATGCATTGAATGCTGAGCTTGATCGTATCGCTGATACTGGTATCGGCATCGACAATGAGGAGTTTATCTCTGAGATGGTGGCAGTCGCTGTGCCTATATTGGACAAGAAGTCACGCTATCTGGCTTCTCTCTATTTGCATGCACCAACCATACGCGTGTCGCTAGACGAGCTGTTGACCCATGTACCACGACTGCGAAAAGCCGCGCAGGACGTACAGACGCTAGTATATGACCTGCAAAGTTAACAACATTGACAATCAAAACCAAACTCAAAAAAAGGTCTGCGCTAGTATTATAGCGCAGACCTTTTTTTATCTATAAGTCTTGGTATTTCTAAGACAGCAACGATGCGTCATGACGACCCATGATGCTAGAAAAATCCCTATCACCATTCTCTACTGTGTGAGCTTCATACAGCTCTGTCGCTTTGGCACCCATTGGTGTCTCAACATTGGTGTCCTGAGCGGTTTGCATCGCAAGATTCAGATCTTTTTGCATCAGCTTACTCATAAAGCCGCCTTTATAACCATTACTGGATGGGACATTTTCCATCACTTGCGGATAAGGGTTATAGACTTCTAGTGTCCAGTTACGACCTGAGCTTTGTAGCATAATATCTGACAGCACTTTTGGATCTAAGCCGTTTTTGACACCCAAATTGATTGCCTCTGCTGTCCCTGCCATGAGAATACCTAACAGCATATTATTACAGATTTTCGCGACTTGTCCGGCACCGTGGTCACCTGCATGAAAGATGTTTTTGCCCATCACTGCTAGTATTGGCTCTGCTTTGGCAAATGCATCGTCGCTGCCACCAACTATGAAAGTCAAACTGCCTGCAATAGCGCCGCCCGTACCACCGGAGACTGGCGCATCTAGGAAATCGATGCCAAGCTCACTTGCCGCCTCTGCCACTGTCCTTGCATCAGCTGCGGCTATCGTACTGCTATCGATGACCAAGGTGCCTTTTGGTAAATTCGCCAGCAGACCACTATCTCCAAGATAGACAGAATGGACGTGCTTGCCAGCTGGTAACATACTAATGACGACTTGGGCATTGTTTGCAGCATCCTTCGGGCTATCCGCCACGCTAGCACCCGCTTGCTGTAAACGCTGCGTCGCGTCCTCAGACAAATCATAGACAGATAGTGCATAACCTGCTTTTAATAAATTTTCCGCCATTGGTGCGCCCATATTACCAAGCCCAATAAAGGCGATATTTGGCTTAGTAGTATCACTACCGGTGGCATTTACATCCTTTGTATTCATCTCATCATTCCTTGATGGTTAAGTATTGATCATACGTGCAGGCATTGCTTGCTACATATAATGCTACATATATAGTTGTACGCTGTTTATTTGAGTTTAATTTATATTGAATTGACACATCCAGTCTTTAACGCACCAGCTGATTGCCTGCTGCCTCATCACCCAACCAATCGCCCAAGGGATGCTCGCCTCTAGAATAAGGGTTCACAAAGTGCTGATGAATGTAATTCTGACCTTCGGTACTGAGACAGTCGGCTAATGAACGCGACCATTGCGGATTGCGATCTTTATCAATCAATAGTGCACGTACGCCTTCTCTAAAGTCAGGATTGGCCGCACAATGTACCGCCACATTGGTCTCTAAATATAGAACCTGCTCTATCGATAAATCTGTGACTTTATGATAAAGCGCATAGGTCAAAGCAACGGTCACTGGGCAACCTTGGCGATAAGTGGTCACTGCTCGCTGCGTCCAGCTATCATCAGCAAAATCTGCATCTAGATTTACCAATGCCTCGTCGCTTTGTAGGAGCGCATCAATATCGCCTAGACCGCCGCTATTCATCAACTCCTGGATAGGCTGCCAGTATGTTGCTAGCTTACTAGCAGGCAACTCGGCAACAGGCTGTGCTGCCAGTGCGCGGCTAACGATACTGTAGGCGCTATTGTTATCGCATTTATCCGTACTACTAGCTGCAACCTGCCAATCGCTCTGTCTTAAACTTTGTATGACGGCATCATAATCACTACTGGCGACAGCATACTCTGCAAGGTTAGCCAACATTGCGTCGTTGCCATTACACATCGCACCCGTTAGTCCCAAGAACAAACCTGCTTTAGCTGGCATACGCTGCAAAAACCAACTGCCAGAAGCATCAGGGAACAGCCCAATAGTCACTTCTGGCATCGCAAAGCGGGTACGCTCGGTGACCAGACGATGGCTGCAACCTGACATCAATCCCATGCCACCGCCCATAATAATGCCGTCACCCCATAGTATTAATGGCTTAGTATAAAAGTGCATTTGGCGGTATAGACGATATTCATGGCTGAAAAACTCAGTCGCATAAGGGTTTGGCATTGGCGCAGTTTCCGACATACTGTCATAAAGCTTGCGGATATCCCCGCCAGCACAAAACGCCTTATCGCCTGCCCCTTTTAATAGTATCGCCACTACGTGCCCATCACTTTTCCATTGCTCTAACTGTTGTGATAACAATTGACACATCTCAACACTTAAGGCATTGAGTGATTTTGGGGTATTTAACGTCATGATACCAATAAGATGGCCACACTCTGTCGGTTCAGTATTAAACAATACAGGCGCTTCTTGTTCTGTGTTTTCTGTTGCTGCTGTCATAAAAGAGACCTACCAAAATTAAAATGAGTAAAGTAAATATCAAGACATGCCTACAGACTATTTATTTTGCCACGTAGGTTTGCGCTTCTCTAAAAATGCTTGTACCCCTTCGCGCTGATCGTTGGTGTCAAACAATTTCACGAAAGCTTCACGCTCATGGATAAGGTTTTGCGCAGGCGGGGTATTTCTAGCAGCTTGAATAAGTGTTTTAGAATAACTAACGGCAACGGGTGATTGCTTAGCGACTTTTTGCGCAAGCTTTTGTGCTGCTTGTAGCCCTTCCCCTTTAGCAGCGAGTTCTTCAACCAAGCCGATACGTAACGCTGTCTCTGCATCAACGCGCTCGCCGCACAATATCATGCGCTTTGCCCAGCCTTCACCCACTAAAGCTGTTAGATTCTGTGTGCCACCCGCGCATGGCAATAAACCAACACCAGCTTCTGGTAAGGCCATCTGCGCATGTGCTTCTGCGATACGAATGTCACATGCCAATGCACACTCAAGTCCGCCGCCCATGGCATAGCCGTTGATGACCGCGATACTGACACCGCGATACGCTGATAGCGCTTCAAACGCGTCGCCAAAAGCGATGGCCATGCTAATTGCTCGACCCTTGTCACCATCCGAGAAATTATTTAAATCCGCACCCGCTGAAAAGAATTTCTCACCATCGCCATGAATAATCAAGGCATAAACATCATCATTGGCGTTAAGATCAGTCACCAGCTGCTTTAGCGCCGGCAGACTATCCATTGTCCATGTATGGGCTGGCGGGTTATTCAATGTCACAGTAGCAGTATGACCGTCAATCGATAACTTGAGATTGGTATAATCCGTCATAAATAGTCCTTTATTTTATCTGAATTTGGTATGGTTTATTGGTTAGGCGCTAGGTACAAAAGCTGCAGCTCATCATAGCTAAGCCAGATTAGCTGACTAATGCAGTTAACGTAATTGATCCAACGCATCGTCCTGTAATAGCTGACGCGAGACAATTACTCGCATAATCTCATTAGTACCTTCCAAAATCTGATGCACACGCAAATCTCGTACATGGCGCTCAAGTGGATACTCATTTAGATAGCCATAACCACCGTGTAGCTGTAGTGCTTCATTGGCGACATCAAAACAAAGGTCAGTCGAGAGACGCTTTGCCATGGCGCAGTAGGTAGACGCTTGCCCATCATTGTTATCGACTTTACTAGCCGCCAAATACAGCATTTGCCGTGCAGTAATGGTTTGCGTCAGCATGTCAGCAAGCTTGAACTGTACTGATTGCAAGCTGGCAAGCTGGCTACCAAATTGACTACGCTCCTGCACATAATTGGTTGCGGTCTCTAGCGCTGACTGTGCCGTACCAACTGCACAGATACCGATATTGATACGTCCACCATCTAAGCCTTTCATAGCGATACGAAAGCCTTGACCTTCCTCGCCTATTAAGTTTTCTGCTGGCACTTTGACGTCTTTAAAGCTAATGGTTCGCGTTGGCTGCGCTTTCCAGCCCATCTTATGCTCATTTTTGCCATATTCAATACCAGCGCTATGCGCATCGATAACAAATGCTGAGATGCCCTTTGGCCCTGCGCCACCTGTCCGTGCCATCACTACTAGTACATCAGTCTCACCAGCACCGGAGATAAAGGCTTTTTCCCCATTAAGCACATAATGGTCGCCTTGCTTATCAGCCTTGGTACGCAATGAGGCCGCATCAGAACCAGCATTAGCTTCTGTCAAGCAGTAGCTGCCAAGCCATTCACCGCTGACCATCTTCGGCAAATATTTCTTGCATAGGACATCGCTACCATATTCACCGATCATCCAACTTGCCATATTATGAATACTCATATAAGCCGCCACAGACGTATCACCCCATGCCAACTCTTCAAAAACCATTGCAGAGTCGAGACGTGGCAACCCTAAACCGTCATAGTCTGGATTGGTATAGAGACCTAAAAACCCAAGCTCACCTGATTTTTTGATAACATCGACTGGGAAATGTGAGGTGCGATCCCACTCAGCGGCATTTGGCTTTAGCTCTTTTTGCGCAAACTGTCTGGCAGTTTGGCGGAAGGCAATTTGGTCGTCTGTCAATGAGAAATCCATAAGATCATCCTTGTGCTTGCAAAGCAAATATGGTGACTCAGGTTTGATGAGTCATTCGTTTAATATCGTTTATACAGTATAGCAGTGGCATAACGACCATCACAAAATTATGCTTTGATATTAAAAAACATACTAAACATGAGTGGCGCTATACCACACGTATAGCGGATTAACGATTAAATTGAAATAGTGGTATTGACGCCGCGGCTCGCCTCATCATCAAACCAACGTGCAGTTACCGTCTTGGTCTGAGTATAAAACTGAACGGCTTGCTTACCATAAGGACCGAGATCACCAAGTTTGCTGGCACGTGAGCCTGAGAATGAGAACATCGGTAGTGGCACAGGAATCGGCAAGTTGATACCGATTTGACCGACCTGAATGTCTTGCTGGAATTTATGTGCAGCAGCGCCTGACTGGGTAAAGATAGCCGTACCATTACCATGTGGATTGGCATTAAGCAGCTCAATCGCTTCATCAAGGCTGGCGGCACGCATAATACAAAGCACTGGACCAAAAATTTCTTCTTTATAAATCTGCATATCGCTTGTGACATTATCAAAGATAGTTGGCCCGACGAAGTTGCCTTTTTCATAGCCTTCGACGGTGATACCGCGACCATCAAGCAACAGACTAGCGCCTTCTTCTACGCCCGTACCAATCAAATGCTCAACACGAGCCTTGGCGGCAGGAGAAATCAGCGGGCCTAAGTCTTTATCATGCTTACCAGCTGAGACGATTAAGCCTTCTGCTTTGGCTTTAATGTCATCAATCCACTCACCCGCAGCACCGACTAACACCACGACTGACAGCGCCATACAACGTTGACCAGCAGCACCAAAGGCGGCACCCGCTAGTTGATTGAGCGTTTGCTCTTTATTGGCATCAGGTAAGATAACGCCATGGTTTTTGGCACCCATCATGCACTGGGCACGCTTGCCTGATTTGCTGGCACGCTCGTAGACGTGTTTGCCGACGTTGGTTGATCCAACAAAAGAAACCGCCTTGATATCGGGATGGTCACAAATAGCATCAACGGTCGCTTTGCCGCCATGTACCACGTTTAGCACGCCTTCGGGTACGCCCGCTTCGACTGCCAGCTCAACCAAACGCATGGTGACCATTGGATCTTGCTCAGAAGGCTTTAAAATAAAAGTATTGCCCGTGGCAATCGCCATTGGGAACATCCAAAGCGGAATCATCGCTGGGAAATTAAAGGGTGTAATGCCTGCACAGACACCAAGTGGCTGCCAAATACTGTAGGTATCCACATCTGAGGCCACGTTTTCAACGAAATCGCCAACCTGTAAATTCGCAATACCTGCGGCATGCTCAACGACTTCTAAACCACGGAATACATCACCGCGCGCGTCTGCAATCGTTTTGCCTTGTTCCGCGGTCAAGATTGCTGCCAATTCATCCATATGCTCGCGTATCAACGCTTGGTATCTTAAAAAGATACGAGCACGAGTGGTAATCGGTGTTTTGCGCCAAGTCTGAAAAGCCGCTTGGGCAGCAGCAACGGCTTGATTGATTTCATCATCTGTGGTCTGAGGGACTTTGGCAATGACTTCTTGGGTGGCAGGATCGGTGATATCAATCCATTCGCTGGTATTAGAATCAACAAATTGACCATTGATGAGCTGCTGAACGTGGTGCATAAGATATCCTTATCTTGTTTGCGAGACTACCGCGTAACGGTATCTTTATAGTTATGAGGAGGATTAAAAATTCATAGGTTGCTACAAATCACATTAATTATAAAATGATTTATTACGTATCGTTATTGACTATAACAATAAAACAATTTTAGGGTCAAGGGCTTTGTTGAAGTTTTAGTAAAGGAGTTCCTTCTAAAGAAAAATATCCTTGTTAGTATTGGCGCTGGTAAAAGCCTATTAGCCTTCCGAATGGTATTTTTGACGGTAAATATGGACGCTAGACCTGAATGTTAAAGCTGAACTTTAAACCTGAACTTTAAACATAGACATCATAAATTTATATCAGCCATTATTTATCGCTAACTTAAAAACGCAGAGTAAAATTTAAGAACAAAAAAAGCCCATGAGAGTCCATGAGCTCAAAGGTGAAATATGAGTAAAGAACAACATAAGTAGCAATATAAACAAATTTTATATATAAATTAGAGCGTTTACCTTGTTTCTAGGTAACAAACTATCATTCTACAAAGTATTAAAACGACCCAAACATTGTTCCTAAGGTAATCACTGTGATTAGTGCTATCAACGGGACTAAGACAGCCGTCACAAAGATATCTCTATAGGACTCTCTATGGGTGAGCCCACAAATAGCGAGCATGGTTATGATGGCCCCGTTATGTGGTAATGAGTCCAGCCCACCTGCTGCTAAAGAAGCAATACGATGCATCAGTTCAGGGTCAATATTATACTGCTCTGCTAATTGCATATAACTTGCGCCCATAATCTCTAGGGCAATACCCAACCCACCAGACGCTGAGCCTGTGATACCCGCTAAAACATTAATCATGATCGCTTCAGATATCAATGGATTGCCTGGCGCAAACCCCATAAGGTACTGTTTGATAATGGCAAATCCTGCAAGCGTCGCAATAACAGACCCATAGCCTACCTCTGATGCCGTATTAAAAATCGGTAGTAAAGATCCCATAGCACCTTTGTTTAAACTTTCTTTTACACTGTCCATTTTTCTAAAATTAAATGCCATAACAAAAATACAAGCCAAAACCAACGATAGAATTATGGACCAAATACCAATGACCGAGCTTAGTTCTACCCCTCCAAATTTTTCATCAGCTAAGTAGCTGTTGCTCCACAAAGGTATTATGATCTTTGAAAAGACATAATTGCCTGATATGACGATGATAATAGGCAGTAGTGCTAGCCAGAAATTGGGTATATCGTTATTCGAAGGGCTGTCTTGTTCATTTAAAGTATGATTGCCATACCCTTCATTATTCACACGGGCAATACGAAGTTGGCGACTCATCCATAACATACCGCCACCCAGCATAATTATTGCGGCAATAATGCCTAATCCAGGGGCTGCAAACGCATCTGTCTCAAAGTAAGGCATGGGAATAGCGTTATGAATTGAGGGGGTACCCGGTAATGCGGTCATGGTCAGTGTTAAGGCACCAATACAAATCGCACCCGGTATCAGTCTTTTGGGAATATTGACGTGTCTGAACAAAGCAGCGGCAATCGGGTATATGGCAAAAGTAACCACAAAAGCGGATACCCCGCCATAAGTAAGAATAGCGCAAGCCAATACCACCGATAGCATGGCATGCTTGTCTCCTAATCTTGTCACTAAAGTTTTGGCAATGGCATAAGCATAGCCTGAGTCTTGCATCAGCTTGCCAAAAATAGCCCCGAGTAAAAATAAGGGAAAATACTTAACCGCAAAGCTGCCCATCCCCTCCATAAATATCTGGGTATACATTCCCATGCTTTGACTGCCAACGCCGCTTAGAACAACAGCTAGAATGGCAAGAACAGGGGCTAGTATTAAAACACTCACTCCTCGATAAGCAAAATACATTAACAATACCAAAGACAATACAATGGCAAAAATATCCATAACAGCAACTTCCTCTAACGCAAACGAATAAGTCGTAGAAATGCACTAGGTAAAATTGGGTATTCTCTTAAAGTGTGCCAGATATCCAACCATAGCTCCGACAGAGACTATTTTTGAATATCTAGCACACTCTAACCAATAAAACCTAGGCTGATTATTTTCTAATAATCTTTCATAGACTGCTTAATCGCATCAATCGCTGCTGGATTGTCGAGTGTTGACATATCTCCTGTGGGCTTGTTTTCAGCCAGCGCACGTATGGCGCGGCGTAGTATTTTACCAGAACGGGTCTTTGGTACTGATTGCGGGAAATAGACCGCTGCTGGACGCGCAATGCCGCCAAGCGACTTGACGACTGCGCCAATGATTTGTTGCTCAAGGCGAAAGCGGTTTTCGGTTGTGGCCACTTGGGTGTGGTCTCTTAGCACACAAAACGCGATGGGTAACTCACCTTTCAGCTCATCATGAATACCCACAACGGCACACTCAGCCATCTCAGGATGGGTGCTAATCGCCTCCTCAATCTCTTGAGTACCAATCCGATGACCAGCGACATTGATGACATCATCGGTACGGCCGAGTATATAAAAGCAACCATCTTCGTCAGTTACGGCATAGTCTGATGTAGAGTACTCATTGCCATCAGCTAAACTAAAGTAGCTACTAATAAAGCGCTCATCGTTACGCCATACGGTTGTCAGGCAGCCAGGTGGTAGAGGCGCAGTAATTGCCAGCAAGCCTTTTTCGCCCGCAGCACAACGCTCGCCTGTTTTTTCATTGATCACATGCGCATCATAGCCATACATCGGATAACCAGGTGAGCCTTGTTTGTGCGGTTTATCATCAAATTTTGGGGTATTGCTTAGGATGGGCCAGCCGGACTCAGTCTGCCAGTAATGATCTAAAATAGGCACGCCCAGATGTTTCTTTAACCAATCCGCTGTAGACTGATCAAGTGGCTCACCGGCTAAAAAGAAAGATTTAAGACTAGAGACATCATAGCGTGTCATCCAAGTTTCATCTTGCTTTTTGAGCATACGCACACCTGTAGGCGCGGTGAAAAGAATATTAACCTTGTTGGCCTCAACGATACGCCACCAGATGCCCGGATTAGGACGGTGCGGTAGACCTTCATACATAACGCTGGTCATACCTGCCAGCAATGGCGCATAAATAGTATAGGAGTGACCCACTGCCCAACCGATATCGGATATCGCCCAAAAGGTCTCACCGGCTTTACCATCATAAATATAGTCCATCGAGGTCGTTAACGCCACGGCATGACCGCCCGTGTCACGCTGCACCCCTTTTGGCGTACCGGTCGTACCAGAGGTATAAAGTAGATACGATGGGGTGTTGGACTCTAACCATACTGGCTCAACGATGGCATTGGCCTCGCAGCTGATGCGGCGCTCAGTCGCATAATCGATATCTATCGCTTGCGCTTCAAAAGGTAAAATACCACGATCAACGACCAATACATGCTCAGGCTTGGCTGTCGCTTGCTCTACCCCTTGATTGACAAGGTTTTTATAATTAATAACTTTACCACCGCGCAGACCAGCATCGACCGTGATGACCATTTTTGCCTCGGCATCATCCATACGAATGGCTAAATTGTGCGCGGCAAACCCACCAAATACCACTGAATGAATGGCACCGATACGCACACAAGCCAACATGGCATAAGCGGCTTCCAGAATCATCGGCATATAAATAATGACTCGATCGCCCTCTCCAACACCATGACGTTGCAGCACATCTGCGAAGTAGTTGACCTCTTTATACAAGTCATTATAGGTTAGGCGACGCTTGGTATAGTCTGTATAGAACTCAACGTTATTGCCTAGATTGCTAAAAGCATCAGCCACGGTGGGAAAGGTTTCTATCAGCTCTTGATTAATCTCTGAGGACAGCCAAATAAAAGCATCTTGCTCAGCACGATCAGGCAGATGGCGATCGACGCAGTTATAGCAGAGATTGGTCTCACCGCCGACGAACCATTTAGCAAACGGCAAATTACTGTCATCAAGGATTTGTTCCGGCTCTTTATGCCAGTAGATACGTTTCGCTTGCTCTGCCCAGAATTGCTCGCGATCGTTGATAGAGCTGTGGTAAATATCAGCAAAGCTCGGGGTCTGAGTGGCTGGAGTTTGGCCATTTTCAGAAAGTTCGGTTGCCACTTGGTTGTTGATTGGGTCGCTCATAATAGCTGTCCTTAGCGTAAACAAGATATGATGCAATATAGTTTTGAATATAGTTGTGATAAACAATATCGTAATGAGGTACTGGTCATCCGTGCCAGAACTGAAAAACCGATACATAATGTATCGGTTTAAAATGTAGCAGAGCTAACAATAAAGGTCAACTGTTAAGCGTTCAATCTGTTCAATCTGTTCAATCATAATGAACATTTAAGTACTTTAACAGCTAACGACTTTAGATAATAAGACACGTAAAGTTATACTTCGGTCTGATCGGCATACATCTCACGCATGACTTTTTTATCATGCTTGCCTACAGAAGTTTTGGGCAATTCATCAACGAACTTAAACTGACTGGGCACACCATACTTAGGAATGATACCGCGCTCTACCGCTTTCTCAGCAATGGCTTTGATATCTTCGACTTTGGTCTCTTGAGCATTAGGCTTGAGTACCACTAATGCCAATGGACGCTCGCCCCACTGCTTATCACGAACGCCAATGACCGACACATCAGCCACTGATGGATGCAGCGACAAAATCGTCTCAATCTCCAATGATGAAATCCACTCGCCACCTGATTTAATCACATCTTTTAGACGGTCCGTGATTCTAATATAGCCATCAGGGCGTACATAGGCAATATCTTGAGTATGCATATAGCCGTTTTCCCACAGCTCTTTGCCAGCGTCATCATTTTTTAGATAGCTTTGGGTCAACCACGGTGCGCGCAGTACCAGCTCGCCCGTATTTTCTTCACCAGTGCCAACTGGCTCATTATTCGTACTCCATATCTGGGCGTCCACCATAACCACTGGTTTACCAGTCATACAACGGCGAGCGATGTCTTCTTCTTCCGTCATTTCTGGCTCGTTGAGGCTAAATTCTGTCAGGCTAATGAGCGGCGCTGTCTCCGACATACCGTAGCCCGTATAGACTTCGATATCTTGCGCCAATGCAGATTTTGCTAACCCTTCGGTCAATCTTGAACCGCCAATGATCATTTTTAGACCATTAAAACTGGCACCTCGATCTTGCGCTTCCTTGAGTACCATTTGCAGAATCGTCGGCACACAATGGGTGATGCTAACTTTTTCGTTGATGATTAAATCCAGCAAAGTATCAGGCGCATAACGTCCCGGATAGACTTGCTTGAGACCAACCATGGTCGCGGTAAACGGGAAACCCCATGCATGCACATGGAACATCGGCGTCATCGGCATATAAACGTCGCCGTTACTCACGCCTTGTTTGTTCGGCAACATACCCAGTGTGGCGGCCTCTGCCATACTATGTAGTACCAACTGACGATGACTAAAAAACACGCCTTTTGGATCGCCTGTGGTGCCTGAGGTATAAAAAGTCGTCGCAATCGTGTTTTCATCAAAATCTGGAAACTCAAAAGTGTCATCAGCGGCTTCTAGCAATGCCTCATACTCACCCGTTACGCGACTTTGGTTATCACCAAAAACGCCTTCTACCGTCATACCGTTATCATCTAGCCAAATAATATGCTCGATACTGGAGTTTTCAAATTGATAATCCTTCACCAGTGCGGCAAACTCAGAGTTCAGCATCAGCACTTTTGGTTTTGCATGATTGATGGTGTACAGCACCTTTTCTGGTGATAAACGGATATTGACGGTCTGCAAAATATACTGCGACATTGGCACCGCAAAGTAGGATTCTAAATAGCGATGGCTATCCCAATCCATGACGGCAACCACATCACCAGTATCAAGATTCAGGTCGGCTAAAACATTGGCCAAGCGATTGATACGATTAAACAGATCTTTATAAGTGAAGCGCTTTTTATCTGCATAAACGATTTCTTGATCTTGTGAGACGGTTTTGGCACGGTTTAACAATTGCTTAATCAGTAATGGGAACTCATAAGCAGCTGGCGCACTGTGATAGATATTTGACATAAATCTGACGTCCTTGTTAATTATTTACAGTAATTTTAATAGCTATTAAAGGGTTTGAGGCGAACTGAAATTATTATTTTAATAAAAAATATGCTCGACAAACCTTGTAATGATAGTAAGAAAAAACCTCAACCATGTAAAGGCTGCTTACGTAAGTATTAGGATAGTAGCTGTGATTTTTATGCCATATTTGACGAGCTATATATAGGTTAAGTGGTTCGGGGTTTGGTTTTTATCATGCCAAAGCTAGCGACCGATAATGCCAATACTTGCACGAATAATAATAGTCCTACTGTAAGAGACCATTGTCCTCGCGCATAGGCCATGCCGCACAGCCATGCCCCTAGAGTGCCACCTGCATAATAGCCCATATAGTATAAACCAGAAGCCAGTGAGCGACCTTTTTTGACATTGACCGCGATATAGCTAATCGTTGCCGCCTGAGTGACAAACACGCCAGAGGACATAATCGCGAGCCCTACGACAATACCCCAAAGTGGCGTCACCAGCGTCAATAACATCCCAAATATCGACACAATAACGGCCACCCGAACGGTTCGTGCTGAACCGAATCGACGTAGCAATGTAGAGGACAATGGCGTAATGACTACCCCAATTAAGTACACCGCAAAAATATTGGCCAGCGCACCCGTACCGAGCTCATATGGCGTGCCTGTTAGGTGCAAATTAATAAAGGTAAAACAGCCAACTAATGAGAATAATACACAAGCACCAAGCAAACAGGCGGTCACAACGTAACGATTGGTCAAATGCTCACCCAGCGTCTGTATCGCTGAGCGAAAGTTCGGATTGGCCTCAAAGTGACGCGATGAGGGTAGCATTTTACCGACCCAGAGCGCACCTATCAGCGTCATCGCTGCCATCACATAATAGCCGGCACGCCAGCCAATAAGCTCGTGTAAATGCCCAAGCAAAAACCGCCCCATAAAGCCGCCAAATACCGAACCTGAGACATAAAATGACATCAATTCAGTGACCGCGCGTCCCTCAAACTCTTCTCCGATATAGGCAATGGTCACCACGGTAATACCGGGCACAGAGAGTCCTTGTATGAAGCGCCATATACCCATCCAACCAATGCTAGGGCTTTGCGCAATGAGCGCCGTCGGTATCGCTAAAAATAGCAAAGCACCAACGATAAATGACTTACGCCCGACCGCATCAGAGAGCATGCCCAAAAACGGTGACATGATGGCGATTGCCAACACGGTTGCCCCAACGATCATACCGGCTTGCACTTCAGTCGCCGCAAAATCTACCATCAGGACGGGTAGCACCGCTTGAATAGAATACACTTGTAAAAAAGCGAACATGCCAATCAAGCCAAAGGTGAGCTTTAAAACCCATGACGTTGAATGATTTGGTGAGACAGAAGGCTGTGGGACGGTATTTTGGGTCTGGTCGTTAGAATGATTCACAAGGAGGCTGACTTTATTGGTTATGCCACGACAGTGATACACACCTGTTATTGGCTTGGATGAGAGACGGGTGACAGAGCTATGTTCTAAACACGCTGCACAATAAATCTAGTTGCACGATAAATCCAGAAGGTAAGACAGTCTCTTTAAATGATACATTCATATCGTAAAGACAAGCGGCTTATGTTATCACATCAAGCCATATACTCAGTTCTAGATGTGTTATTGGCACCACATTAGCTTTGTTATTTAACCAATAGATACCGACGATTTTATGTCTATGATGCCCACCTCACTTATAGAAATATAATTCTTTAAAGCAGCCTCACTTTACCTTTTAAATTTGCACTGCTACCTAGTCGCATCCGATACCGTGCAGACAGTGCAGACAGTGCAGACAGTGCACAACTTTGACAATGACAAGATTAATGTCTACTATTGTTTTGCCTTAAGTATAAGATAAAACAATACAAATAAGCCGCTCAGCACAAGTACACGACTTTCACTTAAAAGAATATTTATCATGATAAAAAATGCTTGGCTTAAAAAAGCCACTATCACCATAGGCGCGCTGATTTTTTCTATGCCAACTTTGGCTGAAGTCAGCTTATCAGAAACCACGACTATTTCAGCAAATGAAGTATTACCCACAGTGCCAACATTACCAACAGTGCCATCAGACTGTATTGCTGATAGCGCGATCACAGCAGCTGCGCTGTCAGATACTCGTGATAACGGCCCCTTCTCTGTCAGTACCAAACACGTTGCGCGCCAATCAGCAAAAGGCTTCGGTGGTGGCACGATTCACTACCCAACCGATGCTATCGGTTGCGGCTTGTTAGGTGCTATCGCTGTGGTTCCGGGTTACGTGTCTTACGAGGCTGCTATCAAATGGTGGGGACCGCGTTTGGCTTCTTGGGGATTCGTCGTTATCACTATCGATACCAACTCTATCTACGACGATCCAGATAGTAGAGCTACTCAATTGAATGCCGCACTAGACCACATAATCGCTGATGATACCGTTGGCAATAAGATAGATCCTAAGCGATTGGGCGCTATCGGCTGGTCTATGGGCGGTGGCGGTGCGCTTAAGCTAGCAAAGGAGCGCAGCACAGTACGAGCCATCATTCCACTCGCACCCTATCATGACAAAAGCTATGGCGAGGTAAAGACACCAACTTTAGTCATCGCCTGCGAGCGTGACCGTATTGCCACCAATGAGAAATATACCAATGTTTTTTATCATAATGCCACCGGCCCCAAGATGAAAATTGAGGTGGACAATGGCAGTCATTTTTGTCCAACCTACCGCTTTAACGAGATACTGCTGAGTAAGCCTGGTATCGCGTGGATGCAGCGCTATATCAATAATGACACACGCTTCGATAAATTTTTATGTGCCAACGAAAACTACAGCAAAAGCCCACGTATCTCTGCTTATGATTATAAAGACTGTTCGTAAAGCGGTGTATAGGAATGGTGACATTTGCTTTAATTACTCCTTTATTTGCGTACTATTATGACTTGAGAAAACTTAATATGACTTAAGAAAATTTAAATTTAGCGATGACTTTTAAATTGGCTATGACTTAAAGGAGACTGTCTACAATGAAAGACCAGATACATGATTTGGGTGCAGGTTTTTGGAATATTCGCGGCTCGTTCGTGAGACAAGGCATGATCGATATAGGCAATCAATCAGCATTGGTAAAATTATCCTCTGGAAAGTTTGTGCTGCTGGACAGTTATACGCTCACTGGGGAGGTCCGCGCGCAAGTGATGGCGCTGACCAATAATGGGCAGGACATAGAAGCGGTACTCAATGTGCATCCTTTTCATACGGTGCACTGTGCGCGAGTAGCAAAAGACTTTCCACATGCTCTATTTTATGGCAGTGCACGTCACCATAAGGAAGTGCCAGAAGTGAATTGGAGCGCAGATTACGTTGAAAGTGCAGCGGTCGCCGAGCGTTATCCTGAGCTTGAATTTTCACTGCCAAAAGGCATTCACTATATTGCCCCTGATGACTCTGTGCACTCAAGCTCGCTCTTGGTATTTCATCCTGCCAGCCAAAGTCTATATGTCGACGATACCATCGAGACGCCACCTTCGAAGCGATTTAATGCGGTACAAGCAGGTATAAACTTACATGCTACGACCATAAAAGCACTCAAAGATGAGCCAGATGCTGGCAAAGATTATTGTGATTGGGCCATCAACTTGGCGCATGACTGGTGTGACGTGCGCAATTTTTGTAGTGCGCATTCAGGTTTGGTAGTGTTTGAAGAAGGTGAATTTGAGGCGGCGCTATTGGCTACTATTGACAGCGCCCGTCCTGAGCTTGAAAAAGCTTGCATGACTTAAACAAATCCAAGAAACAATAATAAATCACAAGCGTAAAAAAGCTATCAACATCAAAAAACGCTGAAAAAATATGGGTGGTTCATCACAATTTGTATTGAACTCATGATGTCGATGGGATATTGCCGTCTTTGACATCCTTTTTATAACAGACTTTATGCCTGTCATACGTCATTATCCATATCTTGGTATTTATAGTTGCTTATATTTAGTGGCTTAAACTTAGTGACTTATATTTAATTGCTTATATTTAGTGATTTACTGTTTTTATAGTCACCCATAACTACCCTATTAAATTGCTACACCTCATCATTGATCAATTAAGGAACAATATTTATGACAGACAAAATTATAGATTTAGGCTCAGGATTTTGGAACATACGCGGAACATTCCGTATTGGTGGCGTGCTAAATATCGGCACTCAATGCTCACTGGTCAAGCTGGCATCGGGACGCTTTATATTTTTGGACAGTTACGCCTTGACGGGTGACGTTCGAGATGAAGTCATGGCACTAACCAATAATGGTCAAGATGTCGAAGCGGTACTTAACGTTCATCCTTTCCACACGGTGAGCTGTGCACAAATGGCAAAAGACTTTCCGCAAGCCACTATGTATGGCAGCAGCCGTCATCATAAAAAAATGCCAGAGATTAAGTGGGCAGAGGATTTGGTTGAGAGCGAAGCGGTGGCACAGCGCTACCCTGAATTAAAATTTTCGTTATCTGAAGGTGTCCACTATATCTCGCCTAACGAGATGATCCATGCAGGTTCTTTATTGGCTTATCACCCTGCCAGCCAGAGCTTACACGTTGATGACACTTTTATGAGTCCCCCAATGAAATTACTAGAGGCAGTATTACCTGAGCTGATATTGCACCCTACTACCAAAAAAGCCCTCACAAACGAGCCAAATGCTGGTGCACACTATTGCGATTGGGCGACCAACTTGGCAAGTGAGTGGCGCGACGTTCGCAATTTCTGCGCAGCGCATTCTTATCTGGTTCGATTTAAAGAAGGTGAGTTTGAAAAAGCACTGCTAAAAGCCATTGATAAAGCACGTCCAAAGCTAGAAAAATCATAGCTTGTACCGTATTTTGACCGACGTATTTTGTGAAAAAAAGGGCTGCCATTCTGGTAGCCTTTTTTTATGTTTTGAGGTGGCTATAACCTCATCGAAATAACAAGGTCGCCAGCTCATCCTCATTATTGATGATATCTGCCAACGTATAACGCTCAAGCACGGTAATAAAAGCAGTGAGCGCTTCAAAAAACACCCCTTTTAATTGGCAGACTGGACTAATTACACAGCCCAAAGTAGGCGTCGGCGCTGATTCCGCTACCAAGGTGATGGGTAAGCCTATTGAATGAGGTTTTGTCTCGGTATTGGGCAACTGCGCGGCAAAACATTCTACCAACGCAAAATCTGGTTCAATTTGTTTAATCAATACGCCTAAGTTAATATCTTTTGGAGCGTAAGCCAACCGAATACCGCCATTTTTGCCACGGACGCTATCAATGTACCCGAGCTGACCCAGCTGATGAATAATCTTAGTTAAGTGGCTCTTAGAAATATGATAGCTGTCTGCTATGTCACTGATATTAGCCAATGAGTGCTGATCTGGCTTCACTGCTAAATAAATTAATGAGCGCAGTGCGTAGTCACTATAATTGGTTAATCGCATTGATTCACGCTCCTGTCTGTTTTGAGAGTATTAAAATTTTACGGTTTCAACATTGATGAGCTAAAGCACATTACCCAAATAAGCCGTCTGGTCTCGGTCGTGTCAGCATCGGCAAATAACTGATGCAAAATAATACAAAGCAAGCAATCCACGCGCTTTGAGCCACCATAATCCATGCTAGATAATGACTCATATCGACCAGCGGTAATAGCACTCGGCTGATAAATACCAATACCATCAAACCGTACATAACGTTTACCGTTTTTGGTGGCTGATGAATACTGCGACTCGTATGTCCAAGCGATACTCTAGTCATCATCGCCACGGTCATCATACCAACACCAGCAATTGCCAGTCCATGCATAGCGATGCTGTGCGGATAACCTAGCCAAGGCTGTAATGCATACAATAAGAAACTCAGACACATTCCTAAAAACGCAATATACAATGACCACAACAATGGCTTTTGCCAAATACCGCGATTATACCATCCTAGTAAACGAATGATATTGACCACGGCTACGCCAAGTGCTGTGATCGTCAGCAAGTACTTATTAGGATAAAACAAATCAGCCATAAAAAAAGCGAACAAAAAAGCCAAGCTGGCAATATCTTGAGTCTTACTATTTCGTAGCGTTACATTGTCTGTACCACCCCCACTTAATCCGCGCTCAATAAAGAAAGGAACTACCCGTCGCCCGATGGTCAATACCAGACCAATGATTAAGTAAAAGCCTAGATATATACCTACTCTGGTAATGGCCATATCAGCACTAATAATGCCCCAATAGCACAGCCCGTTGCCCAGTGTTAATAGCGCCAGCTTTGCCAAAATTCCCATTTGTTTGTATTGCTTAACTTGTAGCACTGCACGACATATGACAAAGGCCATCGCTCCGATGAACAACATATCAAATAGTGCCGCTGCATATAGTAACCACACACTACTCCCCGCAATAGCGACACCAAGCCCAAAAGCCAACCATCCTAAACGCGCCAGCAACCAACAAGTAAAGATTGCCAGTAGCGAATAACCATGCGGCATCATCACCCCTGTCCAAGTCTTCACCGCGGTTAGCAAAAACCCAGCAACCACTGCGAGTGCATAACCATAAATCATCTCGTGACCATGCCAATACAACGGATTCAATACCTGTGCATCGATTTCCGTGTGACCAGTGAACACAAACGCCCATAGCAGCATCGTTACTACGGCAAATAGCGCAGCTGCACTAAAAAATATGCGAAAGCTCAAATTAAGGATAGGATGCGGAGAGCTTGGTGGTTTGCTAGGTAACTTGATAGATTGCATAACCATGTTCTTAGAGAAATATAGATGGCTTTAATTATAACATTCATTTTAAATGAACTTTATTAATCTTTAGTCTAACTATCAAATACTTTACTCACAGAAGTGCGGCGCCTACGGAAATCTCTAGAAGCAAAATCTCAAGTATAGTTAAATTCAAATAATTTCGATACAAGGAAACCGAGCGCAAGTTATACATTAGTATGCTTAGCGAGGGTGATGATGTAGCGGATTTATATGGATTTGACTATATAAAAATAGAGAAAGCCAACTGACTATTATTTGGCCATGACTCAGTTAATACCACTTACAACTGTAATGCTGCAACGACTAACGATATGACCACTATCGCCGTGACATACTGCCTAACTTTAAAGTAAGCATGACTGATAATCTGCGCTCGATGCAGACTATAATCGATAACCAACAGACTTATAAACCCAATCACTAATAGCCAAATGAAATCAACAGCTGATAAGATCAAAAAACCAAGCCAAAGGCCAAGCGCAATGACATTGCTATACAGTGGAAGCCTAATAGCCCACTTATTGTCATCAGCCAAGCTCAAATGATTACCCCAATGCGTGCCTACCATAAATGATGCAATCACTAGCCCATAAGCACTTAATATATTGGCTACTGAGCCAAGTATAGGCACGGTAACAACGTCTATCATCAGCAAAAATGCACAGGCGGCAAACGGAATAGCACCTGCAAAAGTTAGATAAGGACTGGGCTTTTTCATTGTTCAAACCTATCTTATGATTAATCTAATAATAGCTGTCATCTGTTGAATGGGAGTTTTCAACATACATTAATCACTCTTTGAGTGTTGCCTTGCCACTGACGGATAAACTCACCATTTGGATCGTATTGCTGGGTCTGCTTGTCGAGATTAAACTGTCTGCATCCTCTTGGATCAGCGCCCACGCCTGCCAGATATTGCCAATTGCCCCAATTACTGCCAACATCATAATCAACCAAATGTTGCTCAAAGTAAGCTGCCCCGTAACGCCAATCGAGACCCAACTCATGGATAAAGCAGCTAACAACCAGTTGTCGCCCGCGATTCGACATATAACCTGTCGTGCGCAATTGGTTCATACACGCATTAACAATAGGATATTGTGTTGTACCGTTTTTCCATTGCGCTAACAAACTTTCGTCCAACTGAGTTGATGGCGCGTGCTGAGCGATGCCCTTAAACCAAAATAACTTTTCCTGATGGGTGACAGCATACCAATAGAAATACTCACGCCATAGCAGCTCAAACCAAATCCAGTAGGTAGAGTCATTTGCGATAATATCGCGCTCATAGCGACGTAGACGATTCAATACTGTGTTTACAGATAGTGAGCCGTTTGCAAGCCAAGCGGAGAACTTCGTAGAATGTGTCCAGTCATCTAGCGCGTTTCGGGTGGTTTTATAAGTGTTGGGCGCATCGGAATCAAAATAGGTATGTAAGTGATTCAAACCATTTAACTCCCCACCTCTAAAACTGGATGGCTGCTGTGATGGCTTATCATGCCCTGCCTGATCAGACAACTGAGATTCAAAAAAGTACTCATCCCTACTCTGCATATTTTCAGGCAATGGAGCAAGTGATTCTGGCGTTGGATAAATCGCTATATCTTTTTCTGCATGCAACAAATCATAATCGGTTTCTATTTGTTTACGAAACTGCGTAAAGCTTTTGGGTAAGCTCTCTAGCGGTAACTTGTCAAACAAAGTCGCTGTTGTTTGAACATGCCACTGTATCTCGGGATGCTTCGCCTGTATAAGGTCATATACTTTATTTTGATTATAATCTGCCGTTTGACTGATGCAGATATCCGTCACTTGTTGCTGCTCTATTAGATCACTCAACTGAGTAAAGAAGTCCAATGCTTCTTCGCCTTTCTGTAAATACAGCAACCTATTACCAAGCGGCTCTAGTGACGCATTTAAATCAGCCAAGCTCTCATGCAAAAACTGCTGGCGAGCTTGCCCCATAGCCTCATAGCGATAGGCATCGTAATGGTCTTTATTATCTAATATATCTGTCAACGATGACGCATAAACCAATAGCAGCTTTCCATCAGTGGATATCTTAGATGCTTTCAATAAAGTGGCATTGTCCGCCACTCTCAAGTCATTATGAAATAGTACTAATGTGACATTGTTGTTCTCTGAGTTGTTCGCTGCTTGATTTGACATACCCTATCCTTCTGGCTACTTAGCACTGATTTATTATTTTTAATCTTAAAGTATCATATACGGTATAACACATACTTAGGGCGTGTTGAATATTCGACCATGGCCCTGACAGAGACTATTTTTTAGACAGTTCGACATTAAAAGTAGTAAGTTTAGTCATTCTAAGCGTGTATTTTTAACAATGAAATGGCAAAAAATAGTTCTGTCTCTTTGAGCTGATGCTAACCTAATACTTGTAAGGCAATGCGCTCAGCCCCAGAAACCACTTATAAGCATTGACTCTCATGTGTCTGACTGCTTAAATGGTTTACCTCTAGGAGAACATCATGACTCAAAATAATACTACGACTGAAGAAAATAAATCAGATGAAAAGCGTAAACTTATCAATCGATTTTTGATGAGATTGACAAAAGAGCAGCCTCAAATGTATTATGCGACCACCTCTGAGATATCGCGGAGTATTCATACGATGATAAAAGAACACACCAATCGCCTGTCGGTAGAAGAGCAAGCACTGGTAAGACGGATGACTATTGAAGAGATTGAAGGATTACTGGGCTTTCATGCGAGATAAGAGATTGACTAACTCTCAGATATACCGCTTTCCATAAACTTCCTGATGTCACACAAAAAAAGACCGCTATCAAAGCGGTCTTTTTTATTAGCTATCAGCTAGATTTAATAGCTAATTTAAGACAATTAGAATGGATATTCACGTGGCTCATTTTGCATTGAGATCCAATGTGTTCTAGTGAATTCTTCTAATACCCACTCACCGTTGAAGCGGCCGATGCCTGAGTTTTTCTCACCACCAAACGGCGTATTGCTCTCATCATTGACTGAGATGTCATTGATGTGGGTCATGCCAGCTCTGATACCGCGAGCGAAGCGCAGGCCTTTTTGCATATCAGCAGTGAACACGGCACTAGACAGACCATACATAGAATCATTGGCGATCGATAGTGCATCGTCTTCGTCTTTAGCACGGATGATACCGACCAGTGGTCCAAACACTTCATTACGTGATAGATCCATTTCGCGAGTGACTTCGGTAAAGATATGCGGCGGTACGACTTGGCCTTGAATCTCGCCACTTAGTATCATTTTTGCGCCTTCTTCCTGCGCTTTAGCAATTTTTTCTTTGAGCGATTTAACTTGCTTGGCATTGATAATCGGACCAACAGCGGTATCTTGCTTATTAGGATCACCGACGTTCAATGTTTTGACGTGTGCTAAGAAACGCTCTACAAAGTCATCATATATCTCGTCTTCTACGATGACTCTGTTAATCGCGATACAGATTTGACCTTGATGCAAGAACTTACCAAAGGCAGCCGCTTTTACTGCTTGCTCAATATCAGCATCTTTTAGTACGACGAACGGACTGTTACCGCCCAGCTCAAGTGCTACTTGCTTGATGTATTCACCACCATTTGCTAGCTCACCAATGTGTTTACCGACTGAGGTTGAACCTGTGAACGAAACTAGGCTTGGCGCTTTGTGTTCAACGATTGCATCGCCTATCTCGCTACCTGAGCCAACTACCACATTTAATAGACCTTTTGGCAGACCCGCTTCTTCAAAAACTTTTGCGAGCAGTAGACCACCGGTCACTGGCGTATCGCTAGCAGGCTTAAGTACCACTGCGTTACCAAGCGCTAGGGCTGGTGCGATAGAGCGCTGAGTCAAATGTAGAGGAAAGTTCCATGGGCTAATAACTGCTACGACACCAATAGGTTCGCGATAAATAAAGTTTTCTTTGCCAGGGGTATTCGATGGACGAATCTCACCATGTACACGGTTAGGGAACGTCGCTGCTTCAAGGGTAATCGCACGCGTCGCACTGAATTCGACCATCGCTTTGATACGTGTGCTGCCCGACTCTTTGATTAGCCAATCAACGATTTCTTCTTGGCGCTGATCCAATATATTTACCACTTTATATAATACTGCGGCTCGCGTTGCAGGCGTTTGCTTAGCCCATGCTTCTTGAGTTTGGCTCGCAGCATCATATGCTTCATTAAGCTGATCTTTGGTTGCTTGCTGAATCTCTACGAGCGTATCGCCATTGTAGGGATTGGTATTAGTATTGCTGCTGTCGTCCTTACCTGTTTGCCATTCACCAGCGATGAACTGCAAATGGAAGTCAGTATATGCACTGGTAGTTGTATTATTGGTTGACATAATTAGCCTTATTTTTGGTTTGTTGTGCTGAATGTTTATTTTCGATTATTTGAACAAAATTATTAAGTCGGAGATATCTCAATTAGAAGCATATCTTATAAGTAGTAAGTCTGAAGTTATGGTTGAACAATTAGTTAAAAGCCATCAGTTAGAATGGAGACGCTGTGATAACGGATAACAACAAAACCTACCTTGCTAGACGACTGGTCTAATGCTACCATAGCTATCAATAAAACAAGACTACTTTGTCAGTAAATATTGTTGATAAAACGTAACACCTATAAATATATCCTATTACAATACGCTATCAACATGACGTTCAAATGAACGCTGACTATCTTATATAAATACTGCTACTAAAGGAGAACATCCTACCTATGTCTAACATAACAGACACTACTACACCTGATACAAAAGCTCATTTACTTGCGACTGGCTACCAATTAATAGCCAAAAAAGGCTTTACCGCTGTTGGTATCAAGCAAATATTGGATACTGCAGGGGTGCCCAAAGGCTCGTTTTATCATTATTTTGCCTCAAAGGAAGCCTTTGGCGAATCGATCATCAGTCACTATTTTGTCAATTATAAGCATCGTCTAGAAGCGATCGGCGGGCAAGATGTGAGTGCGCAGCAAAAACTGTATAACTATTTTCAGAATTGGTACGACACCCAACAGAATGGCTGTGACCACGAGAAATGCTTGGTCGTCAAGCTCAGCGCCGAGGTGGCAGACATGTCAGAGACGATGCGTGAGGCGTTAAATGCTGGCTATCAGCAGACCGTCACTTGGCTAGCCACACAAATAAAAGCGGGCTGGGTCGATGGTTCTGTACCACAGCCTGACAATATCGCTGCCGAGAGTATGGCTAAGCGCTGGTATTTTGCATGGCTCGGAGCCAGCTTAATCGCTAAGACCAGTCAAACCAATACGCCGCTTGCGGAAGTTTGGCAAATGACGACTTCGCAAATGGGGCGCTAACGGTCGTTACTTATTCTCAGTCGTTAGTCTAAATCACCACTCTCAATTACTAGGTGTTTTCAATGAAAAGCACCTTAATAGTAAATAACGGTTCGTTGGATTCATATCATTTGGTTTACGATACTTTTGTAATTATTTACAGAAAATACTAGACGACCGGTCTAATTAATGTACAATGCCTGCAGATGTTTAAAACAAGCATCACGAATTTTAGCTTTTAATTTCAGACATACACTCTATAACTTTTAGGAAAATTATGAATAACTTTCAATATTACAACCCAGTACGTATCGTTTTTGGTGAAGGTCAAATCGAGCAATTATCAGATCTAGTTCCTACTGACGCCCGTGTTCTTATTACTTACGGTGGCGGTTCAGCACAGCGCACTGGTACATTAGACGAAGTAAAAGATGCTTTGTCTGCGAGCGGAAACCGTACTGTCTTTGAGTTCGGTGGTATTGAGCCAAATCCAGAATTTGTCACACTATTAAAAGCTGCTGACATGGTTAACGAGCACAATATTGATTTCTTATTAGCAGTCGGTGGCGGTTCGGTCATTGATGGCAGTAAGTTTGTGGCGCTTGTGGCTTCATTAACAGAAGAAGACGGTACTGTCTCACGCGATCAAGCATGGGATGCCTTGACAAGCTATTGCAGAAATATCGACTCTGCCGTTGATCTAGGTGCAGTCTTAACGATTCCAGCGACTGGTTCAGAGATGAACTCTGGCGGCGTTGTCAACTATAGCGAACGCCAAGCAAAACTACCGTTTGGTAACCCACTTGCCTTCCCTAAGTTCTCAATATTAGATCCTACTAAGACATTGACTTTGCCTGAGCGTCAGGTAATGAACGGCGTTGCCGATGCCTTCGTCCATGTGATGGAACAGTATCTAACCTATCCAGTCAATGCAAAAGTGCAAGATGCCTTTGCTGAGAGCTTGTTGAAAATTCTGATTGAAGAAGGTCCAGCAGTCAAAAAAGACCCAGAAAACATGGAAACGCGTAAAAACATTATGTGGACAGCGACCATGGCACTGAACGGTCTGATTGGTACTGGTGTGCCACAGGATTGGACGACGCATATGGTTGGTCATGAATTGACTTCATTGCACGCCATCGATCATGCACGTACATTAACCATCGTTTTACCATCAGTGATGCGCGAGCTAAAAGAAAGCAAAAAAGAGAAATTGCTTCAGTATGCACGTAATGTATGGAACCTCACCGATACTGACCAAGATGATGACACCATCATTGAGACAGCGATTGTCAACACTGAAAACTTCTTCCGCGAGCTTGGCTTGCCAGTAAGTTTAGAAGATGTTGATTTAGACAATGCTGCCATTGATCCTATCATCAAACAACTTGAAGCTCATAACATGGTCAAGCTGGGTGAGCACGGCAAAAACGATCTTGACGTATCACGTCGTATCTTGGACCGTGCGGTTACTAGCAAGGCTTCGTAACCAATGAATACAGCAAACAAATGCGATGTTAGGTTAAATAGTATTTGTTTGTGATTGTCCTCCTTTAAATGACACTATCCGAAATGATATTGTCATGAAAATAAAAGTACCATCAAAATAAAATTATCATGAAAATAACAGTAACTATTCAACAGTGAGTAGTTACTGCCCTCTCAATCAGTAACTAGCCAATAACTATTAAAAAACGGCTATGCAATACCCAATGATTAAACAGTTAACTTTCTAAGTATTAGTCATTAACTGACAATCAACATCTAACACTCAATAAATAAAAAAGGGGCTTTACTATGAGCTTTGAAAAACAACAAAACCAACAACAAAATCGTCAAATCAAACTGGCCAGTCGTCCTACTGGTGAGCCAAAAGCTGAAAATTTTGACATGGCTACTAGCGACATCCCAACACCCAATAACAGTGAGATGCTACTGCGTACGGTCTATCTATCATTAGACCCATATATGCGCGGACGTATGAGCGATGCCAAAAGCTACGCTGATCCCTTAGAAGTTGGTGATGTCATGATGGGCGGCACAGTCGCTCAAGTCGTTGAATCCAATGTCGATGGTTTCTCCAAAGGCGATTTAGTAGTCTCAAATTCAGGCTGGCAGGACTACAGCGTCAGCGATGGCGAAGGTGTCCTTAAGCTTGATAAAAATATGTCAAACCCGTCTTACGGCTTAGGCGTGTTAGGTATGCCAGGCTTTACTGGTTATATGGGTTTGACCGATATCGGCAAACCACAAAAAGGCGAAACTTTGGTTGTCGCAGCGGCTACTGGTCCTGTCGGTGCAACGGTTGGTCAAGTGGGTAATCAATATGGTCTGCGCACTGTCGGTGTCGCAGGCGGCAAAGAAAAATGTGATTTTGCGGTCAACGAGCTTGGCTTTGATGTCTGTATCGATCACAAAGCCGATGACTTCGCTGAGCAACTAAAAGCAGCATGTCCAGATGGTATCGACATCTATTACGAAAACGTTGGCGGTAAAGTGTTCGATGCAGTATTACCACTATTGAACGCGCATGCCCGTATCCCAGTATGTGGTCTAGTATCACAATATAACGCCACTGACTTACCTGACGGCAAAGACCGCTTGGGTATGCTAATGGGTCAAGTATTGGCCAACCGTTTAACCGTTAAAGGCTTCATCATCTTTGAAGAGTATGGCGATCACTTCCCAGAATTTTTAGAAACCATGAGCAAATGGGTAGAATCAGGTGATGTCAAAACCAAAGAATATATTGCTGATGGCTTAGATAATGCACCAAATGCCTTCGTTGACATGCTCAATGGTGATAACTTTGGTAAGACCGTCGTAAAAGTATCTGATGTCGAACAAATCGGTTAGATAACGAGTTAACAACATAATTTGTTAAGACAACCACTGAAAATGACATCTTAACCATGAATACTGTTGGCAGTCATCGCTATTATTGACTAAGTACGATTGGTCAAAGATGGCTGCTAACAATAAATCATTTATAAACAATGTTAATAATAAATAAGGATAATCATGAATATTTTAATGGTACTAACTTCACACGATAAATTGGGCGATACTGGTAAGAAAACAGGTTTTTGGCTAGAAGAATTTGCCGCACCTTACTATGCTTTTCTTGATGCTGGCGCCAATGTCACGATCGCCTCTCCTGCTGGTGGTCAGCCACCGCTAGATCCTAGTAGTGACACACCAGATGCGCAAACCAAAGATACCACCCGTTTTAAAGATGATAAAGACGCTCAAGAGCATTTAGCTAACACCAAAAAACTGGCTGATATGAAAGCAGAAGACTTTGATTCAGTCTTTTACCCTGGTGGTCACGGCCCATTGTGGGATTTGGCAGTTGATGAAAACTCTATCAATCTGATCGAGACATTTGTAAAACAAGATAAGCCTGTTGCTTTTGTTTGTCATTCTCCTGCTGCGCTTAAAAACGTCAAAGTTGATGGTGAGTACCTAGTGAAAGGTAAAACTGTTACTGGTTTTACCAATTCAGAAGAAGACGCAGTTGGCCTTACAGATGTAGTGCCTTTCTTAGTAGAAGATGCGCTTAAAGCCAATGGCGGTAATTACGAAAAAGCGGCTGATTGGGAATCGTTTGTGGTAGAAGACGGCTTGTTAATCACAGGTCAAAACCCAGCATCGTCAGAAGAAGCAGCTAAGCGTCTAATGGCAAAGCTTAACGGTTGATCCAATTAACGAAGTAAAAAAGGCTACTATTATGATTCGTTTACATCATCTCAACCAATCGCGGTCGCTACGTACTTTATGGCTTTTAGAAGAGCTTGGCGTCCCTTATGAGATCGTCAGTCATCAGCGCGATGCTAAAACGCACTTGGCACCTGATAGCTTAAAAGCTGTGCATCCTCTTGGTAAATCACCGGTCATTGAAATGGATGGTGAAATATACTCGGAGTCAGGGGCCATTACTGAGCTATTGATCGAACGCTTTGCGCCAGATCGTCTACGCCCTGCTCCTGACAGTGCCGATTATGGGCATTATCTACAGTGGATTGACTTTGCCGAAAGCTCGCTGATGTTGCCATTGATGCTTGAATTGTTTACCAAAAAAGCAGGTATCAATGACAATGAGTTTTTGAACGGTTATATAGAGATAGAAAAAACCCGACTGTTCAAATATCTAGACACCTCAGTTGAGGGTAAGTCGTTTATTGTGGGTGATAAATTGAGCGGTGCTGATTTTATGCTGTCGTTTGACTTGATCATTCTTGCTCAACGTCAAAAACTGGACGCTTATCCACATATTAAACAATATGCTGAAAAGCTGGCCAGTCTTGATAGCTATCAACGTGCGATGAATCTTGAAGCTGAGCATGACGAGTCAAAGCAAGCGTAAACACGCTTCATAATAAATGCTCAATAACAAATATGATAAAATAGCCCAAGTCTATCTTGGGCTATTTTTGTGGTTTTATTCCATTAATAACTGTACTAAGATCAGTTGCTGACACGCTCATCTAGCGCCGCCAATCATAGGGGAGCTGTACCATGTCCTTACTCTATTCACTCACACAAATCATCATACGACCATGAGTAACGAATACCAGTTTAAGCCCCACGAACAACCAATGATGGTGGGCTCTCCAGCCAATCCTGATCATCCTGCACGCCGTAAAGTGTTTTATTTGCTGATTGGAATTTTCGTTGGTCTTACAGCCAGCTTTCAAAATGGTCTACTTGTCGCAAATCTCACTCAAATTCAAGGCCAATTGGGATTAACGCCCGCCGAAGGTGGTTGGATATCTGTCAGCTACAATATGACCAATGCTTGTATTACCGTTCTACTGTACAAAATTCGCCAACAATTTGGCATGTCACTGTTTAGTAAAATCACCCTATTTTTTCTGTTAGCCGCTACGAGTCTACAGTGGCTGATCAGTAGTCACTTATTAGATACGCCTAACATTGGCATCGAGCCCTATTACCTAGAGATTGTCGCAAGGGGACTTAGCGGTATGGTGGCCAGTGGCATGACCATATTGGGCTTATTTTATTGCTTGCAAGGTATGCCAACTGTCAAACGTACTAGTGGCCTAATATTGGGCTTTGGCTTGGTACAGTTCGGTATTCCATTATCCCGCATCATCTCGCCCTACCTCACCATCGATGGTCAGCTTGAAAGCTTATTTCTATTCCAATTTGGTTTGGCACTGATTTGCTTTGGGCTGATTAACATCTTAGAGCTACCACCAGGTAATACAGAAAAAGTATTTGAGAAACTCGATTTTCTCAGCTTTGGGTTTTTTGCCAGTGGTCTGGCTGCATTAGCGGTCATTTTGGTGCAAGGTAGGATTCTGTGGTGGACGACGCCTTGGCTTGTCTATCCATTGATGATTGCCATTATTGGAATCAGCATCGCCTTATGGATTGAAACGCATCGCAAAAACCCAATGCTGCAAGTTCGCTGGATGCGTAGCCGCAATATTATCGCTTTTATGATTACGGGCGCTGTCATGCGAATTTTGCTATCTGAGCAAAATGTCGGTGCGGCAGGATTACTTGCCAACTTAGGCTATGGTAACGATCAGCTCATTACTTTTTATGCGGTCATATTGGCTGCCAGTGTGTTGGCTTTGGTGATTAGTATTTTTAGCACCAATCCGATGGATTTACGCCGACCCGTTATTTTTGCAGTGGCATTGATTGCCTTAGGGTCTTGGATGGACGTTGGGGTGTCTATTAATTCCGCTCCCTATATGTTTTATATTAGCCAGTTTTTGATTGCATTTGCCGCAGTATACTTTATGGGGCCTTTGGTTTTCGAAGGATTTCTGCGAGCTATTGCTAGTGGCCCTGCTTATATCATTAGTTTTTCGGTTATCTTTGGTATTTCCCAAACGGTTGGCGGATTGGCAGGTGCAGCGGCTATTCAGGCATTTACGACTATTCGCACACAGGTCCATTATGCAGATATGGTCAGCTCACTGAATTTGGGTAATCCTACGTTCAGCGCTCAAATTGCTGGTACTCGTAGTGTATTGTCAAACCAAACGACGGATGCAGCGCAAGCGAATGTGGCTGCAATGAACCAAGTTTTGCAAGGGATTCAGCGCCAAGCAACGGTCTCCGCTTATGGTGATTTGTTTTTTATCATGGCCATTCTGTCAACTGTAGCTACTGCTATGTTATTACTCAATTATTTTTACTATCGTTATCACAAACGCAATCCTCTGGCCAAAGAGCTTGCTGTTATTGCAAAAATGCGTGAACCAAAATAACACCTTTTATTGCATGAGTGATTTTTCACTTTATTGATTTATCGCCACACCGTTTAAGTATTTGCTAATTAAACATTTAGGAGCGCGTCATGAGCCAAAAGAAACCCAGTGAACTGAATCAAACACCTCAGACGTCAACTGATGCTCCCATAACAGACGCACGTATTGCGTCAAATACCGATACCAATCAGGCCGAAAATCCTACAATAGAGCAAACGGATACCTCTGAGGCAAATCCAGCTACTGACATACAAAAAGGCTCACGTGATGAGACGCCTATGCCACCAAAAGAACCTATCGCAGCGGCTACTGGCTGGTCGCCAAAGAAAAAATCCTATCTGAATTTAGGATTATTGGTTGTAATGATTGTCATTGGTGTGGCATTGATTTTGTATGCATGGAAGCTCCCACCGTTTACCCCGACGGTACAGCAAACCAATAACGCCTTTGTCAAAGGCCAGACGACCATTATAAGCCCGCAAGTCTCAGGCTACGTCACCGAAGTAGCCGTACAGGATTTTGCCAACGTAAAAGCGGGTGATTTATTAGTAAAAATTGATGATCGTAGCTTCCGTCAACAGCTTGAGCAAGCGCAGGCCAATATAGAAGTGGCCGTTACCAACCGCTCTAGCAACACTCAAGATACTCAATCAAGTCAAGCACAAATTGAAGCACGTGAAGCCGATTTATATAGTGCCAAAGTGAGTGTCGAAAGTGCTCGTGAAGATGTCAATCGATATCAAGGTTTGGATGCTATCGGCGCAGTATCAAAGGCAGAAGTTGCTCATACAAAAGCACAACTTGCGCAAGCACAGGCAGGCGTCCAGCAAGCTGAGGCTAACTTACAAGCAGCTCGTGAAAACCGCAAAAAAACCAGTGGCAGCCGCTCCTCTTTGGACGCGAACATAAAAAATGCTGAAGCAGGTCTCAAGCAAGCACAAATTAATGTAGATAACACCATCATCACCGCACCTGAAGCGGGACAGTTGAGTCAGGTCAGTGTCAAAGAAGGTCAATACGTTAGTGCTGGCACCCAGCTGATGTATGTCGTTCCTAAAGGCGTTTGGATTATCGCGAATTTTAAGGAAACGCAAGTCGCTAATATGGCAGTTGGTGAACCTGCAACCATCCATGTTGACGCGCTTGGTGGTGCCAAATTCCACGGGCGTGTCAGCAATATCTCACCAGCGACTGGTAGTGAATTTAGCGCAGGCGCTGCAAACCCTGCTACTGGCAACTATATTAAAATTGCCCAGCGTATCCCCGTGCGCATTGACTTAGACCAAAATCAGGCTGAGCTTGCTCAATTACGTCCCGGTATGTCGGTCTCTGTCGATGTAGATACTAATATCAAAGTAAAAAGCTAGATTAAAGCAAAAAACTGGGCCATATTAAGTACGCCTCTGCATAAAAAACCCCTTTAAATACCAGTATAAAGGGATTTAAAGGGGTTTTTGTTTAGCGTTAAAACAAGCTGACATCTATCAGCCTTATACCTATTGATTTAACATCTAAGGTAATAAGCGCTTAGTTGTCCAACCTGCCTTGTCCTCGTTGCTATCTTGGGTGTACACAATACGGTCATGCATGCGGTTGGCACGACCTTGCCAAAATTCAATTTGTTGAATCGTAATCTCATAGCCACCCCAAAACGCTGGTGTTGGCACTTGGCTGTTTTCGGGATAATCAGCTTGTAGCTGGTCAAAGGTCTGTTCCATAACTTCTCGGTTAGCGACTTCGCCGCTTTGTGGTTGGCTGACCCATGCGCCTACTTGGCTATCGTGTGGACGCTTTTGGAAGTACGTAGCTGACTTATTGGCATCTATTTTAGCAATACTACCGCTGATACGGACTTGCCGCTCAAGCTCATGCCAAAAGAACAGCACTTCTGCATTGGGGTTCTCAGCAATATCTTGACCTTTAGCACTTTCATAGTTGGTATAAAACACCACACCAGTCTCAGTAATCTCACGCATTAATACAATACGCACACTGGGTTTATTATCTGCCCCGCAAGTAGCAAGGCTCATCGCATAAGGCTCTTGCACTTTTTGCTCGGTCGCATCGCTAATCCAACCTTTTAATAGCTCAAATGGTGATGTAGGAATCGACTGCTGGTCAAGAGCGCCTTTTTCGTACGATAAACGTTGATCGGTAAAGTCCATGCTCATAACTATTCCTTGATTGCGTTATATTATTAAGCCCTTTTTAATGACCTATTTATCGAAATTATTAAGGCGTGTCTTCATTTCAAAAATGGTGATAAAAATGAGATAAATTGTCGTCAAACAAGAAAAATAGTGCAGATAATATCGGGATATTAACCAGCTATTTGACGATGTTTGGCAAGATTTAGCCATTTTCAGCCCATAGAGATGACTATCGAGTGAATTGAAGACACGCCCTAGCCCAATACTGCCTTAATCTGCTCAGCCAAATCATTGGCCATCACATCACACTCTATCTCATCATCTGACTCGACCATCACTCGAATCATCGGCTCAGTGCCCGATTGACGAATCAACAGACGACCACGACCCTCTAGAGTAGCACGTGCTTTATCAAAAGCGGCGACTAACTCTTTATGCTCAAAAGGATCTTGCATGGTAGATAAGCGTACATTGACCAGCTTCTGTGGCAGTACTTCAAAGCCCTCTGTAAGGTCACTTAGGGCTTTATTTTGCGCTTGCATAACGGCCAATACTTGTAAGCTCGCAATGATCGCATCGCCCGTACGGCTCTTGTCTAAGCATAATATATGCCCAGATGGTTCGCCGCCTAGTATCCAGTCGTGAGCGGCAAGCTCTTGCATGACATAACGATCGCCTACTTTTGCACGAGTAAAGACAATACCTGCCTCCTTCAGTGCCAACTCTAGACCCATGTTAGTCATGAGCGTACCAACCACTCCTACCGCAGGCGTTTTGCCTTGAGTGGCAAGTACATACAAGATGCCGTCACCATCGACCAGCTTACCCATCTCATCGACCATCACGATACGATCACCGTCACCATCTAAGGCAATACCGACATCCGCTTCGTGCTCGAGTACGGCTTTTTGCAAGCTCTCTGGATGGGTCGAGCCGCAGTCAGCATTGATATTGATACCATCTGGCGTATTATTAATAGCAATCACGTTGGCACCAAGCTCACGCATGACTCTTGGAGCAACGCTATAGCCTGCGCCATTGGCACAATCGACAACAATAGTTAGATGAGCTAAGTCGTACTGATAAGGGAAGCTGCCTTTACAGAATTCAATATAGCGACCTTTAGCATCGTTAATTCGGTTATTTTTACCCAATTGTGCTGGATCAAGAATAGGCATGAGCACATCGCTGCCACTAGATTCACTCATAATGGCTTTTAATTTGTCATTAATCGCCGTTTGCATCTCATCGGTCAACTTTTTACCGTCAGCTGAGAAGAACTTAATGCCGTTGTCATAGTATGGATTATGAGATGCTGAGATAACGACGCCTGCATCCGCATGAAAGCTGCGGGTTAAGTGAGCGATAGCTGGCGTTGGTAATGGGCCAAGCATGTTTACATCGACCCCTGCTGCGTTAAAACCGGCCTGTAGCGCCCCTTCGATCACATAGCCTGAGAGACGAGTGTCTTTGCCGATGACCACGCTCGGCTTACGGTTAGGATTGTCATTGTTTTCTATGAGCACCAGTCCAGTCACATAACCTAACTTTAGAATAAAATCAGGGGTGATCGGTAACTCACCAAATTTTCCGCGAATACCATCAGTGCCAAAGTAGCTCATTACAAATGTTCCTCAAGTCTAAAAATGAAACGCCAGACGTACGCGCAGGCAAGGCAATAGTTATTATAATCTATTGGTGTATTTTACAAAAAAAAACAGCCAACAATGACGGGGCATTGTTGACTGTTTGTATCCTGATGTCACTGTCATGCTGTCTGTCAGTGACTATCGACGTTCTTAGGACTAAAAAGTTATTAGGATTAAGAAGTTATTAGGACTAAAGTGTTTTAATTAATCCACTCGATAGTTCGGTGCTTCTTTGGTGATTTGCACATCATGCACATGCGACTCTTTCATGCCCGCAGACGTCACCTTGATGAACTGTGGTTTGGTACGCATATCTTCAATAGTTGCACAGCCAGTATAGCCCATTGATGAACGTAAACCGCCTACCAATTGATTCACGATACCTGCCACTGGTCCTTTATAAGGAACGCGACCTTCGATGCCTTCTGGAACCAGTTTTTCTACGCCATCTTTGGCATCTTGGAAATAACGGTCTGATGAGCCATTCTGACCTGACATCGCACCTAAGCTACCCATACCGCGATATGCTTTATAATAACGACCTTGGAACAGCTCAACTTCGCCTGGGGCTTCTTCGGTACCGGCCATTAGTGAGCCAACCATGATACATGAAGCACCAGCTGCGATGGCTTTTGCCATGTCACCTGAGAAGCGAATACCACCATCAGCAATCAATGGAATACTGTCTTTCAGGGCGCTGGCGACATTATCAATGGCCGAGATTTGTGGTACACCAATACCCGCGATGATACGTGTGGTACAGATAGAGCCAGGGCCGATACCAACTTTTACCGCATCAGCGCCCGCATCACGTAACGCTAAAGCTGCATCACCGGTAGCGATGTTGCCACCGATAACTTGTACGTGAGGGAAGTTTTTCTTGATCCAAGAGACTTTTTCAATCACGCCCTTTGAATGACCATGTGCCGTATCGACCACGATAATATCGACATCAGCTGCAATCAATGCTTCAACGCGCGCTTGCGTATCTGCACCCGTACCGACAGCAGCGCCGACACGTAAGCGGCCTTGCTCATCTTTACAAGCGTTTGGGTTGTTTTCAGCTTTGGCAAAGTCATTGACCGTAATCAGACCGCGCAGACGAAAGTCTTCATCAATTACGATCACTTTTTCGATACGGTGCTCATGCAGCAATTTTTTGATATTTTCATTGCTTTCACCTTCTTGCACGGTGACTAGCTGCTCTTTTGGCGTCATGATATAGCTAACTGGTAACGACAGATTGGTCTCAAAACGCCAGTCACGATGTGTGACGATACCGACGACTTTATCCGTGCCCTTCTCTACCACAGGTACACCTGATATATTGTTGTTTTGGGTCAATCTTAATAATTCACCAATCGTCATTTCAGGATGCACAGTAATAGGATCGACTACCGTTCCTGCTTCGAATTTTTTGACGCGGCGTACTTGTGTGGCCTGCTTATCGATATCCATGCTCTTGTGCAAGATACCCAAACCACCCAGCTGTGCCATGGTGATAGCCATTTCAGACTCGGTGACGGTATCCATAGCAGCCGAGATTAGCGGCAGATTCAGTGTGATACTTTTGGTCAAACGCGTGGACAGATCGGCAGATTTTGGCAGGATTTCAGAGTAGGCTGGTAACAATAAAACGTCATCAAAGGTGAAGGCTTCATCGACAATTCGTAACATACAGACCCCTAGTGGTGGTTATTTTGATGGGTGGGATTTTCGCATTAAGACAATCATTCAAGATCACCATTATGACTTTACGACGTTCAACCCTTATTTGTTAAAGGCTTTGAATCATAGAGCTTTAGATAATAAGCAATGTACCAGTCGTTATTTATAATCAAACATTATTTGTCATCAAATAAGAACACTAGAAAACTGCTATTGATTTATCAGTGGTAAGAAAACGCAAATACTGCGCGGCCTTATCTTTAATCGCTCAGTTATCCCTTAAAAATAACGCCATATTATAACAAATAAGCAAGCAAATCGCATGCTATATTTGTCAGTGGGTTTTACCCAAAGTTGTCTATCGATAGTGAGGCTGTACATTCAATTTTTTTAAGCGTCAAACTAGGGTCTGTTGAACATTAAAATGTGGTACTGGCAGTGGCTATTTTTTAGACAATACGCAGTGAAATTTTTGACGCCTAGTCATTCTAGGTTAGACAATTTCGCCATGTATTGGCAAAAAATAGCCCTGCCCCTGCTTGTATACTTGGGGCTGATACTAAAATCACTCCAAACGTTGTTGTAAACCTAGCTAAGGTCTCGACATTATCGTCGGTTTACGCCTGATTTGATAAAAGGTTTGGGGCAATTTTAGCGATCAGCAGTCCTAATACTTGAATGTTCAACAGACCCTAATAGACATTGACTACTTTTGTCTCAATACAAGGTGCTCGGCTGGTAAATAATGCTTTTGTTCACGGTACAAATAATCAAGCATCTGCTCACGTATCTCACAGGCCAGTGTCCATGCTTCTACAGGGCCTACCGCTGAAACAGCGCCGCGCAGTTGAATGGTCTTTTCAGTCACCTCAACGACAAATATTTCAGGCTCAGTTTTATTGTCCCAAAGCTCATTGTCTTTCACCACCGAGATAAACTGCTGCCGAATGGCATTAATATCTGCACCATAATCGATATATAAGAACACAGGACAGGTCTGATGCACTTCTGTATGCGACCAGTTCTCTACCATTTCGGTGATCAATTCGCGCATCGGCACGATTAATCGACGTTCATCCCATGTTTTTAGTACCGCATAAGTGTAACGCAGGTCTTCAACGGTACTAAAGTTGCCATCCATTATCACACTGTCGCCAATTCGTACGGGCTGGGTCACTGCTACCTGTACTCCAGCAATGATGTTACCCAGTATTGGTTGAGCAGCGATACCAATGACCACGCCAGCAATGCCAGCCGAAGTCACTAAGGTTTTGCCAAAGCCTTCCATGTTGGCAAACTCACTCAGACCTATCCAAATACTGCCCAACACCATGACAAATACGAAGACGCGGCGAAATATCGATACGTAAGTGCGACGACGGCGCACTTTGTCAAACTGCTCCTCTCCTAGGTTTTCAATCTGCATATCTTGATAGCGGTTGGCAAAAAAGTTGATAACACGTATACCTAGCCACATGGCGCTAAAGACCAATCCAATCCAAATAATCGGACGTATAGAGGAAGCGACTGCATCCAGGTAAGGAAAGCCACCCGACACCAAAGTAAATACCGATGAGAAGCTGATGGTAAAGGTTAGCGGTACTGTCAGCTTATTGACCAAATCTTCCACGCTATTATGGTGGAGCGTACTCAGCCGATTGCCGGCTTTATCTTTGACATACCAATTGAGAAGCTTGCCAGCACCTTTACTGAGTAACCAGCCCACTCCCATGGTAAAAGAGAAGAAAACAAGTAATGCTAAAAACTCCCAGATGGCGATACTAAATAACTGTAATTTTGTCCACGCCGGTAAATAACGCTCAAACTTTGCAGGATGGTATTGCTCATAGAGGTTATCGATATTACCAACCGTTTGGGCAGAAAATATCCAAAAAGGCGCACTATCATCAATGCGCACACGCTCTAGATGTATGGGTACACGGCGCTCACGATAATCAATGTAACCAAGCTGAATAGAGCGTCTAGGAATGCCTTGAATACTGTTCGTGCTACCAAGCGGTGGCTCAATCAAACCGTCAGGGCGATCTGGCAATTCATCAAAAACATAGAGCTTTTTTTCAATCAACAAAAAATCAAGTTGTTTGGCCAGATCTATCGCCCGACTACGCTGTAACTTACCATCAATCAAATTCATATTGAGCGCATAAGCGGCCAAATCATATTGCTGCTTCATGACGGCTGACTGAAAAAACTCTAAGGTGGCAAGCGGCGTAGATAAATTCGGTGGTTCAGCGAGCGGTGGCAAGCCTACATTTAGTTTGTTTAAAGAATAATAGCTTTCGTTATAATCACCAGTGAGACCCGTATCTCCTTGCATTACGCCTGCTTGCTGCACTGCATCCTTGCCTAAAGGATTGACAACTTCATCTGCAATCTCCGAGACACTAATGCCTTCTTTTTTGATCTGTTCAATTTTATGTGCCGTGTAATCCGCCAAGTTTTCTGGCTTCGCAAGTACAGTATTCAGTGCATTACTTTGATTTTCGACGGCCGTATCCTGGTTGGTAGCCGCCGTCGCAGGAAGATAAAACACACTACATACCATGACCAGCATGCTGAGTAAAAGTGTCAGTCTACTATGATGGCGCACAGCACTGCCACCAATATCATAAATAGCGTTAGGTTTATCATTGACGTTTTTAACGTGTGTAGTGTCTAGAGAATGTAGGAAATTTTGCATAAGAGAAATCTTGGCCTCAGTGTGTTTCTAACCTAATGCAGTCTACAAAAAAAAGCCAGCGCAATGCTGACTTAATTTATTAGGGCGTGTCCTCATTTTAAAAATGAGGATAAAAGTGAGGTAAGTTGACGTAGTTTATGGTTGATACCATCTATGTTGAGCAAAGCACTATTAAGCACAGCATTAGGCACGGCGCCAAGTCGTACCAGCACGGCTATCTTCAAGCTCAATGCCTGCCGCTTTTAATTGCTCACGCACCTCATCGGCACGCGCAAAATCTTTATTGGCTTTAGCCTCTGCTCGCTCAATGATTAGACCATCAATAACCGCATCAGTTAACCCGTCATCTGCTTGATCACCGACGACTGCTTGTAAGAACTGTGACACTGGTTGCTGTAGTACATTTAATACCTGTGCCAAGGCTTTGAGCTGCTGCGCCCATTGCCAAACACTCGCCACGTCTTCAGCTTTGATGGCTTTATTGATATCACGGGCCAGCCCAAACAACACGCTAATTGCCGTCGAGCTATTAAAGTCATCATTCATGGCTTTAATGAAGTCTTGGCCAGCCGTGCTACTGTAAGCGTCGTTTATTAACGCCTCATTGATTACCAATGCTTCACCTTTTTGCTGTTCAGCCAGCTTTAAGGTATTGTATAATCTGCTTAGGCTATTATGCGCTTCTTCCAAGGCACTATCAGAGAAATTTACCTGACTGCGGTAATGGCTGGATAATAAGAAAAAGCGCAACGTTTCAGGATGGAAGTGCGCAATGACATCACGAATGGTGGAAAAGTTATCTAATGACTTAGACATTTTTTCGCCATCGACATTGATAAAACCAACATGCATCCAATTACGTGCATACTCACAGCCAGTCGCTGCTTCAGACTGCGCAATCTCGTTTTCATGATGCGGGAACTGTAAGTCATGACCACCGCCATGAATGTCAAAAGTATTGCCCAAGCACTTGGTCGACATCGCCGAACATTCAATATGCCAGCCTGGACGCCCTTGACCCCATGGTGACGCCCATTGTGGCTCATCAGGTTTTGCTGCTTTCCATAATACAAAATCAAACGGATTGCGCTTATCGTTCTCGACATCGACGCGCGAGCCTGCCTGCATATCATCAAGATTGCGCTTGGACAATTTGCCATAGTCAGCAAAACTATCCACGGCATAATAAACATCGCCATTGTCGCCAGCATACGCGTAGTCACCAGTAACCAACGTCTCAATCATTTGCTGCATCTCGTCGATGTGGTCAGTTGCCCGCGGCTCGGCATCAGGCGTCAAGCAGCCAAGTGCAGAGAAGTCTTCGTGCATCGCTTTAATAAAACGCTCAGTCAATACACCAATCTCTTCGCCATTTTCGGCAGCGCGCGTGATAATTTTGTCATCGATATCGGTGATATTACGCACATAATTGACGTCATAGCCCAATTGCGTCAGCCAGCGTACTGCCATATCAAAGCCAATCATCATGCGTGCATGACCAATATGACAATAATCATAAACAGTCATGCCACATACATACATACCTACTTGCCCGGCTTTGAGTGGTACAAACTGACGTTTACCGCCAGTCAGTGAATCATAAATGGCAAGCTGAGACATCGCATCGGCAAGAGGTGTGGTCATGGTATAAAAGCCTTTTAATTAGAACAAGATAGATAAATTGAGATGACGATAAAATATGAGTACCGTACTATTAGCCACCAACCGCGACTAATGAGATGATAAATTTAAAAGTTACCGCTTTATAAAAAATAATCACTTTATAAAACTTAACCCATTATCTTAGCGAAATCAGCCGGAAAATACTACAATGAGCGCACAACTAACCCTATTCAATGATAAAAACCGCTAAGGATGTAGAAATGGCCAATCGCTTGAGCAAAATATATACACGCACCGGAGATGATGGTAGTACCGGTATGGCAGATGGCAGCCGCGTGAGTAAAGCCGACAACCTATTTAGCGTGATGGGTGATATCGATGAGCTCAACTCACACATCGGTCTGGTACGCGCGCACTTGGCACAAGCTGCCCATAATAATGAAAACGCAAATCAACAGCAGTTGCCTGAACGCTTACAACAGCAAAAGGAATTAGACTTTGCTCAAGCCTTAGTCATTATTCAGCATTTATTATTTAATATCGGTGGCGAGTTGGCCATGCCAGAATATGAAGGTGTCAATGCCACTCATATCGAATGGTTGGAGCAACAAATTGACGCGATGAACACGACCTTACCACCGTTAAAAGACTTTATTCTACCGACAGGCTCACTATTGGTCAGTCAGCTGCATATAGCGCGTACTGTTTGTCGCCGTGCTGAGCGCCAAGCGGTACTCTTACAGCAACAACGTCCACCAGCCATTCGCGGTACTGCGATTAGCTTTATAAATCGCTTATCTGATTGGTTATTCGTCGCGGCGCGTTTTTGCACCGATCCTGCCCAAGTCTCTGAAGTGCTGTGGGACAGTCAGGTCTTGCAAAATTTCACTAATGATAAATAATCACTCACAACACAACACAGCACAGCACAGCACAGCGATATGAGGCTATATGCCACTCTATCGATAAGCCAATAGCTCATATAGAAAAGCCCGCAGCGTAAAAGTTGCGGGCTTTTTTGAGATGCTATTAGCAACTGCTTCGTCTTGACGACTTAATATGTAGCGCTATCATCTTCGACGATGACCATATCAATGCTGTCATCATTAGGCACTAACTTTGGCGTTGTTTGTGTTGCTGGCTTTTTGGCGTCAGCACTTGCCGCGGCGGCTTGGTTGTTTTCTGTAGCGCTACTCTGACTGTTGCTTTGGCTACTGCTTGGATTATTAATGGTCGGCGGCGTAGCAGGCTCTACTGGACGAACAGGGGCGGTTGGCGTCACTATTCTTGGCTGACGGGTTGGCGCTGATTGATCGTTGTTATTGTTCTGTGCAGCGTCACGGCGACTTTCAGCCTGTTGAGCGCGCTGCTCATCAACCGCTGACTTAAACACCGAGCCTGCCATCACATCTGCCACAACAGTCAATAGTGCCGGTTGTCCAGCAATACGGGTACGAACTTGACCACCTTGAGTGCCGACGACATACGTAAAAGCGTCGTCAACGAGCATATTATTATTGATACGAATATTGTTTTGCGCTAATCGAGACTGCAAGCTTGGTTGGTTACCAGCCGCTTGTACTTGACTTGCTTGATATAAGTCTTCGCTTGGCAAAGTCATACTAACGCTTGCCTGACAAGTCGTCATACCATTGTTATTGGCTTCTTGTAAGATCGCAGCATTTTGCACATCGATAATAATGCCATTGATTTTGTCAGTGACAACACCACCGTTTAGACTGATTTCTGCCTCATTGGCATAATTGGCAGCCAACGTTTGGGCTTGCTGATTGAGCGTGTTTTTCAGCGTGGATTTCAAGCGATCTTGTACCAGCGGATCATCACAACTGACGGCAGGAGCAATTACGTTATCGTCAGTCACTGGTTGATCTGCCGTTGCTGCTGTCGTTTCAGCGCTATCGTCCTTATCTGAGCGATCACAACCTGTCACGGCCAAACCACATATCAGACTAATACCCGCAACGTGCTGCCATTTGATCCACTTGCTTTTTGCTACGCTCATACTCAATTTACTCCCAATTTACTAATGCTTACCGCCTGCGATGGACGGTATTTGACATTCAGATCGCAACATTTGCCGCGATAGATTTGAAAATCAGATTATTATACGGTGTTTGAATAGGATGGTCATTAGTGTAACTCCCTACTGTACAAATAATGTCCAACATTGTGCCCAAAACCTATGTTTGGTTGCAAAAACATAACAAATACATACTTATATCATCGCTAATAATTTTTAAACAACGGTTTACTTCTAGCGGGAAATTGCAATAAACCTTTTTTGAAACGACTTTCAAATATCAACTTACTTTTTTATATTGCCACTCTCTACAGCAACACCTGAGCAAAAACTATTTTGCAAATTTCGTTAGATTCTGTCGGTTGGACGCTATATCATTACTCGTAAAAATAGCCGACAGTTCCTCATTATGATAAATCTTAACAACACGCTTTTGCTCGGTCATCGCGGTGCACGCGGTGAAGCAGTCGAGAACACCTTGGCAGGTTTTGAGCATGCGCAGCATTTACAGGCACGGGGTTTAGCGGGGGTTGAGTTTGATGTTCAGCTAAGTGCTGATGGACAATTGGTTGTGTTCCATGACGATAACTTAGAACGCATGTGTGGTCAGCAATCGCATATCGACCAGTTAACGCTCGCTGAGATTAAACGCTACTGGCAGTATGGATATCCAGTCATGACCTTAGCGTGCGCTTATGATGTACTGACCAATTTTCGCTATATCGAGCTTGAGATAAAAACCCATGAGCGTACCAATTATAGGCAGTTGGTTAACGCACTAGCACGCAACCTCATTGACACACCACTTGCCAGCTTACCTATTGTCCTTACTAGCTTTGATGTTGAGCTGCATGCTCGCTTGCAACGTCATCCGCTATTGATGCATACCCCACGCGGCTTGCTTATTCGCACACCTGACGCCTTGGCAACGGCGCCCAATACCGCATTGCAACTGGGCTGTAGTCGACTGGGTATCCACTACCCGCTCCTAACCCAGTCCGTCATTAAAAATAGCCATCGTTATGGTTTACCTGTTAGTGCGTGGACGGTCAACGACATCGATACCATTAAATCACTAATAACGTGGCAGGTTGATGTAATTATTACGGATTTCCCAACCCACCTATTGGTACACTAACGGTCCGACACCCCTCTTGAAAAAACCTCACACCCCCTACATATCTATCGTGCTACTTACACTTTTACGCTATGCCTGATAAGTCACCGGTTATTTACAGCAATGAATACTATAATTGATACAAGTTATTGTTATTTAGCAATATTTTTATAGTGTATAAGTGTTCACTTTACTTAGTTTTTAAGGTACTATGGTGTCTTAAATTAATACCGTTAGGGATATTATATGATTGCAAAAAAAGCACTTGGCTTACCGCTTAAAGGCTTACGTTTCGCTATCAAATCTGGCGACACGCTTGTAAAAACTGCCAGCACTCAAGTAACGCGTTTTAAAACTCGTTTTGACGAAAAAAAGGCGCAAGCTGCTTTTGATGAGCAACCTGTAGCAAAACGCAACTATGCGACAGATTCTGCACAAACTGACGTTTCTACAGAAGAGCAAAGCATTGATATGCGTGAGTTTGAGTTCACAAAAGCGCCGATCAACTGGATTCCAGCGACTATCTTGGTAGCCACACCAATTGCTGCCGCTATTATTACGCCATGGTATTTATTTACGCATGATGTGAGCGCGCCTGTTTGGGGCGTATTTGGTGCCTTTATGGTATGGACGGGCATGAGTATCACAACTGGTTACCATCGTCTATTGGCGCATCGTGCTTATAAAGCGCATCCAATTGTCAAAAACTTCTTGTTGCTTGGCTCAACCCTAGCGGTGCAAGGCTCTGCGTTTGACTGGGTGTCTGGCCATCGTACTCACCATCGCCATGTAGACGATCGTTTGGATGATCCATATTCAGCAAAGCGTGGGTTTTGGTTCAGCCATATTGGTTGGATGCTACGCAACTACCCTAGCGGCAAGTTTGACTATAAAAACATCCCTGACTTGACCAAAGACAGAACGTTACAGATTCAGCATAAATACTACGGTCTATGGGTCGTTGCCTTGAACGTTGGTATGGTCGCTGCTATTGGTTGGTTATTGGGTGATGTTTGGGGTACGCTGGTTATAGCTGGTTTGCTACGCTTAGTATTGACGCATCACTTTACGTTCTTTATCAACTCGCTATGCCATATGTTTGGTAGCCGTCCTTATACGGATACTAATACAGCCCGTGATAACTTCTTCTTAGCCATCTTTACATGGGGTGAGGGTTATCATAACTATCATCACTTCTTCCAATACGATTATCGTAATGGCGTGAAATGGTGGCAGTATGATCCAACCAAATGGTTGATTGTAGGTTTATCGAAGCTTGGTCTGACAACAGATCTACGTACAGTCGATGACACGACCATCAAGTATGCTGAAGTGCAAATGCAGTTTAAGGCAGCACAACAGAAAATTGATACAGCAACCGTTGGCGGCATTGATCTACCTCATGCAATGAAAAGCTTCCAAGATCGTATTAAGTTTGAATTTGATGCGTTCACCCAGACAGTAGAAGAATGGCAGGCACTAAAAGCCAAGACTATTGAGATGAAAAAGACAGAGTTTGCGGATCGCTTGCATGAAGCTGAAGATATACTGAAAAATGACTATGCTAAGATTGAACAAAAAATCCTTGAGCATAATAGCAATTTAAAGACGGCATTTCGCTCTATTGGTCATAACGCCAAAGCGGCTTAAACGTTAACAGTAATCTGACTTTTCTATTTTGACTTTTTTCCTTCCCTTTATCTGTAATAGATAGAGGGATTTTTTTATCTAACGTTTATTCACAGCACTTATTTATGAGATTTATGGAGTCGGACAGGATTCATCAGACAGTCTTGAGAGGCGCAGATTACAAGAGATGGACAGAGTGAAACGCTGCAATGGTAAGGCTATGCTATAGTAAGCAAGTCACTAAAATAAGTCACTTACTTTATAATTCGATGGGAAAGCCTTGCATGCGCTATCAAAACACCTACGTCAATCTAGACACACGTCTTTATCATAAACAGTCTCCTACGCCACTAGACAATCCACGGATTGGTCACTTCAATATGCAGGTGGCACAGCAATTGGGCTGGGCAGACGATGAAGACTTAATGGCACGCTGGGTTGATATACTCGGTGGTCAATACCTGCCAGCAGATTTTGAACCGTTAGCCATGGCTTATGCGGGTCATCAGTTCGGGCAATGGGCCGGTCAATTGGGTGATGGGCGCGGCTTACTCATGGCACAAGTGCTCGATAGTAATAATCAACCGCAAGACTTACATCTCAAAGGTATCGGCCTGACGCCTTATTCACGGATGGGCGATGGACGCGCGGTGTTACGCAGTACCATTCGGGAATATTTATGTGGTCACGCCCTCACCCAGCTTGGTATTCCTTCATCCAATGCCTTGGGCTTTGTGGTCTCAGACACTCGGGTACGCCGTGAGCGCATAGAAGCTAGTGCGGCATTGATGCGCGTGGCTGACAGTCATATTCGATTGGGTCATGTCGAGTGGATTGCCAGCTTCGCTCCTGATTTACTCAGTGAGTTTACTGACTATATGATTGACACTTACTATCCAAAGTGTCGCCAAAGCGAGACTCCAGTATTGGCGTTTTTGACCGCAGTGGTTGAGCGTACCGCGCGGATGATTGCCGACTGGCAGCTGATTGGCTTCGCCCATGGCGTGATGAATACAGATAACTTATCTATCACGGGCAGTACCTTGGACTTTGGGCCGTTTGGCTTTATGGAGCGCTTCAATCCTGCATGGATTAATAATCACTCAGACCATACTGGGCGTTACGCTTATCAGAATCAGCCCGCTATCGGACATTGGAATCTAAATACTTGGCTACCACATTTCATGCGCTTAGAGGGAGTAACACGTGAGACGCTGGCTGACTGTTTGGCACCTTACGAGGCGACCTTTATGCAGCACTATCAGCAAGGGCTATGCCGCAAGCTTGGCCTACCGCACCAAAGAGAAAGCCTCAGCTTGGCCTTTGAATGGTTGACACTATTAGAAGACAACTTGCTTGACTACACCAATAGTTTCCGCGCCCTACTCGGTTTGGTCGCACCAGCAGATTATCCTTATGAGCAAAAGCTGCTGGCTACTATGACCACTGAATTAAGCAGTGATGCGCAGCAAGTATGGCAAGACTGGTCAGCACGTTATCTGGCACAGATCGAGCAGCTGCCACTTGAACAGACAATTAATGAAATGACAACTAATAATCCTGTCTATGTATTGCGTAACAGCATGGCTCAGCGTGCCATTACCGCCGCTGAACAAGGTCAATTCGAGGAAGTTAATCGTGTATTCGAGCTACTTGCCAATCCTTATGATGTCCAAGCTATCGCTACCGATTTAGATAGTGCGCCGCCTGCACCTCACGCACCGCAAATGCCCATTAGCTGCTCGTCTTAATAGATCTACTGTTCGATAGTATTTTAAAACATTATAAAATTAAGGTTGATATTTGGCTCTGTTCTTTGGCATTATCAACCAGCTAAATAATGAATATCATTTTATTATATTGTTCGGACAATTCACGGCTATTGACTAGGCGCGAATTGTCAATAGTGCTAGAATAACTATTTTGCAAAATTGCTTTTTTCGCTGCAATCTAAGCGCCAACCATTACCTTTTTATCGATCATTACCTTTTTTAGTGTAACTGTGCCCTCTTCTTATCATATCTTATGGTTTTTTGAGGGTTCGGCGTTAGTTTTTTATCACCATTTAATCTATTCCAATTTATTCCAACCATGGCAATTATTATGAATGACGATATCACTTTGAATACGGATAACCCTAATACGGAAAAAGAGCAGTTTGAACAAGCTGCCCTCCATTACCATGAGTTTCCAAGACCAGGTAAAATCTCAGTTACCCCTATCAAGCAATTGGCCAACCAACGCGACCTAGCACTTGCCTACTCTCCAGGTGTTGCTGTACCGTGTCTTGAAATTCAAAGAGACCCAGCGTTAGCAGCCAAATATACAGCGCGTAGCAATTTGGTCGGTGTCATCACCAATGGTACTGCCGTACTAGGTTTAGGTAATATCGGCCCGTTGGCGTCAAAACCAGTCATGGAAGGTAAAGGGGTTCTGTTCAAAAAGTTTGCGGGTATTGATGTTTTTGATATTGAAATTGCCCAAAATGATCCAGACAAATTTATTGAAGCCGTCGCTTCTCTTGAGCCAACATTTGGCGGTATCAACCTAGAAGACATCAAAGCACCAGAATGCTTCAAAATCGAACGTGAATTGCGTAAGCGCATGAACATTCCCGTATTCCATGACGATCAACATGGCACCTCAATCATTGTTGCCGCAGCCATGCTAAACGCTCTGTTGATTACTGGCAAAAAGATTGAAGAGATTAAAATTGTTTGTTCAGGCGCGGGTGCAGCAGCCATTTCTTGCTTAGATATCATTTGCGCCCTTGGTGTTAATAAGAACAACATTATTGTTTCAGATTCACGCGGTATTATCAGTACTAGCCGTGAAAACCTTGATGAGACCAAACAGCGCTATGCTCGTGATATCACGGCCACTGCTATTGAAGAAGTCATGGATAATGTTGATATGTTCCTAGGCCTATCAATGCCAGGTACACTATCAGAAGATATGGTACGCCGTATGGCAAAAGACCCTATCGTCTTTGCACTTGCCAACCCAACACCTGAAATCATGCCAGAATTGGCACATGCGGTACGTCCAGACGTCATCATGGCAACTGGTCGTTCAGACTATCCAAACCAAGTAAACAACGCGCTATGCTTCCCGTACATCTTCCGCGGTGCATTGGATGTTGGCGCAACGACCGTCAACGAAGAGATGAAAGTCGCTTGCGTAAAAGCAATCGCTGCGATGGCACACGTCGAAGCTACTCCAACTACCAGCGCTAGAAACATCGAAAAGATGCAGAGTTTTGGTCGTGACTACTTAATCCCAGGCCCTCTAGAGCCAAATCTAATCATTGAGATTGCCTCTGCTGTTGCCAAAGCAGCAATGGATTCAGGCGTTGCCACGCTACCTATCGATGACATGCAAGCATATCGTCAGCGTCTGTCTGAGTTTGTTTATAACTCAGCGTTTGTGATGAAGCCAATCTTTGCTCGTGCTAAAGCTGATCCAAAACGTATTGTGTATTGTGAAGGTGAAGACAACAATATCTTGCTCGCTGTGCAAGTCGTCGTGGATGAGAAGCTAGCACAACCTATCTTGGTTGGTCGCCCTTCAGTTATCGAAGCCAATATCAAAAAACTGGGCCTACGTCTAAAAGATGGCGAGAATATTACCATCGTCAACGTTGATGACGATCCTCGCTACAAAGACTACTGGCAGGGCTACTACGAGAAGAACAAACGCCGCGGTGTAAGCATTGAGCTTGCTCGTCGTGATGTTCGCCGTAAGACGACTCTGATTGGTTCTTTGCTAGTCGAAAATGGTGCGGCAGATGGCATGGTATGTGGTACATTTGGCCATTATCAATTGCATCTAAAATACGTTGAAAGCGTCATTGGTAAAAAAGAAGGTATGAACGACTTTTATGCGATGAATGCCGTATTGATGCAAGATCGTAACATTTTCATCGCGGATACCTATATCCACGAAGATCCAACGGCTGAACAGTTGGCTGAAATGACGGTCTTGGCAACTGATCAGTTACGTCGTTTTGGTATCACGCCACGTGTCGCACTAGTTTCTCATGCTAACTTTGGTGCTTCAAACCGTGCCAGCGCTGTCAAAATGCGTAAGGTTCATGAGCTACTAACCAATATGAATGTCGACTTTGAATTTGAAGGCGAAATGCAAGGTGACGCCGCGCTGAATGAGCATATCCGTCTAAACGACATGCCATCAAGTCCGTTAAAAGGTGCAGCGAACTTGCTCATCTTGCCAACACTTGATGCATCAAACATCGCTTTCAACCTGCTTAAAACCGCAACTGGCAGTGCTTCTATTGGCCCTATCCTATTAGGTACTAATAAGCCAGTGCATATTTTGACGCCATCAGCGACAGCACGTGGTATCGTCAACATGACTGCACTGACCGTTACTGAAGCTCAGGATTTAGAGAACGAAGCTCAGAAATAGCTCAACGATAGTATGAGTGTGTTATTAGCACCATCACTGTAATTTATTTATGGAGATGGTCTGCTATACTAAAACCAGTCAGTGCTTTATTAAAAGCGCTGACTGGTTTTTTTGTCAATCACCCTTTCACTAGTGTCAATTAAGTCAATAAATAGGAACTATTATGCAAGTTTATCTCGTCGGCGGCGCAGTACGCGATCGATTGCTAGATCGTCCTATTAAAGACAAAGACTTCGTTGTCGTTGGGGCGACAGTAGCAGAGATGATTGCTGCTGGATTTCAACAAGTCGGCGCAGATTTCCCTGTGTTTTTGCATCCTACCAGTCATGAAGAGTATGCGCTAGCACGTACCGAACGCAAGCAAGGACGAGGCTATCAGGGCTTTAGTGTCCATGCCAGCCCTGAAGTGACGCTGTTGGAAGATTTGCAACGACGCGACTTAACTGTCAATGCCATGGCAATCGAAGTCACGAGCCTCACTGACGACACTCCTATCAGTGGCGAAGTAGTCGATTATTATGGTGGACTGAGTGACATAAAAAGCAAAACCCTACGCCATGTCTCCAGCGCTTTTAACGAAGATCCATTACGAGTGCTTAGAACGGCGCGCTTTTATGGGCGTTATTATGACTTAGGCTTTACGATTGCTGATGAGACCTTGGCATTGATGCGCCAGTTGGTCAGCTCAGGCGAACTGTCGCATTTGAGTAGTGAGCGCATTTGGCAAGAATCGAGCCGCGCAATGATGCAGGTCTCTCCTCAGGTATACTGGCAGCAATTGTTCGAAATCGATGCTTTAACAGAATACTTTGCGCCCTTACATCAGACGTGGAGCGCTAATGGTCACATACGAGAGACTGTACAGACCGCGCTGTATTTCGCGGGTCAAATGCAATTAAATCTATCACAACGCTGGGCGTTATTACTGTCCAGTCTTAATCCAGCGTTATTTGGTTTAACACCCAGTGAAACGATGCCTGCCACAAAAGCTATTACTGAAATAGGCAACGCCGCTAAAGTACCAAAAGCTCAAACTCAGTTTGCGACTTTATTCGTGCAGCAAGGCGAAAAATTAAAACGTATAAATGAGCTTAGCGCGAGTGAAAAAATAGACCTTATCCAATCCTGTAGCGCCCATAAAGAGCCTGATAAGCTCTCGCAACTGCTAGTGACCAGCCACGTGTTACAGCTCGCCTCTCAGCACCGTGAGATGATGCTAGCCTTAGACAGCTTCCATGCTATCGGTGTCAAAGATATCGAATCAGACCTCAAAGGTCCAGCGATTGGTGCTGCATTGCGACAAGCCAGAATTGAACACTTACAAGCGCACGATATGTCTTTAACACCCTCTGAAAAGATGGCTTAAAAATCACTCTCAAATGTCTACTAAAACTTAACTATGAATCAAAAAATTAACACCTCTCTAGCAGAAAATACCGTTGCACCAGTGATACTCGTGACTGGCAGCGCTAAGCGTATCGGTGCCGCCATTATCACAGCCGCACACCGTCAAGGCTACCGTGTCATTATCCATTGTCATCATAGTGAGCAAGAAGCCAATACCCTAGCCGATGAGCTCAATGAAAATCGAGCCGATAGTGCCTTGGTAATCGTCGCTGATTTAGCAATCGTTAATGAAAGCCGTACTCTTAGCCAGTTCATCCAAAATATCATGGAAAGTTTTGGTCAGCTTGATGTGCTAGTACATAATGCCTCACGGTTTTATCCGAGTGCGCTTGGTAGTATCGAAAAAGCACAATGGGACGAATTGTTTTTGACCAATGCAAAAGCGCCCTTACTATTAAGCCAAGCGTTATATCCGTATCTGAAAGCACGGCAAGGTTGCATCATTAGCCTACTCGATATCCATGCGCACAATAAACCATTCAGCACTTATACCGTCTATAACATGGCAAAGGCTGCACATCGGATGATGGTACAATCTCTCGCACTCGATATGGCACCTGATGTGCGCGTCAATGGTGTTGCCCCTGGGGTCAATATTTTACCTGAGACTGATAGCGACCAAGCGCTTGATAATGAGCAACAACACAGCATTATCGACTCTATTCCTATGCAAAGAATAGGCAAACCAGCTGACATTGCACATTGCGTGCTCTATTTGGCTGGCGCAAGTTATGTGACTGGCGAGATTATCGCGGTTGATGGCGGGCGTAGTTTGACCTTGGCTGGTGGCAGTTATTAACAAGTCATCAAATACTCTGCGCTACTTGTTAACTTTTACTTGAAAAATTCAAAAAATAAGGTATCATTGTCCGTCTAGCGTTAGGGCCCATAGCTCAGTTGGTTAGAGCAGAGGACTCATAATCCTTTGGTCGTAGGTTCAAGTCCTACTGGGCCCACCAAATTTATAGTGCAAAAAGAAATCAGGCTTGTTCGCAGCGATGCGGCAAGCCTTTTTTTATGGGTTTTAAACGATATAATATGTTCATGACACCATATAACAGAAAAGCCAAATGCTACCTCTAACGGTAACATTTGGCTTTTCTGTATGTACTTTATAAAATTAGAAAGAAGTACGACGATAGTTGCGGTATTTAGGCAACCAAAAATTGGCTTTTAATTGACGTTCTAAGTTCTCTGCCGTGACAGGTAATGCCAATTTATCTTCAATCGCTTGTCGTGCGACTGCATAGGCTATTTTTTCACTGATCTCTCTAATGACTCTAATGGGCGGTAATATTGCACCTGGTGCTTTTTCATATTCCATTGATATATCGGCAAGTGCTTGGCTTGCCGCCATTAGCATATTATCGCTGATGCCCGTCGCACGTGATGCTAAAACACCTAGACCAATACCGGGGAAAATATAGCTGTTATTACACTGCGACACTTCGAAAGTCTGTCCTTCAAAAGTAGTATGAGGAAAAGGACTTCCGGTTGCCACGATTGCCTTACCACGACTCCAGTTTGTTACTTCTTGCGGTGTCGCTTCAACACGAGATGTTGGGTTTGAAAGCGGTAATACAATCGGATGCTCAGTATTCACACATAAAGCTTCGATCACCTCTTGGGTGAACAGACCTTTTTGTCCACTGACGCCAAATAATACCGTTATTTTTGCTTGCTTCACCACTTGCGCCAAACCAAGCTTTTTACTTTTATCCCAACTTGCAATAGCGGATTCTTTTTGTACTAACGGTTCTTGGAATTTTTGTAGCTCTGTCATGCCATCAGTAAGCAAGCCATAACGATCCACCATAAAGACTTGGCTGCGAGCCTGCGCCTCCGTCAACCCTTCACGCTGCATTTGGCGAATGATATGCTCAGCAATACCGCAGCCAGCAGATCCTGCACCTAAAAACGCGATATTCTGTTGGCTAAGCTTTTGACCTTTATTCAAGCACGCTGCAATCAAGGTACCGACTGAAACAGCAGCAGTACCCTGAATGTCATCATTAAAGCAGCATAATTGGTCACGGTATTTATTCAATAATGGTGTCGCATTCTCTTGGGCAAAATCTTCAAATTGTAATAATGCCTCAGGCCAACGACGTTTAACGGCTTGAATAAATAAGTCTACAAACTCATTATATTCGTCACCTGAGATGCGTGGATTTCTCCAGCCCATGTACATAGGATCGTCAAGCAACTGCTGATTATTGGTGCCCACATCTAATAAGATCGGTAGGCAATAAGCGGGGCTAATACCACCACAAGCCGTATATAACGACAATTTACCAATGGGAATACCCATACCGCCAATGCCTTGATCGCCTAGGCCTAGTATACGTTCACCATCGGTGACAACGATTACCTTGACGTTTTGTTTGGTGGCATTTTGCAGCATGTCATCGATTTTATGACGCTCAGGATAAGAGACAAACAAACCACGTTTGCGGCGATAAATCTGAGAGAATTTTTCACATGCTTGGCCAACGGTTGGGGTATATATGAGCGGCATGACTTCTTCAATGTGCTGCTCAATCAAATGATGAAATAAGGTTTCATTAGTATCTTGAATATTACGCAGATAAATATGCTTATCCATATCATTAGTGAATGAACGCAGTTGATGATAAGCGCGTAATGACTGCTCTTCAATCGTCTCAATGTTATGAGGCAGTAGGCCTGTTAGATTAAAGCTATCGCGCTCTTCTGATGAAAAAGCGCTACCCTTATTTAGTAAAGGGGTTTCTAATAATGCAGGGCCTGCAAAGGGAATATATAACGGACGTTTGGTTTGCATAATAAAATCTTCTTGTTAGAGGCGTATGAGTGAAAAAATTAATGGGTTAAATATTTTACTTATTCATTAAATTAACAGTCATTATTTACATTTATTGAGCGATGCTGAAAAAATCATGGCAGTAAACTTGGTCAAGCAACCACTCGACGATAAGTGTATCATGACCAAGAAAATACAGAGCGATAATACGGAATTCAAAGTAGAATCGGTCAAAAGATAGCAGATAATAATGCTAATTCGATTGCAACTGCTCAACAATTAGGAAAAGCGATGCAAAAGCTAGCCAATTGGCAGAACAAAACCAATCAAAGCAAGCTTGTCACCGCAGCACCCTATTATACTGGAGTTGTGTCAGCTCTTGAAGGAATCAAGCAACTCAAACGCCAATTAAAAATAGCTGAAGAAGAACGAGAGATATTAAATAAGGAAGGATGAAGCGAGGCACGGCTTTGTCTCTACATAAGATGAAAGCTGTGCTCGCATTGGAATTCAGAAGGGTTTGGGTTTTAAAGCGCTAAGGCAGATGTGGTTTGCTTATTATCTCTCAACATATATAGTCAAAATACCCCAAAAACGCGACGATACTGCTGATATCAATTTTTTGTAGCCTCTGTCTGCACAGGCACAGCAAGCAAGAAAAATTGATATTAGCAGTGCGTGATGTATCAATATTACTTTTCACTGACTATAATTTAGAAGTTATATTTGGCCATTATTTCAACTTGCTGACCTTTCTTTACCTGTGATAGCGTTTTGTCGCTACGATCTCTCCACTCAATACCAATATCTAGATCTGGTAGATACTCATAGACAAGGTTGATACTTTTTACATTTACAGAAGTATTCGCCTCATCATCCACCATAATCTCACCATAACGCATGTTGCTCATCAATTTTTCTGTGAACTTGTGCCTGTAACCGACCGTGTAGCCCGTTTGCGAGACAAGCTTACCGTCTTCCGCATCGCAATCTAAATCGCCCGTCGTGCCAAGGGCTCTTCCCACACAGACGGTAGAATAGACACCCATCCCTTTACCGTTATATACGCTCGCATGTAGCGAGTCATTGCCCAGTTTCAGTTCACCTGCCAAAGAGACACCGACGCCTACATCCGAATCGTCTCCATTCTTGGCCTCACGAGCAGTGACCGCCACGTTATAACTAAGATCAGATATGTTATTCTTGTAGCTAACAACCATATCAGGCAGATTAGCTTCATCATAAACAGGGTCTTGAGCGGTAAAACGAAACCCTTTATGAGTGTAGTGCACCGTCAAATCTGGACGAATATCAGCGCCGCCACCAGATATAGTACCCAATCCCGTGCCCCGAAAGTCAAGCTGATCAGTCAAAAGTGGGTAGACCGCTAAGAACTGACCATTCCACGTCTTACCGACGGTCAAATCATCGACCTGAACATAAGCATGGCGGAGCCGCAAGTCTGAACCACCGTTTGCGGCATTGCCATAAAAGTCGCCTTCAATAAAACCCGTTAGCTTTTTATCCTTTACATTCTTTGTGGTTTTAACATTAATCCGAGATTGTCGTCCACTTCCTTTGAACTCAGACTCCCCTTCATCGGGAGAGTAAAATATGCCTTCCGCTTTAACATAACCACCGATGCTTAAAGTGGTATCTCCATTGGTGACAAGATCTATGGCTTGTGCCTGTACGCATGCTCCAAGAACAGCCAAACCAAAAGACAACTTTTTGATATAAAGCATAACCTACACATTCCTTGTGTTGTTTTAAAATCCAGTTAAATTAATTAAAATCCCTTTAAATCTCTGCTGCTATCGTATTTCTTTATCTTATAAATGCCAGCATCATTTCCTTGTATAAAACCTATGCATTCTAATTGAGGGCGTGTCATCAATTAGCACATTGATACATTTAGTGGTCTTAAAATGGCTAAATTTTGCCAAACATCGTCAGCAATCTTGTCAATATGTTCATATTTTCGGCAATTTCTTCCTTGTTTGGCTGCAATTTTTCTCATTTTAAGCCTCACAATCTAAATGATGACGCGCCCTAGTTAAAACTTTCAAAAGCAGTAATCGCGGCTTTTTTGGTGTCATCGATATTTTTCTTTTTTCCACTGGTTTTATCAAGATATACCAGCACAGATTCACCCTTAGCAACGATGGTATTTAACACCGTACTATAATAGGTATATTCATGAATCAAGCTGGCATTGCCAATTTTCTTGACTCGAACCCCAATCCATAAGGTATCAGGGTGAGTCACGGGTTTGAAGTATTGACAGGATGATGCCGCCATGACAGAAAAAGTATTTTCATTAAATAGATTTAGTTGACTGTTGTAGTAAATACGAGCGTTTTGGGCATAAGTGTAATAGACCACATTATTGACGTGACCAAAAGCATCCATATCGCCCCACGCTACTTGTTGAGAGTAGATAACCGCGAAGCCATGCATGGGATGGTTTTTGTCTTTATCCAGCACCTCTTGGATTTCCGGTAATATAGCTAAAGCTTTCATAGTTTTCTCTTCTAGTCATGCCAATTGACACCGATATTAAAAATATTCAGTCAGATGTAATGAGTGTTTTCGACAATGTTTAACAAAAAAAATTGGATTAAATAAGTTTTTCTGCGCACATTATCCGCATTCTTTTCTTATCGAGCTTACCCACACTGGTTCTTGGCATTTCTGCTAAAAACTTGATTTCGCTTGGCACGCCATACTTTGGTAAATGGCCTTTCTCTACCGCTTGATGACCTAAGGCTAAAATATCATCCGCCTTGGTATCGATATGTTCAGGTTTTAAAACGACTAACGCTAAAGGGCATTCGCCCCATCTTTCATGTGGCACGCCAATGACGGCAACATCAGCGACGCTGGGATGGAAGGATAAAATAGTCTCGACCTCAAGCGAAGATACCCACTCACCACCAGACTTAATCACATCCTTAAGCCGATCCGTAATGCTTAGCGTGCCGTCAGAGGTAATACAAGCAATATCTTGGGTATGCATCCAGCCACCACGCCATAACTCATTGCCAGCATCTGGGTTTTTAAAATAACTCTGGGTCAGCCAAGGCGATCGAATGACCAACTCCCCTGTCGACTCGCCGTCCATTGGTAGCGGCTTGCCATTTTCATCCCAAATTTCCATTGAAACGAGCATAATGGGTGAGCCAGACAAACACCGATAATTGAGCTGCTCCTTCATCTCCATCGAGTCCGTTTTATCATCGAATACTGCTCTAGATAGCACAGGACAGGATTCTGACATCCCAAATCCAGACATAAACTCAATACCGCTTTCAATGGCTGCTTTGGCCAAACCTTCATTCAACTTTGAGCCACCGAGTAACAACTTCAGACCCTCAAACTTACGTCCTCGTGCTGCCATCTCTTTTAATAGCATCTGCAAAATTGCTGGAACGCCATGTGAAAGCGTGACTTTGTGCTGCTCGATTAAGTCCACTAACGTGGGAGCTAGATAGCGCCCCGGATACACTTGCTTAAGCCCTATCATGGTTGCCCCATACGGCCAGCACCAAGCGTGCACATGGAATAATGGCGTCATTGGCATGTACACATCATTGTAGCGCGCGCCTTGACCTTCGGCATTTAGCGCGGATGCTAACGTACTTGCCAGCGTCTGCAATACAATCTGTCGATGGGTAAAGAAAACCCCCTTTGGATCGCCCGTCGTGCCACTGGTATAAAATGTGGTAGCGATAGTATTTTCATCGAAATCTGGAAAATCAAACGCATCACTAGCCGCAGCTAGCATGGCTTCATATTCACCTTCGACATAATCTGGCATGCTAGCTTGCTCAGTTTTTGTATCATTCTTTATATCGTCTTCACCATACTCAGCATCATCAAAGCCAGTATCATCGAGCCAAACAATTTTCTCGATAGAAGGGGCTTCATGACGATAGTTTTTAGCCATTGGCTCAAATTCAGCATTTAGTAACAAGGCTTTGGGTTTGGCGTGGTTGATGGTGTACAGCACTTTATCTTCAGCTAGGCGTACATTGACCGTTTGCAAAATCATGCCAGACATCGGCACAGCAAAATACGCTTCAAGGTAACGATGACTGTCCCAATCCATAACAGCAACCACATCACCTGCTTGCAAACCCATGTTTTTCAGTACGTTCGCCAAGCGATTAACGCGCTTAAAAAATTCAGCATAGGTATAAGTGACCTTATCGGCATAACTAATGGTTTGATCCGTAGAGGCAATTTTTGCACGGTTTAGCAGCTGCTTGATAATCAAAGGAAAACCATACGCTTCTTGAGCTTGTTGGTAATCCTCATGTTGGTTAAGTATAGAAGTCATTATTGTCGTCCTTGATAATAAAATAGTATGGCGAGGGCATATAGTTGATTCAATTTAAAAGAAGGGCAAGGCAAGCGAGGTTAACGCTGTCACTCTTTTATAGTGGATTAACGAAAAAATTAAACTCGTTCTATTACCATGGCAAGCCCCTGCCCAATGCCAATGCACAAGCTGACCACTGCGTATTTTTCGCCCGTGCGCTGTAGCTCTCGTGCCGTACTTAATGCAAGTCTTGCACCTGATGCGCCCAGCGGGTGTCCAACGGCAATCGCACCGCCATTGGGGTTAACACGCTTGTCATCAAAGTCAATTTCTAGACCTTTTAGACAGCCTAGTACTTGTGAGGCAAATGCTTCATTAATCTCAATGATGGACATATCATCAAGGGTCAAATCAGCACGTTTCAATGCCAGTTTGATGGCCTCAACAGGGCCTACGCCCATTATATTTGGCTCAACCCCCATAGCGCCAGAGGATAGAATTTTGGCAATAGGCTTAAAGCCTAGTTGCTCTTCTGCTTGCTTTGAGCCAATAATAAGCGCCGCTGCGCCATCATTGATACCTGATGCGTTACCTGCCGTGACTATGCCATTTTCATTTAATGGTCTGAGCTTTTGCAGTGCTTCCACAGTAGAGCTGGCGCGAGGATGTTCATCTTCTACTATCGCTTTATCCGGTAGTTTTCTGCCTTGTGATACCATAATTGGTGTGATCTCATCGTCAAAGAACCCCGCTTGTTTGGCAGTCTGATATTTCGCTTGCGAGGCGGCGGCGAATTTATCGGCCTCTTCTCGGCTAATATTATATTTGCGAGCAACGTTATCACCCGTCTGCGGCATGCTATCGCTGCCAAATTCTTTGGTCAAAAGAGGATTGGGAAAACGGCTGCCAATAGTGGTATCAAATACTTTAAATTCACGACTAAAAGGCGTTTCGGTCTTAGCAAACACAAATGGTGCTCGGGTCATTGACTCAACGCCACCTGCTAAAAATATATCCCCCTCATGACAAGTAATACTACGGGCGGCATCGATGACGGTAGACAGCCCTGAGGCACATAAACGGTTGACGGTCTGACCGGGCGTCGTGACATCTAATCCTGCTAGCAATGCAGCATTACGAGCAATATTGCGTGAGTCTTCACCCGCTTGATTGGTGTTACCGATCAGCACTTCGTCAAAAATATCGTTCGGTAATTGGTGCTTTTCAACCAAAGCTTTCATTACTGTCGCAATCATGTCATCAGGACGTACGGTGGCTAGTGCGCCTCCATGGCGACCAAAAGGGCTTCTTAATCCGTCATAAATATAGGCGTCTAACATAACTGTTCCTTGTTGTGTTTTAAGAGTTTATTTGATTGAAATATAGGGTTTATTAAATTGGCCTAGCTCTTAGCGTTGATAATTGCTCTGTTGAGTAAATAATGAGATACCTAACTTGGCACGGCGCTGCAACCATGGGCTTGGACGGTAACGCGGATCACCTGTTAACCCATAGATACGTTGTAGAATAAGTAAAATTCGCTCGGCACCAAGCTCGTCTCCCCATGAGATAGGCCCATAGGGATAACCCAATCCAAGCTTGACAGCATTGTTGATATCCTTTGGTGTGGCAATACCTTGCATCGCAATATCGCAACCTAAATTAATCACCATAGCAACGACTCGCTGCGCCACGAAGCCAGTACTTTCGGCAATTAGCGTGGCAACGACAGCAACATTCGAGTTCTGATCCGAGTTTTTACCGAACTTATTATTTCTACCAAATAGGGCATAAGCTTGTGCCACAAAATTATCCTCTGTGACGATACTTGGCATGAGAGTACGATGCTTGGATAAGTCAGTCAGCATATCAATGGCAACCGCTTGTTTAGGATTGACTTGATAGCGAATAGCCGCATTGGTGGTATCTTCGCCATAAATTGCCAGTAATATCAAACTGTCAGAATTTGGCTGATCATTATCGTCGATAGTAATACCATTAGCGTTTAGATGATCAATCAGCTGTTTTTTGTCTGTGGCTAAATCCGCACCAATCCAAACTGAGGTGATTACTACATTAGGTACTGACCGTTGCGATAATCCGGTTGTGGATTTCTGACCGTCTTTATACTTATAAAAGCCCTCACCAACTTTACGGCCCAGCTTGTTACCCTCTAGCATTTGACGGGTCAAGGGATGCGGGCGATAGCGCGGCTCAAAGTAATACTGATTATAAATTGATTCCATAACGGGATGTGAAACATCGATACCCGTGAGATCGAGCAGCTCAAACGGCCCCATACGAAAACCTGCGCCATCACGCAAAATACGATCGATGTCCTCAAAACTAGCCACGCCCTCGCCTAATATCTTTAAGGCTTCTGTGCCATAAGCTCTACCGCCATGATTGACGATGAACCCTGGCGTATCTTTTGCAACGACGCCTAGATGACCCATGCGTTTGGCTAGATCAGTAAGCGTCTCTACAACACGGTGGTCAGTAGAGAGCCCTGGAATCACTTCAACGATTTTCATTAAGGGTACTGGATTAAAAAAGTGAAATCCTGCTACGCGCTCTGGGTGCTCGCAATCAGAAGCAATTGCGGTTACCGCGAGCGATGAAGTATTGGTTGCTAAAATTGTTTCGGCAGGAACAATGCTTTCTAGCTGTTTAAAAAGCTGTTGTTTTATTTCTAGATTTTCGATAATGGCTTCAATGACGATATCTACTTTGGCAACTTTGGCTATATCTTCAATCACTATCAGATTAGCCAAAGTCGCTTGTAGCTGCTCCTCAGTAAATTTACCTTTAGCGGCTAGTTTCTCGAGCATAGCTTGAAGTGATTGGCGTCCTTGCTCAGCAGCACCTGATTTGGCATCGAACAACATTACTTGAATCCCTGCTTGCGCTGCGATTTGGGCAATCCCCATGCCCATAATGCCCGTGCCAACAATGGCCAATGATTTAACAGTCATAATAATCCTTTATATGGTCTTGTTAATTTATATGCTCTTATTGAATAGTCTCGTTTTCAAAGTATATGTGCTGTTTCTTTCTATGCTTTGAGAAGTCTATGCTTTGAGAAATCTATGTTTCGGAAAGTCTATGCTTTGACAAGCTACTGACCTTTATAATTCGCGTCACGTTTTTCTAAAAAGGCTTTCGCGCCTTCCTTTTGATCTTCGGTATCAAATAAAATTTGAAAGGCTTTACGCTCCAAAGCCAATGCGGCTTGTAGCGGCATATCCACCCCAAGATTGGCGACTTCTTTAATTTGGGTTAAAGCAATAGGCGAGTAACCTGCTAGTTGTTCAGCAATCTCGATGGCACGATTAATAGTCGCCTCATCTTCGACCACTTCAGAGACCAGCCCCATTTGATCCGCTGCATCAGCGCTTATCATGTCGCCTGTTAGTATCAGCTTCATGGCTTTATGCTTGCCAATCACGCGAAACAAACGCTGTGTGCCCCCTGCTCCGGGCATCAGTCCGATTTTGATTTCTGGTTGGCCAAACTTAGCAGACTTGCCAGCGACGATGATGTCGGCATGCATAGCAAGCTCACAGCCACCGCCAAGCGCATAGCCATTTACCGCTGCGATAATCGGCTTACGACAATTGGTGATGGCATCCCAATAACGCTCGCTGTGGCGTAAATACACATCGACTGTTTTGGTAGTTAGGAAATCATTGATGTCAGCACCGGCCGCAAACACCTTATCACCACCCGTCAGCACGATAGCTTTGGTCTTTGGGTCATCGTTTAATTTGATGAAAATCTCTGCCATTTTTTCGCGTAGTTCAGTGTTTAAAGCATTGCGAACCTTGGGACGATTCAGTGTTATCAAACTCACGCCATTGTCTAACGTTTCACAAATGATGATTTGCTCTTCCATGATGCTGTCCTTTAAGTAATGTCTTTAGGTAAACTGCCGCCACCCTTAAAACACACTAAAAATTATGATTATTAATACCGCATAGCGATATTCAGTACCAATATATACTGTTTATTTTCTTTTGTGAAGAGTAAAAGCCAGTTAAATTAATAAATAGATAGGCCGTTAATGCCTCGTCTCTTTTATAAATACCGCATTGCGGTTTTTTAAACCAAAAGTATTGTAATCCAATAAATTATCGATTATGCTGTTTATTCAAATTAATTATAAAGCCCTCATCAATCAATATTAGACGTCATCTAAACAAGGAAGAATCACATGATTAGAGATAAGGAAGTACTCGACCATATTGTCCAAACCATTCGTCAATTTGTGAATAACCAACTGATCCCAAAAGAAGACTGGGTGGCAGAAAATGATCGTCTGCCAGAAGAGATTATTAGTCAGATGCGTGAGCTGGGTCTATTTGGACTGACTATTCCCGAGGAATACGGTGGACTTGGCGTTACGATGGAAGAAGAGGTCACATTGGCATTTGAGTTAGGGCGTACCTCACCTGCTTTTCGCTCATTAATAGGCACTAATAACGGTATTGGTTCCTCTGGTCTGGTCATCGATGGTACTGAAGCGCAAAAACAAAAATACCTACCAAGACTGGCCAGCGGTGAAATTATCGGCTCATTTTGTTTGACCGAACCTGAGTCAGGCTCCGATGCGGCATCGCTGCGAACCACTGCAATCAAAGACGGCGATACTTACGTACTCAACGGCACTAAGCGTTATATCACCAATGCCCCTCAAGCCGGTATCTTTACCGTCATGGCACGCACTGATCCCGAAAACAAAAGGTCTGGTGGTATTTCAGCATTCATCGTTGAGAGCGATACTCCTGGTATTACGCTTGGTAAAATCGACAAAAAAATGGGTCAAAAAGGCGCACATACTTGTGATGTCATTTTTGATAACTGCGTCGTACCTGCTGATGCTTTGATTGGTGGTGTAGAAGGCGTAGGTTTTAAAACCGCCATGAAGGTTCTGGATAAAGGCCGCTTACATATCGCTGCAGCGAGTACAGGCGCAGCCACTCGCATGTTAGATGACGCGCTACGCTATGCCGTCGAGCGTAAACAATTTGGTCAACCCATTGCCAATTTTCAGCTGATTCAAGCGATGCTTGCTGACTCAAAAGCAGAGATTTATGCGGCAAAATCGATGGTATTAGATGCTTCACGCTTGCGCGATGATGGCAAAGATGTCGTTACCGAGTCGTCATGTGCCAAGATGTTTGCCACCGAAATGTGTGGCCGTGTTGCTGATAGAGCCGTGCAAATTCATGGCGGTGCTGGTTATATTGCCGATTATGGCATTGAACGTTTTTATCGTGATGTGCGCTTATATCGTTTGTATGAAGGCACGACCCAAATCCAGCAGATCATTATTGCCCGCAATATGATTAAAGAAGTTAGCGAGTAGTTGTCATTTATTTGAATGCTATTTATTTGATTATTAAAAGGTATTTACATGATCAAAGCATATCGAGGTATTTGCTAGGACGCAGATACCTGGTTTATGTCGCTGTTACCATAAAATTTCTTTCTCACAACAATAAGGATATAAATTGTGAAAAGTGCCGCTATAACGTCAAATCCAAGCTCAGATTCTACCCAAAAGCAACCTTGGAAATTGGCCTTCTTTTTTTGTTTTCTAGTACTGTTATGTGATGGGGCTGATATTGGGATTCTCGCCTTTACTCTGTCAAGTCTCAAGCAAGAATTTGGGTTGACCAATATACAAGCTGGCGCTTTGGGCAGTTGGTCATTATTTGGCATGGCAATCGGTGGATTTTTCGGTGGTTGGGCCTGTGATCGTTTTGGCCGAGTACGTGTTATCGTGATTGCGACAGCGATGTTCTCTGTATTATCTGGTTTCAGTGGCTTTGTACAGAGTTATGAGCAGTTTATAGCATTACGGTTCACCGCCTGTTTGGGTCTGGGCAGTTTATATATTGCCACTAACACCCTGATGTCTGAAATGGTACCTACCAAACATCGAACGACGGTACTCGCAGCGCTAATGACAGGTTTTACCTTAGGGTCTTTAGTGATCACGAGCATTTCAGCTTGGATTATTCCCGTCTATGGTTGGCGCACCTTATATCTCTTAACGTTCCTACCTATCATTCTCTCGATATCGATGTATTTTCTTATCCCTGAACCACAGTCTTGGAAAGAGGCTCGTGCCCTCAAACTTAGCGGCGCGAAGAACTCACTCACAAAACCTGAAAACCCTTATAAAGCCATATTTGAAAACCCCAAACATCGCATTATGTTCATTTTATGGTCGATGAGTTCAGGGCTGTTACTATTTGGCTATTTTGGCGTAAGCAACTGGCTACCGTCTTATCTAGAAACTGAACTGGGTATCAAGTTTAAGGAGATGGCACTATATATGGCAGGTACTTACTTGACGATGATGTTTGCTAAAGTCGTGGCAGGTTTAGTGGCTGATAGAATTGGTCGCAAAATAGTATTTGCCTTCGGTACTATGGGCACAGCGCTATTTATTCCAGTGTTAGTCTATATGCATACCCCAGAAAACATCGGTTGGTTGATGATAACCTTTGGTTTCTTATACGGCATCCCTTATGCTATCAATGCCACCTACTTGACGGAAAGCTTTCCTACCGCTATTCGAGGTACGGCTATTGGCGGTGCGTTCAATATCGGACGACTGGGCTCAGTTATTGCGCCGGTTGCCATTGGTTATATGGCCATGCAAAACTCTATCGGTGCAGGTTTGTTGCTTATGGCAGGCGCGTATTTCTTATGTGGCCTTATTCCAACGTTGTTCATCAAAGAGCAGCAATATGATCCACAAAAGGCGTGATACTATTAAATACATATATACCGCATAGCGAAATCCTTTATATTTATAATAGCTGATATTTATAATAGCTATGTTAATAGTTTCAATGTACATTAATAGAGTGTTATTAAAAGCAACAAATTACTATAGTCGATTCAATTTAAAAGTAGTACAAGGCAACCGAGTGTAGATGTATATTTGATACTTCAAGCGAGGTTAACGCTGTAATACTTTTATAGTGGAATGACTATATCAGCGTACGACTATTGGCTTGCAAGGTACTAGGGCGTGTCTTCATTTCAAAAATGGTGATAAAAATGAGATAAATTGCCGTCAAACAAGAAAAATAGTGCAGATAATATCGGGATATTAACCAGCTATTTGACGATGTTTGGCAAGATTTAGCCATTTTTAGCCCATTTAGAGGACTATCGAGTGAATTGAAGACACGCCCTAAAAGTAGTGAATTTTATGCTATTTAAATTAACGTAATTGAGAGCAATAAATCTTATATGACAACTAATATCCTTGATGATGAAGACTCTAATAAATCAACACACATTGAGCTGTTAGAGCCGATTAGTGACATGAGAGATAAAAACGATAGGCAGTTTATTACCGCTTTGGCACGCGGCTTAGAGCTGCTGCGTTGTTTTACCCCGCAGCGTCCCTATTTGGGTAATCAAGACTTGAGTCAATTGACTGGCCTGCCTAAAGGGACGATCACGCGGCTGACTTATACCTTAGTCAAGTTAGGATATCTAAAGCAATCGACCAATAGTAGTAAATATCAGCTTTCTGCCGGTGTGTTAGGGTTTGGCTATACGATGATGGCGAATATCTCTATCAACAATTTAGTCACCCCCTATATGGAAGAACTGGCAGATTATGCCAATAGTGCGGTCGCTATGGCAACCCGTGACCGCCTGAGGATGGTATATCTAAACGTCGTGCAAGGGTCTGGCACGACGACCATGCGACGTAATGTCGGCTCATATCTACCCATTCATTTAAGTTCGATGGGACGCGCATGCTTAGCCAGTATGCCCGCTGCTGAGCAAGAATTTATCCTTGATGCCATTCGCAGTAAGTATAAAGATGATTGGTTAAAGATTAGACGCGGACTGGATAAAGCCTTTAGAGATTATGACGACTATGGGTATTGCTTCTCGATTAGTGAATGGCAAAAAGACGTCAACGCTGTCGCTACCGCCATCATGCATCCGACTGAGGGCTTACTGACTTTTAATTGCGGCGCACCCAGTTTTGTTCTTAGTCGTACTAAGCTAGAAGAAGACATTGCCCCTCGATTGCTTCATATGAAGAATAATATTGAGAGTAATATTTATATTAGCTAAGGCGGATGACCCATTAACGTGGCAAAAATTGAAAACTCAATCGTACTACTGTCGTTCATTATCCAAAGTTAATCGTTTTTGAAACCCCTTTAAAATTTAAAGGGGTTTTTTAATGGGTAATCGATAAGCTTAAAATATTAGGGTCTGTTGAACATTCAAATATTTAGTCAGATAACAATACATGCTTGCTCTTTTGGTAAGCGGACAGACCGCCTCCACCTAACTCACGGCCGATGCCGCTTTGCTTAAAGCCGCCCCACCCTGACTCAGGCAGCACGATTTGTTGTTCGTTGATCCAAACATGACCCGCTTCAATCTGTAATGCCATCGCCAATGCGACCTTTTCATCAGTACTGACAATGGTTGCCGCCAACGCATATTTGCTGTCGTTGGCCAAACGAATGGCTTCTGCATCGTCTTTGAAGGTTTTGCTAACCAATACTGGTCCGAACACTTCTTCGAGCCACAATTGGCTGGTTACAGGAACATCGATATAAACAGTGGGCTCGGCAAAATACCCTTGACTAGCTGATATTTCTCCACCAGTCAGGCAAGTAAGGTTTTCGGCAGTCGCAATATCACAGTATTTTTTTACTTGCTTAAGCTGTTGCTCGCTGACCATTGGACCCATCTGAGTGCCTGTATCAAAACCATCACCAATTTGTAGGCTTGCGGTTTTTACTTTCAACGCTTCAAATAAAGTCGGTGCGATATCTTCATGAACAAGCAATCTAGAGGTCGCTGAACATATTTGACCAGCATTGGTAAATACACCGCCAATGATAAGGTCACAAGCGTAATCGATATCGGCATCCGCGCGCACCACAATAGCAGACTTGCCACCAAGCTCAAGACTGATGTCTTTGATGCTCTTTGCCGCTTGGGTCATTACCTTTTCACCCACCACATTACTACCCGTAAAAGAGACTTTATCAATCAGCGGATGACTGGTCATGGCAGCACCAACTTCGGCAGCACCGGGCAAAATATTAACCACGCCTTTTGGCAGCTCGATACTAGACAATATATTGCCCAGCATCAATTCTGGCAATAAGGTTACCTCAGAAGGCTTTAATACCACTGTACAGCCTGCTGCTAGCGCTGGCGCCAACTTCCAAGAGGTCGTCACCATTGGAAAGTTCCAAGGTACAATCAATGCGCACACGCCAACGGGCGCAAAAGTCTTTAGCAGACGAATGCCTGATTCATTCGTGGGTACTTCCGACCACGTTTCTTGATCTGTTATCAGGTTGGCATAATAGCGATAACAAGCGATAGCATCACCGACGTCTATTTTTGCCTCTTCGATGGGCTTACCATTGTTTAAAACAGACAGCCCCACTAACTTATCAAATTGCTGCTCCATAGCGTCAGCAATCGCATGCAGATAATGCGCACGCACGCTTACTGGGGTTTGCGACCAATTTGCATAGGCGTCAGAGGCAGCATTAACCGCTGTTTCTACATGGGCACTGGTACATAAGCGCGTCATTGCTAACACCTCACCAGTGTTTGGGTCATATAAATTCTGCGTATCAGTGTCTTCGCTATCAACCGATGATGCTTCGATGGCAGTCCATTTACCATTAATATAGGCCGCATTTAATACCACTTCATTTTGCATTGTCTCTTTTGCAATTTGTCTGGTTATATCAGTAGCATTTATCGTTTCCATGATGGTATGTCCTCTCTCATTGTTTATTCGTAGCGTATTTATTGATAATGATTACGGGTGATTGACGCTACTGCCTACCTGCGCAGTCACTGGCATCAATCACCCGCCAAAAATCACTGTCGTTTACCCTATCCTACCTTTGTCACGGGGTCTTCTGATTAATACAGGAGATGCGCTACTGAGGTAATAATCACTAGGCTAATCAAAGTACGGAGGATGAAAATCATGAATAGCTCTAGAACATTAAGCTTAATGTTTGATTTCAAAATCAGCGCACCCACTTCAGACATATAAATAATCTGCGTAATAGAGCATGCCCCAACGATGAATCGTGTCATTTCACTCTCAATACTCTTACCGACCAACGCTGGTAAGTACATATCAGCAAATCCCATAATCATGGCAGGCGCCGCTTCTGCCGCTTCTGGAATTTGTAGCAATTCAAGCAAAGGCACGAGGGGCGCAGATATCCAGTTAAATACTGGTGTGTACTCTGCCAGCCCTAGACCAATGGTGCCGATAGCAAAAATAACAGGAATCAGACCAAAGTAAATATCAAATAAATTCTTTAGGCTGTGTTTGAACACACTTGCCAGACTTGGCATAGAATACGCACGAGTCACAGCACGATTTAGCGCCCACTGCGGCATACTATACTGAGTAGGAATCTCTTCATCTAGCATACATTTGCCAGAATGATAGGTGTCCGCTTTCAGTGATAATGGCGGAATACGTGGCATGATAATGGCTGCTATAAAACCAGTCAACGCGATGGTCAGATAAAAGAAAACAAAGTTATTGTCTACGCCAATTGTTTTCGCTACGACATAAGTAAAGGCGATTGAGGTGACCGAAAAAGTTGTGGCAATAACCGCTGCTTCACGCTGGCTATAATAACTTTTGTCATACTCTTGCATGGTCACTAGCAAGCCGATAGAGGCCGCGCCAAACCAAGAAGACATCGCATCTACCGCTGAGCGTCCGGGTAGTTTAAATAGTTTGATAAAGACTTTGCTGGCTAATGTTCCCAAAAACTCCATCAAACCAAAATCTGTTAAGAACGGCAAGGATAAGATAGCGAAGAAAAATAAAGGAATCAAAATCGGAATCAAATCTTCAAAAATAACGCCGCCGGTATTACGGTTAATAATAAACTCGGGGCCTACTTGTAAAAAGATCATCCAGATAAATACTGCGCCCAAAAAACGAGCGCCAAACCACAGCCACTCAACATCGAAGAGCTTCTTTATCATAGAGTCTTCGTGCAAGGTCGGTCGTAACAGCTTGACCGCGAGTGCGCCAACAAAAGAGATGGTAACGATCGCCAGTGCCACGTAAGCCACATAACCGCCTATCCAGCCTTGTAGTGCATCGGTCAATACGCCCAATAAAATAGTAACCTTGCCATCCCATTGAAAGGGAATGATAAATAGCGCGATACCAAGGGCTGAAAATAAAAGAAATTTCCACAATGACGCTCGCCATTGCTCGCCCTGTGGTGTTTTTGGGTCGACAGCATTATTACCTAAGACTGGCTGCTGTGACTTACTGATATGACTCGTCATTTAATTCCTCCATGATAGGCGACGACCGCCAATTTTTCCATTTTGCTGTCTGACCAATGCCTGGGTTTAGCGAATTGGTTGGATCTAGTTTTTTATAAAAATTATGTAGTGCAGATTTTGCGGTATAGACATGTCCCACGTTGTGCTCAGCAGGGTACTCTATACGACGTCGATCATAAAACGCCAATAGGTCATCCTTGAATTTTTTTACATCCACTTCAGGGTATAACAGATAGTCTTGATGCATGACATGACAGAAAAAATGCCCCAAATAAAAGGTTTTACTTACCTGCTTTTGCAAGTTAGTAGGTAGCACCTCATCCCAATCTACGGCATTCCTTGGTAAGGCAATATCAGTCGCTAATAGCTCGCCAAACTTTGTGTGGTTAAGATTGTGATAACGAAACATGGCAGCGGTTGCCGCACTGCGAAACACCAATAATGCCTGAGCTTCTTCAGCTGTACAAAGATGTACGACGCCTTGATGATGCTGCATATGGGACTGTAGAAATGCTTGAGCGGCGGCAATATGCTGATTACTAGCCTTAGCACTGTCATTATCATCGTCACTGTCATTCGCGACTTTGATGATCAAATGATAACGATAGGAGCGTGCCTGCTCAGCCAAAGAGTCTGGCAATGATGGCGGCATAAAGGTCGATGCCATTTGTAGCACCCGATCTGGTAAAGTCTGAGGCAGTCGCCATTTATCCAAATAATAGCCAATCTTGGCTTGTAACCGATACAACGCGCCTATCTTACTGGCTGGCAGTTTGCGCATACTTAAACAAGTATCGCGGCCATAGCGCATGGTTATATCGTTATAGTCTTTGTGCATGTATTCTGCCAAAACAGGCAGGTTCAGCTCGCTTTTTAACCACTGCTGCCTGAGTGTGGTCAAGGTATCGGCGTCATTGGTCGAGATATAGAATGTTTGCTCTTGCGCTGGTTTGGCAAATGTCGCGACTCGAACCGCAAAGACGATGACTTTGCCTGCTGAACCAGAGGCTTCATACAATCCGTTAGGGTCATTATTAAATCTGGCAGGTGTGTCTGCCTCGCAATCACGCACTTTGTGTTGATAATGCTGGTTTGTACAGGACTTACTGTTGGCACTATGTGGATTTTTATTGAACGTGCCAGTTTGTAGGTTACCAAGCATCTCTTCTGGATCTACACCTAAATCAATGCCTAAATGATTGATTAATTCAAACTCACCCATAGCATTACGTTTGGCAAATAGTGACATCTCGGTATACGCCGGACCACGCTGCACCAACATACCGCCAGAGCTGTTGCAAATGCCACCAATCACCGAAGCACCAACACAACTAGAGCCCAGCACTGAATGCGGCTCACGCCCCAAAGGTGCAAGCTTGTATTCTAATTGCTGAAGGGTCGCCGCTGGCAAGGCAACAAGCTCTGCTGCGTCATTGAGCAGATGAACACCGCCCAATAGTTGCGTAGAAATAACGATGACTGGTCGATCATACTTCCCATACGGCGTGGAGCCTCCGGTCAACCCTGTGTTAGCAGCCTGAGCGATAATGATCACATCAGATGCTGCACAGAGGTTAATGACGCGCCATAGCGCCACAAGAGAATGTGGGGTCACCACTGCCAAGATAGCATCTGTGATAGCAGCAATCGCCCCTTGTATATACGACTGCTGCTGACTCGGCTTGGTCAATACATTGGGCGCGCCAGCAACGGCTGCTAAGTCTGCTAACAAACTCGCCTGCGACGCATTCCAACTATTAGACGAGTGGTTAGCATTTAGCATTGCAGACATTTTTCCTTGAGTGACTAGCCTTTAGTACCGTTAAGTCATTATCATCAGCTAAAACAGATAAAGTCCTTGCCTATCTCAGTCAGAAAATCATCGGCTTCATCAATTTCATAAATGAAAGGCTGCTTGCCGTTGATATCCTTTTGCAAGGCGTCTAGCAGTTGCTGCTTTTCGGTAATTCGGCGATAACCTGCACCAAATCCTGCGGCTAATGGCTCAAAATGTGGCGTCTTAATATTGACCCCAATCAGTGGTAGACCGCCCTCCTCCATATAACGACGAATCTCACCATAGCCTTGGTTGTTCCACAGCAGCACAATCAATGGTAGCTCAAGCTCGGCAGCGCAGATGAGTTCTGCAATCGTAAACTGAATACCACCATCGCCAATAAGACTAATAACTGGCGATTTTGAGCCAATCATGGCACCTATCGCGGCAGGCAAACCGTAACCTAGCGTGCCAAACCCAGTCGACGAGTTAAACCATTTTCGGGTTGCCAGTGCTTCAAAACCAAGATTGCCACTATAGACAGGCTGCGTTGAATCTCCAACAAATATGACGTCTTTTACTTCATCTCGAATCAGCTGAAGTAGTGCATTTTGACCAGCAAAGTCTGGGGTCATTTCTGCTAACAATGCCTGTTTTGCCTCAGCGACTCGTGACACCGCTTTATGATTTAACGCTTGGTTTTCTAAACGTGTGCAAAGGCCACTTATAGCCATTTGCGCATCGGATAATACGGCGATATCCGCTCTAAAAGGACGCTGCAATTGCTGAGCGTCGCAGTCGATACGAATCAGCTTACCGTTGATTTTAAACTCGCCATTAAAAAACACATCATAATCAGTCTCACCAAGTTCAGTACCAATCGCCAATACCAGATCGGCTTCAGTAATAACGGCTCGACCTGCTGCTAATGATTGATTGCTGCCTAAGCTCAACGGATGAGCGGGTGGTAGCAAACCTTTGGCATTGATGGTCAAAAATGTCGGCGCATCGATCAGCTCTGCCAGTTTTTGTGCATCTTGATTGACATCGACGCAGCCACCACCATAAAGCAATACTGGGTTTTTTGCGGTTTTAAGAGACTCGATAATCAAATCAAGCTGTGCAGGATTGGGCAGCGGTCTCATTACTCGAGGCAGCGTTGAGCTATTCGCATCAGTTTGGCTGGTTGCCGGACTATTCAAGTAAGGCGTTAAATCAGGCGGCTTGGCGACATGACTGGCATCAGCGGTGATTACATCGATTGGTAGCTGGATATGCACTGGCCCCGGACGTGCACCATTGAATAAGGCAAAAGCTTCTGCGATGACTTTGGGTAACGACTCAGGCTTCCAGATGGTTTTGCTCGTGAGTGCCACCTTGCTGACCATACCTTGCTGATCATGCAATTCATGCAAATGCCCTTCACCGCTGCCCGTATCTGCCACTTTATTGACACTAGAGATCACCAGCATCGGTATAGAATCCGCCAATGCTTGTGCCATGGCAGTCATAATATTGGTCATGCCAGGGCCGGTGATGATAAAGCAAACACCAATCTTGCCCGAAGCGCGGTAATAGCCGTCAGCCATAAACCCAGCGCCTTGTTCATGACGCGGCGTCACATGGCGGATATTGGTGTTTGGCAGACCACGATATAGCTCGACCGTGTGCACACCGGGTATGCCAAATACGGTCTCTACGCCATAGTATTCTAACCACTGTACCAACAGCTCACCGCATGTCAGAGATGGGGTTGCAGGTAATGAAGAAGACGCTTGCGTCAATTGGGTCATGAGTCAGTTATCCTAAAGAATGTAATAAGTATTAAGTTAAGCTTTTTATATTGGCTAGCTGTTTGTTTTAAATAGTTATTAAATGCTACAAATCACAATTCATGGTGCCGTAACCAATCATCAATCATGATATTTAAGCGTTTGCCTGAAAAACTGGGAAAATGACCACCGTGTACAACACGTACAGGCAGTGCATTTAGGCGGCGCATACTCTTAGCATAATCAGACATATTGCTATGCCATGTATCTTCGATCAATGGGCCGTCATAAATAAGATCACCAGAAATCAGAGTCTCGCTAGCTGATTCCCACAAGGCAATACCACCTGGGGAGTGACCGGGTGTATGAATCACTTCAAATTGACGATTGCCCAAATCAATCATGTCACCGTCTTCAAGTTGCATTATTTTCGCTGGTGCAGCAATTTTATAGCCGCAATGAGCATAAGGCTCAGGAGGCAGTGCATCAAACATCTCATCGTTGACAAACATATCTGCTAAGGTGCGAGCATTGTCTGGCTCAGCGAGAATATGGGCTTCAGCAGAATGTACGTGACAGCAGTCAAATTCACTTGCCGCGCCAATATGATCAAAATGAGTATGACTGGCAACACCAACGATATCGCGATCAGCGAGCAAAGCGACATGGCGGCGCAATGGTACAGCCCCTAATCCAAAATCGACTAATAAGTCGCGTTCACTACCCCGTACGTGCCATAGATTACAGCGGAAAAATGGCTTGATCCACGGCTCATCGATGAGCGTAATGCCATCGCTAAGTGTTGTTGTTCGATACCAGTTTTCTGGTTTAATACGTGGTAATGACTGTTCACTCATGAGTTCGCTCCATTAAAGGCATGAGTATCTTTAAGAACACGCAAGTCTTTAAGATAGTCTTGATGCGTGCGACTCTCATCAATGCAAGCGAGATCAATATCTACTATCAAGGTGCCAGCCGCTAAGCCAAGTCGGCCGAGCACCTCACCATCCGGACCAGCGACGATACTATTCCCACAGTAATGAAGCGTTTCTTCTACACCTGATCGGTTAATACAAGCAACAAAACATTGATTGTCCATTGCTCGCGCGCGTATTTGTAGTACCTGCCGCTCTGCATTCGGCAACATATTTGCCGTCGGTGACAGTATGATTTCTGCCCCTGCTTGTGCCAGCTCTCTTGCCACTTCTGGAAACTCATTGTCATAGCAAATCATCAATCCTAATTTTCCGAATCGAGTATCAACCACACAAGATTGCTTACCTGCGACAAAGAACTCATTTTCGCGGCCCCATAAATGCCGCTTATGATAAGTGGCAAGGTGCTGACCGTTATCATCTAACAATACGGCAGAGTTGCTAAACTCACCATCAGCACCCTGCTCAGCAAAGCCAAATAGCAAGTGCAAATTATATTTATCAGCAAGCGTGGCTACTTCGGTCACGATTGAGCCATCAGCAGGTTCCGCTAGGCTATCAAGCCGCTCAAAGATGTTGTAGCCTGTGAATGCCAGCTCTGGCAGTGCCAATAAGTCTACTTTGGCTTCTGCTGCTAGGCGACATAATGACTCCAATGCTTTTAAGTTAGCAGCAGGTTCAGCCCATAAAGGATTTGTTTGAGCAATCATCAATCTCATAATGAAGGCTCCTTTTGAGCGGAAGTGATGGCATCACTAGGACGAGTAAATAAAGTAGCACCTAACCAGTAAAGTCCGCCAGTGATGATAAAGACAGGTAATGAGGCACCAAAAGAAGGAGGAGAGATCAAAGTCCAGTAAGCTGCAAGAGCAGCACCAATTAAGTAAGCCGCGATAGCAATCTTTGCCGTAGGACGGCCCAATTGTTTAGTAGAATCAAGCAGTTTTGCCGTATAACCTTCTTGACCCACAAGGTAATAATCAACAATCATGACTGAGAATGCTGGGATGAACAATGCACCAACGATTAACAAGAAGTTTTGGAACTGATCTAAAATACCAGGAATCAGTGCACCAAAAATAGTGACTAAGCCAATGATAAGTGCAGGTTTCCAAAAGCTCATGTTAGGCGCTATGTTCATGCATGATAGCGTTGCGCTATAGACTGCCATCACATTGGTTGTCATGACTGAGAAGAAAATAACCAGTGCAGCTGGTAAACCAAAACCAAATTCAGCAAGCAAACGAGTCGGATCGTAAGTCTGCTCCATGCCATTTAGGATAGAAAGCCCTGAGATTGTCGCACCCAAACCCATCGCAACGATAGCAGCCACGATATAACCAAAATAAGTGCCCCATACTGCAATTTTTGAGGTCTTGCAATTGCGATTGTAATCGGCTGCCGAAGACATCCAAGAAAACGCAGTGGCGATAACAATATCAAAAGCGATACCTAACGTAATACCATTACGCGACTCAACTGGCATCTCAAATAGTGTAGAAACATCATAGTGCTGATTTAACTGATAGAGCACCACGACGGTAAGACCTGCCATTGCTAATGCTGCCCAGCGTTCGACAAGCTCAATACCAAGGTGACCACGTAATACAATCAACACCACGACTGTCTCGCACAGGATGACAAATAGTGGCAGATTGCTATAGCCTGTTGTGGCTTCAACGGCATAGTTAAGGCTCATGCCAGCGAGCAAAGCCTGAATACAGCTCCACGCGATGAGCACGCCCATGTTTACCAATGAAATTAACTGACTACCCAATGGCCCATAAGCTCTACGTGTGAGCGCCATCGATGGTAAACCAGTGCGCTGACCCATTAGACCAACTAAGAGTAACGGAATGGCACCGATCAATGAGCCGATTAGTACCGTCGTTATAGCAGTAGTAAACCGCAAATCAGGTACCAACAGCATCCCAGTTAAAATAGTCGTGACGACTATATTGGCACCAAACCACAGCGCAAACGTACCAATCGAACCTAAACTGTGTCCAGCCTCATTTGGAGAGAGCGTATCTTGACCAAAAAATGAAGAGGGTTTGCTCATTGCGGTCTTCCTTAACCAAATTATATTAATACCAGCAACTCAAGTACACTGGTGACGATGCCGTTATCCGCTCATATACCGCATTGGGATAACTACCCTATACGCAAAATCTAGCTAGTAAGAGATTGTTAATGATCCATTCTTTTATGATTGTCATGATAAGATACAGCTATTAGTAAACAGCTTTGACCTTATCGTCATAGCGCACACCCGGTAGGATACATAGCATCTCAAACAATAAGTTCGCTGCCAGTACTGAGGTGTTACCGAATGGGTCATACGGCGGTGACACTTCTACTAAATCGCCACCGACTACTTCCAGTCCGCGCATACCGCGAATGATTTCTATGGCTTGAGTTGAGGTCAGACCACCGATTTCAGCAGTACCCGTACCCGGTGCAAACGCTGGGTCAATACCATCGATATCGAAACTTAAATAGACAGGTCCATCGCCTAGCTTTTCGCGCACTTCTGCCATTAATGGTGTTAGCGACTTGTACCAGCATTCCTCAGCAGGTACAACGCGAAAGCCTTGCTGGGTTGACCAGTCAAACTCTTCGGCGCTATAGCCTGTACCACGTAAGCCAATCTGTACCACACGGTTGCCATCGATTAAGTTCTCTTCGACAGCACGGCGGAACGGTGTACCATGAGCGATTTTTTCGCCAAACATATCATCGTTGATATCTGCATGCGCATCGATATGCACCATACCGACAGGGCCATGTTTTTTGGCAAGCGCACGCAAAATAGGCAAGGCAATGGTATGATCGCCGCCTAGTGTTAGAGGAATCGCGCCATGTTTGACGACTTTTTCTGTATAGAATTTTTCGATGATATCAACGCTTTTTAGCAGGTTGAAAGTATTGATAGGTACGTCGCCAATATCAGCGACTTGTAAAGACTCAAAAGGCGCAGCACGAGTGGCCACATTGTAGGGACGAATCATGCGTGATTCATCGCGTATCTGTCTTGGTCCCAATCTAGCACCACTACGGTTTGATGCACCGATGTCCAAAGGTACACCAACGAAAGCCACATCTAATCCTTCTGCATCAGCCTGAGTCGGCAGGCGCATCATAGAAGCAAAGCCGCCAAATCTTGGCATATCGTTGCCGCTTAATGGTTGATTGAATTTCATAAATCACATCCTTGTTTTAGTGTGTCGGTATAGCCAATTTGTTATATGTCACTTTTTATATGACTCTGACAATACCTAAATAATTGAATACAAACCATGGTAAAATTCAGAAGTAAACTTCTGATTTTTCGTAGTAAGTTAGATTTAACCGTTATTATCAGAAGTTTGATATAAATTTTATGCTAAAAAAGTGATGAATAGAAAATTCATTTTGATAAACATCACAAGTGCTGAGGAATAATTACTGATGCTAGATGAATTGATAAAAATAGACATCAAAACCTTGCGTAGCTTTATGGCAATTGTAGAGTGTCAGGGCGTGACGGCCGCCCAGTCGCGCTTGAATGTGACAACCTCTGTCATTAGTGGTCATTTGACCCATTTAGAAGACCGCTTGGGTATGACGCTTTGTCATCGTGGACGCGCGGGTTTTAAGCTGACAGAAGATGGCGCAGCAGTATATGAAGCTTGCTTGAGTTTTACCGAAGCAGTTGCCAGCTTTCAACATCAGTTGCACTACATTCGTCAATTAGACTCCGTGCATGGCGGTCACATTCGATTGTGTCTCATTGATCAAATGCCGACGTTTTTTTATGATGCCTTGCGCCAATGCTTGGCTGCTAGTTATCGTGACAATCCCCTTATCCACTTTTCTATCGATGTGCAAAGTCCTGAAAGCATGCTAGAAAAGCTGCTAAGCAACGAGAGTGATATTGGTGTGGGATATTTTGGCAGTTTTCCACCGCTACTCACTTTTCAGCCAGCATTTATTGAAAAGCAGGTGGTTTGCTGTGGACGCGAGCATCGATTATTTTATGAATCAGAAGGGCTAACTTTTGAGGATTTGGAACAAAACTATCCATGGATAAAACGAGGCTATATTACCGATTTGAGTATCAATCATGTGCGCCCAAAAACTTTGAGTGCCACCACTTACCATATGGAGGCGACCGCGCAGCTGATTTTGGCAGGTCATCATGTTGGTTATCTGCCCAATGACTTAGCCAAACGTTATGAAGAGATGGGACTGATGAAAATACTACTGCCCACCGAGGCCAGTTATGAGGTCAAGCATCATTGGGCTTATCGAGAAAACTTGCACAAACAGGTCGCTGATTTTTTAAGTCAAATGATGCGTCTATTATCAAAAAGCTCGCCAAAGCTATAAATGACTAAGGCGTGGCCTAATACGAGCCAGTTTAAATTACGGCTCATCACAACGATAAATGGCTATAGTCGGTTCAATTTAAAAGTGGTACAAGGCAACCGAGTGTAGATGTATACTTAAGACCTCAAGCGAGGTTAACGCTGTAACGCTTTTAAATTGAACCGACTATATTGGTTGCTCCTGACGCTTTAAGCCAATGGTTCTTAGCTTGCCTTTATCATCCATTTCTTTGATGACCAATGACCACTTATCATTAATGGCGACGGTATCTCCTGAGACCAGTGCCGTACCTAGATTTCCTGTCACATATTCAGCGACCGTTTGTTCCCACATAGTTTTTGGGCTGTCAGAGTCAGACTGTAGGTTGTCTACCAGTGATTCAGATTGCATCATAGCCGTGAAGAAGGGTAAATCTCCAAGCTTGACGCTAGGTGATAGTAGCCAGTCGCCATAAAAATCATCGATGACTTTACGATCCAATGTCGTATCATTGAAAATTTTAGCGATTTTTCTGGCATGATCGCCGCGCATGGCGTACCAAACACTGTCACCAAATTTCAGCTTCGTGTCTTCGTCAACGACCACGATTCTCTGCCTACGTACCAGCGCAAACACACTAATCTCATCAGAGCTAATGCGTTTAGAGATATCCATCGGATGACGACCAATCGCAAATGCCCCTGATTGAACTTCGAATTCATACAAAGTAATACTTGCCTTATCCGACACCCAAACCTCATGCTCCTCTTTTGGATCATCATTGGTCGGAATCCGCACCTTAAACAAATTGGCCATGATAGGAATGGTTGTACCTTGCAAAATCAAGGACAAAACCACGACCCCAAAGGCAATATCAAACAGCATAAAGGCGTTATCTATCCCTGCCATAACAGGCAATATCGCAAGGGTAATAGGCACTGCCCCGCGCAAGCCAACCCAAGAGATAAAGCCTATCTCTCTGTCTTTGAATTTAAAAGGTTTAACGCTGGTATAGACGGCGATAGGACGGGCAACAAAGATCATAAAGAGCGCGATCGCAACTGAATAATGCCAGACATTGATGACGTTTGATGGGGTGACCAATAGTCCTAACACTACGAAAAGCACCGCTTGTGATAACCATGCAAAGCTGTCCATCACTCGCATCACATGCTCGGTGGAGCGTACCTTGTGATTGCCAATCATCACACCCGTGAGATAAACCGCTAAAAATCCACTACCGCCAATTAGATTGGTCGCGGCAAAGACGGACAAGCCAGCAGATAGTATCAAAATAGCATACATGCCTTCTGCTAAATGTATCTTGGGCAATAATCGGGATAGCAAATAACCGAATAGCAAGCCCATCCCTAGCCCAAAGCTCAACTGCTGGAACAGTAATATCAAAAAGCCAAATACTGTCTGTCCCGCTGGATCAACATTTAAAGCGATAAGACCCGTAACCAATAAAATAGCCAAGGGATCGTTGGCACCAGACTCTAATTCGAGCGTGGCTTGGACGCGATCATTGAGCTTGACACCGCCATTACGCAATAGTGAAAATACCGCTGCCGCATCGGTTGAGCCAACGATAGCTGCCATCAATAGCCCAAAGCGCCAATCGACATCGAGTAGCCAAGTCACGAAAACGCCCAGTATCATGACAGTAGCGAGGACACCCCAAGTAGCGAGTGTAACGGCAGGCTTAAGACCAACCCGAAACGATTTAAAAGAGGTGCGCAAACCACCATCTAACAAGATACAGGCTAAGGCTGCTTGCCCAACGAAATTGGCAATACCATATTGAGAAAACTCAATACCTAAAATACCCTGCTCACCTGCCAACATCCCTACCATCAAAAACAACAGCAATAATGGAACGCCCAAACGCGCGGATAACGTACTGGCCATGATACTGGCAAAAATTAACAATGCTCCTACGAGGTATAGGATATTTAAGGTATCCATCTTTTTTTAAGCCCTATTTTTATCAATGGTGATGAATTAAGTTGGTGCGAAAATATTACAATTTAATCTTTTACCTTTACCAGTAGACGCCACATCTGAATATTAAAAATATCATTAAGAATAACATCTACTATCATTTCTACAAAAACTATCTATAAAGATTTTTACTAATACTTGCTCTCATTTTAGTCATGATGATACAAGTGAGTTTGATGACATGCCCTCAGTCCTATAAATACAGTTGAAACTGTTTGGCATACTCTTTTCAATACTGACTAAGCCTGAATGTATTGCCAAGTAAGTACTAAAATTGCCGCCGCTATTGTCCAAGCAACGGTGCCCAATAAAAGTGCCTTATATAAGCTGACATAGCTGATGCTAAAAAACACTACAAAGGTATAAATAAGATGCGGGATGATGCCAAGCATACTAAATATCAATGCAACCCTTAAATCAGCAGGACTACGCTCAGTACCGACGATGAAGTGACTGATTAATGTAAAAGTAGGGAAAAGTGGCGCAAGTGCCGCCAAATAAAAAAATCGAGTTTGCGCAAATAATTGAATTGCCAGTACCATTAAAGCGCCAATAAGCATTTTTAACCAAATCACGACGGGATCATCTCCTGTTGAATGCTAAGGGCTGAACATAGCCCAATCCACCATGATACTAAAGTCTGCAAAGCGATATAAGAGGAACAACAGCTTAATTGACTTACATCATAAAAAGGCTCAAAAAAACCCCACCTAGCAATAGTGCTAAATGGGGCGATGACTGATAATTGTTAATGCTGTTTGCGAACTAATTAATCATTTTTTGGCTTCAGCGCGGCACTGATATCTGCAAGTAATGGCGGGATATCATGCTTGTCCGCGATCACCTCGATCATCACTAATTTATCCGTGGTAGCAGCGGCCTTGTCGAGGGCAGATTTTAGCTCACCTGCCGTTTCTACTTTGAGTATGAGACTGTTCTCTTTGTTGGCACCAAAGGCTTGTGGCATGATCTGCCAATCACATTTAGGAATATCGTTGTAGTATTGATTTTCGCCATGAATCGCACGCTCTACCGTATAGCCATCGTTGTTAATTAAGACGATGACTGGATTGATACGCTCCTGAATCATGACCGCCAGTTCTTGAATAGTCAACAATGCTGAGCCATCACCAATCAATAAAACACTGCGCTTGTCTGGCGATGCGATAGCGGCACCTAAGCTGGCTGGCAATGTGTAGCCAATCGACCCCCACATTGGTTGCCCATAAGAGGTAACCCCTTCTGGCAGACGCACATCACTGATACCAAAATAGGCCGTTCCTTGTTCTGAAAACACCAAATTATTATGATCTAAGCGCGCAGCAATGATATGCCACAGATCATCTTGGCGGATGGCTTCATCGTCTTTGCCATTTTGTTCATGAGGATTGACCGGCTCACAAAAAACTTTCGGTACGATGTTAATGCCTGAGGTCATCACTTCATGTAACGCTTGCAACGCATCTTTGAGTGCAATCGGTGCAAAATTCTTACCGCTAATGGCAGCACGCTCATAATGTAAGTCTACGACCACATCCTCATTGATATCTTGGCTGAATCCTGCGGTAGTCGTATCGGTATACTGCACCCCTACTTTGATCAGGCATTCACAGTTTTCTACCGCGTCTTTGACCACAGGACGCGAAGCAACACCTGCATAAGTTCCTGCCCAGCGATCGCTGTTTTCATCAAGCAGCGTTTTGCCCCAAGACAGCGTGGTATAAGGAATATCGGTATCAGCGATCAGTGCTTTGAGCTGATTTTGCAATCCTAAACGATGTACCATCAAATCTGCCATAAGCATCATGGTTTTGTTTGGCAAAAACTCCGTCAAGGCTTGTTTGAAATCTGCCAGTGCCGCTTGACTGGTGATATCTTCTTGGCTGTCGATCAGCTTGGTGGTTGGTGGATAGATAGGCTGACGCGCAACATCAGGCGATAGTAACAGATAGCCGGGGCGATGCTTTTTGAGCACCAGACGAATGACACGGTCAATCTCTGAGGCGGCGTTTTCTGGTGTAATTTGCGCCCGTGCCACTGTCACTGGCTCGACCATTTTAATAAAATGATTGAATACGCCATCACCAAGCGAGTGATGAATACGGCGCTTTGAGTCTTGTAGAGCGGTACTTGGTGCTCCCACGATATGCAATACAGGCGCGTACTCAGCAAAAGAGCCTGCCGTGGCATTAATAGCGGACAACTCGCCCACACCAAAAGTAGTTACCATCGCGGCAAACCCACGCTCGCGTGCATAACCATCAGCAGCATAACCGGCATTTAGCTCATTGGTATTACCCACCCAACGCAATTTATCAGAGGCAAGAATGTTATCCAAAAAAGTTAAATTAAAATCACCAGGGACACCAAATATCTCCGATGCACCCGCTTCTGCGATGCGATCAAACAAATAATCAGCGATGGTATATTGTTGACTCATTTTATATCCTTATGACTTATCATTATAAGTATTGACGATTGTTTATATAATTGAAGTAAATTATAAATCGTATTCCAGCCTATTTATTCAATGCAAAGCTTTTGGAATAGTTTTTATAAGAAACTGTTATAACATATCTATGCAGTTGGATGACATGCCTGTTTTACTAACTTTACTTTTTTTTAACGTAAGTGTTGACAGGTAAAAAAAACTGCGTATAATACGCCTTCATCAACTGACGATAGTTAATTGATAATTAGCGGGAATAGCTCAGTGGTAGAGCATAACCTTGCCAAGGTTGGGGTCGAGAGTTCGAATCTCTTTTCCCGCTCCAAATACTTAAAAAGCCTCACTTAACAGTGAGGCTTTTTTTTGTCTAATTTTTAAGGGCTACAGCGTTTTTATATCTTGTTGACCAATCAAACTAGGGCGTGTTGAACATTGAGAATAAAACGATGGCAAAAAAATAGCAAACGGTTAGTCTTTAAGTTCTCACACAAAAAAGACATCGTTTGCTATGCCTCGTACAATGCTCAAAGGACAAGACTAAGACCTATATTACTAGAACTTAATATCTATGACAAAGGGACTCTTAGACAAACAGTCGAAGGCGTATTATATCGTATGTGTGTTGGCTGTCCTTGGCGTGATCTGCCACCTTACTATTATTATAATCCTCTTGCCCTTCACTAGACCAAGAACCTAAGTTACGGTTGTTTTCCACAACCAACTGCACTTTTGGATAATGCTTATATTGCAATTTATTTTTTTCGAGTGTAGCGATTTGATAATCAATAACAGACTGTTTTAATAGGCTATTTTGACTACCCATAGCAGCAAGCCATAAGGTAAGATCTTCTTCGGCGACATCTGGTAGCGCCTGAATACTTGATGCATAAGTACTGGGTTCAATTTTAGCCCCGCTCAAGGTTGTAAGCTCTGCTTGTTTTGCTTGCATTTGCCATTTCAATGCGGATAGTTGCGCAGCAATGCGATCATGCTTGGCCTCGGCTTCACGTACATCAGTAATAGACACTGTCCCTACTTCGAAGCTTAACTGTGCTTGTTTTCTTTGCTCATTGACAGCAACTTGCTGACCTTCCAAAAGAACCATCTCAGACTGTGTGGCCAAAATATCTAAAAATAGTGAGACTATACGATTGGTCAGCTCATCGTACGTTTGGTCAATAGCAAAATCAGTTGACTTTGCACTCAGATTTGCTTGATCTATATTGATGTTCAAGATGGGATTGTATAGGTTTTGGGAGATACTAAATCCAACTTTTCCAGCATCATTGATGCGTTTATTGGAGACTCTGGTATCAGAAAAGCTACCAGACCCTCTACCATAAGATTTGTCAATATTGGCAGAAACAGAGGGTAACCACTCGCTTTTAGCGATATCTACTTCCGCTCCTGCCACTTCTTGTTCAGCTCTTTGCACTGCCAGCTCAGGGTTACGCTTAATCGCTGCTTGTTGTAGCTGTGATAGCGTGGGTGAAGATTGACCAACCGAAGCATATACTGGCGTGATAACACTGTAAGCCAATAGAGACAGTATTGCTCTTATATGTAACTTTCTAAAATTCATAAGTATTTGCACAGTGTTAATTAAGATCGGTATTTTAAAATATATCAACGTTTAGTGTCGTGATTAAACATTCATCGATCACTAAAATAAAAATAGTAGCTAACCGCTATCGAAAATCCAACGCTTTATTAGGCGGTGCGTTTACTATGGCATCCACATCTAGCGTCTCTAAATAAGTAATGAGCTTGTCAATTTCCTGCTCAAAAGTGGCTTGCGGATTCACCATCTCTTGAAATTTTATTTTATTGTAGTTTAGATTTCGTTCTGATAGTTCTTGCTCATTTCTTTCCCAAGACTCTTTTTTATTCAAGTATATAGCGGTTCTATGGTCAATATAAGCTTGGCGATAATATGGTACTAGCTCGTCATAGTTAGGCTGCTTGGTTAACTTTGCCATTACTAACAGCGTATCTGGTGCAGGAATATAGTTTACATATTGGCACTCATACCCTTGCTTATAAAGGCTTAGCTCTTTACTGTCTTTGTTGGTGACCAGCATCTCATATAACATCGGTAAGCTACCACACACCTTATAAAAATACAGAAACATATCTACGCAGCGATGTATTTCATTTTCATACTCTAGTAAGGTATAAACGATTGTCTCGTGTTCATCTTTATAGAAGGCTTTAGGTGTTGTACGTAATTTAAAGTTGACGAAGTCCCTTAGAGTACTGCTATCCTCATTGTCAGAACCCTGCGCTTTGTCCTTATTTATGGGATTAAAGTCATTGATAAAGATATATAGAAAATTAAGAAACTCAACTCTCACTATTCCTTCCTCTATCTTGTAAAGATGGTCTATCTCTGGAAACATAGCTAGTGTTAGCTGGATTCTACCGCAGTCCACAGCAAAAACGGTTGGCTCCGGTTTTTTTATCTTAGTAAGACCCGCTTCTTTTAGGCGGGTACGTACTATTTGGTTGATGAGTTTTTTTAGGGGAGCGCTGGTGCTGGGCAACGTGTCTCTGTTCTCGTTCTCTTGTTTGAGTGTGACAAGCTGTTGTGCCCATGCCGCTAAGGTCTCCTTAGCATAATCTATCCAGATCTCAGGAGTATTCTCGGTTAATACCGTACCATCAGGTAAAAACACCACTTCGATCTCTTGATGCAATACTACAAGGTTATGCACTTGCGCTGCTCTGATAATGACCGCAGAAAACTCAATGGCGAGCTCCTCAGGAGCATGATCAATGCTTAAGACAGGGTTAGTAAAGTCGACCATCCAGTCTGTCATGTCACTATACATGTTAAGGATTTCATCATCATAGTAGGCTTTGGCTTCTTTTATAAACTGCTCTACTGCTTTGGCAACTGCCATAAAGGCGGGATTATGCCTTTTTAGCGCATTGTGTGACACCTGCGTTTCCATGTCCTGCGCGTCACTATAGCTGGTCGGTTTGCCGTTCTTGGCATCCCATACGAATATTCCGTTAAAGCTCATGTGTTGTCCTTTATATGTTTATTTTACGTATCGTACTACTGGACAGCTTTGTTGTCTCAGAAAACAAACTCAAAGCTGCCGCATAGCGTCTTCAATGTTAAGCATTATCTTCGTTTTAAACGCGCCACTTCTTCTGTGCCTTTGACTCCATGTTCGTAAGCCAGTCGTCTATGGCATCGAAGCCATCAACACGTACAGGCTGAGCTGCGACAGTGATGTCTATTTTACCTGATCGCTCATTACATACTGGCGCACTGGAATGAGGAGAGGTTTGCTTGTTCCTAACGTTCAGTACTGGAGTAGCTACTTTATTATTGATATCAGCCTCGTTTTGTACGCTTGATGAGGACAGCGTATTTGTGACGTAAGCGTTATTAACAATAGCAGACTCCCCTTGTAGTACCACGACCTTGATATCATAGCTACTCATAGCTTCACTACCGTTATTGATTTCGCGGCTTTTCGCTATCAGAGTTAGCGACATGTCACCGCAGTAGCGTTCTGATGTCGAGAGTTCGAATCTCTTTTCCCGCTCCAAATATGGCTTGAAAAAGCACTAAAAGCCTCACTCCTTAAATAGGAAGTGAGGCTTTTTTTGTCCAATTTTTGGGGTTTATAGAAGATTTGATGACACGCCCTAATATTAAAAAATAATTAGACCTTACAGGCCACACTAGCAGCTTTTGCTTTTTCATAGACACTTTCGGCATCGAGTCCTAATGCGCTTACATCGTCTAAGTATTTTTGTGTTCCTTTTAGCAGAGGTCCTTTCCAATCTGGATCATTAAGTGGATCTGGAATATCAATGATCTCATCACCTCTATCTTTAGCAGCTTGCAAACCTAATAAATCAGTTCTATCCCACATCTCACCAACTTTCTTAGTAAGAGCCATACCTGAGTTATCATCAATGACCTTTTTTAAATCATCAGGCAAACTTTCATATTTATCTTTATTCATAGTCATCATCAGAGCAGAACTATAAAATGGGATATTGGTATGATATTTGGTTAACTCATCAAGCTTGAAAGTTGTGATCGCCTCCCATGGAAAGCTTAATCCATCAACCACACCGCGCTGTAGAGACGTATATATATCATTGGCAGGTAAACCCACAGGAGAGGCACCCATACTTTCTATAATATCACCTGCTACAGCAGATGGCCTGCGGATACGCATCCCTTTCATATCTTCGGGAGTTCGAATAAGCTTATCAGCACTATGTAATGTACCAGGGCCGGTAGCGAACATAAAAAGGAGATGTGAATCTTCATATTCGCTAGATATAGTGCCATTTTCATAAAGGGTTTGCAGCATACAACCTGTCTGTGTTGATGAATTAGACAAACCGGGAAGCTCTGCAATCTGGGTCAGTGGAAAGCGGCCACTAGTATAACCCTGTACTTGAGAACCGATGTCAATCGTTCCCTTTACTGTGGATTCATAAGCGGTATCTGCTTTACTGAGTGTTGCCGATGGATATACCTCAACCTTAAGACGACCATTAGAATCTTCTCCAATTTTTTTGGCCCATGGCTCAAAAATTTCTTTATTAACATCAGCAGTGGCGGGATAAAAATGGGAGAAACGTAGAACGGTAACTTCTTGATTTGAGGCAACTTCGCTACTGTTATCAGATTGGCCAGAACAACCAAAAAGGCTAATAGCTGCTAGTGCACCTATCGAAAAAAAAGGTGCTAATTTCATTATCAATTCCTTTTGATAGCGATTATTTTTTTGACATTTGATTGATATTAAGACTTAATTAATCTGCCTCAATAGACATAAACACTTTAAATTAAAACTGCTTAACATTCAAAACGCTACTTAAAATTAACAGCTAAAATGATAACAGTCAAATCATTTAACGACGATTATCTAGAAGTAATGATATAGCTGATACTACGTAAAATGGGTACACGACATTATGATGCGTGACTGGCAAAAAAATTATTCATGAATTCAAAGAAGAAACTTAGCTCACGATTGACCAACGAGCAGATAGGAATGAAGCGTAATTTAATATCATGATTAAAAGGCTTTAAGTCGATAAACCTTACTATAATAAGTTTACCAAGTTTACTGATAGACTTTTTTAATATAGATCATGACAGGTTGCGCAATATTTACATCGTTAGTATCATCTCAGTTTTGAAACGATTCAATTACAATTAGGAAAATATCATGGCAAAATTAGAATCAAACATCGAATTAGAAGCAGCGGCATTTCGTCGCTTACTAGCTCATTTAGACGAGCGTAAAGATGTACAAAATATCGAACTGATGAACCTTGCCGATTTTTGTCGTAACTGCTTATCCAAATGGTACAAAGCTGCTGGTGAGGAGCGTGGTATTGAAATCGAATACGAGGATGCACGCGAGCTTGTTTATGGTATGCCTTATGCTGAGTGGAAAGAGAAGCATCAACAGAAAGCAACGCCAGAGCAGTTAGCACGTTTTAACGAGATTGAAGCGGCTAAGAAAAAATCGGATTAAAACTAACAGTGATAGCTCAAATAAAATAAGCCACCACTAGGGCGTGTCCTAAATAATTATATCAAAAAACCCAACATTGCCGCTAGATTAGCGGCTTTCTATAGATTTGAGTATGCTACTAAACCCTATGGTTCCTTGTTTCTGCATTTGACGGTCAAATAGGCGACCGATTAATGGCAACGGTACAGTCAATCGACCCTCAGATACCCAAGTCACGTGTGTGGTGCCATCGCCCAAGTCTTTTAAATCAATGATGCCTTTATCATGTCGCATTTTGATAGGTTGAGATTTTTCGATTTGGTATTGCATATGAGTAGGACGCTCAAACGCTGTAATTCGCTCCCAAAACTTAACAGGTCCCGTTTGAATGCTACGTAAAGCCCCAACGCCATTGCGCTCCTCGTCACCCTCATTCACCAACTTAGCTACACCTACTGCTTTAAATGAGCCATAACTGGCATGGTCACTCAGCGCTTCAAACACCTCATCAATCGGTTTTTTGACAATGCGTTCTACTTTTATTTTAAACATAATATTATCCTGTTAAGATCAAAGTTGAAATTATTTAGCTTACTGACATTTAAAACATGAATAAAGCAGTCGCACGTCAAAAACTTATGATCGCGAAACTACTACCGCTTAGACCCTCGGCCTTTTGAAGGACGCCTGCCATTGGTAGCAGGTTTGCCATTGCCTCCAGACTTACCCTTACCCCCTGACGGCTTACCACGACCAGCAGGACGCCCATCCCTACCTTTAGAACCCGCTGGTTTTCTAGCATCATCCTTGGAGTATTTTTTATTTCCCTTTGCCGCCCCCGCTGGTTTTGAAGACGACTTTGCTTTTGACGAGTCATCAGTACGAGGGGTTTTTCGTGGTGCATTATGAGATTTTTTAGCCGGTTTACTGTCTTGCGAAGAAGAGTCTTCTACAGACTTAAGCAAAACAGACAACTCTTTTGGGGTTAAGTCTCGCCAGTCTCCAACGGGCGTACCCTTAAGACTTACATTCATAATCCGCGTACGCTCAAGCTTGACGACTTCATAGCCAAAATGCTCACACATACGGCGAATTTGACGGTTTAGACCTTGAACTAGTGTGATGTTAAACACGTTGGGCGCTACTTTGGTCACTGGACATTTTTTCGTCATCTTACCAAGCATCGGCACACCGCCCGCCAAACCCTCAATAACACTATCGGTTAAAGGCTTATTGACCGTGACCAGATACTCTTTTTCATGGTTATTACCAGCACGTAGCACCTTGTTGACCAAATCGCCATTATTGGTCAAAAATATTAATCCTTGGGAATCTTTGTCTAGACGTCCAATGGGGAAAATACGTAAACTGTGTCTCACAAAGTCGACAATGTTATTTTTCTCGGAGCTTTCTGTGGTGCTCACAATGCCCACTGGCTTATTTAAGACAATAAACACAAAATCATCTGCCTCTCGTGGCTCAATAAGCTGCCCGTTAACTTTCACCGCATCTCCAGCAACCACTTGCGCGCCTACTTGAGCACGCTTGCCATTGACGTACACATTACCTTGCTCAATAAAGCGGTCAGCGTCGCGCCTAGAGCAAATGCCACTTTCACTGATGTATTTATTTAAACGAGTCGAGGAAGCGTTAAACATAAAGCACCGTTTTACCTGATAAGAAGCCTTTTTGCTAAGAAAAAAGCCTAAATTGAATGGATCGTTAACAACGAAATAGCTCACATTATATAGGAAATTCAATGTCCCTTTGAGGAGAGATGGGTAAGAACCTATAAACATATCCAGAATCGTATAAATCGAAGCGGTTGACTCAATAAAGCCAACGTTAGCACACCGTTACTCAATAATCATTAAGCCATGATATTATTGGCGTATGATATACACGATAAATTTGAGCATCTTATCTATACTATATTTAATCATTACTATTGAGCTTCGTTATGCCCCAATCTCGTACCAATCTAAACCCTGAACCCAAAACCAACTCGCCTTATTTAGTCGGTGTGCTGTTACGTTACAGCACTTTTGCCGCTGCTGTCTTGCTGTTTTTAGCAGGGCTATTATTGATGAATTGGTGGCTGATTATTCTTGGCGGGTTTGGGGTATGTTTGGGGATTTATGACGTTATACAGTCAAAGCATGCCATCTTGAGAAACTATCCAGTGGCTGGGCATATCCGCTACGTACTTGAAGACTTCCGTCCTGAGATTCGTCAGTATTTGTTAGAAAACGATAAAGAACAAGTACCGTTTTCACGCCAGCAGCGCGCCTTGGTTTATCAACGTGCCAAGAACGTTAGTGATACCAATGCTTTTGGCACACTAGACAATCTCTACACCCATGGTAAAGAATGGTTTTTACAATCCGCCATTAGCCAGCCTTTAGAAAACCAAGATTTTCGCATTATGGTGGGCGGTGAGCGTTGTCAGCAGCCGCATGATATGTCGGTATTTAATATCTCGGCGATGAGTTTCGGTAGTCTGTCAGCAAACGCTATCATGGCGCTTAATCAAGGCGCAAAAATAGGCGGTTTTACCCATGACACGGGTGAAGGTGCCATCAGTCCTTATCATCGCAAGTTCGGTGGTGATTTGATTTGGGAGCTAGGTACGGGTTACTTTGGTTGCCGCGATGAAAACGGTGATTTTAGTCCGCAATCCTTTGCCGAAAAAGCCGTTGATCCACAAGTGAAAATGATTGAGATTAAGCTATCTCAAGGCGCAAAGCCTGGTAAAGGTGGCGTCTTACCATCCAGCAAAATCACTCAAGAAATCGCTGATACACGTCAAGTGCCGATGGGGCAAGACTGCGTTTCACCCTCTTCGCATACGGCATTTAGCACACCGCGTGAGCTAGTCGCCTTTTGGCAGCAGCTGCGTGAATTATCTGGTGGCAAGCCAGTTGGCTTTAAGCTATGTATTGGTCAGCCTTGGCAGTTTATGGCCATCGTCAAAGCCATGATAGAGACGGACAATTATCCTGATTTTATCGTTATCGATGGCGCAGAAGGTGGTACGGGTGCCGCCCCTGTCGAGTTTATGGACAATGTTGGCATGCCAATGGTCGAAGGGTTTTTATTGGTACACAATACCTTGGTCGGTGCAGGCATTCGCGATAAAATCAAACTTGGCGTGAGCGGTAAAATCGTCTCTGGCTTCGATATTGCCCGTATGATTGCGTTGGGCGCAGACTGGTGTAATTCAGCGCGCGGCTTTATGTTTGCCGTTGGCTGTATTCAATCACGCTCGTGTCATACCAACACTTGCCCGACTGGCGTTGCCACCCAAGACCCGTATCGTCAAAAGGCATTGGATGTGCCGAGCAAAGCTGAGCGTGTTGCAAGCTTCCATAAAAACACCCTAAAATCGCTTGCCAGTATCGTGGGTGCAGTTGGCTTGCAACACCCAAGCCAATTACAACCTTATCATATTGCTCGCCGCCTCGATGACGGGCAGATAAAGCTATTATCGAAGTTCTTTTATTTCACTGATAGAGGTGCCCTGCTCAATAGTAGCGCCCGCGCGGACGTGTTCAATCAGATGTGGGTAATGGCGAACCCTGATAGCTTCTTAGCCAATGATGATGCCCTCATTGCTTATAATAAAGACTCACGAGATAAAGGTAGAGAAACCATCACATCAGCGGAACAGAGTCTTGGGAACTTTGCGAGTATCAGTGGCGGTGGGCAGTTAATCGGCAACGTCAACAATACTTTTCGCGAATTTCCACCTAGCAATGACTGAAAATAGTATTGAAAAATAGTGATGAGTATTTCACTATCCGTGAGCGTTTCTATTTTACTCTTTATCAAAAAGACAGATGATTGATGCCAAGTTCCGTTTTCACCTTACCACACACTCTACTGACAGCAGCGCTTATTACGTTAAGCGTCAGTGCTTGCCAACCCATCACCAAACAAGATTCTGAAAGTAATACAGGAATTTGGTCGTGCCAGACGCAAAATTCACCGTTTACTTACAGCGTCTGTCGTGTCGATGCTGATGCATTAAATAGCGAACACTCTTCTCTACAGCTGTTTTGGCAGCCCTCCGATAGCAGTCAGCCGCTACTGACCTTTGACAATTTATTAGCGACTTTACCAGCCAACCAAACACTCACCTTTGCCATGAATGCGGGCATGTATAACGAAAATTATGCACCGATTGGCTATACTGTCATCGACGGTAAAGAGATTCGTGCGTTAAATACCAAAGAAGGTGGCGGCAATTTTCATTTACTGCCCAATGGTGTGCTGTGGTGGGATAAAGCTGGTAAAGTACAAATCACTGAAAGCAATGCCTTAAATGAGCAGCTTAAAAATGATGAGGCAGAACCTAGGTATGCCACTCAATCAGGTCCTATGCTGGTCATCAATAACGAGATACACCCGCAATTTAATCCTGATAGCACCTCACTCAAGATTCGTAATGGCGCAGGGGTTTGTGATGACGGCAGCATACAGTTTGTTAATAGCGATGAACCAGTCACGTTTTATCAATTTGCATCGTTGTTTAAGGATGACTTAAGCTGTGCAAACGCGCTATTTTTAGATGGCGGGATTGCGTCAGCATTATATGCGCCCAGCATTGATAAGCACGATAAAAAAGAGATGGGTGTGATGATTGGATTGGTTGAAAGTAAAGATTAATATGCCTTTATATTTCAAAGTTAATATCTAATCAACTGCCTGCCTTTATATAGTTATGTCAATATAAAAGAGATACAGCATGACTGGTACAAATTTTTCGTAGCCTCTACTGGCGTAGGCACAGCAAGCGAGAGAAACTTGTACCAGCCCTGCAGCATAGTGTCCTGTATGCATTTTATTTAGTATCGACTATAATGTGTCGCATAAAAAGCACTTGAGACGACTTTGTCATCCAAGTGCTTTTTTTATTACTAGCAACAGTCAACAGCTAAAAACTAGCCGCCCAGACTCATCTTGGGACCAAACGGTTCGTAATGGACACTATCGACACCGTGATCTAACGTCACTAACCCATCGATCATACTTTCCATAAATGGCATCGAGCCACAGACATAAATATCAGCAGGCTCAGGCAAGGTAGCAAGCCATGCCTCATCTAATAGTTGTCCCGACTCAAAATAGAAGACATGCTTTTCTACAGTCTCAGCCTTTTCTAATAGCTTATTTACTTCGGTATTAAAAGCATGATGCGCTTCATTTTGGCAAGCATAAACCCAGATGATAGGACGTTTTGGATTGCCTAATACTTGTGCCTCCAACATAGATAGCACAGGGGTCACGCCAACACCAGCACTCATCAATACTAGAGGAATCTCATTCTGCTGTACCAAATCTTGCTTGAGCGCAAAGTCGCCCGCTGGTGCCGATAATAGAACCGTGTCACCCACTTCTAATTGGTCGTGCATATAGTTAGAGACCAAACCATGATGCTCGTTACGGTTGTCACGTCTGACTGCAAACTGAATGCCTGCATCGGTACTAGCGGAATACAAAGAGTAATGACGCAGGGCAACATGGTCACTGTCTTTTGGGTCTGTTTTCACCGTGATGTACTGACCCGCGGTTAAAGTCAATTTGCTCAGGTCAATATCTTGATTGCTGTCGGCGTTATCATTGACTGGCACAACTGTAAAAGCAGCAATATCCGTAGCGGCTGCTATCTTTTTAGTCACTACAAAAGGCGCAAAATCCTGCCACATCGCCTCTTCATACATGCCATGTTCAATCTGAATAAATACTGAGGCAATCTCATCATAAGCTTCTGTCCAAGCATCGATGATATCGTCATTGGCAGCCTCGCCCAGCACTTCCTTGATTGCACCGATTAAATGCTTACCAACGATAGGATAATGCTCGGGCAAAATTTGTAAAGCACGATGCTTGTGGCTGATTTGCGTGACTTGTGGCAATAACGTTGCCAATTTATCCAAGTGCTTAGCAGCGGCTAATACGGTCGTCGCCAGAGCCGTCTGTTGACGGCCCAATTTTTGATTGGTTTCGTTAAATATGTCCAACAGCTCGGGATGCTCTTCAAACATGTTTTTATAAAATACCGTGGTGATTGCCGTTCCATGCTCTTCAAGGACGGGAACAGTTGCGGTGACGATTTCTAACGTTTTTGGTGAGGCCATGTTATTTCTCTTAATAAATGATGGTATTGATCAGTTTAAAAATGGAAGATAGAGATTTTAAAATAAAGGACTTAAATAAGTGTCGCCAACAAAATTTAAAATTCTGTCGTCAAGCTTTGTTAAAGCCATCAACCTATCTATAACATTCATTTTAAATGAATGTTATCATATTTTACTGAGTATACCAATGCCGCATTGCTATAAAGCTGATTTATTAGCCAAAAAAGCAGCCGTTATGCTGTCATAACGGCTGCTTTTATCAAAAAAATATGGGAATCAACAGGTTTTACAAGTTGGTGAAAACGCCAAAATCACCGCGCTAAATAATTGGTCATCTCTTCTACGCCATGTAACGTCATCGGATACATCTTATGATCCACTAATTTTTTGATCTCAACGATGGTTTGGGTATATTGCCAATAAGAAGGCGCTTCAGGATTCAGCCACGCCACTTTATCAAAATGATCAAGTACTCGCTTGAGCCAAACAATACCCGCCTCATTGTTCATATACTCTACGCTACCGCCTACTGTCATCAGCTCATATGGCGACATTGATGCATCACCGACGAAGATAACGCGATACTCGCGACCGTATTTGTTGAGCAGCTCATACGTTGGCATCGGCGCACTGTGGCGACGATCATTATCCTTCCAGACATAGTCATACAGACAGTTATGAAAGTAAAAAAACTCTAAGGTTTTAAATTCATTTCTAGCCGCCGAAAACAGCTTTTCCAGAGCTTCGACATGAATATCCATACTGCCGCCAACATCAAACAGCATCAATACTTTGACGCGATTGCGACGCTCCGCTTGCATATGGATATCGAGCACGCCTTTTTTGGCGGTGCGTTTGATAGTCTCATGAATGTCTAGCTCATCCGCGCTACCAGTACGAGCAAACTGGCGCAAGTTTCGTAGTGCCATCTGAATCTGACGGGTGCCAAGCTGACTGTCGTCATCGAGATTGCGATATTTACGCTGCTCCCAGACTTTAGCCGCGCTACGCTTACGTGACTCACCGCCGACACGCACCCCTTCTGGATGGTCGCCATAGGCACCAAATGGTGACGTACCGCCAGTGCCGACCCATTTACTGCCGCCTTGATGACGCTCTTTTTGCTCCTTGAGACGCTCTTCCAAGGCTTTCATCAGCTCCTCTAACGAGCCATATTTTTTCAGCAATCGGCGCTGCTCTTCGGTCAGATTCTTTGGATCGAGCTTTAAATCTAACCACTCTTTAGGCACGTCTGTGAGCTTAGACAATAGCTCATCCATATCCAGACTGTCGACACCCTCGAAATAATCTGCCATTGCCCGATCAAACTTATCAAAATGGCGCTCGTCTTTGACCATGCACAATCGAATCAACCGATACATATCTTCGCGACTGGCAAAGGTAGTCAATGCTGGATCTTCAGGATGCGGGTGCATCATCAGCCCTTTATCTAGCGCAGCATTTAGATCAAGCAGCTCGCGCGTACTGACTGGCACACCGTAAGTACGTAAGGTATAGAACAATTTGATAAACATAAGAGTCGCATCGCTTATTGGCTGATATGGTGACGAATGAAGCCGTTTTATTAACTTCAATCATGAGCTTTAATCATGACAAATAGTCTGTTGCTTAACGACGCATCATATTAGCAAAGCGTTGCAACAAGCTCACATCGGCTTCATTTTTGAGCAGCGCACCATACAACGGCGGAATAGATTTTTCACCGCGTAAGTTTTCTTCCAGCTCTGCTTGTGCCATATCATCAGCCAATAATAGTGTTAACCAATCAACCAACTCAGACGTTGATGGCGGCTTTTTAAGCCCTTGAACATTACGCAGTTTATAAAAAATATCGAGCGCATCATTGACCAGCTTTTCTTGAATCTCAGGAAAATGCACGTCGATGATTTGACGCATGGTCTCTTCTTCTGGGAAGTCAATATAATGGAAGAAACAACGACGCAAGAAGGCATCGGGCAGCTCTTTTTCATTGTTCGAGGTGATGATAACCACTGGACGCTGTGCCGCGGTAATGGTCTCACCTGTCTCATAGACATAAAAAGACATTTTGTCCAGCTCATGTAGCAAGTCATTTGGGAACTCGATATCGGCTTTATCAATTTCATCAATCAATAGCACACTACGCTCTTTACTGGTAAACGCATCCCATAGCTTACCGGGCTTGATATAGTTGCCAATCTCATACACCTTGTCATCACCCAGTTGCGAGTCACGTAAGCGTGATACGGCATCGTACTCGTACAGACCTTGCTCAGCCTTGGTGGTTGATTTGATATGCCACGTAATCAGCGGCATACCCAAACTCTCAGCCACTTCTTCTGCCAATAACGTCTTACCAGTACCCGGCTCACCTTTAATCAGGAGCGGCTTTTGTAACGTCATCGCTGCGTTAACCGCCAGCTGCAAATCGTCAGTGGCTATATAGTTTTGCGTACCGGTAAAGCTTTTCTTCGTTTTATCAGTCGTGGTCATAATCAAGTCTCAGTTATTGTTATAGATTAAGGCTATCAAGAGCTTAAAAGCAATCGATGGCAAATAAATAATCATTTAGATTAGCACAGCATGATTGATTGCCAAAATACTCATGCGTTCGCAATTGCTAATAAACAATATATATAGGAAGCGCCTTTTAACTATTTATTCTCTCAATCATAAAACGTTTTTTCATAAAAAAAGACACGCATGGTGTCTTTTTTTTATTCATAATATCTTTTATCTATTAACAGTGTCTCTTATTCATAATATCTTTTATCTATTAACAGTGTCTCTTATTCATAACGGCTTTGATTTTATTTACCATAAGCCTAAAGCAAAGACCCAGTCGCCTCTAGCAAAATTTTGATATCAGTTTTCTGATGTCACTTTACCGCTTATCAAGCTTTTCAGCATTGGGTTGCTTAGCTAAGCTGCTGTCTTTTTTTAAGCTAATATCTGCTTTAGCATTAGCCGCTAAAGGCGTTTTATTAGACTGCTCAGCGACAGTAGGCGGATCCATCAAAGTCGCGTTTTCTGTCAAATAACTGCCCGTCGTCAGCTGCATGGTTGCTTGCGTATCTTCTGCGGTACGACTGCGCGCTTTGTCTAGACTTGACTCAAACGCACCGCGAATAAGCTGCCAAACAAAGCCAATAAACAAGCCTGATACCAAGACAACCAATATCGGTAACATGTTGGTAATCGCGCCAGCTGTGTCTTTCATCATAATCGCATAGACTACAGAAATACTGGCCGGTGCAATCACACTTGGGTCGCTAAGGGCAGTGCCAGGTGCCAACAACACGGCAAACAACATCATCCAACTCATACCACCCAACGGTCGCGGCAGCATACGAGCGACCAACAACCACAATACCAACACAATAACGACACCACCGAGATACGCATACATTGGTAAGTCTGCGGGTGGCACGTCTTTTACCAGCTGTCCCCACCAAATAGCAATCTCACCGAGAATATCGCTAATGGCTTCCAGCGGTAAGCTGTTTATAATACCTTTTAACCAGTCCATGCGTGTGTAGTTACCTGCGTTTATAAATTGTGCGTCGCGTTGTTGCGCTTAATGATAAATATAGTCAAGTAATTTTAGAATCGCTACAAGGCGACCGACCGCAAATAGTACACTGAGTACATCTAGGACAGGTAACACCGTAGCGGTTTAAAAATGCTCTGACTATAGTATATGCTGTTTTATTCACGAGAATATCGTATACGTTATCGAAAGAAGCCTTGGAGACAAAACTACTCACCTTGCCATTCATCACTCATTGATAGCCTGCTAGTTTATCATGACTTTCTATCAAAATGCATGAGCGCAAATGTGTCGTAAACTTTTTCTTAGTGGCTTTTATTCAACATATCAAAGAGATAGCTATCAAGAAAATTTTTCAAAGAAACGTATCAATCGTAAATGTTGTCTTGTGCCTCGCGCGCACGTAATTCCGCTTGGCGGCGCATAACGTCTTGCGGTGGCATTTGTACAAAATACCCTTGCGACTGTAATTTTGCGAGTACCTCTTCTTTATCGACACGTGCAAGCGTTGGCGTGGTTGCCAAATCCAGATGCATCACAAATTTACTGCGACCTAAGCTTGCGCGGAAGTCTTTTGGTAGCACACCCAGCCAGTCCTTAATCTCGTCAGTGTCATCAGGATAATCAGGGCGGGCAATATAGACATACATGCCGTCATGTTTAGAAAATTTATAAATATCACAATGCATAAAAACCACCTGTCAGAAACTATAGGCGTAGGTTAGCATAATTTAGCCAAATTTCAGTAGTTGCTTTACGTTTTGATATAAGCAACCGCTCTAAGACTGAGACGATAAAATAGCAATAAAGGTACTCGGTTTATCGCGGATGTGCCTGATTATCCTCACAAACAGGCACTTTTGCCGAAATTATCCATTTTAATGGCGTTGATGACTTGTAAAAGCGCCCTGAACCTTTCATAATAAAAGCGTTTTTCAGGAGAGAGTTTGTGAGCATAGTTATACTATAATATATGGTTATAACATAAAAAATATCGTATCAAACCGCATTGGTCATACGACGTATATAATTGCTACACGACCACCGAAGGCGCATCCACCCTGCCAATCGCTCAGGTAAAAGGACTGAAAAACGCATGTCACGACTGTTTCGCTGTCTACCGTCAATCGCGTAGCACATCCGAACATAGGGCATAACAAATCTGGAGAGCGGTAAAGACGGACGACGTCTTACCCACCGAAGGGGAGAAAATGCGACATCATTTGATTTGATTTTTTGAAGCTTATGCTTTAGAAACTAACAGTGATGGTTCGTGTTGAAAATCTCAGGTTACAGGACAGATAGGGCTTTTGCTTAAACTGACGTTCAGCGTCTGTTTGGCTGGCGGCTTTATCTTTTTTTTCTGTGCTACCCTTGGCTGCAATGCTTGCATCCTGCAACGTTGCTTCTCGCTACTATGATACTGCGCATCGCTCATTACTCTACCGAGTATGACTAATGTACACATAAGGATTTGTTATGACCGACTCTCAAAACACCAATACCTCAGCCCCTAAACGCACGCCCCTTTACCAGTCTCACGTTGATAGTGAAGGCAAGTTAGTGGATTTTTCTGGTTGGGAATTGCCGATTCATTATGGTTCACAAATCGAAGAGCACGAAGCGGTACGTACTGACGCTGGTATGTTTGATGTCTCACATATGGTTGTCGCAGATATTAAAGGCGCTGACACTAAGGCATGGTTACAAAAACTGCTCGCTAATGATGTCAATAAACTCAAGACTGCTGGCAAAGCGCTGTATTCTGGCATGCTAAACGAGCAAGGCAGCGTTATCGATGATTTGATCGTTTATCTTATGAATGCAGATGAAACCGAATATCGTATCGTCTCAAACGCCGCCACTCGCGATAAAGATATGGCGCAGTTCAATAAAGTCGCAGAAGGCTTTGACATCACCATCACTGAGCGTCCAGAGCTTGCTATGTTGGCAGTTCAAGGGCCACATGCGGTCGAAAAACTGGCACAAGCCAAACCAAGCTGGGCAGAAACGTTAGCCGAACTCAAACCTTTCGTCGGTGCTGACTTGACTGATATCGAAGGCGCTGATTGGTTCGTCGCTCGTACTGGTTACACTGGTGAGGACGGTGTCGAAGTGATTATGCATGGTGATGATGCACCAGCGTTCTTTGAGCTATTAAAAGCCAACGGTGTAAAACCAGCGGGTCTTGGCGCTCGTGATACCTTGCGTATGGAAGCGGGCATGAACCTCTATGGTCACGATATGGACGAAACCATTAGCCCTTACGAATGTAATATGGGCTGGACGCTCGCGCTAAAAGATGAGCGCGACTTCGTTGGTCGTGCAGCGTTGGTTAGCAAACGCCAGCAGTCAAAAGACGACAATACAGCCATGAAGCAAGTGGGTCTCCTATTGACAACGCGCGGTGTGTTACGTGAAGGCATGACGGTCACCATCAATCAAGGCTCAGACAATGAGCAGACTGGCATTATCACCAGTGGTACATTCTCCCCTAGTCTAAAAAACTCGATTGCGATTGCCCGTGTTCCTGCCAGCGTATCAGACGATGATAACGTACAGGTCGATCTACGCGGCAAAGGCAAGTTCGTTGATGTACGCGTTCTCAAGTTACCGTTTGTCCGTAATGGCAAGCAGCAGTTTGACTCATAGGCATTATAAACTCTATTATTAGCTTTCACTTTTTTTGTTAACCATCCTCTATCACTTAGGAGAGAGACCATGAGTAATATCCCAGCAGAACTAAAATACATTGCCAGCCACGAATGGCTACGTCTAGAAGACGACGGTACAATCACTGTCGGTATCACAGACCATGCTCAAGACTTGCTTGGTGACGTGGTGTTTGTTGAACTGCCTGACGTGGGTGACATCATCGCTGTTGATGACGAAATCTCAGTCGTTGAGTCGGTAAAAGCTGCCTCTGACGTTTATGCCCCGATCTCAGGTGAAGTGGTTGAGATTAACGAAGCGCTAGAAGAAGATCCAGAAATCATCAACTCTGACCCATATGGCGAAGGTTGGTTCTTTAGAATGAAGCCTGACAACATCGCTGACTACGAAGCACTAATGACGGCTGATGAGTACGAAAACGATCTATAGTCCAAGCTTTCTTTTGTAATCAATATTTAGCTTATATTCGATAGTCATTTATATTCGATAGTCATTTATATTCGATAGTCATTTATATTCGATAGTCATTTATATTCGATAGTCACTTATATTCGATAGTCACTTATATTCGATAGTCACTTATATTCGATAGTCATATGACGTGAAAACATGACAGATACTGGTGCTAACTGGTATCTGTACGCTTTATTTTAGACGCACTTATCATTTCAAAATATTCAGCAATTGTGCTAAATACGCATACTGCCATGAAAGATCGTTACTCAATGTTATTACCCCATACGCTCGTTAATGTATTTGCCTTATCTATTTCACTTGGTCTATAAAAAATCTGCCATCGGTAATAAGCAAATTAATCACTTAATCCCCAGCATGGATCCTAATATGACTTCCAACTCTGATAACAACGACAACATTGCCACACCCGAACACACACCGCAGTTGCAAGCGTTCCGTGAGGTGGTCGAGTCACGTCGTTCAGTCCGTCGTTTTACTGACACGCCGATACCTGACGATGTGTTAGCAGATTGTCTGCGTTTGGCCATGCTAGCGCCGAACTCAAGCAATCTACAGCCGTGGGAATTTTATGTGATTGACAATGCTGATAAACGCAAACGTACCGTCAAAAACTGCATGAATCAAAACGCAGCAAAAACAGCAGCGCGCTTGATCGCAGTTGTCGCCCGTACTGACATTTGGCACGACCACGCTCAGCAGATCTTACGTGAGTATCCTGAGACACCAGTACCGAAGAAAGTTAAAGACTACTATACCAAAGTCGTTGCCATGGACTTTTTACGTGGACCTGCCAACGTAGTATCAGCGGCTAAATGGAGCGCAACTCAAGTCGTCAGACGGGTAAAAGGGCCTATTAAATCGCCTTACTATACTTTTGAAGACACCAAAAACTGGGCGACCAACAATACCGCACTTGCTGCCGAAAACCTCATGTTGGCACTACGCGCGCACGGCTTTGATAGCTGTCCGATGGGCGGCTTCGATGAGCCTGCCATGAAGCGCTTGTTAGGCTTAAGCAATGATCAGCACATTATCATGATGATTGGTGCTGGCGAGCGTGCTGACAATGGCATTTACAACAGCCAGTTCCGCTTTGATCAAAAGCAATTTGTACATTACGTTTAATGCATCGCCATATTACTCTATTTAAATAAACCCTTTTATTACTCCCTTAACCAAGGATTGTCATGACTATTTCTCAAAACCCGACGTTTGATACCTTTCAAGGTTTATTCAACGAAGCTGAATTTGTCTATCGTCATTTAGGCTCAAATGAGACCAAACAAGCTGATTTACTCAGAAAAATTGGTTATAAAGACATGGCGAGTTTTATCAATGATACGGTGCCTGAGCCCGTACGCTTGCACAAAGACTTAGACTTGCCATTGGCAATGAGTGAGCATGCAGCGTTGGCTAAATTGCGCGCCATGGCAGATAATATCACCGTTAATAAAAGCTACATCGGCCAAGGCTATTCGCCTGTGCGTATGCCTGCGGTCATTCAGCGTAATGTCCTTGAAAATCCAGGTTGGTATACGGCTTATACGCCTTACCAAGCTGAAATCGCCCAAGGTCGTCTAGAAGCTCTGCTTAACTTCCAACAAGTTTGTATCGATTTAACGGGTCTAGAAATGGCTGGTGCGTCGTTACTTGACGAAGCAACGGCAGCCGCAGAAGCCATGGCGATGTCTAAGCGGGTGAGCAAAAGCAAATCAACGCAGTTTTTTGTTGATGATCGTGTCTATCCACAAACGTTAGACGTTATCAATACTCGCGCAAAATACTTTGGTTGGGAAATCGTTGTTGGTGATTTTGAAACCGCCAAATCTGGTGATTATTTCGGTGCGCTATTCCAATACGTCGGTGTTGAAGGCGATGTCAAAGACTTAACTGACGTTATCGCTGCGGTTAAGAAAAACAAAACGTACGTGAGCGTCGTCAGCGACATCATGAGCTTAGTGCTATTAAAGTCACCAGCGGATATGGGCGCAGACGTCGCTTTGGGTAGCACCCAGCGCTTTGGTATTCCAATGGGCTTTGGTGGTCCTCATGCCGCCTACTTTGCATTCTCTGATAAAGCCAAACGCTCAGCACCTGGTCGTATCATTGGTGTCTCAAAAGATTCGCAAGGTAATACCGCCCTACGTATGGCATTACAAACCCGCGAGCAGCATATCCGCCGCGAAAAAGCCAACTCAAACATCTGTACGTCACAAGTATTGCTGGCCAACCTCGCTGGGATGTATGCGGTTTATCATGGTCCAGGTGGCGTAAAACGTATTGCCACTCGTATCCATGCTTTTGCCACAGCGTTTGCTAATGTCATTACAGAAGCCAACGATAGCAGTCTAAGTGTAGTACATGATCAGTTCTTTGATACCGTCGTTGTCGATTGCGGTTCAGAAAAACTGGCGATGCAAATTTTTGCAAATGCAGACAATGTTGGTTATAACTTATGGCGTCTAGATGATAACAAACTGGGTGTCGCTTTTAGTGAAATCAGCGACCAGCATGACTTTACCGTATTAACCCAGCTGTTCGTTAGTAAATCGCATGACTTGCCTGAGACTGCTAGCCTGTCACTTGATAGCGCGCATTTGCGTACCGACGACATCTTAACCCATCCAGTATTTAACTCGCATCATACCGAGCATGAGATGCTGCGCTACTTAAAGTCGCTTGAAGACAAAGATTTAGCGATGAACCGCAGTATGATTTCATTGGGTAGCTGTACCATGAAACTCAATGCAACCAGTGAGATGATACCAATTACGTGGCCTGAATTTGCCAATGTGCATCCTTTTGCACCGCGCGATCAAGTCACCGGCTACATTGCGATGATTGACAGTCTGCAAGATCAACTTAAAGCCATCACTGGTTTTGACGATGTATCGATGCAGCCAAACTCTGGCGCTTCAGGTGAATATGCGGGTCTACTAGCGATTCGCCGCTATCATGAATCATTGGGCGAGACCAATCGTGATGTTTGTCTCATTCCAATGTCAGCGCATGGTACCAACCCTGCGACTGCCATGATGATGGGTATGAAAGTCGTCGTGGTTAAAACCGATGAAAACGGTAACGTCGACATCGAAGATTTGACCGCTAAATGTGAAGAGCATAGCGAGCACCTAGGTGCCTTGATGATCACCTACCCGTCGACGCATGGTGTGTTCGAAGAAGGCATCCGTCATATTTGTGACTTGATTCATAAGCATGGCGGCCAAGTCTATATGGATGGCGCGAATATGAATGCGCAGGTCGGCATGATGCAGCCTGCGGATGTTGGTGCAGATGTATTACACATGAACTTGCACAAAACCTTCTGTATCCCACATGGCGGCGGCGGTCCTGGCATGGGTCCTATCGGTATGAAGGCACATTTAGCACCATTTATGGCCAACCATACCTTAAGCCCTGTGCATAATGCGCAAAAAGACTGTTCAGCTGTATCGGCAGCGCCTTATGGCTCAGCCAGCATCTTGCCGATCTCGTGGATGTATATTGCCATGATGGGCCGTGATGGTTTGCTTAAAGCCACTGAACTGGCGCTGTTAAATGCCAACTACGTAGCAGCCGAGCTAAAAGGTCATTATCCTGTCTTATACGCTGGTAAAAACGGCCGCGTGGCACACGAATGTATCATCGATATTCGTCCATTAAAGGATGAAACAGGTATCAGCGAAAGCGATATTGCCAAGCGCTTAATGGATTATGGTTTCCATTCACCAACCATGAGCTTCCCAGTTTCAGGTACGTTGATGATTGAGCCAACTGAGTCTGAGTCAAAAGAAGAGTTAGATCGTTTTATCAGTGCGCTAAAATCTATCAAAGCCGAAGCGATGAAAGCCAAAGCAGGCGAAGACAATTGGACGTTAGAAGACAATCCTCTAGTCAATGCACCGCACACCGCTTCTATGATCACCAGCAGCGAGTGGACGCATCCATACAGCCGTGATGTTGCCGCATTCCCATTGCCTTATGTACGCGCTCATAAATTCTGGCCAAGCGTCGCTCGTATCGATGATGCTTATGGTGATAAGAATCTGATGTGTTCGTGCCCAAGTATCGAAAACTATCTGTAATCGAAGTCTTCGATAAATCATAAGTAGCTTTTTATAGAAAAACAAACCTCCAAGTCAGTAGCTGATTTGGAGGTTTTTATTTTGCTTACTTTTTATCTATCAAATTAACAGGTAACATTATTAATGGATAAGCGATAAATAAAGGCTTATACCGATAAGAAAATATTTATCTTAAATCTTTGAAGCCGTAAATTTTTGAAGCAATGATTTGGATCTTACTATGCAACAAAAAAACCGCGTTATTCTGATTCATGGTCTGCATCAAACCGCTTGGATCATGCGACCATTGGCAAAGCGCCTGCAAGCAGCAGGCTTCGATACCCATCAATATAGCTACCGCAGTATGCGTGATGGCATCAAAACCAATAGCGCAGGCCTCAATACTTGGCTAGAAAATCATCATCAACCTGATCAGCCGGTAGATTTGGTCGGTCATAGTTTGGGTGGTTTGATTATTCGTGATTTCGTCACTCAGTACCCCAAGTGGCAGATTGGACGCTGCGTGACGCTTGGGACACCGCATGTAGGAAGTGTTTGTGCAGATTATATCTGGCGCTTAAGCCCCGCTGTAGTAGGACGCTCATATGTCGATGCTTTAGATGGAACAGTCCCACCATTACCAGCACATATTACCTTGGGCGTGATTGCGGGAAATCGTCCGTATGGATTGGGGCAGCTTTTTTTACAGTATCATAACCGTAAACTGCGTAAAGCAGACAATATGCCATCAGCAAAACATCTGCTACACGATGGCACAGTATATATAGAAGAAACTAAAATAGAGGCAGCCACTGATCATATTGTTTTACCAGTTTCGCATACTGGGATGCTGGTCGATAAAGGTGTCACCACACAAGTTATATATTTTTTACAACATGGACAGTTTGAGCATAAAAAACTTAAACATTGATACCCATACCCTGCTGCAACTCGGTTTTATGCTTGTTAATCACTGGTATCAAAGTCTGCGTCACCCACTCATTGCGCCAGCCTTTTAAGCCTTCTGGTAGCTCGCTTAGGTTTTTATCAAACGCAATCACTTCATACAGCTGCCCTAGCCATTTTTTGCGCATCAATACATTAGCAGGTACACCAATAGCTTCTGCTTGCTCATCAATCGCTTGTTGCACGGCTTTTGACAGCACTTTATTTTTTGAGCGATACGGCGGCAATAGACAGTCTGGATATTCAGCAGGATGCAGGTTTTTTGCCTCTTTTATTACTTTAAGCAACTCTTCGCCATGCAGTCGCAACATGCTACGGTGCATCGTGGTTTTGTGCGCAAGCTCTCGCATATTACTTGGTTTTTCAGTGATAATCTCACGTACGGCTTGTTTTTTAATCACAAAAGTACGCGGCTGATTGGTCGAACGCGCTAGCTCTTCTCGCCACGTAGCCACTCCTTTGAGTATAGCCATTTGCTGCGAGTTATAGCGATAATCAGCCATCGTTAAGTACATCGCTTCGTCTTCAACATGCTGGGCATCGTACAAATCGCTGGCATAAAGCTGGCAATCCGCCCATACATATTCAAACAGTCCTTGCTTTTTTAGCTCGTATTCGAGGCTCAAGTAAAGCGCTGGCAAGAAGCGTACATCATCAATCGCATATTGCTCTTGCTCATCTGAGAGCGGACGCTGTAGCCAATCTGATTGGCTTTGTTCTTTATCGATATGCATATCTAACTGGTCATCAAGCGCCTGCTGATAGCCCATTTGCAACTGTCCCGTCAAATAAGACAACGCAATTTGCGTATCAAAAATATTGGTCAACGGTGGGCAACCAGACAATAGATAAAAAATCCCTAAATCTTCACCACAAGCATGCCAAATCGCCACGTCAACTTCACTGAGCGCTTGCCAAAAATCACCCAGTTGCAACTGTGGGGCATCTAGTAAATAGATGTGATTGCCTGTATTTAGCTGTACCAGTGCCAAGCGCGGGTAATAAGTATCGCGCTTGATAAACTCGGTATCTAATGCCACTCGTCCGCAAATCGCCAATGCATCGATAACTTCAGCCAAACCATCTTGCTCACGCACCCACGTGATGGCAACTTCATCCGCAATATCCAATAATGCATCGATATTTGGTTCAGGCGGCACAGCTGCTGACGCTATTTCAGTATTAACTGATTGCTTTGATGAATCGTCAATAGCAGCAGCGTTGTCTGCAAGGTTTGATTGGGTGGCAGCGCTTGAAGCGGTTGGAACATGGTTAGACACGGGCAGATACCTGCATAAATAGGGGGAAAGAAAACGCCAAACTGCGTTTTAATAAAAAAAAACGAGAAAAATAGTGGCAATTAAGCAATTATAACAAGTTCATAAAATAAAATGGGCAAGATTTGGGTTTTATAGAGAACTTATAAAATTGCTATAGGAATGAACGATTTTGCATCGCTTGTCCAAGGGTCATACTATCAAGGTATTCCAGCTCGCCACCCATCGGTACGCCTTGCGCCAAACGTGTGACTTTATTGACATGACGACTGACCGCTTCGCTGATAAAGTGTGCGGTGGTCTGCCCTTCGACAGTTGTACCCGTTGCCAATATCAGCTCTTCAACAGGCTCTTGCTTAACCCGCCATACTAGCTGATCGATGTTTAAGTCGTCGGCACTAATCCCATCAATCGGTGATAAGTGACCACCTAAAACAAAGTAGCGTCCACGATAACCTGCCGTTTGCTCGATAGCCATCACATCTGCCGCCGTTTCGACCACGCATAATAGGCCATCATCACGCCTTGGATCTTGACACAGCGGACAAACGACCTCATCACTAAAGCTGTGACAACGCTGGCATTCGACGATATCACGCATCGCCTCATCAAGTGCTTGGGCGAGTGCCATGCCTTGTGGGCGCTTTTTGGTAAGCAAATGCAGCGCCATACGTTGGGCACTTTTTTGACCCACACCCGGCAAAATACGCAGCTGTTTGACCAGCTGATCAAATTTGGCTGTCAGCAAAGCATCTTCCTTTATTTAACTTAATTTAACTTAATTTATAAACCGTAGCTATAAAAATGGGGTCGTATCGTGTCGATAACAACCCCATTTTTGTCTTAAGTATGAAGTATTTAACGCTTAAAACATACCTTGCATACCTGGTGGCAGACCCATACCTGAGGTCGCGCCAGCCATGGTTTCTTCGTATAGCTCATCCGCTTGACGCACCGCATCATTGATAGCAGCAGCGATTAAGTCTTCGATCATATCTGGCTCATCTTCAAGCAAACTTGGATCAATGGTCAAACGCTTAACCACATGGCGACCCGTCATGGTGACTTTTACCAGACCACTACCCGCTTCTGCGTGAACTTCTTTATTGCCTAGCTCTTTTTTAGCATTTTCAACGTTTGCTTCGACTTTCTTTTGCATCGTTTGGGCTTGTTGCATCAATGCTTGAATATTCATAATTGCCTCTTTGTCTTTTATAGTAATGAGTAATATAGTAATGAGTAATTTTTATTAACGTAAATCATAACGTAAATTTTATGCGTTAACGGTGATTATACCGTTATCTTTACAAACTGTCTAAACCACGCGCCAAATCTTTAATGATATCTTCTACATCTTCCAAACCGACAGACAGACGAATAAGACCATCTTTGACGCCTGCTTCTGCCCTCGCCTCAGCGGTCAAGCGAAAGTGGGTAGTCGTCGCTGGATGGGTAATCGTGGTTTTGGCATCGCCCAAATTATTAGTAATAGAAACCATTTGCGTTGAGTCTATCACATGCCATGCAGCGGCTTTTGAATCAAGGCTAGCAGATGGCTTGACTTCAAAACCCATGATAGCACCATAACCACCTTTCATATGATGTTGACGCGTCGCCAGTTCATGAGCCGGATGATCGCTCAACCCTGAGAAATGCACGGTACTGACATTGGGGTGATTGACCAAGAAATCCGCCACTTGATTGGCATTTTGACAATGCGCTTGCATACGCAATTTCAGTGTCTCAAGCCCTTTGGTAAACACCCACGCATTAAACGGACTCATGCTAATACCGCCTGAGCGTACCACGGTAAACGCTTCTTGCATGAGCGCATCGCTACCAACCAAGGCACCGCCTAATACTCGACCCTGACCATCCAAATACTTGGTTGCAGAATGAATCACCACATCAGCACCCAAGTCGAGTGGACGCTGCAAGGCTGGCGTGGCAAAGCAATTATCTACCACCAATAAGATGTCATTGGCTTTGCACAGCTGACTTAAATACTCAATATCACAAATCTGCGCCAATGGATTGCTAGGGCTTTCGCAATAAATAACCTTGGTATTCGGCTGAACCGCTTTTGCCCAAGCGTCATTGTCGAAGCAATCAACGTAGCTGACCTCAACATCAAACTTGGCCATATAATTATTGAATAGACCGATGGATGAACCAAACAGCTGATTGGCAGCCAGCAGATGATCGCCTGCTTTTAGATACGCCAAGCACATGGTCAAAATCGCACCCATACCCGAAGCTGTCGCAACAGCGCGCTCACCATTTTCAAGCGCTGCCAAACGACGCTCAAAGGTACGCACGCTCGGATTGGTATGCCGCGAGTAGACGTTGCCCGTCTTATCTCCGTTAAAATGAGCGGCGGCATCTGCCGCTGAGGTATAAACATACGAGCTGGTAGTAAAGATAGCCTCTGAGTGCTCACCTTCATCCGTGCGATGTTGCCCTGCTCGTACAGCGATGGTCTGCATGCCATAATCAAGCCCTAAATCTAGGGCGTCGTTACGCCAGTTTGGATCTAACTTACTCACCTTGCTCTCATTCTGCGTTTGCGACTGACTCATAAATCTTCCGTTACTTTTGTTAATAGTAAAATGTGTTGGTAATAAAACGATTAGTAATAGAATGGCTGCTTGTTTTTAGGGTCTGTTGAACATTCAAATGTGGCACTGGCAGTGGCTATTTTTTAGACAATACGCAGTGAAATTTTTGACGCCTAGTCATTCTAGGTTAGACAATTTCGCCATGTATTGGCAAAAAATAGTCCCGCCCCGAAGGGCTGATGCTAAAATCGCACCAAACGTTGTTATAAACCTAGCTAAGGTCTCGACATTATCGTCGGTTTACGCCTAGTTTGATGCGATTTTAGCGATCAGCAGTCCTAATATTTGAATGTTCAACAGACCCTAATTATGGATACCATTTGTCAGCGTTATCATAGCATGTCAACTTATTCCAAACATCTGGTTTCAGAGCCCTACTAAACATTATTTTTGAATACGTCTTGATATAACCACCAAGTCTATAATCAGAATAAAACGCGAGATTAGTCAAGCGCATAAACTAAAAAAATAACGTATTTATAATAGGCAGATAGGACGACAGCTGCTAAGCTTAGCGACCATTTAGGCTTTGTCCTACGCTTTGTCTCGAGTGTTATTTTTATAAGCATTATAATCATCGCTATTGTTTGAAAATAAACGAAAATACTCAGCAAAATTTCAATAAATCAAGGCTTATTAGGGTTAATCAGTTATGTCGATGCTAAATATAGAACCAAGCAGTTTATCGCTGAGCCTAACACTCGGGTTGACCTTAGGACTGAGTGGATGTCAGATTTTGCCCGAACAGCCCCATTTGCCTGAAAGCCAAGCCTTGTCAGCGCGAGTGAATGCTTTATATCAGCAAGAAAGCAACCAACAGCCTAAACAAATTGCAGCGACTGACACCAGTAATATCGATTTGGTATCCGCTATCAGTGCGCAGAATGACATTCACCCTGATTTGTCAGGCTATCACCCGATAGTGACTGGGGCAAATGCCTTTGCCGCGCGCAGTATCTTGACAGATATGGCCACACGTAACATCGATGCACAGTATTATATTTGGCATAATGACCAAGCCGGTCAACTACTGTTGAAAGACCTTTGGGATGCAGCTGAACGCGGCGTTATCGTGCGCTTGTTGCTCGATGATTTTAATAATAGCGCGAAGTTCGATCAGCATTTATTACGTTTTGCCAGCCATCCAAACATTGCGGTGCGCATTATTAATCCGTTGATGCATCGTAAATTTCAAACCTTGAACTTTGTCACAGGATTGCCGCGTATCAATCGGCGTATGCATAATAAAAGCATGACCTTTGACAAGCAAATCACCATCATTGGTGGTCGTAATATTGGTAACGAATACCTGAGTAATGATCAAAGCAGTCAATTTGCGGATTTGGATGTGTTACTTATTGGTAAAGTCGTCGCAGATATCGACAACAGTTTTGCCAGTTACTGGTCATCACCTTTATCATTTGATATCGAAACGTTGGCAAAATTTGATGATGATGTGACACCTGATTTTCTGTCCGCATTGGATAAGCTCGGTCTCGACGAAGACAATAACGAAGGCAGCAGTTTGACGGTCTATAAAGCGGCGATCAAAGACTCTACGATAGACAGCGATCTGATCAATAAACGGGTACCCTTTCGCTGGACGGATATGCAGTTTTTGAGTGATGATGTCGGTAAACTGAGCAAAACGGTTCCTACTGACACCAATCTGGTACATCAGCTGCGCACTTTGCTCGGTAGCCCAACCAAAAAGCTGACTATCATCTCTTCTTATTTCGTGCCGACTAAAGATGGTGTCGATACCTTGGTCAAGCTGGCCAAATCTGGTGTTGATATTAAAATTTTGACCAACTCATTTGATGCGACGGACGTCACTGCCGTTCACTCTGGCTATAGTCAATGGCGACCCAACTTGCTTCGCTCAGGCGTCAAAATATACGAGCTAAAATCAACGGCTGCTGAAGAAGAACGTGAAAACAAACTGTGGCGAGCACGTAGTCAATCATCGACCAGCTTACATGCAAAAACTTTTGCCGTGGATGACTATCAAGTCTTTATTGGCTCATACAATGTCGATCCGCGCTCTGCCAATATCAATACCGAAATGGGTGTCATTATTAACGATGAGGAACTGGCAAGCCAGCTGCACGGTGCACTCAGCGATGATTTGTTAAATCAAGCTTATGAAGTCAAGTTGCTAGAGATCGGCGCTTTGCAATGGCATACCATGGAAGATGGTAAAAAAGTGATTTATAATTCAGAGCCACGCGTTGATATGAGTGATCACATTTGGCTCACCATCATGTCATGGTTACCAATCGACTGGCTGCTATAAAGACGTAAGACCTTTTACTCACTGACCCTTAATTGACACTCAAAAGTTCAGGGTTTCGGATTTAGCTTCTGTTAAATCAAACCCCTGCAACCAAAATTACTAACACAAAATACCCAAACCTACTGTTTCGGCAAATCATTATCTATCTACGTTGATTTGCCGGTTTTTATGATGAGCGGTTATCCAAACGATGACCGTCTTAATGACCACTTTACTCTGTGGATGCGTGATCTATTATGCCGTCTCGTTCTCAATATGCGTTAATGTCTGCTAGAGACAAAAATGTAGTGCTGTTTATTAGCTTTACCAGCGCTGTAGTGTTTTTTGATTTTTTGATTTATTTGTACATGGCAGATATCATCTCGGCTGCATTTTTTCCTGCGAACACCAACCCTCAAGTTGCTAAACTACAAGGGCTGGGGCTTTTTGCTGTTGGTTATTTGGCACGTCCAATTGGTGGTATCCTCTTTGGTCGATACGGCGATATAAAAGGTCGAAAGCCCATATTGTTGCTAAGCCTGATAGTAACCGCTGCAAGTTTATTGGCGATGGCGTTTCTGCCCAATTATGCACAGTGGGGATGGATTGCGCCCGCTTTATTTATTTTCCTAAGGCTTATACAGGGTATGGCATATGGCCTTTATGTCCCCTTGGCCTGGGTTTTTGTGGCAGAGCATGTACCACGGCAATATTTATCAGTAGCCTGTAGCTATGTCACTGCCAGCTTTTTAGTAGGTGTGCTATTTTCAAATGCATTCTTTATGTGGCTCTCTACCTTTATGACGACGGATCAGTTGACTGATTATGGATGGCGTTTGCCATTCTTAGTTGCCGCTGTATTAAGCTTTTTGCCATTATTGGTATGGCGACTCGTTGGAGAGACACCGTTTTTCCTTGCACTGGACAAGTCAAAAATTGGTACTAGCGTGAGCGAACCATTTACCATACTCTTTAAACACTGTAAGCATTCTATATTTGTCGGCATGGTACTGACATTGGTCATTTCTAGCATTACCTCTGTTATCATTCTACTGCTACCAGACTTAATAGAGATAAACTTTGTTTTAGATAGTGACCTATTTGGGTTTTCTCATAGTTTGGGCATCATATTTATGATTTTTGGCTGCATATTTTATGGCATGGTGTCTAACCATGAGAACTTTGGTAAAATTTTAGTTATTGGTTCTGTTCTACTCATTGCTCAAATGCTGGCCTTCTTTTACCATTTGCAGGCAGGTGGTGATTACATATTAATCATGTATGCACTGTTGGGCTTCTGCGCTGGCATCGTCGGTATGGTACCTGCCATCCTTGTGCAATTGTTTCCGACCAATGTGCGCCTCACAGGAATGGCTTTTTGCTATAATATTACCTACGGTATCGTGGGTGTGCTAGTACCTTTCGGTCTAGGCTATGCCACTACGCTAATAAGCTTCTCACCAGCACTGTACATTACCTTTATCGGCTTTATTGGTATTATCATGGGGCTTTACTTTTATAATCTGCCTGAATACAAAAAAATTGACCATGTGATCTCGTAAATAGCTGACCAATATCCACATCAAAATTGAAACTAAGGTGCAATGGTATGTCTCATCCATTGCACCTTATCCATTTATTTAAGACACAAATATTAAGGCTTAATACCCATGGTTGATATGACCAATAAGCGACTGTCCGTTGCCCCAATGATTGATTGGACAACCACCGACTACCGTTATTTTGCACGGCTGTTTAATCCGCATACGTATCTATATACCGAAATGATCAGTACTGGTGCGCTCATACATGGCAATCGGGCTCGGCATTTGCGCTTTGATACACTTGAGCACCCACTTGTCCTGCAACTTGGCGGTGCAGATATTGGTGAGATGACCCAATGTGCTGAATTTGCTCAGCAGCATGGCTATGATGAAGTCAATATCAATGTTGGTTGCCCGTCAGATCGGGTACAGCATAACAAAATTGGCGCTTGTCTCATGGCCGAGCCAAACACTGTCGCTGACTTAGTCAAACATATGCAAGCGGCTGTCGATATCCCAGTGACAGTTAAACACCGTATTGGTATCGATGATTTTGACAGTTATGAGTTTATGGCAGATTTTGTGCAGAAAGTCGCTGCTGCAGGTTGTAGCCGTTTTATCGTTCATGCCCGTACTGCATGGCTACAAGGTCTTAGTCCCAAGCAAAATCGCGACATTCCGCCACTGCGCTATGAGGATGTGTATCGTCTCAAACAAGACTTTCCACAACTCGATATCGAGATAAACGGTGGTATTGAGACAGTTGCAGATATTCAAGCGCACTTACAGCATATAGACGGTGTGATGATTGGCCGCGCGTTTTATCACAACCCTTATCTACTGGCAGAAGCCAACAGCTTATGGGGTGAGCCAGCACCTAAGCGCTCAGACATTTTGACGCAGCTTTATCCTTATCTAGAAGAAAAAGTCGACAAAGGCGAAGCACTACCCACGATGACGCGTCATTATTTAGGATTGTTTCAAGGGCTGACAGGTGCTCGAAAATGGCGTCAATCACTGAGCGGCAAACCCAAGCTGACCATAGATGATATTAAGCAAGCAGCGTCTGAAGTCTTGGCGTTAAACCCTGATGCGTAGCTTTCTTTGATTAAATAGACGCTTGATTAAACAGATTTTGATTAGGCCGTGTCCTTATTTTAAAAATGGCGATAAAAATGAGATAAGTTGCCGTCAAACAAGGAAAATAGTGCAGATAATATCGAGATATTAGTCAGCTATTTGACACCGTTTGGCAAGATTTAGCCATTTTTAACCCATTTAGATGACCATCGATTGAATTGAGCACATGCCCTAAGCTGTTTGCGCTAAATACTGCCACATCGCTGCGCCATTATTCACAATATGGAGCAGCATTGGTAGTAACAGCGAGCCAGACTTTACACGTGCGTAGCAAAATATCAATGCCAGCACCACGATAGTGCTGATTTCGTAAACGCCATATTGCAAGTGAATCACCGCAAATATCAAACTGGTGATAATACTGGCAATGATCGCCCCACGCTGTTTTTGACTTGGTGAGGCAACGAATTGCTCAGCAATGGCCGACCATACTATGCCGCGAAAGACCAGCTCTTCGTATAATGGCGCAACGATCACCATCGCAAACACCAGTAGCCACACTGAGCTGACTGACTGATACAGCGGATCTACAAATACCAATGGTGATTTATCGAGCCAGTAAGTCAATGCCTGACTGCCAATCATAAATATCAGTAGCAAGCCCAGCATACCGACACCCACCGTTACCGAAAACGGTTTGAGCGCTAGATACTGTTGCCAATTACCACCTCTTAATTGAATCAGCATAACGATGAGGGCGACTAGCAAGATACCGCCAATCATGATCGACACACTCACGACCGTACCATTACTACTGCCAAAGAAAAATACATCAGCCACGCTTGAGCTTTTAGCTGCTGGTAATAACAGCTTGCCTGCAACATATACTCCTAACAATTGACTGATAAAAAACGATATGACCATTCCTACGGTCATTGAAAATGCACCGAAGCGTGAAAATAACGGCAAACGCTCGGGCGCATTTATAGACGGGTCATTAGTAGCACTAGGTTGGTTTGGCATAAGGCGGTGACTCAAAAAAATAAACGAGCAATGCTCCTGACAGCTTCATATAGTTATTCATATAAGCCATTAAATAAGTAGCGAGCATCACTCATGTTGGGAGTTGTTGCTTGATTAAATCCAATACTTGCCGTGACACAGACTCTGGATGCTCAAGCGGGAACATATGACCACCCGCATGGGTTGCATAAGGAATATTGAGTCGGGATTTGATTTGCTGCGGGAAGCGGCGTTTCAAAAACAAACTCTCTTCACCAATAATAAGAGTGACTGGTCGCTTAGGCGCACGGTTTGGGGTCAGCCAATACCATGATGGATTGGTTCGAAAGACCGCCACTTCGCTTGCTTTCGGAATCGCCAATGTTACCTTGCCATCCGCACGCTCATGTAAACCGTGCTCGATATATCCTTGAAAACTACGCTCATCAAAGTTTTTAAAAAAACCTTTATGCCGCATTTTTTCATACGCGTCGGCTCGGCTGTCCCACACATCGCGGCGATGCTTAGACACGCCAGCTGGTGACAGCTTGTCCATCAAACGATTATTCATAAGAGGCAATCTGTCTGCTGTCTTTGCCAAATGCCACAAAAAACTGACTTTGCCATAAATCCAAGGCGGATCCATTAATACCGCCTGAGCAAAATGCTGAGGCGCACGGTACAGCGCCTGTAACGTACACATAGCACCCAGCGAGTGCCCAACAGCCACGACTTGCGAGATGCCATGCTTCTCACAGGTGCTTTTTACACTGTCGATAATCTGTTGAGTCAGTCGACGCCAATGATCATCCACTGGATAATCAGGCGTATTGCCTAACATCGGGATATATTCAATGGTAAAAAACTCTGCTAAATGCTCAAAAAACGGCTGATAAACGGCACTTGGCATCCCATTGGCATGGGCAAAATGTATAACGGGCTTATTGGTTTTTTTGGAGACAGGTAGCGCTGCAAAGGTCTGCAAATTTATTTCATCTCTCATAACAGGCTCTCGTGGGATGGTTTATGTTATATATTATTTTTAATGATTGAACCTTATAGCATTCTTAAGCTAAATATCACCAATATAGCAAAATTGATAGCTATCGCGACATTGATAACGACTTAGTCTTAAAGATTTAGTCTTAAATAAGATATTTATTTAGCATTACATACAATTGAGGCTGAGCATAATTATATGCCCAGCCTCAACAATCATACACAGTATATCTAAAACATTAAACGCTTAACGCATCTTTACGTTACCTTCTTCTTGTGGTAAAAAACCATCAACACTAACGCTAGAGCCAATGCCTGCACCCAGTTGCACGGCAAAACGATCCATAAACATTTGGAACGGATCAGTTGGGCTATAGCTAATCACAGTATCAAGATCTAGTTGCTTACTCAGGCTTGTGATACTACCTGTCTTGTCTGCCAAACCTAGCTCAATAGACTGCTCGCCTGTCCAAAATAATCCTGAGAACAGTTTGTTTTGCTCAGGGTTTTTCAAGCGGTCACCGCGACCTTCTTTTACAGCATTAATGAAATGCTTATGCGTATTGGCCAATACTTTTTCGACATGATTTTCTTCATAATCAGTCAATGGGCGCGACAAGCTTAAAATGTCTTTGTACTCACCAGCCGTAATAGTACGATCTTCTACACCGACCTTGTCCATCAAACCTTTGACATTGTAGCTTGGCATAATGACACCGATAGAGCCAACCAAACTTGATGGATTGACATAAATCTCATCTGCCGCAGAAGCGATGTAATAAGCACCTGAAGCACCAATATCACCGATAACAGCATAAAGCTTTTTATCTGGGTACTCTTTGCGCAAATCCATCATAGTCTGCCAGATTTCATCAGACTGTACAGGTGAGCCACCAGGTGAGTTGATATCTAATGCCACCGCTTTGGAATTACTATTCGCAAAAGCATCTCTCAAAGCTTCATTGACATCATAAGCATTGGCAACATCGTCATTACTGATGACGCCTTGCAGCTCAACCACGGCCAAATGCGGTGCGCTAGTATCAACTGCATCCATACCCGTTGGCGAACTACTACACCCACGACCGAGGGTCAAAAATATCAATAAGATATAACCAAAGGTCAATAATTTAAAGAAAATACTCCAGCGACGAGCGCGGCGCTGCTCAACCACACTAGCCAATAAGGTGTTTTCAATCAGGCGCCATTCTTGTCCGCTTGGCTGGCTTGACTGTGGCATCTGTGTTGGCTGATTTGCCGAATTGTCAGAACGTTTGTTAGGGTCTGGTGGCCAGTTGGGCATATAACTTCCTAAGTCAGAAACAGTCTAAAACGATAAAAGAGATGATATAGAAAATAAATACAGTGAGAAATCAAATTTTCTCACTGTATAGGTCATCTATATTAATAGAGTGCTAAGTATGGTGCTATTTCGGTTATGGTTCAAGAGTGTAACCGTGAAATATCACCATATTATAACGCTGCTATGGTTAAGATGATTTTTAGAATGTATTGTCAAAATAAGATGTCGCGTCCAAATATTATTCTAAGACTCAATGAGCATTCAGAGACAGTGCTGCCTCAAGTGCATTATCATCATGAGTAATGACCTCATTGATACGCTGGCGCTTAATATCATCGGTCGCTAGGTGTGAGGCGCTGTGCCCAAGCCAAGTATGATGACTATAGGCGCTATTATCAAATGGTTCAGCTTGGCAGAGCAGTGACCACAGTTGCCAAACGCGCTGATGGGTATCGGCATCAACAACGATACGTGATGGCAAAGACTGAGCTTGCATAGTAAGTTCTTGGTTGTTTGGTTGCGTATTTTTTGCTGTAGAGGGAATTGCCGTTAGTAGTTGAGAGGTGGCCAGCGGTGAATTGAGTGGATCAGCTGCATTATACTGCAATACTTGTATCGGCAACCTGCTATCGATGGCAAGTGTACAGTCCCACACACTGGCATCATCTATCTTACTCCAGCCCGTCATTGCTTGTAATGATAAACCCCCGTTGGGGAGCTGCCATGAGTCATTTTGCTCACAGCTTTTAGGGCTGATATACGTTTTGGTAGTGACATGCGCTGCATTGTTAGATTCGCTTGCTTCTTTATAAATTTTTTCTCGCTCAAACCAACGATCACTACGCCCTGCTTGCCAATACTGGCTGGTCGGTAGGCGCTGACTTATTCTGGCAACGGTCATCGGCAACAACTCTGAGGCGTTAGGTTTAAATGTATTGTCTGCCTCATTAATAGTGAGCGTATCGGTCAATCCTGCACTGCTGGTCTGTACTACGAGCCCTTCTAAGCGTTTAATCGATAAGGTGCGTAATTGCTGCTCTAATATCGCGGACAGCTTCTCTGCCGTCAAGGTACTTGGCATGGTACGTGTCGCACTAGGCTTGTGGTCTGCCAAAAACAACCAACTCACGCTTCCCTTCGCGGACTGCGCCTTATTATCCTTAACCCCAACCTCGTTATCCATTATAGGGTATTGCAGCACCGCCGCGCTTATATAGTGATCTCCAGTGGGTAATATATATAAAGTTGGTGACGTGGCTAATGACTGCTGGTTGGCATATACCGTCATCATTAATAGCGTCAAAGGCGGTAATGCCAGCCAACGACTGATAAGTCCACGTGGTAATAACCAAGGCAACATCGCCAGCAATACCATCAGTAATATCGCCATATTCACTGGCGTATACAGCCACGCCTCTGACAGCGCTGGCAATGATGTTAACCACGTAATCAAATCATGTAAATTACTGATGATTGCGCTGACCAACACCCAGATGCTATCAGCAAGCGCAGGCCATAATAAGTAGCAAAGCCCAGCTAGTAGATTGAGCGGTACGATGACCCAGCCAAATAAACCAATGGCAAATAAATTGATGACTAGACCCCATAGTGAAGCTTTGCCAAACAATAACAACGTAATGGGTAGCAACGAGATAAATAACCAGAACTGCAACTTAAAGACACGTTTGCCTGTAAGCCATACTTTTATAAGTAAAATACGGCTATATTTAATATCATGCTGAGAGAGAGGTTTCTCTGATTGTGATAACACTGAGTTATTTTGCGACTGTGAAGCACTATCGTATTTTAGCAACAGCGCCACAGCGATAAAGGACAACCAATAACCAGCTTGCCAGAGCACATAAGGATCAAACCATGCCATCAAGACTGCCAGCGCCAACAATACTCGCATCGTACTAATCGGTAGCAAGGTTAATCGTACTAGACCTATCGCCAATAACATCCATGCAGTACGAGCAGCAGGTACATCGAAACCAGTGAATAGCGCATAAATAAAAGCGGCACTGATCATCACCCACCAGCACACTTGCCAGCGTGGTATGTGCCGATATAAAGCTGGATACAGACGATTGAGCAAGAATACGACTGTCCCTGCCAGCATAATCGCTAAAAACAACACATGAGTGCCAGAGATAGCCAGCAAATGTGAAATACCAGCCAGTTGATACAGATCTTTGGTATCGCGATTGATTAAGCTGCGATCGCCTGTGAGCAAACTTAGAGTCACCGCTTTTGCTTGCTGCGTGGCTGTAGTTTGTCCCGCCCACTCTTGATAAAAATGCTGTCGCAATTGCCAACGCCCTTGGTCAATCCGAGTACGAAAGCGCTTAAGATAGGAGCGAGAAGCAGCTTCCAGTTCAGACGACTCATCGAGCGCAAAAGACGACGCGCTGGTCGTCACTATGTTTGCAACCCCATCGATATGACGACCTCGTAACCAGCGATAGCTATCAAATCCAGAGGGATTATTGAGAGCTTGCTCAGAGGTAGCAAGCGGTGCGAGCGTTAACGTCATAAACAGCTGATCACCCGGTCGCAACTGATTTAGATCGGTGACCTGAGCACTTTTAGCGCCTTTTTTTGGATAAGCATTGAGTAGCACTCGATATTCAATATTGCTATCACTACTTTCATTTGAAGTATCATCAAATAAATTATTATTGCTTAGGCTATTTTCTATACCTGTGAAATAATTGACCTTAGCACTATCTAATTCTTGAGCCGTCAACTCAGAAATTAGGGGCGATATATGACTGACGGTAGCGACTTGTCGATAACCGCTATTGGTGACACCATCATAAACGCTATCACTAATACCTTCGATAGTGACCAAAGCCTGTACACGCATAGACTCAGTAATTTTGGTCGCTTCAGCCTGCTGATAACCCATCAAGGCTTGCAATGCGCTACCCATCACCAGCCCCATGGCCAGTATCATTATCAGCAAATAATTGACAATTCGAATGGGAAATTTAGAGGAAGAAGAAAAATATTTAGACGTGTCTTGAGAAAAAAAAGGTTGAGAAGGTTGGTGTTTAGAAGAAAGCTTTTGGACGTTAACTGATTTTATAGACAGCGCTTGACGCTGATTAATAGCTATCAAGACAATAGCAATAATGACTAATAATAGCGGCCAACTGTTAGCGTTATGCAGCTCTATTGATGAATTGATTGGTATCGCCAGACTATCCGCGACTGCCAAAACGCCCATCATAACGATAATCACCAGACTACCAAGTAACCAGTACACCAGCGCTCCTTGCTTAATGAGCTGACTGTTTAGATACAGTCAATTTTAACGGATTATCATTGCTCACAAAAATGGGCGCGAGTATATCGTTTCACTCTAGGGCGTGTCTTCATTTCAAAAATGGTGATAAAAATGAGATAAATTGCCGTCAAACAAGAAAAATAGCGCAGATAATATCGGGATATTAACCAGCTATTTGACGATGTTTGGCAAGATTTAGCCATTTTTAGCCCATTTAGATGACTATCGATTGAATTGAAGACAGGCCCTAGCAATGACGACTGTCTCGTTGGTCAAGCGATAGCATTTATTTTAGTATTGCCCTATACTGATGAGAGGTATTACAATAATAATTATTCGACACTATTACCCTTTTTTTCTGATACTATTCCCACCCGTATTTTATTCCTAATATCTCTTTATATCAGCCCATCAATATGATTGAGCCAGCGGTTGATAACGATTAAAGGCGATACTGTGCCCCAAAAACGTCTTAAAGACTTGCTGCCCACACCAGAGAAAATTCTAGAAAGCCGCATTTTAAAATTATTTGCACCGCATTTGGCTGATCCGCGTTTATGGCATTTTAACCGGCACAGCTTAAATAAAGCGGTCTATATCGGTGTACTCAGTGCATTTTTTCCGCTACCCGGACAGATGCTATTGGCATTAATTGGCTCGCTAATTTTTCGTGCCAATGTCCCTATGGCGCTTGGTTTGACGTGGATCACCAACCCCGTCACTAGCCTACCTATCTTTTATGCTGGTTACTACATCGGCGCTAAGATTATTGATGTGCCGATGATCAGTTTACGACTTATCGGCAGGATGATTGCTGATTTTAGCTTGTGGGTACTATCTGATGGCGCCAACCCCTTTATCACTTATCACGGTACTGTTTCATTAACCGCGTTTTGTGTGGGAAGCGCCATACTCGCCATTATTACCAGCATCATTTGCGGATTGGCATTTAAGGCTATTTGGCGTTATAAAACCGTGTCAAGCTGGCAAAAACGTCAGCACACCGCTCAAGAGAAACCGCCTAAACGATAATCTGCAACCTCAACACATACGGCTCATTGAATCCAATTACTCGTCTTCTTTGTCTTTTTCTATCGCTGCTAGGACATTGTCTGTAAAGCTGCTATCCATCACAAAGATATCGACCACTTTTTCGTCTTTGAGCAGGGTATAGCGTTTACCAGTGGCGCTGTCCTGCGCTTTTAAATCGTAATCAACACCTGCCAGCGTAATAGAATCAAAAACTGAAGTAAGTAGTTCAATCTGTGCATCTTTGTCGACGGTGTCAAACAACGTTGGATCAATATACGGTTTCAATGGCTCATTGCCTTCTTCGGCACTACCAAAAGCAGCGATTGGATCTTCATCTTCATTCATTGTCATTATCCTTGTTCTATTAAATAAGGCTACTACAGCCGATTCTATATAAAAAATACATCAGGTACATTGTTAGGATCACTCTGTCTGCACCTGCACTACTCTTTACTGCATCCAATTATACTCAGCAAACTATAGTTGGCAACCTATTTTTTATACTCTACTTTATGATATTTCTTCTAAAGCGTGTCATCATTTTAAGTAAAGTAATAAAAATGAGCCCCATTGTAGCCAAACAAGAAAAAAAGCGAAGATAATATCGAGGTATTAACTGGATATTATCTTCGCTTTTTGGCAAAACTTAGCCATTGTTAGCTTATCTATATGACTGTTGATTGAATTGAGGACATACCTTAAATACTTAGGATACCTCACACTTAAGCCATTTAGTATTGTTCCCAATGACCATTACGCAGTAACAGCTGACGATCCGCCAATGCCGCCAAGTTACGGTCATGCGTCACCATCAGTAGTGCCGTTTGCATGGTACTTTGCAGCTCTGATAGTAGGCCAAAAACGCTTTGCGCATTGTCATAATCCAAGTTGCCCGTTGGCTCATCTGCCAATATGAGCGAAGGTTTGGTGACGAGTGCACGAGCAATGGCCACGCGTTGACGCTCACCGCCTGATAGCTCGCCAGGTCTATGCGCCAAACGATGCTCTAGACCAACGCTCTCTAATATCGCTATTGCTTGATCTCTCGCCTCAGTCGTTGATACTTTTGGGCGTAGCAGCAATGGCATCGCGACGTTTTCAATGGCAGTAAACTCAGCCAATAGATGATGAAACTGATAAATAAATCCCAAATGCTTATTACGCATCGCACCGCGTTCGGTCTCATTCATACTGTTTAACAACTGACCATGCAACCAAACTTCACCGCTGGTTGGCGTATCCAATCCACCCAGCAAATGTAGCAAAGTGCTTTTGCCCGAGCCGCTGGTACCAACGATAGCGATGCGTTCACCCGCGTGGACGGTCAAATCCAAGCCTGTCAATACTTGGGTGCTAACTGCACCTTCATCATATATCTTATTAATATTGGTCGCTTTTAGAATGGCAGACATAGCGCTTCCTTTATTTTATTTATACCGATATTCATGATTTTTTTAAACCTGACTAAACATTCTAGCCTTGAGCGCGCGAGTAAATCCGCGGCTCAATCCCTCGCTTATGGCTTTAATTATTCATAGCGCAGTGTTTGTGCAGGCTGAATTTTAGCCGCTCGGCGTGCTGGATAAATCGTGGCCAAAAAGCTCAATATGAACGACGCACCAGTAATCAATATCACATCCGTCAAACGCAGCTGTGATGGTAGGTAATTGACAAAGTAAGCATCAAAAAGATTGAGACCGAAGGCTTGATTAATAAAGCCTAGAATGTCGCTAACCGTGAGCGCAAATATAACGCCCAGTATCGTACCCGCAATCGTACCGATGACGCCGATGACCACGCCTTGTACCATAAATACTTGGGTAATCAGACGAGGTGACGCGCCAAAGGTTTTGAGAATCGCAATATCCGCTTTTTTATCCGTGACCAGCATCACCAAGCTTGAAACAATATTAAATGCTGCCACTAGGATGATTAAGAACAGTAGCAATCCTACCATGGCTTTTTCCATTTGGATCGCCCCAAATAGATTGCCATGCGTTTGCGTCCAGTCATTCGGATAGAGTCGATCAGGGGCAATGGCAGCCGCTTTTTGAGCAGCGATGGGCGCGGTAAAGATATCATTTAGCTTCATACGGATACCTTGAGCACCAGCTGGCAGACGTAACAATTTGCCGGCATCACTCATCGGGATAAAGGCCATGAGGCTGTCCACTTCTGGACTGATACTAAAAATACCCGTGAGGGTAAAACGCTTAAAGCGCGGTATCACACCAGCAGGTGATGGCGATGCTTCTGGCAACACCAAAGTCACCTTATCACCGATACTTAAGCCCAGTGATTGCACCATCTCTTCACCCAGTACAATACTAAAATCACCAGCTTGCAGCGTGTCGATACTACCTTCAGTCATATGATCGTTGATGATCGAGACATTTTTTTCGTACTGAGGATCGACGCCAGTGACCATAATGCCTGCCACTTGGCCATTCGACGTCAGCATGCCTTGTAATTGAATGAAGGGTGCCACAGCAGCCACTTCTGGATCTTCTTTGATACGATCTGCCAATTGTTCCCAATCGCCAATCACCTCACTTGAGATGACCGTTGCTTGCGGCACCATGCCCAAAATACGGGTTTTTAGCTCACGGTCAAAACCATTCATGACCGACAGTACCGTAATCAATACGGCAACCCCAAGGGTCAAACCTATCATCGAGATCAGTGATATAAAGGAAATAAAACCATTACTACGCTCTGCTCGGGTGTATCGTAAGCCGATAAATAACGCTAAAGGACGAAACATATTCAAACTCTTTATCTTATCTACGTGCGACCTTTATATGCGCCAAAACGAGCAGCGACAAACGCCTTATATATGGCGTCTGCCATACCAACATATAAATCGAACACAAAAATAGGGTTTAAAATAGGCCAGATTTGGCCATCAAAAGGGAGCTAGTTTGACACAATTTGGCAGATATGTGCCAGTCATTAGCAAAAACTGCGCGTATTTTTTAATAAAAATAGGGTTTTGTTATTATTTTTTATGAGGGGCTTGCTATTACTTGCGTCTATACCTATATATTGTATGCTAAGGACAATTGTCACTAACCCCTCATTGTTGTTTGCTGACCCTGTGCTGCTGACATTGCTGGCTATCATAGACCAATGATTGTAAATATTGGATGCTAGATAAGCAATCACAGCGTTAGGTCCAAACTTCATCGCTGACTTAAGTTTGAGTATTTTCATGACCATTAATTATCAATATAAAAACATCCAATCCCCTACCAAAATCACATTATCCGACGAGCAAGCTGCGGGTCATGCCGATCATTGGCGTATTTTAACCGATGACATGAGTCAGGATGTGCCAGAGTGGCTACAAAAAATGATCGAAAAAGCAGCCATGCCCAAAGGTCTCAACCCCAACGTCAGCGCCAAAGACAGTTGCTTGTTGTTGTCTGAAGATCAGCCTTGTCACATCAACCAAGTGCTGGCAATGAAAGACGGCAAACCAGAACGTTTTATCAACGCCTACCCTTGTGTTGACAGTCCTTATGGGCTGCATTGCAAAATAGAGCGTATCATCGCCAATGACAACTCGCACGACGCAGTACTGCGCTTACGTACGGCTGATGGCAGTATTATTTATGCCTTTGACCAGCTTTATACAGCCAATCGCCACTTATATCAGCGCGACAGTTCGTATTTTGCGAATTTCAGTGCTTGGGCGCATGAAATTAAGCTGAGCGAACAGCAAGAAGTCATTATGGTCGAAGATCAAGAAGCCATCCGCTACCACCGCGCGTTTAACGACATCGTCGCTGCCAATGACGGCCAAATACCAGACGATCTACAAGAGCAAATCAAAGAATGGAAGCCTGAAACCAAAGAACAAATGGCTCCTGTAGAGATTAACTTGGGTCACATGTGTGCGTATCTGTTCGGTGATACTTTGGGACAAGAAGACGAGGCATGGTGCCAAGGTCAAGTACTTGGCAAGCAAGAAACCGTCTTTAACGGCAAATCAATCATCTTGTTTGATGTGGTAATACTACGTGAGCAAGATGCTGACCCATTCGTGGTACGTATTGGCGCGCTCAATACAGTAGAGACTGCTTCTATCAAAGTACATGATTATATTCAGGCAAATGTTTGGCTACAAGCCGCCATTTACAAAGAAAATCAAAAGTCACAAGACGCGACGGCGCAATCAAAAGCCAGCTAGAGAATTTAACAACTATCCTTAACTATACGTCATTGTGACAGTCATCGATCATAAAAAAATCCCCTAACATAGAATTAGGGGATTTTTTTATGGTCAGTGTGAATGAGATTGATCAAAACTAACCGATTGGGAGAATCTAGAGAATACAGGCTTAAGCCGTTAAGCCATCGTCGTCATTGATTTGATACGCTTGTATAATTCTTTTTGCTCAGCACTTGGACGCGCAGTCTGTACCGCCATCAGTTGTGACATGTCACCTTCGACACGAATTTTGCCACCCATAAACGCACCCATAATTTCATTAGTGTCGAAATCAGTGATGATAGATTGCAAGATACTACGGTCAAGCAAGAGTGTGGTGGTCGCATTATCATTCAAGCCGCGATGCAACAAGCCATCAGCAAAGTTGGCTTCGATGTCTTTGTCCGTGTCGGACACTTTTAGGTTAATAATCATATTAGCCAGCGCTGGCGGCAAATTTAGCTCACCGGCTTCACTACCTAACTTCTCAACGTCATCGAACCATGCATCTGTCAAAAAAACTGCCATCTTATTATCCTTAATGAATGGGGTACTGGGTTCACCTTATGGATTACCGCCGCCCAATTGTGTCCAAATGATTAAACTCGTTATTTTGTCATTGTTGTCATAACAATGGATAGGAAATCTACTATCGATATTCTTCAGCCTCATTATAAAGGGCGATTTGATGATAAGTAAAACCTATTTATAAAGCTAATGTTGCCATTGTTACAAAAATTTCTCTAGAGTTTGTCCTTGTACCCTGCAATTCGTATCATTTAACCCTCTAGAATAGTCTTAAAATTGGGTATAAAATAGGCTCCTAGCATAACTACAAAGAGTTGCCTGCCTATATTTTTACCAAAGAGTTTGTATTTTGCCGCATAGTTCTGATGATATTTGATTAGGATTGCGTTACAATACCCTTAAACAGAGTCGGGAGTTTTAACTAAACATTACGTTAATCTGTTTTTTTGTCAGCCGCCGCTAGCATACATCAATGGTCAATAATATTTTATTACCAGATGGATACCAGTATCTATCTTCGTTAGTGCTGTTATTTTCAGTAGTAATTAAGATAAATCCTTAACATCGCTAGATGTTTGATGCTTAATTATACGGCGCCACTCCTTATTCCCCTTAACGAGTTATTAACAATCCTACTATCAACTGGTTGTAAGCGAGATATTTTTCTAGCGCTTCCCCCTTCCTCTTTGCATCAGTAGATACCGAGTGGAAGCTTAGCTTGATAGTTAATAACCTTAAGATGATAAATGAGTCAAAAAACAGCATGTACCGCAGTCACTATTTGCTCGCATCAATTTATTTGATACAGATAGCGCGGAGAGTTAGTTAATTCTGTTGATAATTCGGGCTGTAAAGGAATCATCCAATGAGTTTACAAAACACAGCAGTCGCCCCAGTTGACCGTGAGTATGAAATTACTGTCGTAAGATTTTTTACGATAATGGCCGTTGTATGGGGCATCGTCGGCATGAGTCTTGGCGTGTTCATTGCTTCACAGTTAGCATGGCCAGCACTTAACTTTGACATCCCATGGCTGACCTTTAGCCGTCTAAGACCGCTACATACCAATGCGGTTATTTTTGCGTTCGGTGGCTCTGCCCTGTTCGCAACGTCTTACTACATCGTCCAGCGTACCTGTAAGACACGCTTGTTCGCACCGTATTTGGCTTGGTTTACCTTTTGGGGTTGGCAGGCTGTTATCGTTTCTGCTGTCATTACATTACCGCTAGGTTTGACCTCGAGTAAAGAATACGCTGAGCTTGAGTGGCCAATCGACATATTGATTGCGTTGGTGTGGATATCTTATGCCATTGTTTTCTTCGGAACACTCATCAAACGCAAAACCTCACATATCTATGTGGCTAACTGGTTCTTTGCCGCTTTTATTATTACGATTGCGTTACTACACATTGTAAATAGCATGGCGATTCCGGTTAGTGCGTTTAAATCTTACTCGTTATTTGGCGGTGCAACCGATGCCATGGTGCAATGGTGGTATGGACATAACGCGGTCGGTTTTTACTTGACGGCAGCTTTCCTTGGGATGATGTATTACTTTGTCCCAGTACAGATTGGTCGTCCTATTTATTCGTATCGTTTGTCTATTGTTCACTTTTGGGCATTGATTGCGTCTTATATGTGGGCTGGCGGTCACCATTTGCATTATTCGGCGCTTCCTGATTGGACGCAGTCATTGGCAATGGTATTCTCCATCATCTTATTCGCGCCGTCTTGGGGTGGTATGATTAATGGTGTCTTGACGCTATCTGGTAGTTGGGATAAGTTACGTACCGATCCGATCATTCGCTTTATGATTGTGGCACTGTCATTCTATGCCATGTCGACATTCGAAGGCCCAATGATGTCTATCAAAACCGTTAATGCGCTATCGCATAATACGGATTGGACAATTGGTCACGTACACTCAGGTGCGCTTGGTTGGGTGGGCATGATTACTATTGGTTCGTTATATGTACTGTTGCCTCGTATTTATAATAAGCCAAAAATGTACTCTATCAGCTTAATCACCACGCATTTCTGGCTAGCGACGGCAGGGACTATCTTTTACATCGTATCAATGTGGATCTCAGGTATTGGCCAAGGCATGATGTGGCTGGCTACTAACCCAGATGGTACTTTGGTATATAGCTTCGTTGATACGGTTGAGTTCTCACATTTCCCATATATTGGTCGTGCTTTTGGTGGCTTCTTATATGTGTCGGGTATGTTTGTGATGGCATATAACGTTTATAAAACACTTAAGATGCCTGAAGGTAAGCCTGTAGATGTTGCTGATCCTACGGATCACGAATCTAGTGTCAATACCTCGACAGCTAAAGTATAAGGAGCGATCATGGCTGGTACACCGCATGAAATTATTGAAAAAAATACAGGCTTGTTGGTCATCGGTATCGTTATTGCGATTAGTTTTGCAACGTTAGTTGAAATCGTACCGCTGATTTATGATAACAAGGGTCCAGAAGAAGGTGGCGTGAACGCCCCACTACCTTCTATGGAGCCATGGACTGCGCTTGAATTTGAAGGTCGTGATATTTATATTCGTGAAGGTTGTCACGTCTGTCACACGCAGATGGTTCGCCCACTGCGTGCTGAAGTTGAACGTTATGGGCCGTATTCACGTGCCGCTGAATCAACATGGGATCATCCATTCTTATGGGGTTCAAAACGTACAGGGCCTGACCTAGCACGTGTTGGTGGACGCTATTCGGAAGACTGGCAAAAGCAACATCTCATTGCGCCACGGTCACTAGTACCTGAGTCAGTGATGCCAGGTTTCCCTTGGCTTGCGACCAACGAAGTCAACGGTACGAACGTACAAGCGAAGATGCGTCTATTCCGCGATCGTTTTGGCGTACCTTACACTGAAGAAGATATTGAAGGTGCTCCTGATGCTGTGCTTGGTGCCACTGAGCTTGATGCTTTAGTCGCCTACCTTCAGCAGTTAGGCACCGCAATGGAAGGACAGCGCTAATGGGTATTGGTGAATTACAAACAATTGCGACCGTCTCTGCCTTTGTTGCCTTCGTAGGCGTTGCATGGTGGGCGTATTCGCCAAAAAACAAAAAACGCTTCGAAGAAGATGCACAACTTGCGCTTGATGACGAGGATATAAAGTCTCTGTCTGAAGAGCAGCGCAATAAGGATAAACGATGACATTTTTTTGGAGTTCTTGGATCACGCTATTCAGTTTCGGCTGCTGGCTTTTCATTCTTGGCGTTCTACTGTTTGTATTAAAATACAAGCCAGACGTCGAGGAAGACGGTACCACTGGTCATGAATATGATGGTATCCGAGAATACGACAAACCACTCCCTAAATGGTGGTTGGTGATATTTTTTGGCTCAATCGTTTGGGGTGTCGCTTACTGGGTATTTTTCCCAGCAATGTTCCCAGCACACTGGGAAGGCATCGCCACCGTAGAAGTCGATGGCGAAACCGTACCATGGACCTCTAAGAACGAGCTATTCAGTGAGCTTGAAAGCAATAATAAAATCTTTACCGATAATTTTGAGCAAAGCATCTTGGTAAAAGCAGATGCAGCGGGCGCGACTGCGACATTGGGTACACTTAATGAGTTGCAAGCAACCATGCGTCGTAGTGAGACACCACCTGCAGATTTGCAAACACAAATTGACGGAAAAATTGCTGAGCTTGCCCCTTATATTGAAAAGCTGTCTGAAAATCCGAACGCCCTAAAAGTCGGTAGCCGTTTGTTCTTACAGAACTGTTCGGTATGTCATGGCTCTAATGCGAAAGGTGCAACAGGCTACCCTAACCTAACTGATAATGATTGGTTATATGGCGGCGAAGCACAAAATATTTTGACCACGCTACACAATGGCCGCGTTGGTGGTATGCCAGCATGGCGCGATCAGATCGGTGAAGACGGTGTGCGTGCAGCATCAGAATATGTATTATCGTTATCGTCGAATAACGGTAGCAAAAGCAACGGCAAACTTGATCAGACATTGGTTGCTCAAGGTTCAGCTATCTTCCAACAAAATTGTGCGTTATGCCATGATAAAGACGGCAAAGGTATGATTTCAGCGGGTGCGCCAAACTTAACTGATACCATTTGGTTATATGGCGGCGAGCGCGAAACGGTACGTAATACTTTACGTTACGGACGCGCAGGTGTGATGCCGCAGTGGGAAACGAAGCTAGGTAATGAGCGTATTATGCTACTTGCTGCTTATATTTACTCTTTGTCAGACAAGCCAGCTAAAGCCACTCAAGCCCTACCTATTACTGCTACTGCGCCAAAAGCAGCAGCACCGGCAGCAGCTACCGTTAACTAAGACTACTTTAGTCAGTCGTTATAGGATAAATGGATAAGATCGAAAAAAGGGAGAACTGTTATTGCAGTTCTCCCTTTTGTTTGGCAATTTGGCTGAAAATTTTAGTTTAAGCGCTTTCATGTCTTTGTCATGATACTTATTTACTCTGCAAAGCCAGCTGTGCAGGCGACTCGACGGTAACCAGTCGGTCAATATAATTTGGATACAATGATTGTTTTTGAGCATTATTACCCCATTTATAGTAGGGATAATGCTAAAATAGCACGATTTGAAAACCACGAATCGATCGCCATTTTTAGTATGAATGGTTCAATCGTAATTGGCTATTTACAATCGCTCACTTGGTAGCAGGGTTCGCTGTTTTTTACAGTGATTATCCCACTCAGCTACTTACTGACATTGATAACATCGCACATCCCGACATCTTTTTATTATAGGTGTTTGTTCATCATGCCAGCAGACTGATTCTTTTTTTAAAGAGGCACGTTTATGTCAGCACCACAACCCAATAAAATCCCTGTACAGCAGATTGATCTTGATGCCACCAAGCATCGTATTCATCCTCGATTTATCACGGGTTTTTATCAAAATATCCGTGTCGTTAGTATGTATGCGTTTTTGGCGCTGTTTTTGTTACTGCCATGGCTGCGTTATAATGATAGGCAGGCAATATGGTTTGATGTGCCCTCGCAGCATTACTATATTTTTGGCATGACTTTTTTGACTCAAGATTTTTATTTCATTGCCGCCTTTGCGTTGATTGCCGCTTTTACCTTATTTATGGTAACGGTATACGCTGGTCGGGTATGGTGCGGCTATGCGTGTCCCCAAACGATCTGGACGCATCTATATCAGTATGTTGAAAAATGGGTGATTGGTGACCGTAATAAGCGCATGAAGTTCGATAAAGAACCGATGAGTGCAAAAAAAGCCTTTAAACGTGGTTTGGTATATTTTATTTGGTTTGTTTTTTCAATGATTACGGCGACTACATTCGTAAGCTACGTCTCCGGCACTGATAGCTTATATCATAGTTGGCAGATGATAGGCGTTATTCCCTTCCCCGATTGGCCTACGTGGATTTGGGTATCTGTCTTTATCTTTGCTTTTTCTACCTATGTGAATGCCGGCTACATGCGTGAGCAGATGTGTGTTCAGATCTGTCCTTATGGGCGTTTCCAAAGCGTTATGTTTGATAAAGATACACTGATTGTCTCCTATGATTATGAGCGCGGTGAGCCACGAGGCGCGCGCAAAAAAGGGACCAATCCGGAGCATTTAGGCGACTGTATCGAATGTCAGATGTGTGTGCAAGTATGCCCTACTGGTATCGACATTCGTGATGGCTTACAAGTGGCCTGTATTCAATGTGCCGCGTGCGTCGATGCCTGTAATGAAGTCATGGATAAAGTGGGTTATCCCCGTGGTTTGATTCGCTATACGACAGAACGGCAACTGGCAGAAAAAGAGAAAAGCCGAGTATTTCGCCCACGGTTTTTTGCCTATTTAGCGCTACTGACCGTGCTTTGCGGTGGTGTCGTTTATGCCTTGACCGATCGTGTCCCCTTAGAGATTGACATTCGCCGTGACCGTAATCAGTTGTCATCGATCAATACTCAAGGCATGATTGAAAACAGCTATATCGTCAAGCTGACCAATAAAACCCAAGAGCCGCATACCTACAAGATAACCCTTGCCCCGCAAGAAGGTCTGAGTTTGGAATTGCGTTTTAATGATGTACCATTAGAAGCGGGTGAAAGCTTTGATATGCCCGTCAGTATTTATGGTGATCCTGATGTCATTGAATCTGGTCAAACACTTGTTACCCTAAATGTGAACAGCAATGATGGTCAGTACATGGTCAGCAAACAAAACGTCTTTACCACCCAAGGTCAGTAAACGCTTGCGTGTGGCAAGTGTAGACTCATATATTTCACCCGTTAGTCATCGACGAGCGGGTTATAGATTATCATTAAACTGACAGCCGTTAGCCGTCAATTTATCCGTCGATACCACTGTATAGATATCCGATAACTGGATATCTATAAACAGCTATTTGATTAACAGGTATTTTATGTCTACTCCAGCACCAAATTTTAAGCACCAAGATAGCCAGCCATGGTATAAAAACTATATGGTGGTTATCTTTGTGATTGGCATGCCAGCCTTTGTGGTGATTGCTTGCCTCTGGTTTGTTTATTACTCCTATCAGATCCGTGACAGTGTGGTTCGTGACGATTGGTATATGGATGGCAAGACGCTTTATCATGATGTGTCCCGTGACAAGCTGACTTATGACTTAGACCTGCATGGCGAGATGCAGTTTGCCGATGACGGTAATATTGTGTTTTATTTGAATTATCCTGAGCAAAGCTTACAATCGGGCAAATTACTTAATGGCACCCCGCTTACTTATCCTGATAAATTAGATTTATCAATCTCCCATGCGACCGACATTAAAAAAGATCGTGATGTGGTGTTACAGCACCAAGAAGGTAATAAATATAGCGCTAAGGTAGATATTGACCCCGTAAAAGCCAAGTACTATTTGCAAGTGAGCAATGAAGGCAAAGATGATTGGCGTATGCAAGATGTGGCAAAATTGCCACGTTCAAAGGTTAGTTTTGACCCGCTACCAGTATTTGCTGAGAGTTAACTTATACAAATATAGACTTCGTAGATTCAGCGAATAATCAATTCATTAAGACATAAAAAAACCAGCCATTAATAAGCTGGTTTTTTTTGGCTATTATTTGGCTATAGTGAGTAAAAAGTGATATCGAACCATCACGCACTGCTGATATCCATTTTTCTTGCTTGCTGTGCCTGCACAGACAGAGGCGACAAAAAATTAATATCAGCAAAATTTAGCCATTTTTAGCCCATTTATATATTCATCGATTGAGTTGGAGACACGCCCTAGATAACAGGATTAATTGTTGGAATCTTCTGTGTGGGTCGACTGCTTTCTATCGTTTTATCTGACTGTTGCTTACTGGCAAACTTTGGATTAAAAGTTTGCGTTTGTGGCGCTATTGGTAAGCCAATTTCAGCCAAGCTATCGGTCTGCCCTGCCTGAATATTATCCCCTTCAAACAAACGCTTATTATCATCACGATCGAGACTTAATCGCTCAAAATCAAACAATTCACGGTCTGCTAGTTGCGACGGTGCCACGTTTTGCATCGCCTTAAAGATAGAAGCCAAACGCTGTGGATGAGCATCGTCCCATTCGCGTAGCATGTCATTAATAATAGCGCGCTGTAGATTGGTCTGGCTACCACATAAATTGCACGGGATAATCGGAAAATCTTTTAGGTGTGCATATTCAATGATGTCTTTTTCTTCAACGTATGCCAATGGACGAATGAGCATGTTTTGCTTGTCATCGCTGAGCAGTTTCGGTGGCATGGATTTTAGCGTGCCACCATGGAACAAGTTTAAAAAGAAAGTCGCGAGCATGTCATCACGGTGATGACCAAGAGCAATTTTAGTCGCGCCAATTTGTTTGGCAAAACCATATAATGAGCCACGACGCAAACGCGAACATGCCGAACAATATGTCTTACCTTCCGGCACCACGCTTTTGACGATACTATAAGTGTCTTTTTCTAAAATATAGTGGGCAATGCCCTGCTCGTTTAGATACGCTGGCAAAATGTCTTCTGGATAGCCGGGTTGTTTTTGATCCAAATTAACCGCGACGATATCAAAATTAATCGGTGCAATACGTTTTAGCAGCAATAGAATATCCAATAAGGTATAGCTGTCTTTGCCTCCTGAAACACAGACCATCACCACATCACCCTCTTCGATCATATTAAAATCACGAATCGCCCAAGATACTTGTCTACGCAGTTTCTTCTGTAGCTTGCGAAACTGTGCTGATTGAGTAGGTGATAACTGCTCAGCCATCAAATCATCCTCAGCGGCATCATCATCTTCCATACTATCAATCTCTAAAGTATAGTCAGCCATACCTGCATCAGCAGACATCTCATCAAACTCTGGCGTAATTTTTGGTGTAAACAAGGTCGCTGCGGTCATAAGTTACTCAATATCTTTACAAGGGTGATTTTGCTATACAGCAAACTGCTATTACAGTGCTGTCATACATGATGGGCAAGCGTTAACACTGATGCTTTAAAAGCAGGGATTATAACAAAATTTGCTAACAGTTTGAAAAGAGGACATTAAATAATGGCTGCATGGTTCTGTAATGGTTGGATTTTTGCTAAAATAACCGTTTTTCGTAAACCAATAATAGATAACACTATGACTAACGTTACTTCGCAAAGCACCTCCAATAATCAAGCCTCCGATACTGACTTAAATGCTCTGCATAAAAGCCAAAATGCCGTTGTGCTACTGTCGGGCGGGCTTGATTCGGTGACTTGTTTGTATTGGGCCAAGGCACGTTATGCATCGGTGACTGCGGTCAGCTTCAACTATGGTCAACGCCATAATAGTGAGCTTGTCGCCGCAAAAAATATCGCCGAAACGGCAGCGGTCAACCATCGCATTATCGATATTGATATCGCTCAGCTTGGTGGCTCATCATTGACGGATCACAGTATGATGGTTCCTGATGGGGATGCGGAGAAGTTCCCTAATAAAAACCGTGATGAGATTGATAACGATGCCATCCCAAACACCTATGTACCGGCTCGTAATACCATATTTTTATCTTATGCCTTAGCCGTCGCTGAAGTGACCGACGCCAACCATATCGTTATTGGCGTCAGCTCAGTCGATTATTCAGGTTATCCAGATTGTCGTCCTGAATACATTGCCGCTTTTGAGCACATGGCAAACTTGGCGACAAAAGCGGGCGTTACTGGCCATCATTTATCCATTCAGACACCATTACAGCAGCTGTCAAAAGCAAAAACCATCGAGCTTGGGCTGTCATTGGGTGTCGATTATGGTCAGACGATTTCTTGCTATCAAGCCGATGCAAATGGTCTTGCCTGCGGTGTTTGCGATAGCTGTACCTTGCGTCGCCAAGGATTCGCCCAAGCAGGTATCGCTGATCCTACTCATTATCAACCTTAACAGTTTAAGTACTCATAGCGACAGACAGTATAACTAAACATTAGCGAAACATTCGCTTGCATTAACACAGCACGCCGCCGTTGTATTTTAATTACGATACTTGCTATGGTATGGACGATTCTCTCTGTCATCAGATAGACAACTGATAGAGAAATACCCTTATTTACCTCAGTAATTTAATTTTTGAGTAAAAATCTACAAAATTGACGCTACCCTTGAGAGGATGTTTATGAAGTTTTTGCCAGTATTACCCCTAGCCTTAGCGGCTCTTTTTGCCATACCACAGGCCAATGCTACCGATATCGAGCAAGACAATATTAATACCTGTGTGAGCGGGGCCGTCAAATATAAAGTTGCTGATAAAAATAACGCGACCAAACTGTGCAATTGCACCATTGGCGTTCGTAGCAACATGACGATCGGTCAAATGTGGGAAATTGAAAGCTACGCCCAAGACAAGAAAGACCCGTCAGGCCTATCTTACGTGAAGGAAATGCAAAAAGACTTGCAGCAATGCACCGTCGGCTTAGATCTAAAGAAACCACAAAAACCGGCATAATTGATAAAAGGTTCAACACAAAAAAGACTGGTCATTACCAGTCTTTTTTGTTGCCAATGAATAAGTGAAGTGTAAAACTGAGTATTTATTTCTGCTAATCTGCCTATAATAAGACAATCATAACTCAAACAAACATTAAAATGACTAAGGACTTTACCATGGCTAAACCAACCACAGAAACTATCGCCCTGCCCGACTTTCCAGTGACGATGGTGCGTGAGCTCGATGGTCACTTTATTCATGATGACATTGACCTAAAAGACTTGGTTGCGCATACCGACAAAGGACTGATCCTTTATTTTTATCCAAAAGACAGCACTCCAGGCTGCACCACACAAGCGACAGAATTCACGGCGCGTCTTAGTGAGTTTGATGATTTGGGCTATGATATTGTCGGGGTCTCCCGTGATAGTGTCGAATCTCATGAAAGGTTTATCGCGAAATATGATCTACAGATTCCACTGATCAGTGATAGCGACGAAAAACTATGCCAGTACTTTGAGGTCATAAAAGAAAAAAACATGTACGGTAAGATAACGCTAGGTCTGGTACGCTCAGCTTTCGTATTCGATAAAGACGGCAATCTCACGCATGCGCAGCGCAATCTACGCGCCAAAGATTATACTGAGCGTTTACTGACGATATTGGCACCATAACTTTTATTATAATTAGTGGCACTAATTATTGGTCATAAAATAGCGTTTATTGAGTCGCTGAGCACAAACGATTAAAAGCCAACGTCTTATCAGTCACTCACATCCTATAAAATATAACTACTTGAGAACAATATGAAAAACCAGTCCGACACCGCTGTCGATAGCACAAACCATCAAGTCACCCGTAAAGTCTCTGTTGCCATCATTGGTGCAGGTACAGCAGGACAAAACGCCTTTCGCCAAGCCAGTAAAATCAAAGACGATGTTGTCATTATTAACGAAGGCTTTTGGACGACGACTTGTGTCACTGTAGGCTGTATGCCTAGCAAACTATTGATCGCAGCGGCTGACCGTGCACATGATGCCAACCATTCTGCTGAATTCGGTATTCACACAACTGTGCAAATAGATGGCAAACAAGTGATGGGGCGCGTACGCGACGAACGCAGTCATTTCGAAAGCTATCTCGAAGAGCAAGTAGATAGCTGGCCTGATCACAAAAAAATAGCGGGTCACGCTCATATCAATAAACAAGGTATGATTGAGGTCAATGACGAGGTGATTGAAGCAGAAAAAATCATCGTGGCCACAGGTAGCTCCCCTTTTATTCCAGAAGGTTGGGCGGACAAGCTTGGTGATACCTTGCTCACCTCTGATACCGTTTTTGAGCTGCCAGACTTACCAAAATCTATGGCGGTCGTTGGTGCAGGTGCCATTGGCTTGGAGCTCGCCCAAGCATTTAATCGCTTGGGTGTGGATGTGACATTATTTAATCGCGTCAAAAAGGTGGCTGGACTGAAAGATCCAGACATTAGCAATAAGGCCATCGACTGCTTAAGCCGCGAGCTGATGATGCACTTAGGTAGTAAAATTAACGATGTCGGTGTACAAACGGCTGAAGGCAATAAAGGTTCACTCGCTTTTATTGACTATGAAGACAGCGCAGGTGAGACACAGCAGTGGCAAGGGGAATACGTACTGGTCGCGACAGGTCGCCGTAACAATATTGACGAGCTAGGCGTTGAAAACCTAGGCGTTGTACTCGATGAAAAAAACCGCCCAAAAGATCTGAGCAAGAAAACCGGTCAAATTGGTGATTTGAATGTCTTTATTGTTGGCGATGCCAATGCCAATATTCCACTGTTACATGTGGCCAGTGATGAAGGTTTTAGTGCAGGTAATATGGTCTGTGACAATAAAGACGCTGCCTATATCCGTCCACCAGCAGTGCCCTTTTCTATCGTGTTTTGTTCGCCCCAAATCGTTAATGTCGGTATGTCTCTACCAGAAATACAACAAGATCCAGAATTGGAGTATGTCATTGGTCGCGTCAGTTTTGATAACCAAGGTCGCAGTCGTGTGATGGGTGTCAACTGTGGTCTGTTGCATATCTATGGATGCAAAAAAACCGATAGAATCTTAGGCGCTAGCATGGTAGGTCCTGATGCCGAGTATATCGGTCATATACTCGCTATGGCAATTACCAATGACTTGAGTATCAAAGCCATGCTCGATACTCCTTTCTATCATCCAACGATACTAGAAGGTTTGCGTACCGCGCTACGTGATGTCCAGTATAAGATGGAGATACCTTTCCAATCTCAAGACACACAAAAAGATAACTCTTAATGGATACCTCAGTCACACTTTCCAAGAAGTGAGGGCTTAGTCTCAATCACCACTCATGTTATGTTTGATTGCTTTGATAACTTGAGGTAGTTTATAGCCAAGCATCTCGTGTACAAAACTTTGTACAAACACACCCTGCATGGACGAAAAAATGCCAATCGCCAGTGTTACCGACTTTTTTAAAGAGATTATTCGTGACCTGCACACCAGCCTTTACCTCGCTTTGGGCGGCTCTATAGACGAAGAGTCATTCGATTGGACATCGCAAGCAGTAGAGTTGGTTAGCACTGGTATCAAAATCCTAATACTGCTTGCGGTATTGGGGTTTTGTTATTGGTTGGCTATTTATATTGTCAAAAAAAGCAAATCTCGCATTCGACTGAATGAGCGCCGTGCCAAAATCGTCCGTTCCGTTTTGCGTTATATCTGGATAGTTACCAGCTTGATTGCCATTATGAGCCAAATTTACTTTGAGCCAGAGACTATCAAGGCCACTGCAAAAGCCAGTACATGGGCGGGTATTTATTACGTACTTTGGACGTCATCTGGACAGATTATTCACAGAGTGCTACAGCATTATGGTCTCAACGCTTCTATAGAGCAGCTGCTTCAAAACATCTTGTCAGTGCTGCTATTGGTACTCGGACTTGCCAGCGTCATGGCGCAATTTGGTTTTGATATTGTCTCATTGGTCGCAGGTTTAGGGATTGTGGGCTTGGCAGTCGGTTTTGCTGCCCAATCAACCCTTGCTAATTTCATTGCGGGTATCACCATTTTGCTCGAACAATCTTTTCAGGTTGGCGACTGGATTCATATCAATGACAATGAAGGTCGTGTCGTACTCATTGCATTACGCACCACCCATATTTTGACTCGAGACAACATCACCGTCATTATTCCCAACTCTAACGTTGCCTCTTCTGAAGTTACCAATTTAACCTCCAAGAACTTTATTCGCTTCGATATTCGTGTGCGTATCGCTTTTGAAGATGATGTCGACACTGCTCGCAAGGAAATTTTGCAAGTCCTTGCTGATACTGAAGTGGTGCTCAATCGTCCTGAATGCTCAGCTACCGTGGATGAAATTGGTGAGTACGGAGTGTTTTTTATCGTGCGTTTTTGGGTCAAGCCTGCCGCTGTCGCGCGCATGCCCAAAATCAAGGAAGGTCTAAAAGAGGATATCAAGCGTGCCTTTGATGCCGCCAATATCTCCACCCCTTACCCGCATATGCGCTTACTGATGCCAAAAGACGTCGATTATCCTATCGCTACCAAACCCTTTGCGACCACAACGCAGGTCGTATCAGAAAAACGGCCGCTAACCAAGGATAATAAATAACGTTTATTAAGGAATGCCCCTAATCTGGAAAAGTAAATTCAAAAATCTTAAGCGACAGAGACTACTTCAAACATAGCTCTCTATGATATGGCCAAAGCAGCTAGCGTAGCTTGTAAGGTCTAAAAAAAGCTCATATATTTTGATAGCTTATATAGTCAGTCCGATATGAAAAAGATACAGCGGGACTGGGATGAATTTTTTGCAGCCTCTGTCGGCATAGGCACAGCAAGCCAGAAAAATTTATAACAGTTTCGCGTTATTAAATAACTTATCCATTTTATTTAGTATTAACTATATAGTGAATATAAGCCTAAAGATTTGCTTATGGATTACTATAACTATTATCATATAAATGCAGCATTTTGAAAACAAAAAGACAATAACCCAAATCGGAGTAAATAATGATTACCCATGTACCTGATGTGACTTTCAAAACTCGTGTTCGTGATGAATCTATTGGAGGAGATAACCCATTCACATGGTATGACCTCACCACAGATGAGTTATTTGCCAATAAAAAAGTGGTTGTGTTCTCACTACCAGGTGCCTTTACGCCAACTTGTTCAACCAGCCACCTACCTCGTTATGAAGAGCTTTACAATGAGTTTAAGGCGTTAGGCGTAGATGAAATCGTTTGTATTTCTGTCAATGATGCCTTCGTCATGTATCAGTGGGGCCTAAAGCAAAACCGCGAAAACGTTTTTTTGCTGCCTGATGGCAATGGTGAGTTCACTCGTAAAATGGGCATGCTGGTTGATAAGAGTAATCTTGGCTTTGGTATGCGCTCATGGCGTTATTCGATGCTTGTCGACAACAAAGCCATCAAAAAAGTGTTTAAGGAACCTGATTTTGGCGACAACTGTCCAATAGACCCATTTGAAGTATCAGATGCAGACACTATGTTAGATTATTTGAAAAGTAAGGCTTAATCACAATGCTTAAGTACATTGGCTCTTGACTGGTATTATCAGGCGTCGATAGATGCTTAAGTACTGAGGCTCAAATACTGCCAAACTGCCAAACTGCATAGTCCTTGAACATAAGGGCTACGCAGTTTTTTTATGTTTTTTACAAGAACCTCTATCTCTGAGCTTTGTTATTTTCCTTGTTTGACTGTAATTTATCTCATTTGTATTACCATTTTAAAATGAGGACACGCCTTAGATTAAAAACCAATAATGAGCCATTTTTTTAATCTGACGCTATAGCCAAAATATCCTAAAAATGCGACGGTATTGCTGATATCAATTTTTTGTAGCCTCTGTCTGTGCAGGCACAGCAAGCAAGAAAAATGGATATCAGCATTGCGTGGTGTATCTGTACTACTTTTCACTCACTATAGTTTTCACTCACTATAGATAGCAGTAGTTTTAATAACACCTTAACGCCAAAATTTTAAACGCCGTCTTTTAATCAAAGCCACTTAAACCATCCATAGCGTAATTATGGTAAAATTGACGGTTAAACATCTTATCTTATGATGTGCCTTATTTATCATTACTTATCAATTTAGCCCACAGGTATCCGTATGACCGAAACAACCGCGCCAGCCCTTGCCGCCGCATCTTCACCAGCGTTGTCAGAAGCACTTTCACCAGCGATCTCAGCAGAGTTGTCACTTGAGCTGATTATCACTTGTGCCGATGGGCTTGAGGCACCACTACAGACTGAGCTGACGAGTTTTGGTATTGCAAGCGATATCAAAAGTACGGGGCGTCTGACCGTTACGGGTACGTTGCGTGACTTATATACTATTTGCCTATGGTCGCGGGTAGCGTCACGGGTATTGATGTTAATCAAACGCAGAAACATCAATGCTGAGTATGATGTGGCCGAGCAGCTTTATGGTTTGGCAAAATCGGTCAATTGGACGGAGCAATTCAACTTAGAGCAAACCTTTGCCATCCGTCTATCCGTCGACAAACGCGTCGCTGTCAGTCAACAGTTTGCGATGCTACGTATCAAAGATGCCATTGCTGATACCTTTAATGAAGTTTATGACAGTCGCCCTAACGTCGATAGCAAACATCCGGATTTTGCTATTTTTGCGACGGTTAATGACAAGCAAGCTGAACTGTATTTAGATTTGTCAGGCACCAGTTTACACCGCCGTGGCTATCGCGTGGCGATGACCGAAGCACCATTAAAAGAAAACTTAGCAGCAGCTTTGCTTTATAGCGCAGGCTGGCATAAGAAAAATGATGCTGGCGACGCGCCTTTTTATAATGCCTTAGTCGATCCAATGTGTGGCTCTGGCACCTTTATCATTGAAGCGCTACTCATGCATTGTGATTATGCGGTGGGTATCGACAAAGCCGCCAATCAATTTGGTTTTTACCAATGGCAGCATCATGACGAGACGCTATGGCAGCAGATGATTGATGATGCCCAGACACGTTTCCGTGAAGGCTTAGCAATCGCTAACGAGCAGCCAGATACCCTACCGCTCATTTTGGGTTTTGATGCCGATAGTGGCGCGATTATCGCCACAGAAAAAAACCTTATTGCCGCTGGTTTACAGGACTTGCTACCGTTACTCGACATTGAAACCCGCGCCCTTGACCAGCTAAGCAGTGTGCTAAAGCCGTTGGTCGATGATGGTCGATTGAGCAATCCTCTAATTATCACCAACCCACCTTACGGCGAGCGTTTGGGTGATGAAGAGATGATTAAGCCCTTGTATCAAGCGATTGGGCTTATATTGCAAGACAGCTTTGCTGGTAGTGGTGTCGATCCGATGCTTGGTATATTGGCCTCTCATGTCGAGCAAGTCGATATCTTACCAATTAAAGAACCAAAAACCTTACGCTGTCATAATGGTGCCATTACCGTTTATTTCCGCTATGGCAAGTTGATTGCAGGGCAAACAGGTAATCTTGTGAGCCGTTTTGAAAAGCGTGAGATTGAAGTAGAAGACGGTCAAGACTTTATCAATCGCCTGCAAAAAAATCTTGCCAAACTCAAGAAACTGGCCAAAAAAGACAATGTGAGTAATGTGCGTGTCTACGATGCCGATTTGCCTGATTTTAAAGTGGCTATCGACTTATACGGTGACTATGCGCACGTGCAAGAATATGCACCACCAAAAACCATTCCACCCGAGACCGCCAAAAAACGCTTTAATCTAGCTTTGATGGGTATTCGTGAAGTGTTTGATATTAATCGCGAACAAATCTTTATCAAAACTCGGGCACGCCAGTCTGGTAATGATCAGTATAGTAAGCAGAACACCACAGAAAAGCGTGGCAAGTTTCATGTTGCTCGCGAAGATGGCGCGTATTTCTACGTCAACTTTACCGACTATCTCGATACCGGTTTATTTATTGACCATCGTAATATGCGCGCTCGGATTAAAGACAACAGTCGTAATAAATCAGTATTGAATTTATTTGCTTATACCTGTACGGCAAGTGTACATGCGGCATTGGCTGGCGCGAAAAAAGTCACCAGCGTTGACTTGTCGCAGAACTATCTCGATTGGGGCAAGCAAAACTTTGTCCTAAATGGTTTGGATGTCAGCCGCAATAAATATCAATTCGTTGCTGCCGATATTTTTGAGTGGATTAAGGAAAATACCGAGCAATTCGATATCATCTTCATTGATCCACCGACCTTTTCAAACTCGAAAAAGTTCCAAGGTACTTTTGATGTGCAGCGAGATCATGCCGCTATTATTAACCGCGCGATGAACCGCTTGACCGCTGATGGCGTCTTATACTTCTCAAACAACTTTACCCGTTTTGAGCTCGATGAGCAGTTAATCGAGCGCTATGACATCGTTGATATCACCCAAAAAACCATTGGCTTCGATTTTAATATCAAAAAACCAATCCATCAAAGTTTTGAGATTCGTCACCGTCAAAGCCTGTAATCAAGCGCTTATCGATACAAAAGTGCTAGACAAATAGAGAAATTCATCTCAGCAGTCTAGCTCCTCAAAATTTGGGTTTTTTGCCCAATGACGATGAAACACAATAATGACCCAATCTACTTTGATTGGGTCATTTTTTGTTGTTATGATAGAGCGTTATCAAGCGATGGTCTTGCACCAATTTTGGTTCAACATCGCTTTTATTTTCATTACTTCATACCAAAAATTTTTACGCTAACAACAGGGACAATCTCATGGCATTATCACTTAATAAAGGCGGTAATTTATCGCTAACCAAAACTGACCCAAATTTAACCAAGCTACTTATCGGTCTTGGCTGGGATGAGCGTGCTACTTCTGGTGCCGAGTTCGACCTTGATGCCAGCGTATTTTTATTAAACACCGCTGGCAAAGTACGCGGCGATCATGACTTTATCTTTTACAACCAACTCAAATCTGACAATGGCGCGGTTGAGCATACTGGTGACAACCGTACTGGCGAAGGTGACGGTGATGATGAAGTCGTCAAAGTAAACCTAACCCAAGTACCTGCCGATGTCGATAAAATCGTCGTCACTGTCACCATTCACGATGCAGCAGCTCGCAGCCAAAACTTTGGGCAAGTAGCCAATGCTTTCATCCGTGTCGTCAATGAAGATACTGGCACCGAAGTAGTACGTTTTGATTTGGCAGAAGACTACTCTGTTGAGACCGCAATGGTATTTGGTGAAGTCTATCGTCATAACGGCGAATGGAAATTCCGCGCCGTTGGTCAGGGCTATTCTGGCGGCTTGCAAGCCATGTGCCAGCAATACGGCGTTGATATCTAAACCCGTGTTTAGATGATATCATTATCACAATTGGGGTGATAAGCACTGCTAAAACTAGCGTTCAAAGCACCTTTATTAGTTAGCTATGCTAAGTAGCTTTGTAGAGTTCTGAATAAGCTAATGAATAACGTACTTTTAGTTGCAAAATAGCCACAATTATTGATAGCTAAACGACCAATAATGCTTTATGTTTCGTTTAGAATTATGCATAAAAAAGTGGTTAGCGATAACCGCTTTTTTGTGCTGTGTCTATAATAGACAACCTTAGCTTTACGCAACTAGACAGGATGTGTCATGAGACATTTTTATTTAGACTTTATCTTCACGGCCATTGCCTTAGCGGTCGCGGCATGGTGGGGATATTCACATGGCGGTATGGGTGGTATGATTTCCACTCTCTCGATTACTGCTATTTTGGCCGTTATGGAAATCTCGTTGTCTTTTGATAACGCAGTGGTCAATGCCTCAGTCCTAAAGGGCTGGGACGAATTTTGGAAAAAGATATTTTTAACGGTTGGTATTTTAATCGCCGTATTTGGTATGCGCTTGGTGTTCCCCATTGTCATCGTCGCGGTTACCGCTGACCTTGGTATGATGCAAGTTATAGATTTGGCATTGAACGATCCTAAAGAATACTCAGCAAGACTAATGGCACATCATGCTGAAATTTCAGCATTTGGTGGTATTTTCTTACTACTGGTCTTCTTAAACTTTATATTCGATGAAAAAGAAGTGCATTGGTTTGACTGGCTTGAGAGCCGTCTTGCGAAACTAGGCAAAGTGGATGCCATGAGCGTCTTCGTTGCGCTTATTGTCTTGATGATTTCAGTATCTTGGGCCACCGCTGAACAAGCTTCTGCCGTTTTGATTGCGGGTGTTTGGGGTATCTTAGTTTATCTAGGTGTACAGGTAGTCTCTGGTATGCTTGAAGGTGATCTGGAAGAAGATCTAGAAAACGGAGAAAATGGCTCGGGCGCTGCGGCGACCAGCGCGATTATGAAAGGCGGTATTATTGGCTTCTTGTACTTAGAAGTTCTTGATGCTTCTTTCAGTTTCGATGGCGTGATTGGCGCATTTGCAATTACCAATGACGTTATTGTTATTATGCTCGGTCTTGCAATCGGTGCAATGTTCGTGCGTTCGATGACGATTTTCTTAGTCGATAAAGGCACGCTTGATGAGTTTGTCTATCTTGAGCATGGTGCGCATTACGCCATCGGTGCTTTAGCCATTATCATGCTGTTATCGGTGAAGTTTCATGTACCAGAAATTATCACTGGTCTTATCGGTATTGCCTTTATTGGTTGGGCGTTTGTGGCCTCACTCAATTATCGCAAACAAGAAGCAAAATCTCTTAACTGATAAATAGTGAGTTTGAAGCGTAGTAAGCATCAAACATAATACGTTTTGTTTAGCATAATACGTTTTAATGACAGGTTATACCAAGATGTTGGTATAACCTGTTTTCGTTTATGAGCATTTTTTATTTACGGCATGCAACTTTTACAAAGTTTTTCAGCTGCTTATTATCTGAGCCTTTAGCCAACTTCTGAAGACTCATAAAATACTTTGCGATAACAATATCTTAACCACTGTTACTAGGTTTGTTAAAAAGTATCAGAGTTGCAGCACTGATATGTCCCTTAGTAACCATCTGGTAAGCGCACAAAATACGCCTTGCTTAGTGAGCAAACGCTTAGTATAGTAAAACGTAATGATATGCAGGGTATGGCATACAGGTAGTTTTTTTATGATTTACCCACATATATCAGTCACTGCATAATTTTAGTTCATTTATTTCACAACCCAATCCACTTAATTATTAATCTAAAGGATATCTATATGGCTATTAGCTTAACAAAAGGCGGCAACGTAAACTTATCAAAAGAAGCACCAGGTTTGACCAATATCACGGTCGGTCTTGGCTGGGATCCACGCGCCACTGACGGTCAAGAATTTGACTTGGATGCGATTGGCTTCTTGGTCAATGAAGCAGGTAAGGTTCGTAACGACCAAGATTTTATCTTTTTCAATAACTTAAAATCAGACAACGGCGCGGTTGAGCATACTGGTGATAACCGCACTGGTGAAGGCGATGGCGATGATGAAAAAATCAAAATCAACCTTGCTAGTATCCCTGCTGATGTCAGCAAAGTTGCTATTTGTGCCATCATTTATGAAGGTCAAAGCCGTAACCAAAACTTCGGTCAAGTAGGCGAAGCCTATATCCGTGTCGTAAACGACAATGGCGATACTGAAATCGCTCGTTATGACCTATCAGAAGACGGTAGCACTGAAACTGCGATGATCTTTGGCGAGTTGTATCGTCACAGCGGTGATTGGAAATTCCGCGCCGTTGGTCAAGGCTTCAGCGGTGGTCTTGGACCATTAGCCGGCTCTTATGGCGTCAACGTTTAGACGTTTATTAATAGCAACGTTAATCACTCAAACAGTTAATAGCGGCAGTCAGACACCTGATTGTCGGCTATCTACATAAGCCATCAAGTGTGCCCTTTTAAAGCATTTGATGGCTTTAAATTTAATAGCGTCTCTAAAATCAATCAAGTTAATGATTTAGAATCACAGATATCATATTAAAAAAGCATATTTCAACTGTATTAGAATAAGGATTTGCACCCCATGGCCGCAACGTTTAGCTTAATCGGTACCATTGAGCCTTTTTTACATTGCAATCTCAAAAAAGGCGACTCGATCTATTGTGAAGCCAATGCGATGGTCATGATGGAATCCAATCTTGAGCTTAAAGGTAAGCTGCAAGGTGGCCTCATGCAATCATTGATGCGCCGTTTTGCGAACGATGAATCATTGTTTCAGCAGCAAATTGAAGCGGTGAATGGTGAAGGCGATTGTTTGCTTGCGCCAACCTTGGATGGTGATATGCAAATCATTGATGTCGGTAATCAGCAATATACCTTGAGCGATGGCGCTTTCGTCGCTGCACAAACGGGTGTCGATATCAGAGCCAATATTCAACGTAACCTTGGCGGCGCAGTGTTTGGTGATACTGGTGGCTTTATGGTTATGCAGACGCAAGGTCAAGGTCAGGTCGTGGTATCTGGCTTTGGCTCGTTGTTTGAGATTGATGTCACCCCAGAAAAAGACGTTATCATCGATAATGGTCATGTGGTCTGTTGGGACTCGAATCTTGAGTACAAGCTGTCGGTCTCAACCAGCAAGAAAAAAGGTATCATGAGCAGCATCATAAATTCAGTCACTAGTGGCGAAGGCATGGTGTTGAACTTCTCAGGCAATGGTAAAGTCATTATCTGCTCACGCAATCGTGACAGCTATCAAGGCTGGCTACAAAGCATCTTGGGCAGTAGCTCCGGAGGTCGTGGTGGCAGTGGTGGTTTTTTAGATAATATTTTATAACTTAATTTTTCAAGACAATTTTACTCACAATTTATCACCCACAATTATTATAATATCATGTACAAAAATTTGATTAGTAAGGAAAACAAGTGCAAGTACTACGCCTTGTAGACTAAGCGAGTTCGACACAGCTAATCGTACTTTTGAAATTGATATAAGGATTTTATCATGGCAGTTAGTTTACAAAAGGGACAAAAAATATCCCTAAGCAAAGAAGCCGGCGGCGATCTGACTCAAGTAAAATTGGGTCTAGGTTGGGACGTAGCACAAGGACCGCAAGAGAAAAAAGGTGGCTTCTTAGGCAAATTATTTGGCGGCGGTAGCGGCGGCGATTCTATCGATTTGGATGCTTCGTGCATCATGTTCGATAGCAACAAGCAGGCAGTCGATGCCATTTGGTTCAGCCAGCTTAAATCAAAAGATGGCAGTATCGTACACACAGGCGACAACCGTACTGGCGACGGCGATGGCGATGACGAAGTTATCAACGTCGATCTTTCAAGAATCCCTGCTAATGTCGTCTCGCTGGTATTTACCGTCAATAGCTTTACCGGACAGACGTTTGAAACGGTAGAAAACGCCTTTTGCCGTATCGTGAACGCCAATAATAACCAAGAAGTCGCGCGCTATAACCTATCAGCGCAAGGCAGTCATACAGCGATGGTAATGGCAAAAGTCTATCGTCATAATAACGAATGGAAAATGCATGCCATTGGCGAAACTGCCTCAGGTCGTACTTTCCATGATTTGATGCCTGCTATTACGCCACATGCTTAATAACTTATAAAGTCTAAATAGTTTTTGCTCGTAACGCTTGAAAATCAGCATTTTAAAACGTTAACGCTCAAAAGCAATCAGCCCGTCTATTTATAATAGACGGGCTGATTTTTTGTATTAAGGGGTGCTATTCAAGCACTTACTTACTACCACGTTTCCAGCTAAAGCCCCAATTAAAGGCTTTATCCATTTCTTGATGGCCTTTAAAGTATTGGTTAATACGTTCAACATTGATACTGCCTTGTTGGTTGACCAAACGCGCAATGGCACACATTGGCAAGTTGCCTGTGCCTTCTGTTAAGCGCGTCTCAATCGGCGACTGATCGGGCACATGAATGGTCACTACCCCATCCGTTTTTGCCCAGTTCGGCGCGCCTTCATAGATGAAGGCAAAGATAAATACTTCCTCAATTTGCGACCACTGCTGACCATTGATATCGAGCCACTCACCGCCACTCACTTGTCCTGTCCTATCATCAGCACGCAGACAGACGTAAGGTGCTGATTGCAAACTACCAAAGCGATTGCCTAAGGCCTGAATCAGGGTTTTTTCGCCATTTTTTAGATGAATCATAGCCCCTACGTCAAGGTCAATACCGCCCGCTTTATGCTGCTTGAACAGATCACCCAACAAGCCTTTTTTCGGTGCTTGCTTATCCATATCTGGACGTTGGTTCCAGTTTAGGTTGACCGAGATTTTGCCAAAGTCATCGCGCTTCTTAAGATTGATACTGGATTGGTTTTTGGTTAAGGTGATTTTGCTTAAATTGATCGAAGGACTGGCTGGAATTGGTGGCGGCGTACTTGCTTGAGAGTCACTGCCCGCCTTTTGCGTATTAATAGGTCTTTGCGTATTGATAGGTCTTTGCGTATTGATAGGTTGAGACTGACCCTGTAACTGGTTTTGATTTTGAGCCTGATTGTTGTTTTGAGATGGGGGCTGAGCTGGTGCTTCGTCGGCGATTTCAACACCGAAATGCTCAGACAACGGCTTCAGACCACCTTCAAAACCTTGGGCAATAAATCTAAACTTCCAGCTGCCCTGCCGACGATAGCATTCTGCAAGGATAATGGCTTTTTCATTACGCCCAGCACTACTAAGCTGACAAGTCATCAGTACTTGACTGCCTTGCAATACTTGGATATCAACATCACCGATTTGCGCCAAGGCTTGCGCGCTAGAAAATGCCAAGGCAATTTTATCAATATTCGTCGGTTGCGCTGCTAAATTAATATCAAAAAATCCGTCACTATCGTGACCTCGGAAGCTGACATTGCCGTCATCACTACGCGTCTGCCCATAAAATATCATATCGCCATCACCGCGCACTTTACCGTCAGTGGTCAAACGATAAGCAGCACAATCGATGGCATTTTGACTTAAAATGCGAATACTAATATTGTCCGTCGGTAGTGGCGCATTGGCACCAGCAATCAGTTTTTGAGGTTGGTTCTGGCTCATCATATGTCCTTTGAGTTATTTATTATATTAGGGCGTGTTGAACATTCAACCATGGCACTGACAGAGACTATTTTTTAGACAGTTCGACGTTAAAAACAGTAAGTTTAGTTATTCTAAGCGTCTTTTTTTAACAATGAAGTGGCAAAAAAGAGTCCTGTCTCCCTCTGTTGATATTAGAGCTGATGCTAAAACTTCCCCATACTGCGTTGTAAACCTAGTTAAGGCACTAGCATTACCGTCGTTTTACGCCTTGTTTGGAGCAGTTTTAGCGATCAGCAGTGCCTATTTGTGAATGTTCAACACGCCCTAATGTTTTTTATGTTCACTATCGTCGTATAGTAGCATGGATAATGTCAGATTTTTAATCAGCACACTAAGGCGTGCTCTCAATTCAATCGATGGTCATCGAAATGGGCTAAAAATGGCTAAATCTTGCCAAACAATGCCAAACAATGTCAAACAATTTTAGAATCGCTACAAGGCGACCGACCGCAGATAGTACACTGAGTACATCTAGGACGGATAACACCGTAGCGGTTTAAAAGTGCTCTGACTATAGCTGACTAATATCTCGATATCATCTGCGTTATTTTCCTTGCCTGACTGCAACCTATCTCATTTTTATTGCCATTTTTTAAATGAGGACACGCCCTAGAGCGTAGCATTTCTATATAATAGACTTTGCTATAAATGACGGTGCAGCGTGGTTTTTTTGGCAACGGATGAGTATTGACCATCTTGACAAGAAACGTGCGACAATCACACCCAGTTATCCAATACCTATAACACTTACCTATAACATTGATAATAATGCTGAGAGAATTATGAGTAACCTTGCTAACGATAGCCTTTCTATGACCCCCGTTGCCGCTTGGTTGGCAGAAGGTCAGTCTAGCCAGCGTGATATGTTAGCCAGCCTGCAAGCCCTAAAAACACAAGCGCACTCGCCCTTTAATGTTATAGCGTCACACCGCCATGACAGACCTGAAATTTTCGAGTTTGCCGACAGCACATATATTGAGCCATCCAAAACCCTACTCGACAGTGATGAGCAAATCATACCTGAACCCGTCACACCGCGCTGGCAATTTGTCTTAGAGCAAGCCAAACAACACAACGTAAAAGTATTGCTGACTGGTCGTAATGGTATCGACTATGAAGCGCAGCGTGAGGCATTTAGTGCCGCTGGTATTCGATTATTAACAGGAGCAACCAGCATCGCAGCGCTAGAGTGTATCGATGATAAATTTGCCTTTATGCAGCAGTGCCATGCCCATAACATTCCGGTGGCAGACGCTTGGCGCTTTGACAATACTGCTGAGCTTGAGGCTTTACTTAGCGAGCATGGTCATCAGCCTTTATGCGTCAAACCTGTCACTGGTATTTTTGCACAAGGCTTTTGGCGGCTAGATCTGGCCAAAGACGATGGCGAGCATTACGATAGCTTTGAGCATTTATACTTTACCGAAGAGAAAAAAATCAATACCGCGCAGTTTGTGAATGCCTATACTCATAGCCAAATGATACGTGAGCGCCCTATTCCGATGCTGCTGATGCCTTACTTATCAGGGCAAGAGTACTCTATCGATGTTGTCTGTGAATATGGTGAAGTATTGGCAGCCGTTACTCGTCATAAAACAGGCAAAATCCAGCATGTCGGCTACGAGCAGGACGTTATGGAGGTGGTGATTCCATTAATTAAAGCCTTTGGTTGCGATGGTATCGTCAGCGTACAGACCAAGGCAGATGATGACGGTCAACACCGTGTCCTTGAGATTAACAGTCGTCCTTCTGGCGGCATCGGTTATACAGTGCATAGCGGTATCGATCTCACACAAGTCGGATTTGCTTATTGGCTAGGATTAACGGCAAAGCCACAGTTAGAGGACATTGCTCAAAAAATTAAGCCTTGCCAGGTGCGCTCGCTGATGATGAGCGTCAAAATTGAAGAGACAGACGCTGAGTAACTTACTAAGTGAGGATATAGTCATTCCACTATAAAAGTATTACAGCGTTAACCTCGCTTGAAGTATCACATATACATCTACACTCGGTTGCCTTGTACTACTTTTAAATTGAATCGACTATAAGCCTCATTGACTATAATCCTAATTGATAGTCAAGATCGTCAAGCACAAAAAAGGTTTTTAGATAGCAATCTAAAAACCTTTTTTACTGTTTGTATCATACATTAACGTTTAAAAACAACTACTTAGAGTTACTCGCCAAATACTAGCGTTGCTTTCTTAGGGGCATTCTTAGATGCAAGAACCCACAACAAGCTCAATACGATCGCTGAGCCGATAAAAATAATGATCGCTGAAGAGATTGCACTATCATGCGTATAACTCATAGACATCATATGGTTAGTAGCATCCATCTCCATAGCCGCCATACCAGTATAGTGCATACCACAAACTGCAAGACCCATAATGAACGCACTACCGAAACGCTGTAAGGTACCGCGTAGGTTAAACGCCAACCATAATGCTGCGATAGCAGCTACAATGGCAATAACCACTGAGGTGATCAGAAGTGGAATATTGTATGACATCGTAGCTTCCATCTGCATTGAAGCCATACCAGTATAGTGCATGGCTGCAACGCCAAGTCCAGTCAAGACACCACCGCCAATCAATTTACTCATGCTAGACGCACCGCGCCCTACGATCATGATACCAATAGCCACAAAACCAACCGCAAGCAGCATCGAAACAATTGTCATGCCCAGATTATAGGTAACTGGCATTTTCATATCGACTGCCATCATACCAATATAATGCATTGACCAAATAGCACCACCAATGGCAATCGAAGATAGCGCGACCCAAAAATATAGGTCTGATCCTGGCTTAGCAGATGGCACTCGAATGGCAAGATTTAGACCCACATAAGAGCCGAACACTGCGATGGCATATGAAACCAACACCAAAAGCAGGTTATATTCAACTTCAATCATTTTTTCGCCTTTTGTATTTAATAAGAACTGAGCCTTTTAGCGTAGACTTGAATAAGCCCTTATACGCTATGCGCTCACTATTTGTTTTATATAGACATTTAGTCGTCTATGATTAATTTTGTTTACCCGATGGTAAATTCACAAATATTGGTACTACCAGCACCGCAGCTGGTTTCCTCAACTTGGACTGTCTCTATAGCAGGATTACTCGCCAAAAATCCTTCGATATAACCGATGACAAAATGACATCCTGAATGATTGCTGTCTGATGACTTACAGAATGGACATTTAATTAAAGAAACCACGTTATTCTTCGCTTTGACCTTACAAAACCCTTTCAAGGCTGGTACGAGTTCTCGGCTGATTGTCGTTGGCATTTTTAGTGGACTACCAAGTGAATAATCACGTTGATAAATACCACCGCCAACCTTTCGTCCTAACTGATGCAGTGCAGTAGCACGCTGATCGCTAGGCAAGCTGGCCTCGTATTGGCTGACAATATCTGTTATTTTGGGGTATTGAGCACCAATAGCGGCTAACGTCGTTTTTTCATCCTCGCCTGTTTGCACAGGTGCTGATGAGGAGATATCTTCTTCATCAATTTCGAGTTTAAACAAGGTACAACCATCAATAGAGGACAAGTCGTCGATCAAATCCGCTTGCGTCTTAGCGCCTATACTTCTCGCAATCACATGAATGATGTTGCCACCACTGCCTGATGATTCTTGTCTCTGGGAGACGAGCTGATAACCTGCTTTGATAAGTGGTGAAATAACATTAACCAAACGAATGCGTTCAGAAGACGTCTCTAATGCACAAGAAAATTTCAAAAGTCATTCCTTTTCTAAAATACTGCTAAGCTTTTATACCAAACCATTTGTATAAATCAGACAGCGAGCTTCTATCTCGTTAACTGTTATGTCGTATAAATATGATGGGAAGGCAATATGTAAAATTCTTTTCTAACTATGCGATTAAACATAGAGTGACTAAACCGTCTTACTTGTAATAACTGATAGATTTATAAGCATAGTTATCAAACACAGCATTACTCGCAGCTATGCAATTCTTAGCTTTTTGTATATTTAAAAATAAAAGGTGAGCGCTAAAATAAGACAGGAACGGTGGTCTCAGATACGGGGTTACTTTTGAAATCTCTTTACGAGCAGCAGGCTACAGTAAAGTTTCTAAACAGTAATGAATTTTTATCGCATTATCACGATATTCTTATGGTCTAGCAATACTTCACAAGCCATTGTCCGATAGGTGGTGACATTATCCGATAGATGGCTCAAGGCATAATACAGAATATAAGTTTACTAATTTATAGATATCTCATTTCTTTAAAGCCATGATTTAGATAAGGTTTTACTTAACTCAATAAAGTTTCTATCGAATCATATTAAAACCATGTGACGTTATTAACAGATTTTCTTTAGCTTCTATCATTCTTATTAATAGCGAAAAATTGTCAGTAAAACATTGTGACGAGTACACGTTTTTTACTTTAAACTGACGCTATGCTTTTCACTTACTATTTACCTCATAGCATATTCATTTTTCTTTACCACATAATATAGTCATTTTTCTAAAATCACTGATATAACATCTGAGTTAAATTCTTAGCATAGCTAAATATGGTTTCTATCGCAGTCATACGAATAAAGCCTCCGCACAAGTACGACTACACGAAAATATCAATTAGGATACATACGATGACAGCACAGACCACATTAGTGTTAGGCGCAAACACAGTGATCACTCAAGAACGCTGTACTGTTGAATTTACGACCTCAGATTCGCTTAGGTTTGGGCAGCAACTTGGACTATTATGGCTACCTCTAAATGAGCAGCGCAAAGCGGTCTGTAGTCCCGCCTATTTGCACGAGCCTAAAGACTGGGCAAAGCTGGACAATAGCGATACGCCACGCGAATGGCAGCTTGATTTACCTGACTTATTTGATATGCAAGGGGTTAGCTTCTTACAACTAATCGCTTATACTTATCAAGAGCCAACACTTAATTTACCCGCTGTCGAATTACACAAGGTAAGTTTGACGTTAAACGGTGGCGCTATTCACTATGACTTCCTAGCAAGCGAGCGCCATGTCAAAGCCGCAATCGTGCTCGAGATTTACAAACGCAATGGGCAATTTAAATGTCGAGCGCTCGGTGAAAGCTCGACCCAAGGACTGGCAAGCCTTGAGCAACGAGTACAAGTCAGTCTAGATATTCGTCCGCCAGATACTCATGCGCTCATTCAAGAGGCGCAGCAGCAGCAGCGTGGTTCTCCCAATAGTGACACTCGCACGCCTCGCCAAGTTCAAGCTGGTGAAACATGGACAGGTACGGCTTTTGCGATTGATGAATATCACCTGCTGACTTGTTATCATGTCATTGAATCGGCGGCGATGATTGGTGTACGCCAGCAAGGTCAGCCTGACCGTGAGGCGCAAGTGGTACTCAGTGATATCGGTAGCGATTCAGCCATTATTAGAGTGAGCGACCCTTTACCTTGCCACCTGCCATTGGCGCAGCAGTGTTCGGATATTTTGGGCGAGACTATCACCACTTTGGGCTTCCCGCTATCAGGACTTAGTAGTCAACTACAAGTCACGCAGGGCTGTATTTCAGGACTGACAGGCTTAAGCGATGACATTCGTTACATGCAATTTACCGCACCAATTCAGCCCGGCTCTAGTGGCAGTCCACTATTACTGCCAACAGGCGAGGTCATCGGCATGGTAACTGCCAGCCTCGTCCATGAACATGCACAAAATATGAACTATGCGGTAAAATTTCAGTTATTATCTGCCCTACTCGCGAGCGCTGGTATCAGTTTGGATAGCGCTGCTCATGGATCTAACGCCACAACTGCTCCACTGACTACCCCGCAACTCAGTAAACAAAGTCGCGGGGCGCTTTGGCTGGTGGGCTGTCAAGGTTAAAATATCTAAAAAAATCAAGTTAATATAAAAATAGCCACTTCAACAGAGTGTGTTAAGGAATATGAATGTCAAACAAGCAACAAAGTACCACCATCACGCTACCACGCGGTACGCTTGATCTCACTTATCAAACGAATATGGTCGTGAGTAACCGTGATTCAGAAAAAGACGACAGCTATCAATTAGAAGACTTGCTTGGCTTTGCTCAGCGCATTAATCCCAAACGTGCATTTTTATTTGTCTCAAAAGTGCTAGGTCGCCATATTCCAGTTGCGCCCAGTACCATGCGACATGCTTTTACGGATTTGGCAAACCTAGTGCCTAATGAATTGCCAACGCCAATTTTGGTCATTGGTATGGCAGAGACCGCTGTCGGTCTATCTGCTGGTGTCCATCAAGCATTACAAACGCGCTATCCTGATGCCTTCTTATTGAACTCTACTCGTCATGCGCAACATGATGAAAATAGTGATCCTAATGGTGCCGACTCTTTACTGACGACTTTTTGTGAAGACCACAGTCATGCCAGCCAGCATTTAATTTATCAAAGCTCTGATAGTGTCGCTCAAGAGCAGTTACTTGCTAGTAAAACGCTGATTATGGTTGATGATGAGGCTTCAACGGGTAATACATGCGTCAATGTCGTCACTGCCCTACGCAATGCAGGGCTGACACAATTAAAGCAAGTACATCTCACCACTTTGGTGGATTGGTCATTAGATCAAGAAAACACAAACAAGCAGACAGAGGGTGCCAAGCCTGCGCGTATGGCGGATCGTTTGACGGGTATTGAGTTTCATCGTCATCACTTACTGTCTGGCGCATGGCAATGGACAGATGCACCTAACCCTGAACCCATCACGATGCCATCGGTCGATACCACCGCAGCTGGTAGTCAAGCGCTTGGTCATACGGGCAACTGGGGGCGTTTTCCAACACTAGACAGTACAGAGGGGTTTGATAAGTATCTTTCAAGTTTTCAGGCTGCATTTGCACGCTTTAATGACCAAGAAAGCTTTAATGATCAAAAAATCTTTGAGGTTACTCAGTTGCCAAAAAGAATCTTGGTATTGGGCAGCAATGAGTTTGTTTGGTTACCGTTTTTATTGGCGGAATGGCTTGAGGCAGCGGCTCAGAAGCCAGATTCAGACACAGATGCTATCGTTAAATTTAGTGCGTTGACCCGCTCACCGATTGCGCTTGGTGGTGCGATTACGATGATGCTGAGCTTTGGCGATAATTATGGGCTTGGTATGACCAACTTTGCTTACAATGTTGAGCCTAGTGATTGGGACTTGATCGTATTGTGTGTAGAAACCTCAAGCGATAGTGTTGATGACCTGTGGCAAAATTTAGATAATGTACTGGTGGTGAGTCCTACGCTGTAAGTTATTCAATGATTTTCAAACCCATGATTTACGGACATTTCTATGACTACGCCATTTTTCCAAGCCAACCCCGACATTATTAAACCTTACACACTTATGGATTTGGACGATACCTTGTTTCAAACCCAGCGTAAAATCGACGCATGGAATTTGCCTACTACTGAACCTGAAAATTTGGTCTGCGCCACGGTCAATAAACAAGGCGAACCGTTAAGCTTTATGAGTCAGCGCCAAGCCTCACTCTTTAATTGGCTATTGGCTAGTACCGAATTGATAGTAGTGACGGCACGTGACCGTGATGAAATCAAACGTGTTAAATTGCCTTTTTACAGTTGGCAAGTCTTAACCCATGGCGCGATTATTTTAACGGCTGAGGGTGAGTTGTTAAGCGCGTGGCAGCAGTATATGCATGAGCAGCTTGCACCATTACAAGGCAAACTAAAGCAGTTGACTGACTTGATTGGTAATCATAACCAAGAAGACGTTGGGGCTAATAATGGCTTAAAACTTACCTCACATAGCGATGTTTTTATTGACAATGAACTCACTATTTATTTGGCGATTAAACACGCGCAAAAAGATCATCAAGCATTAGCCGATTTAGCCAAGCAGCTACCCACACTCATACCAAATTTTGATCAAGATTTTTATGTCCATGTGAATGCCAATAACTTAGCGATACTGCCGCATGCGGTTCACAAGCGCCATGCAGTACAGTTTTTATTAGAGAATCATTTAGACAGCCAGCGCCCCAGTTTTGGTTTTGGTGATAGCTTAGCCGACTTGCCTTTTCTACAGCTATTGGACTGGTACGGTATGCCCAACCATGGTCAGCTACATGACCATCTTAGTTCTCAACAATTATAACAACAGTAGCTTATACGAGTAAAAGACCTTCTATGACTAACCTTTATATTCAAAAACTAGAGAAATACGGCTCAGGCAGCTATCTTGCCAGCGATGTGACCGTGCTGCTCGATATTGTCGATAAAGACGCGGTCGCTGATGTACCTGTTAGCCAAAAAGAAGCGCTGATCCAAAGTGGGCAACGGCACTATTCAGATATGCTGACCTTAGAGGTCGCGCCAACTGCGATGCATGAGCAGCTATATTCTCAGGCGCTAAAGCAAGGCACAACGAGGACTGCGACTGATATTGCCAACTTGGCTTACACATTGCACAATACTTTTGAGCAAGCGGTTAACGCTGAACGCCCATTAGTATTGGTCAGCTTGGTGCGAGCTGGTTTGCCGATTGGGGTATTATTGCAGCGTGCTTTAACAGATATCGATAGCAGCTACACATTGCCATGTGTGCATTATGGCATCAGCATCATTCGAGATCGCGGGCTTGATCCAGTCGCTTTGCAAATGCTGCTGGATGCTTATCCAAACAGTCCGATAGTATTCGTCGATGGCTGGACAGGAAAAGGTGCCATTTATCAAGAATTGGCGCGGAGTCTTGAAGCCTTTAGCGACCCTAGTCATGCACATTTTGCCAATATTTTTCATCAAAGCACTTTTGGTCAAGATACTTTTGATCAAAGCACTTCTGATCAAGGTACTGTCAATAACACTACCGTCATACCCCTCTTAACACTCGCTGATCCCGCTGGTGTTGCTTGGCTGTCGGCTAGTGAAGAAGATTGGTTGATACCATCGGGACTGCTAAACAGTACCGTCTCGGGTTTGATTTCGCGTAGCTTATATACCGAGCCGCAATCAGGTCTCCATCGCAGCGTCTTTTATGATAATTTGGTCGCGGTAGATCATAGCTTAGCATTTATCAATCATATTGATGCGGCACGGCGTTCATTGAGCACACCCCCACAGTGCTTGCCAACCTACCAGCAGCCGCGCTACCAAACTGCTGAATTAATCAATAAGCTGGCAGCGGACTACGCTATCACCAATCGTAACCGTATTAAGCCAACGATTGCGGAGGCAACACGGGCGATATTGCGCCGTGACCCTGAGCGCATCCTATTAGCCACTGCTGAGCATCCTGATACTGTATTGTTGCGACATTTATGTGCGCAGCGAAATATCAATATCAGTGTATTAGGTGATAAAATACTACCCTATCAAGCCATCACTCTTATCAAGCAGCGTAGCAAAGACAGTTGAATCAACGATATAAGCTGTCTGTTATGACCATGTATAACCACTCATTTATCACTATTTACGATGCCAATTATGTCAAACAACGAATCAAACCTTTATAACTATACTCAGTCTTATGCGCATCTCATCACTGAACGGCATGTGATGGTCAAGCCCAGTACTCATCATCCGTATCAGCTAGGTGCAAGCCTTTATATGCCTGCTACTCGCCAAGATATTTGGCAAGTTATTAAGCGTGATAAATTACCAACGATTAATAGTATTATTATCTGCCTAGAAGATGCCGTTAGTCACAGCGATGTCGAGCTGGCACTGACACGACTGCAAACCCTGCTCAATACTTGGGCGATACACGTCGATAGTATCAATGATCCATCAAGAGAATCTGGCATTCAATCAGAGCAGCAGTCAGATCAGCAATCAGAGCAAAAAAACCAGCATCCGACGCGTCCACTGGTCTTTATACGTCCGCGCAATCCGATGATGTTGCAACAACTGGCAGACTATACTCATATAGATCTTATCGACGGCTTCGTCATGCCCAAAGTCGATATGTATAGCTTATCCGACTGGCGGATGGCCTGTCAGAATCTCAGCATCGATCAGTTGCTCATGCCCACGCTTGAGACCGCTGCGCTATTTAACCCGCATCACAATCAAGAACTGGCCATTGGTTTTAAAGAAGCCTTTAGCCAGCCAGTCTTTGCTCTACGTATCGGCGGCAATGACTTGTTTGCCGCGCTGCGCTTGCGCCGTCCGAAAAACAGTATTGTCTATGACACCCCTATCGGTACTCTTGTTTATCAGCTGCTTGGCTGCTTTGTGCCGCATGGCTTTTACCTCACTGCGCCGGTCTTTGAGTATTTAGATCAGCCAACGCTGTTTATGCAAGAGCTGACCCGAGATGTCAGCTTGGGCTTAGTCGGTAAAACAGTCATCCATCCTAGCCAAATCGCTTTAGTCCAACAGGCCTACTGTGTGCCGATGAGCACGTTAGATGAGGCACAAGCCATATTGCATAGCGAAGCCAAAGCGGTGTTTAAATACAACAACACCATGCTAGAGCCTGCCACGCATCGTGCATGGGCAACCGAAATCGTCAATCGTGCCGACGTATTCGGCACCATCAATGATGGTCATAGTGACTATGCATCGCGACTGTAGCTTTAGCTACACATCACGCCTAGAGCTCTAGCTTAGTTAGCATTAAAACCAAAGACACCGTTATCAAATCAATGATAACGGCGTCTTTATTATTATGAGTTAGCAGTATTTATCATACACAGCTCGTCAAAAAATGACTGAGCACTTTATTGACCTGTTCAGGCTCTTCTACCGTTGAAGTATGTCCAGAGCCTTTTATTATCGCAAGCTTAGAGCCATCGATGGCGAAGTGCATACGCTCAGCTTTGTCGTAAGGAGTAGCGACATCCTCATCACCAACGATGATTAAAGTAGGCGTCGTGATGCTATCAAGCTGATCATAGACAGCGTCACGTTCGATGACTCCCATCGTGGCTTTGACGACGCCACCTTTGCGATTACCGTTGAGCATCGCCAACCATTCTTTTTGATCGGTTTTACGGGCTTTGTCTGTCAAAAAAGTGCTGCCAAACATAATAGGCATGACTTTTTTACTCACCCTTTTCATACCCAACCAACGAATAGCCGTAATGAGCTTTTTGTAGCCAGGAATATTATCAGGGTCTTCAGCATCAGCCGAAGTATCTATTAGGGTTAATGAGTTTAGCAGCTCTGGTTTTTTGATAGCAATGCGTTGTCCAACGAAGCCGCCCATCGATAGACCGACATAATGACAGCTGTCTATATCGAGCGCTGCTAGTAGACCAATAGCATCATCTGCCAAGGTGTCCATGTCGTAGCCGTCTTTGGTAATTTGCGACTGACCTTGTCCGCGAAAGTCAAAAGCGATGCAGCGATAGCTGTCCTGAAAATGCTCAACTTGTTTGTCATAGATTCTAGTGTTCCAAAGTAGCCCGTGAGCAAAGACCATGACTGGTTTTTGCGTATCGTTTGGGGCGCTATCTTCGTAATAGATATTGGCGTTATTGATTTTTATCTTTGGCATAACAACTTCCTTGTGTAATCGATTAAAAAATTAATGTTCAACAGACCCTAAGCATATGACTGTCTTTTCTTTTTAGCCCTGTCTTTCTAACACTTTACTTTTTCCACTGTTCTTTTAGCATAATTCACCAGCCACTCAGTTAATAGTCTTATTTCTGAATGGGCCGTTTTTATCGGGGCCTCCTAAGGAATTAGCACAGCGAGATAAATTAAACCACACTGTCGATTTGTCCTAAGCGCCCACAAAACCTGCTTTTATAATCATAGCAAGCTGCTATAGTAATCAATAGTGAATTATTTGTTACAAAACCTGCTCAGCTTCTATTTTAAACCCTCTATTACCCAGCTAATTTAACTAAGGAAAGCCAAGATGTCACCATCTCTAGTCGAGTATCAAAGCGAAAATCATATCGCTACCATCACCATGAACGATCCTAAGACCCTGAATGCCTTTAGCACGCCATTAAAAAACGCAATGATAGATGCGCTTGATAAAGCGGATAAAGACGCAGACGTACGCGTGATTGTGCTACAAGGGTCAAATAATAATTTTTCTAGTGGTGGTCATATCGGTGAAATGCTAGAGAACGGTATGGAGTCTGAGGCATTGGTCGCAAAGCTTGATTTTATGCTACGTGAAGTCGCTGAAGTGAGTTTAAAGCTGCGTAATATTCACAAGCCAATTATTGCTAAATTGGAAGGTGCGGTCGCTGGTGCGGGCATGAATCTGGCACTGACTTGCGATTTCCGTATCGCCGCTGACAATGCAAAATTCGTCCAAGCCTTTGTCAATATCGGTTTGATTCCAGATGCTGGTGGTATTTATCTACTAAATCAATTGATTGGTGCTGCCAAGACCACTGAGCTGGTGATGCTAGGTGATAAGCTCAAAGCAGACGATGTGGCACGTTTAGACTTAGTAAATAGTGTCGTCAGCGCAGGTGAATTAGACGCAAGCGTGCAGGCTCTTGCCACTCGTTTGAGTCAATTACCGGGTAAAGCATTGGCGTCAATGAAGCATATGATTAATGTTCACGCTTTTTCTGGTCTCAATGAAGCGCTTGATATGGAAGTTGAACAACAAAACATGATGGCAGTCACGGATGACTTTAAAGAAGGCATTACCGCTTTTATGGAAAAGCGCAAGCCAGTTTATCAGGGAAAATAACTGGGTAATAGGCTGTTCAATTTGGCGGCTGAACCTATTCTTAACCAGATAATTCACTATTCATAGCATCAAAAAAAGGGCTGCCAATATGGTAGCCCTTTTTTCGTTTATGTCTGTGGTTAAGAAGCAGATGCTGACTTATAGTGATAAGGTAAGGTAAATACCTTGTCAAAAATAAAGGTAAACACAAAATTATAAATCAAGAAAAATACGAGTAAAGCGGCTTCCATTATAAATGCTTGGAGCAAACCAACCTGATACCAAAACATATATAACGGCAAACAGATCAAAACCAAACCGATTTCAAATATCAATGCATGGACACTACGAATCAGCAGCGTGCGCTCTGCTATCTGCCTGCGCTCCTCCCAAGTCTCAAAAGCGGTGTTGTATACAAAGTTCCAAATGATTGCAGCCAAAGATACCATCATCGCGACGGGTAGAGAGTCTGCTGCATCGCTATTGCTTAGCTTCATTAATACAAAGGTAGAGGAAATAATTGCGATAATCTCAAACACAATCACGTAGACGATACGACGTTTGAGTGGGGATAAAGTAATCAACCAAGACTCCAAAGCACTTGAGCGTAAACAAAAAGTGCCTATCAAAGTATCGGTCCGTCCCGAGAAAAAAAAGATAGATTGAGTGCAGAGCCACGGTTTCCGCCTGCATTTATATTATACAGAAGATATCACTACTGAAAAGCCTATACTATAAGCAAAGTCCCTACATAATTTAAAACTACCTACTTTTTATTTTAACTCAAAGGATTTTTATAAACATAAGTTTTTAAATTTTAAGGTTCTTACACGGTGTTTTTAGTCTAAAATAGAGTATATTATTTTAAACTGGGGTTATTTAGGAAATTCTATGAATCAATCGTATCTTATCTTTATTATTATGCTATTTGCCTTATCAGCTTGTAGTGAGCCAAGTAATGACAATGCTCAAGATAAATCAGCATTACAAACACAAAGTCATATTAACCAAACAAACGAGGCAGCTGAAAACCCAAATTCTAGGACTATTGAGCAACAATCTAATTCGGATGTGAGTTTAGAAAAAGATAACAAATCTTCAACTGCAGTTCAATATAATAAAGACAACGCTAATACCCTAGAGTCTGAAACAATATTATTTATAAAAGCCCTGCATACCACCTTTAACACCAATATTGAAGAACAACAGCAAATTAACGAAAAGCTGCAGCAAGCCAGCAGTCGTGCTGATGATGACGTCGTCACGCAAATGAGTATGGATATGTTTACCTCGCAGCGGTCACAATTGCAATCATTACCACTAACCTCAGACAAGTTAATTAGTATCCGTGATAAGATAGTCAAGGCACTCGATATCAAGATAGATGTTAGTCAAAAGTCTTTAGAGTTACGCAACCCAAAACTAGAAGATGAACAGGAGTTTGTCAGCATGCTACAAGAAAGTAAGAAGCTTTCAAATGAAGCTGATAATGCTTTAAATTTGTTAATTCAAGAACAAGGAATTGTTTTCTAGTTACTTAAAAATCACCGTAGTTAATAGTTAAAAAACCCCGCATCATCACGATACGGGGTTTCTGTTTAAATAAGAATTGTAAAACTTAAAAACGTTTAACTTAAGATTTAACCAAAATTAGGTCAACTGAGCAACGTTAATTTTATCTGCTTCTTCAGTATAATCAGTCATACGGTCGAAGTTCATGTACTGATACACTTCCTCACCCATGCTATCAAGCATGCCAGCATACTGCTGATATTCGTCGTTAGTCGGCAATTTACCAAGTACCGCTGCTACCGCTGCAAGCTCTGCAGAAGCAAGGTATACGTTAGCGCCTTGACCTAGACGGTTCGGGAAGTTACGAGTTGAGGTCGATACCGCAGTAGACTTCGGTGCGATACGTGCTTGGTTACCCATACATAGTGAACAACCTGGCATCTCAGTACGAGCGCCGGCTTGAGCGTAGATGTTGTAGTACCCTTCTTCCATCAATTGACGCGCATCCATCTTAGTTGGTGGCGCAATCCATAGACGAGTTTTTAAGCTACCTGCTGGTACATCTTGTAGCAGTTTACCAGCGGCGCGGAAATGACCAATGTTGGTCATACATGAACCAATGAATACTTCATCAATGGTATCACCAGCGACGTCAGCTAGTGTCTTAGCATCATCTGGATCATTCGGGCAGCAAAGAATCGGCTCTTTAATCGTGCTCATATCGATAGTCATATCGATCGTGTATTCAGCATCGTCATCAGCACGCATCAGGCTTGGGTTAGCCAACCATTCTTGCATCTGCTCAACACGGCGGCTGATAGTACGCGCATCGCCATAGCCTTCTGAGATCATCCACTTAAGTAGCGTGATGTTTGAGTTTAGGTACTCAGTCACTGACGCTTCAGATAGAGTAATCGTACAACCAGCAGCACTACGCTCAGCTGAGGCATCAGATAGCTCAAACGCCTGCTCAGCAGTCAAGTCTTCTAGACCTTCGATCTCTAAGATACGACCGTTGAACTCGTTGATTTTGCCTTTCTTATCGACAGTCAATAGACCTTCTTTGATGGCTTGATAAGGAATCGCATGGACTAAGTCACGTAGCGTGATACCAGGCTGACGTTCGCCAACGAAGCGTACACGGACAGACTCAGGCATATCAAGTGGCATAACACCAGTCGCTGCTGCGAATGCAACCAGACCAGAACCCGCTGGGAACGAGATACCCATTGGGAAACGAGTATGCGAGTCACCACCAGTACCAACGGTATCTGGAAGTAGCATACGGTTCAACCATGAGTGGATAATACCATCGCCCGGACGTAAGCTTACGCCGCCACGGTTCATGATGAAGTCAGGTAGTGTGTGCTGAGTCTCAACGTCAACTGGCTTTGGATAAGCAGCAGTGTGACAGAATGACTGCATTACTAGATCTGCTTGGAAACCTAGGCAAGCCAAATCTTTTAGCTCATCACGCGTCATCGGACCAGTCGTATCCTGACTTCCTACGGTAGTCATTTTAGGCTCACAGTACATGCCAGGACGTACGCCCTCTAGACCACAAGCTTTACCAACCATTTTTTGCGCTAGAGTAAAGCCTTTACCAGTATCAACTGGCTCTTCTGGCTTAGCGAAAATGTCTGAATGACCAAGACCCATGTATTCACGAGCACGGTTGGTCAAACCACGACCAACGATCAATGGAATACGGCCACCAGCGCGAACTTCATCAAGCAAAGTTGGCGAGTTTAGCTTGAACGTAGACAATACTTCATCAGAGTCATGCTTAGTGATTTTGCCTTCATACGGATAGATGTCAAATACATCACCCATGTTTAGGTTATCAACATTCACTTTTTCGATTGGCAATGCGCCAGAATCTTCCATAGTGTTAAAGAAGATAGGCGCGATGTTGTTACCAAGTACTAGACCGCCGCCACGTTTGTTTGGCACGTTAGGGATATCATCACCCATTAACCAAAGTACTGAGTTGGTCGCAGACTTACGGCTAGAACCTGTACCGACGACATCACCAACATAAGCCAATTGATGGCCTTTTTTCTTCAGCTCTTCGATCTGCTTCATAGAACCAACAACACCCTCTTCGTCAGCGACGATACCGTCACGAGAGTTTTTGTGCATGGCTAATGAGTGCAATGGGATATCAGGACGGCTCCACGCATCTTGCGCAGGTGACAAGTCATCAGTGTTGGTTTCGCCAGTGACTTTAAACGTCGTATAAGTTGATTTTTGTGGTACTTCAGCACGGTTCAAGAACCATTCTGCATCAGCCCAAGATTGAACAACTTCTTTTGCGATGGTATTGCCAGCTTCCGATTTTTCAGTCACGTCATTGAACGCATCAAATACGAGCAACGTTTTTTTCAGTGCTTCAGCTGCGTCTTGTGCAACTTCTTTATCATCTAATGCAGCAACCAACGGCTGAACGTTGTAGCCACCTTGCATGGTGCCTAGAATTTCAACAGCTTTTTGCTTGCTGATAAGTGGTGAAGATGTTTCACCCTTAAGGATAGCCGCTAAAAACGCCGCTTTAACGTAAGCAGCTTGGTCAACACCAGCAGGAATACGGTTTTCTAGCAAGTTCATCAAGAACGCATCTTCGCCTGCAGGTGGCGTTTTTAAAAGTTCAACCAACTCTGCTACTTGTTTTTCGTTCAGTGGTAGCGGAACCGTTCCTAGCTCAGCACGTTCTTCGACATGTTTACGATAAGCTTCTAACACAATAGTCGTCCTCGTCAGTTGGGGATTAGCACAATACGTGGGTAGTCAGCATGACAGCCTGCGCCTATGTACCAAATGGAATAATTATCCCCGCTAATATAGCTTAAAATGGGCAAAATGTTAACCAGCAAAGCGCTTTCCCGCCTCCATAGTCAATATTTATTAAAAAAATATAAGGTATTTTTATACGGTTACTTGGCCTGTTTCAATGCTGAAAAATCAATAACAGTATTATAAAACGGTTGGATGAAATTTAGACTGAGATTTGCTATAATCCCTATACGAATTTTACGACCTATTCTTAGAAAATAATAAACAAAACCCTTATCCTACAAAGGTTTAGGATTATCAGGGTTTAGGATAAGACTATGAGCTCATTAGCCGTACAAACACACGTTCCTGCTGCCAAAGCTAAACCCAAAAAAGCAGTTCAGGGAGAAAAACTACGTGGCTACGATAAAGTTGCACGTATCCCAATTAAAGTGATCCCGACCATCGAGGCGAAGAAAAAGCCAGATTGGATTCGGGTCAAAATGTCATCACCTGCTGAAGTGGCTCGCATCAAAGCAACGCTACGTGAGCAAAAGCTCTATACCGTCTGTGAAGAAGCGGCTTGTCCAAACTTACCACAGTGCTTCGCTGATGGTACGGCCACCTTTATGATTATGGGTGATATCTGTACCCGTCGCTGTCCATTCTGTGATGTCGGACATGGTCGCCCTAACAATCTCGATGCCGACGAACCTCGTCATACGGCTGAGACGATCTTAGGTCTAAAACTGAAGTATGCGGTTATTACCTCAGTCGATCGCGATGATTTAAAAGATGGCGGTGCCGCTCATTTTGTTGAAGTGCTTAATGAAGCCAGAGCGCTCAGCCCAAATTGCCTGATCGAGATATTGGTTCCTGATTTCCGTGGTCGTATGGAAGTAGCATTAGACTTGCTAACTGAAACGCCGCCAGATGTCTTTAACCACAATATCGAAACCGTGCCACGCCTATATAAAGCGTTCCGTCCGGGTTCTGATTATCAGCACTCACTTGATTTGCTCAAGCTGTATAAAGAGCGTCGTCCAGATATCGCTACCAAATGTGGCTTTATGGTCGGCCTTGGTGAGACCGAAGAAGAGATTTATGCACTACTTGATGATCTAAAAGCCCATGATGTAGACATGATTACGGTTGGTCAGTATCTACAGCCTAGTAAAAATCATGCGCCCGTTGATCGTTATGTCCATCCAGATGAGTTCCAACGCTATATGGACTACGGCAAAAAAATTGGCTTCTTTAGCATTTGGGCAGGCCCAATGGTACGCTCAAGCTACTTCGCAGATCGTCAATACTATGGCGAAGATTGCCCTGCACCAATTCGCAGCAAAAAAGCATTAGAAGCTGAAGGCAAACTTGGCTGCTAATTTAGCAATAAAGTAATGTGAGAATAGTTGCTAAGATAATTGCTAAGACATCTCCTAAGAATAGAAAAAGGGTGAATAACAGATTTGTTATTCACCCTTTTTTTGTGACTTTAATAAACTTGTAAAGCCTTCAAGGCCAACGCTTCAAACAGTTAAAGTTGGTGTTGGCTTTCCGTTCGTTTTTATATTCAACACAGCAATACCAAGGACAATAATCCCACCTGCGATACCAGTGGTAATCTCAGGATAAATCAATAGTAAAGCACCAATAGCCAAGATGATACGAGTCAGTGTATTCATACCGCCTCTGAAGTATCCTTCGAGTGCCGAGCTTAACGCGATGACACCCGTCACTGAAGTCACTACCACCGTGATGATATCGATAATAGGCGGCAGTGGGAAATCTTTCGCCGTAACTGCCAGACCCGTTGGATCTATCATCAGCATCGTTGGATTGTAGATAAACATAAACGGTACGATGAATCCAGCCAAAGCTAATTTCAGCGACAAGAATCCTGTTTTCATCGGATCGCCACCGGATATACCCGCACCAGCAAAGGCTGCCAGACATACAGGCGGTGTGATATTGGCAAAGATACCAAAATAGAAAACAAACATGTGCGCTGACAAAATCGGAATATCAAAACCTGCTAATGCAGGCGCTGCCATCGTTGCAGTAATGATATAGGCAGGAATAGACGGTAGCCCCATGCCTAAGACCATTGAGGCAAGCATCGTTAAAATAAGCGTAAAGAATAACGACCCTGCGCCTAATGTTACGATAGAGGAGGTCATCACTGTCCCGAAGCTGGTCAGACTCACGACCCCGATGATAATACCGACGACCGCACAAGCAGCCATCACGGCGAGCGACTGGCGAGCGCCATCTTCTAATGCCCCCAAAATGTCGGAAAAGCCCATTCTAGTCTCTTTTCGCAGCATACTAACCACGACTGTAAAACCAATGGTATAAGCCGCTGCATAGCCGACAGGGACATTTCTGATTAATAAGAAAACCAAAAAGACGATCGGTAATAGCATATGACCGCGCGCTTTTAGCACCTCTTTTACTGCTGGCAAGTTCTCTTTAGCGATGCCTTTTAAATCACGACGTCCAGCGCGAAAATGCACCTGCGCAATGACGCCCAAGTAATACAAAATCGCTGGTAGTAATGCGGCCAACGCAATCGTGCTATACGGCAGTCCTGTTGTCTCCGCCATAATAAACGCACTCGCGCCCATAATCGGTGGCAATATCTGCCCGCCTACAGAAGCACTTGCCTCAACGGCACCCGCAAAATCTTTATGATAGCCGACCTTTTTCATTAACGGAATTGTAAAGGCACCGGTACTGACCACGTTCGATAACGCAGAGCCATTAATACTGCCCATAAAACCACTAGAGATGACTGCTACTTTTGCAGGCCCACCCTTTTTATGACCAGCGATTGCCAGTGCCAAATCATTAAATAACTGTCCCATTCCTGAGCGTGCTAAGAACGCACCAAAGAGAATGAACAAGAAAATGAACGTGACTGATGCACCAATCGCAACCGAATACAAGCCTTCCGTTTTTAAGAATAGTTGACCAAAAATATCACCCATATCATAAGGGCGAGTCAGTAGCCGATCGGGCATAAAATCCAAATGACTGACAAATGGATACGCTAAGAATATCCCTGCTAATATCGGCAAAATCCAACCAGTGATTCGGCGACTGCCTTCTAGTACACAGACCACGGTAATCAGTGAAAATATCACATCAACCTGATTTGCCATACCGCCACGCGAGGTCACAATGTCTTGATACTCATAAATCAGATAGCCCATGCCAGATAAAGACAGTGCAAACCAAATCCAGTCATACCATGCCACACTTTTTCGGCTACTTTTTTTGCTAGCAGGGAAAATCAAGAATATTAATGCAAAACCAACGCCCACGTGTACAGAGCGTTGTAGCAATGCTGGCATCGGATTAAAAGTAATATATAAGTGAAAAAGGGAATAGAGTATACAAATTCCAGCGATGAGATACTTCACTGGTCCTTGGGTGATATGACGCGTGATTGACTCTCGGTCATATTTTTCCAATACCGCTTTGTTGATCGCATCTGCCTCAGCATCTTTATCAACATCAGCGTCTGGCATGGTAGTTACGCTACCGTGATCCGTCACTTGGGAGTTCATGACACAAGTCCTTTTTAAATCTATCAATTAAACCATACGTCTTAGGCATGATCACCACTTCAGAATAGTCCGGCACCATCTGGTGAATCAAAACACGGTGGTCGCCATAATCAATCTCGCCTTTGGTCAGTCTGGATACGATCCAATTTAAGTTAGGGAGCTTTTCATTGATTTGATAACCCAGATAGCCAGGTTTTTGTATGGGAGCAAGCGCTTCGGTTGAGGGTGTACCTGCGCCAAAGGCTTCAAAATACGTGGTGGTCAGCAGCAGGCCATCGCTCTCACGTTGGTATTGCTCCTCCCACCATTGCTTTTCTACAGAATGTATCCAGCGTAGCTGAAAATCAGGCTCGACGAAATAACACACCTTATCGTCAGATCCCTCTAATCCTTTGATCCTCACTTCGACCACAGGCTGGAGAATAAGCCCCATCCATAGCGTAAAAAAAACCAGCGCGGCAATAAATGCTGCGCCAGTTGATAGCCATAATGAATTATTTGGCTGCTTGTTCGTCATAGTACTTTTTAGCGCCAGGATGGATTGGGGCGACCATGCCTTCACGGGCAGTCTCTAAGCTGATATCATTTGCCGCTTGGTGCGCTGTTTTTAGACCTTCCAAGTTCTCAAATAATGTTTTGGTTAACTTATAACCATCAGCTTCAGATAGATCAGAGCTAACCAACAAAGCATTCATGATTGCTGCGGTTGGAATGGCAGTTTCGTTGCCATACGTGCCAGCAGGAATCTCAAAGGTTTTGAAGTAAGGCTTGGTCGCAATGATTTCTTTTAGCTTGTCTTGGTTGATGGTAATCAATTGCAAGTCTAAGCCCTGCTCTAGCTCCATCAATGAAGAGTTTGGTAGACCACTGCTAAAGAAAGCCGCTTCAATTTTACCTGCTTTCATACCATCAGCCGCTTCAGAAAAGCCCAAATAATCGACCGTGACATCATCATACGTGATGCCAAACCCTTCTAATAAAGTTCGCGCATTTACTTCCGTTCCAGAGCCTTGATCGCCTACAGCGATGCGCTTGCCACGTAAGTCTTCAATACTTTTGATGCCGGATTTTTTGGTGGTGACGATTTGCACCACATTAGGATACAAGACAGCAATCTGTTGAATGTTAGCGATCGGCTTATCAAAGTTATTTTTACCTTCGACTGCGTCCGTGACCACATCACTGAGCGCCAATACCATATCGACTTTACCTTGGGTCAATAGATTGACGTTTTCGACTGATGCGCCCGTGGTTTGTGTCTTTGAGTTGACCCCAAAAGTTTTGACATAGATTTCGGACAATGACGTCCCAATGATGTTATAAGGACCAGATGCCCCGCCTGTAGCGATGGTAAGAAATTTGGTATCCAGCTTATCGGCAGCAGTGGCCTCGGTGGCAGCACTGTCTGTTTCCGTACTGTCAGTGCTTTCTGAGCTTGGCGATGAGCACGCGGTTAGGCCTAGAGTGGCACTTAACATCGCTGATAAAAATAACGGAGATTTTGTGAATTTGAGCATTGCATTCATCCTTGAAATAATCAGTTTAATACATCTAACGGCATCAACATTTAAATGTTAATGCGTTACAGACCTGTAATAGTATAGTAATTTCTGTCATAAATAAACCGTAGCCTACCTTCTCTCAAAACCTTACAAATAAAGCGTTTTGAGTCAAAAATAGTAATTTGTCTAATTGATGGGCATTTAGCATGTTCTGCCATGCGGAACAAAGTTTCATTAGTTAAACTATTTAAACAAAAATTAGACCGAGTGTAAACCTTTATCATTACCCAAACAGAAATAAGGGTATTTGTGATTACCTTCAATAATACTTATAGAGCAGTCAATCCTATACAAATTGGACAAGGGGTCAGGCTTGCTCAGTCTACTATCTGTAGTACTGTCACACGCCTTTATTGTATCTAAATCATCTTGAACCGACTATAGTAAGCTAAGATAGTGCTATGTTTTGAGTATGATAAATAATAACAACTTTGTTGATAAGGATTGACCAATGAGCAGCGAATTTATACCACAGGAAGGCTCTTGCTCCTGTTCTAGCAACACCTATACTATCAATAATAAGCCCATCGGCCGCTTTATCTGCCACTGTACTATTTGCCAAGAATTCACTGGCCAAGCGTATAATGATGTAACGATTTTACTCAAATCGGATGTGAGTAAGTTAAACCTGATTAGAACCAAATTCCGCCGTTGGAAACTTCCGCCGAATATTAGCCGCGGGCTGTGTACGCGCTGCAATAAACCCAGTATAGAAACAGCAGTGGGCGGAAACCTCATATTAATACCCACGACAAATCTCCCTAATGTCGCCGCGCTACCTGAACCTAGCATGCATCTATTTTATAATCGCCGAGTCCAAGATATGGATGATGACCTGCCTAAGTGCAATGGCTTTGTACAAAGTCAGGCGATGACAGTTAAGGCGCTTGCTCAAGGTATGTATAAGAGAGTCACTAGGGCGTGTTGAACATTCGACCATGGCACTGACAGAGACTATTTTTTAGACAGTTCGACGTTAAAAACAGTAAGTTTAGTCATTCTAAGCGTCTACTTTTAACCATGAAATGGCAAAAAATAGTCCTGTCTCCCTCTGTTGATATTAGAGCTGATGCGAAAACTGTCCTATGCTGCGTTGTAAACCTAGTTAAGGCATGAGCATTACCGTCGTTTTACGCCTTGTCTAGAACAGTTTTCGCAATCAGCAGTGCCTATTTGTGAATGTTCAACACGCCCTAAACGTTAGTGGCTATATTTAGAATGTAAAACCCTTTCTCAGAACACATTTACCAAGACCTTTGTTATTGCCTATATTTTGAGGAAAAAGCGAGTAACACCAGCTTTTACGACTTTTACTAGCTATCATTTGGAACCTGATATGACTTCAATTGCAGTAGAAAACACGCAAAAACACTCTGCCGACATTGCTATCATTGGCGGCAGTGGTCTCTATCAAATGCAATCACTCGCCAATAAACGCAATATCACCATACAGACGCCTTATGGTAGCCCTTCTGATGATATTGTCCTTGGTGAATTAGAGGGTGTGACGGTTGCTTTTTTGACACGCCATGGTCAAGGTCATAAACTCATCCCGTCTGAAGTCCCTTATCGCGCCAATATTTATGCACTAAAGACATTAGGCGTGCGCTATATCTTGTCAGTATCCGCAGTCGGTTCTTTGCAAGAGCATATTGAGCCGCTAGATATGGTCGTACCCGATCAAATGATTGATATGACCAAGCAGCGAGTCAGTACGTTTTTTGGTGAAGGCGCAGTCGCTCATGTATCGATGGCAGATCCACTATGTCCTGCCCTAGCAGATATCCTAAAGCGAGCTTACGACAAAGCAGATATTTTTGAGGGAGCATGTCACTCACAGGCAACTTATGTCTGTATCGAAGGGCCACAGTTCTCAACTCGTGCAGAGTCCCAGTGGTATCGGCAAATGCAGGCAGGTATTATCGGCATGACCAATATGCCAGAAGCCAAACTGGCACGTGAAGCCAGCATTGCTTATGCTACGTTGGCCTTGGTGACAGATTTTGATTGTTGGCATCCTACCGAAGAAGCAGTCAGTGCAGATTACGCCATAAAAAACCTGATGAAAAATGCTGAAAATGCTCAGAAAGTGATTAAGGAAGCGGTCGCTCTGATTGCCGCTGAACTGCCAGATTCAATCGCACATAATGCCTTAGCCCAAGCACTGGTAACGCCTGTGAACGTGATGGACGAGCAGACCAAAACCAGACTTGCTGCATTACTGTACTAAATATTTAAAAGTGTATCGATAGATGCTTGTCTGAAATAATGACAGACAGCAAAGTGTTAAATTTCCATACACATACAAACATGCACATACAAAAAGGCCATTAACTTGAATTAATGGCCTTTTTTAGGATTTTAGCTCGTATATTTGCAACGTACGCTAACTATAGTCAAAGTATCCTAAAAACGCTACGGTATTGCTGATATCAATTTTTTGTAGCCTCTGTCTGCGCAGGCACAGTAAGCAAGAAAAATTGATATCAGCAGTACGTCATGTGTCGATATTACTTTTCACTGACTATACACAGCTTTGACACTAACAACAGCCGCCCAGCTCAGGTGCTAGCGTTACAGACTGATTAAATGGCATCAGTTCGCCGCAACCTGCAAAAATACCGTAGTGGCGACTGTCATCACCGATAAATTCAAAATGCGGTGCAAAGCGAGATTCTTGTAGCATTCGAAACGTATTGCCACAGACAGGGAACACTCGACCCGCCTCAATAGCATGGTGCTTATCCAGATCAAAACGATGAGGTGACTGTTCAATAGATCCTTTGTATATCACTGCTTGTCCATGATCTTCGCAGGCGTCTTCAAGCGCGGCAATCTTAAACAAACGATAAGTAGCAGAGAAAAACTGAATGTCACCGATTTTAGCCGCCAGTGCGGGATCAGTAATCTCAAGTGGGCGATCCTCGACCAGACGCGGGTCTAAAAATCCTGCGCCTCTTGCCAAACGGGTAAAGTCCTTCCAGTACAAGGCACCACTCAAACACTCTCCATAAAGGACAGGATCTTCGATTAGATGTTGCGGAATACGGCGATCAGCATAGACGTCAGAAAAATAAAACTCTCCACCAGGCTTAAGTAAACGCTGCACACTGGCCATCACTGCAGCTTTATCAGTGGATAAATTGATGACGCAATTTGAGACGATAATATCAAAGCTATTATCTGCTAACGCTAGCTCATCTAACTTTTCAAGATAGCCTTTTATAAAAGTCACATTATCATAGCCAAACTTGTCGACATGATAGTCTTGATGCTGTTTTGCGATTGCCAATTGCTCATCGGTCATATCGACACCGACCACATGCCCCGTCTCGCCAACTAATTGCGCTAGTGCATAGACATCGCGGCCCGAACCACTTCCTAAGTCTAAAATGCGGCAGCCTTCAAGTAACGCCGGACAAACCAATCCGCAACCATAATAACGACTCAAGACGTCATCATGAATATTAGCCAGCAGCGGTTTGAGCCATTCAGGCATATTACTAATATCGCAACACGCCGAGGTCTTTAAATCAGCAGTGCTTTGTAGCTGTTTACCATAATAATCCTGAACCACGTCCTGCATAACAATATCCTTATTGAATGTACAATCCAGTTAAAAGTCTTAGTGATGACTTTGATAAATATAGCCGCACTATTTTAGCCAATTTATTAAAACGCTTATCAGCTGTCATCGACCTTGATATTGACGTGAGAATCCAGCCAGCCATTTGGCAAATACTGCAAATCTTCAGGCTCATCAATATCATGTAAAGGTGATAATAGTGCGAGTGTCCAATCTAATGTTGCAAAGCGCTGCCTAGTCACCGCAGCCACGCTAGCCGTACTCCAGCTGATATTTGAAAAAAGACTTTTATCCGCTTGTTTAAATCCGAGCAACACATAACCACCATCTGATGCAGGAATCATGACTGCATCATGCTGATCTAGCTGCTGTGCTGCTAGTTGAATACGCGCTGCCATGAGGCTAGGACAATCCGTACCAATTAATAAAACCTTTTCAAAACGTTGCAATACTCGCTGACTGGCTCCCAGCATACGAAAGCCCAAGTCACCCTCCACTTGCGCTGACCATTGCAGTGAGTCAGGCAAATCAAGCGCTTGCCAGCAAGGATCACTTGGCGCAGGACTAACACATAGCTCAACCGTAAAGCCAGTAGCAACGGCCTGTTCTATGCTATGCAACAGCAGTTGCCGTGCCATTTGCGCGGCACCTTCAATACCAAGCGCTGGTTGCAGACGGGTCTTTGCCATACCCTGTGCGGGAAATTTGGCAAAAATAATGATGCAAGTTTGTGATTTTTGATTCATGGTAAGCGTTTATTCTTTTATTTATAATAGCGCGCTTTAATATTATCAGCCGACACGCCACGCCAACAATCAAAACGTAAATGCCACATTAAGACAATCGTCCGCCAAGTGCCATATTGTTGCCAGCGTCTGGCCGAGGTGATGACTTTACTTTTCAAGCAAGCAGGTTTGGCAATACCTTTTAGTTGTTTGCAAAGCTCAACATCTTCCATTAATGCCTGATTAGGATAATTACCGACTTTCTCGAATAAAGGTTGCCTAATAAAAATAGCTTGGTCGCCCGTAGCGATTCCGCTCAATCGTGAGCGCCAATTGATCATTTGACTGACCAATCGCAGCATCGGCTGACGGCTATTAAGCTGCACATCAAAACGACCCCATTCTGAGGAATTTATAGCAGTCGTTACTTCTGCAATAGCTTGGGTTGGCAATTGCGTATCGGCATGCAAAAACAGCAAGACATCACCAGTTGCTAATGCTGCACCTGCATTCATTTGCTGCGCACGCCCTGCTCTGGACTCAATCATTTGCCAATCAATTTTACGGTAATTATCGAGCATTGACTCTTTAATAAAGCTTTGAATTATGCCGATAGAGTCATCGCTTGAGCCACCATCGACCAAGATAGCTTGTTTCGGTTTGGGATTTAGGCTGTCTATATTTGCAAACAAATGAGGCAAATTATCTGCCTCATTGAGTACTGGAATAATGATAGAGACCGTCGCTGTCATAGTTGGCCGTATTCTTACTTTTTATTCAAATTCCAATTGTAATCGGTATAGCCAATCTTCGTTTTACCTGCTTTTAGATCAGCCGTTTGCGATTTATCAAGACTTAAAGACGAGCTATAGCGAGCTAAAAATCCTTCTAAATCTTTGGTGCCGCGCCAATTAGACTCAAAGTCTTCTTTATACCATTTAAAAATTGGCGATACCTCAAGTGTGCCTCCTTTGAGACGATTGCGGCTGCTATCGGCTAAGAACTTACTGGTTACTTGCTCTAATTGCTTATCCAATTTGCTGCCTGTAAAAGCATCATCTAACAAGGCTGGACAGCCAATGCTAGCACAGTTCACCGCAAAGTGAATACGTGGTTCATTGTAGCGTTTGGAGCCACGGATTAGATTGTGTTCGATGTCATCGAGTGAGCGCTTTTTGCCTAGTAGCGTGACAAAATCTTGTTTCCATGGCGAGCCAAATATCCCACCGATATCTTTAATCGACTTAATGCTAGGATACTTGGTCAACACTAGCTCTACCGTACCTGCGTTATAGACATTGATCAAAAAGGCCAATTGCTCGTCTTTGCTCCAGCGGTTGAATTCTGACTGGCTGACTTTGCTAGTGGCCGCCATATAGCTATCAAGCTTGCTCTTATCCGCTTTCATGCCATTATAATTAACGACAGAGGCTTTACCACCATTGGTCATAGTGACGTTTTTATTGAGTAAGCTGTCCCAAGTGCTATGATTGAAATCAGCATAACTGGCGACACTGGCCAATAATATAGAAGTGGCCACTGCCGTTTTGATCATTAAACGACTGCTTGAAAAACTGCTTGTGCTCTGACTGATGTTATCAAAAATATTCATAAGTGACTCCGTTTAAATCGATGAGGTGTTTTCTATCGTCTGGTCTGCTGTCTCTTCTTCTAGCGCGCCACCGCAACTACTCCCCTGTCCTGCTGTGCAACCATAACAATGGTCAGCAATAGCGATAACATCGCCAGAAGGGTTTTGAGTCAGCAAATCGCTTAGGTGTTGACGCGACTTATTGGGCACAGGAATCTCTAACTGCTGATTGAAGTCACAATCGAACAGTTCACCCAACCAGTTGACACTGATGGTCGAGCGGCACATGACTTCGGCTAAATTGGCAGCCACGTAATTTTCTTTGAGCAAATCCATATACGGGTGGAATTGGTTTTTGGCCAACAGCACCGCGCCAAAACGCTGAATCGGCATATTGGTCAATGCGAACAACTGATTAAACTCAATATCGAAATGCTCTTTTAGCTCGCGCTTATAGTCCGCTTCAAGCTGCTGTTGATTGGGCGGCAGCGTGGCACCTTGTGGGTTATAGACCAAATTCAACGTCAAATCTGAATCAGGCTTGCCATAACCTAAGGCATTGAGCTTTTGCAATCCCAATATACTGTCATCAAACGCGCCCTTACCGCGCTGTTTGTCTACATTTTCTAAGGAATAACAAGGTAAGGATGCCACCACTTCAACTTGATTGTCTGCTAAAAACTGCGCCATGTCCTCATACCCATCTTCCATGAGAATAGTCAGATTACAGCGGTCTATTACCTTGACGCCTAGGGCGCGAGCCGCCTTTACCAAATACTTAAAGTCCTCATGCATCTCAGGCGCACCGCCCGTCAAATCGAGCGTATCAATATTTTGCGCTTGCAGCACTTTGGGTATCATCTCAACCAGCTCACGCGACATCATCTCTGTCCGATAGGGACTGGCAGCCACATGACAATGGACGCAAGACATATTGCATAAGTAGCCCATATTGACTTGTAATATCGTCAGTTGACGGCGCTTGATAGCAGGGAAATCGGTAAATTCGAGTAGTTCAATGGTAGATTTCATAAATTATTGAATCCATTCAGTAGCATTTTATTAGCAGATTAAGTCAGTTTTGACTCAGCCTTAGAAGTCATGCAAACTCATTGATAATGAAAAATCTTGAGTATCATCATTAAACCACAATAGAAATCATAGCTATTATTGACAAGTTGCTAATCAATTTATGCTTTCTTTCCAGTTTAACTAATCAATGATACCGTATTATGTCCCTAATATTTTTATTAAAAAGGAAATATCATGGTCAAATGTAAATCATAAAGCGGGTCAACAGGGTTATTTTGCATTTATAAAGCGCTTGTCAATTTGCCGCTTTAGATACCAAACCCAGCGACCTTGTACGCTAAATCTGCCCCAACTGCCGATAGCGTATTTATCGCCGCAAGACAATAAATATAGCGTACGTGTTTTGGGCTGATACTTCTGCATAGGCTCGCCTCTCAGATATGCCAGTAGGTTACCAGCTTCTATAGCACCGCCATGTACCGCATGAACCCCCGAATGTGCCATGTCTTTATCTACTCGCGTGGCTACATCGCCGACAGCAAACACATTCGGATGGGAGACGCTTTGTTGCAGGGCATTGACGGCGATAAAACCATTATCAATGGTTTGCAAGTCAGTAGCAGCTGTCCATGCCGACCCCATCACGCCAGTCGCAGCGATAACCGCATCCATCGTCAACGAGTCAGTAGCGGTTGACAACTGACCATCACGATAATCTGTTGCTCGCTCCTGAACCATCTTAATGCCATGGCGATATAGCTGCTTCATAACACGCTGCTGAAAACGCGGATTAAATCCCGATAAAAGATGCTTACCGCACACCAGTGTCACTTGATGGTTAGTATTGATTTGCTGTAGCGCGACTTGAGCAGCCATGACCAACTCTATCGCTGCCGCTCCAGCCCCAATGATAGCCAGTTGATACTTTTTAGATTGTCGGGCTTCCGTCAGAATCTGCTGCCAATGTGTGATAAATTCTGATAATGGCCTAATAGCGATAACACTACTCGTCTCAGCATTATGTAACCAGCGCATATCGGTATCTGCACCGGTGTTTAATGACAATACATCATAGCTATAATGCCTATCGTCAGCGGTCATGACTTGCTGAGATTTAGCGTCTACTGCTGTGATTGGCTGCTGAATAAAGCGCACACCTGCTTGAGAGCAGAGTGACTTTATATCGATACGGATATTATCTAAAGTATAATGTCCCGCCATCCAACCAGGCAACATACCAGAGTAAACAAACTGCGGCTGTGCGCTGATTAATGTGATATCTAATTTGATGGAAGGTGTCATACAGCGTCGACGCAACAAGCCAATATGCGCATGACCAGCACCTGCCAACAGTAGTTTTTTTACAGGCATTTTTTTTGTGGGCATCTCATCGCTCAGTGTCTTTGATAGTTTTTGAATGGTTTGGCAATAGAAATTAAAACATAAGTTAAAAGCATTTAAAGCAAGACTATTGTACGATAACGACGATTCAGTAAATAATATTGACCTGCTAAGACTTTGTGATTAAATTGGTGGCAGCAATCATCTATCGTGATAATACAACCTGACTGACGGCTTATTCTCTAGCAAAGCCATATCGACAATACGTTTAGTGCTCGTCGTTAAACACTTAAAAACCATAAAAACAGTTTGTTTTTATCCTCTAACCATGCAAGGATTCTACGCTTATGAGTAATTCTGACCAGATCACCTCCTCTGATAATACTCACTATCTGCATCATACCTTCTTTGAGCCGCGCGATAGCGACAAAAAGATTACAGCCACGCTACTGATCGTCCATGGCATGTCAGAGCATAGCGGTCGCTATACGGACTTTGCCCAGTTTTTGGCTGATAATGGTATTGCCGTAGCAACTTACGATCAGCTTGGTCATGGTCAAACGGTAAAAACACACGCTGATTTGGGGTTTTTTGGCAGCGAGCATCCGGTGCAGTCGTTGTTAAAAGACGTCATCGTTATGGCTGATAGCTTAAAGGCTCGTCATCCTCATGTGCCGCACTTTGTCATGGGACACTCTATGGGTTCATTTATTGTTCGTAATGTCCTAAAGCACCATGCTCAAGACTTTGCCGGTGCGATTTTGATGGGTACTGCTGATGCCAATCCGTTGACCAAAGTACTACTGCCTATTAATAAACTATTAGCCAAAGCCGCACCAAGAAAGCCAAACGCCGTATTTGCCAATGTAATGAACAAGGTGCTTAACAGCAAGCTTAATAACCGTACTTCTGACTCACAGTTTGCTTGGATCAGTGAAAACCCAGCCAATATCGCCGCTTATGAAGCCGATCCACTCACGGGTTTTGACTTTACCAATAATGGTTTTATGACGTTGTTTACCTTGATGGCAACTAGCTTGCATAAAGGCTGGGCCACGACAATTGCCAAAGACTTTCCGATGCTTTTTGCCAGTGGAAAAAGCGACCCCATCGGTGACATGGGCAGCGGCATTCGTAATATTGTCAGCCGCCTAAAGAAACAAAATTTTAATAACGTGAGTGTAAAGCTCTATCCAAACATGCGCCACGAGCCCCTACATGAGCAGGCTAATAAAGTGGTCTATCACGATATCTTAGAATGGATAGACGATAATAGCTCAACGGTCTAGACGGCATTATTTATTATAAGCAATGACCATTACGCCCAACTTATTTGCTAAAAGCTGCCAAATTAGCGACAATGTGGCAGGCAATATTTTTAGTCGATTCTTTACGATATAGTTAACGATAAAATCTTTTTATTTACCTTTCATCCATCTTAGGAATTTTTATCCATGTCATTACAACAAACCATCGAACAAGCCTTTGAAAACCGCAATGAATACAGCCCAAGCACTATGCCACAAGACGTACGTGATGCTATCAATCAAGTCCTTGAGCAACTAGACAACGGTAGCTTGCGCGTTGCCGAAAAGAAAGATGGCGAATGGGTCGTCAATCAATGGGCAAAAAAAGCGGTATTACTATCATTCCGCTTAAACGACAACTACGTTCAAGCAGCTGGCGAACATGTACAGTTTTATGACAAAGTACCGACTAAATTTGCTAACTGGACTGAAGCACAGTTTAAAGAAGCAGGCGTACGCGTTGTACCACCGGCAGTCGCTCGTAAAGGCTCATTCATCGCGGCAGGCGCAGTATTAATGCCGTCGTATGTCAACATCGGCGCATATGTCGATCAAGGCGCGATGGTCGATACGTGGGCAACGGTCGGTTCATGTGCCCAAATCGGTAAAAACGTGCATCTATCAGGCGGCGTTGGTATCGGCGGTGTATTGGAGCCATTGCAAGCGAATCCAACGATCATCGAAGACAACTGCTTCATCGGTGCGCGTTCTGAAATCGTTGAAGGCGTGATCGTCGAAGAAGGCTCAGTCATCTCGATGGGTGTATTTATCGGTCAGTCAACGCGTATCTATGATCGCGAGACTGGCGAGATTCATCGCGGCCGTGTACCAGCAGGTTCTGTTGTCGTACCGGGTAGCTTACCGTCAGAAGATGGCACACACAGCTTGTACGCTGCTATCATCGTGAAAAAAGTGGATGCGCAAACTCGTGCAAAAACATCGGTAAATGAGCTATTACGCTTAGCCTAGATATTTAGCACGTACCATTAGTTGTTAAATAATATTGTTTTATATAAAGATGCTGGAGGATGACTCCAGCATCTTTTTTGCAGCTTAATATAAGGCGTTACGTTATAATCCTTTGTTGGTTTGGCTTTATGCAAACATAAAAACACCCACACAACCATCTGCCTTTTTTATTACGATTGATAAGTGCCTGATCGCCTTATCAACCTTTAACTGTATTTGACATATTATGAGTGAATCACCATTACGCACCGCCGCTATTCCTGTCACCGACCCTGAAGCAGGATTACGTCTGACTGAAATTTTTTACTCTTTGCAAGGTGAGGCAATAACGTCAGGCTTGCCGACGATATTTGTGCGTCTAACTGGCTGCCCGCTGCGCTGTGTCTATTGTGATACCGAATATGCATTTACGGGCGGCGAACGTCAGTCGCTAGAGACCATTATAGAAACTATCAAAGGTTATCCTTGCAAGCGTATTTGTCTGACAGGCGGCGAGCCATTAGCACAGCCGAATGCCATTGAATTGATGAAACGTTTGCTGAGCGATGGTTATGAGATATCCCTTGAAACCGCAGGCGCGCTCACGGTAGAAAACGTACCAACAGCGGTCAGCAAGGTGATGGATCTTAAAACGCCAAGCTCAGGCGAGGTCGATAAAAACTTATGGTCAAATTTGGACCATCTTACTCAGCATGACCAAATCAAGTTTGTCATCATGAACCGTAAAGATTACGACTGGGCGCAAGCTATGCTAATCGAGCATAAGCTAAATGAATTGGTCGGAACCGTTTGGTTTTCTCCGATGTTTAACGTCGCCGATGATATCGATGAACAGTTTAGCCCTGACGTACCTGTGTTAGCACGAGAACTTGCTGAATGGATGCTGGCTGATGCCTTGCCTGTCCGCTTTCAATTACAATTGCACAAAATCATTTGGGCAGATGCTAAAGGTAAATAGAAAAGCCCACAAAAAAGCAGGTAAAAATCGCTAAACGAACGGACATATAGCCAACGGTAAGGATACAGGGATGGTCAAACTCATTTTACTCGGCTTGTTGGCGGGTGCGTTCTTTAGTTCCACTTTTATTTTAAACGAGCTGATGAGTGATGCAGGCGGTCACTGGTTTTGGTCAGCCAGTCTCCGCTATGTCTTTATGTGGTTGATTATCACCGCTGTTATCGTGATGCAACATGGTTTTGGTCGTATTAAAGCGCTGACAGCGATTTTTTTTCAGCACTGGGGTTTCTGGTGCATGACTGGCAGTATCGGGTTCGGGCTATTTTATACGGGTATTTGCTATGCCGCTGACCATGTCGCCGGTTGGGTGGTAGCAGCCACCTTTATGTTTACCGTCGTGACTAGCCTGTTCGTCTTACTGGCATTTGGCCAACGTTTTGATAAAAAGTTCATCGTCTATGCCGTTATTGTCTTTATCGGTGTGGTACTGGTCAATGTCAGCGAAGGATTGCACGCGGCGGCCATAGTCGATGCTGACGCCGTCCCCATGTCTGATATGCTGCTCTATGGCGCATTACCTGCTCTCATCGCCGCTTTTAGCTATCCCATTGGCAATCAATTGGTTTGGCAAGCGTCTCATAATGCTCGCCAGCGTAATACTCATCTACAAGAAGCAGCGGCGTTAAAGGCTCAACGAGACAATCTCAATCATAATGAGCCACTTATATCTGAAGCCTATGATTTACCAGCTACCACATATGATGCTACCGATATCAATAGTACATATAAAAGTGAGACGGCAACATCATCCTTACAAAACCTAATTGCTCGCATTCCTTCTATCGAAACCACGCTGCTGCAAAATGCCTTTAATAAAGTATGGCTAATGACGCTCGGGAGTTTGCCATTTTGGATGTTTTTAGGCATTATAGTGCGCCCTGATCAACCGCAAGTCTCACAAATATTTAATACGTTGCTCGTTGCTCTATTGGCGGGTGTGGCAGCGACCACCATATTTTTGTATGCACGTGAGCAAGCGGTTACCTCAAGTGAGGTTGCGGGCGTTGATTCTACTCAAGCCAGCGAGGTGATATTTGCCTTGATAGGCGGTATATTATTGCTCAACAACGAGATACCTTCCACATTGGGGTTGGTCGGTATTGGGCTGATTATGTTGGGACTGGTACTATTTGCCAAAGATGGGTGAGACCAAATAACGCTATGATGAATAATTTTATTTTTCCTGATATTCTGCTGTATTTACTCGATATGGTTGGTGTGATTGCTTGTGCTATCGCCGGTACTTTGCTGGCGCAGCACAAGGGCTTCGATATTGCTGGCTGCATCTTAGTTTCGATGGTCAATGCCATTGGCGGTGGTACGCTACGCGATATGGCGCTAGATCGCCATCCGCTATTTTGGATGACCGATCTTAACTATGTGATTGTCATCACTGTCACCTCCCTTATCTTACAGATATTTTTTCATCTGTATCACAAGATTGATAATGCGCTCAAACTCTTTGATGCCATTGGGCTAGCTGCCTTTAGCGTTATTGGTTTTAAAATAGCATTGACCCAAGATATGTCGCCCGTGATTGCCATTATGATGGGTGTTTGGACAGCCATCATTGGCGGTATGCTACGTGATATTATTTGTAATGAGATACCGCTGGTGCTCCAGCGCGAGATTTATATCTCTGCAAGTATTGTAGGCTCGGTCACTTATTTGCTGCTTGACAGTTGGGGTATGGATGCCGGATTGAATGAATTTGTTATGCTGGGTGTTATCTTTGCAGTGCGAATGTTAGCGTTGCGCTTTGATTGGCACCTGCCCTCTATTCGCTTGGTTAAATAAGACGGATTTGGATTGTTTAAAAAGCAACCTCTCTTATATTCGCTTATAATGCTTAGCCAATCATCATAAAAACCTACTGAGATTCGCACATGTTGGCTATCGCATTGGACCCTACGGTACTGATCACGACGTTCGACCCGCGTTCTTTGCTCTACTTGTTTGACATGATCGGCATTGTGGCTTGTAGTATCTCAGGGACTATCCTAGCAAAACATAAAAAATTCGACGTTTTTGGCTGCTTGTTGGTATCAATCGTGACCGCTATCGGCGGCGGCACCGTCCGTGATGTAATTTTGGATCGTCATCCACTGTTTTGGATGGTAGATATGAGCTACTTGACCGTCATCACCTTCTGCTCATTAGCGACACAAATATTTTTTCGTCCTAATTCTAGACGCGTCGATAGATTTCTCAAGCTCTCCGATACCATTGGTCTGTCAGCCTTTACCTTGATTGGTATCAAGGTTGCCGATAGTATGGGCGCCAATGTGCCCGTGGCCTTATTGCTTGGGGTGATTACTATTATTGTCGGCGGCATCATCCGCGATATGATTTGCAATGAGATTCCGCTGGTGCTACAGCAAGAGATTTATATCACCGCAGCCTTAACAGGCGGCATTCTATACTTTGCCCTGCACAATTTAGGTGTGGCGGATTGGATTGCTGACATCTCTGCCATGACTACGATTTTTACGTTAAGAATGCTCGCCATTCGCTACGATTGGCAATTCCCTGCTCTTGAATGGAAGTATTGAACCCTACAATGCCAATATTAAAAAAGCGTCAACTTTAAACACAGTTGACGCCCTATTATTGTCTTTTCGTAGTCTTAGAATAAGGTAACATCTTTATTCACTAACGACTGCTAAGTCCCTTACCATCAGTTGCAGACTTTGTTTGCCATTCCATTCATTAATATCCAATTGAAATAACACGTGCACTTTTTCGGCACGATAGTCCCATGCCTCGCTATCGAAGTTAAAATAAATCGCTTCAATCGGATACTGCACATCAGGATAACGCAGTGATAGTTTAAGGTGCTTGTCTTTTAATACCTTAAAGCTTAATACTTCGAACACCCCATCAAATATCGGCGGTGCAAAGCCATGACCCCAAATACTGGCATTGGCCAAATGCTCAGCAAACCATAAGCTAAAGTCGCTCGCCTGCAACGCTCCATCAGTGAACTTCTGCTCTGCAAATACGTCATCCTCCATCTCTGCCATGACGTCATTGAACCCTGTGGCAAATGCCTCAAAATTGCGACGCTTCAAGGTCAGACCTGCTGCCATCGCATGACCACCAAAATGGCTGATTAAGTCAGGATAGCGTTCAGCAACTTGTTCAATCGCATCACGAATATGCACGCCAGCGATAGACCGCGCAGAACCTTTAATGGCATCGTCGTCACCTGTACGCTCTGTATCTGCTGGCGCAAAAACGATACTGGGCAAATAATGACTTTCTTTTAAACGTCCAGCGACGATACCGATAACACCTTGATGCCAGTCATCTTGATACAAAATAATGCTGCGATCTTGATTATTAACAGCCTGTCTCTCAGTTTTATGCTGAGTAATAGTATCGCCGCTTTCGTCAGCATCATTATCGTTATTAGTAGCAGCTAATGCTTGTACGATGCTATCCGCTTGCGCGCGCATCTCACCTTCTACGTGACGACGGGTACGGTTTAGCTGCTCAAGCTCTTGCGCCAAGCGCTGCGCCGTACTCCAGTCTTCGGTCAATAGACACTCGATACCGATGCGCATATTGTCCATACGTCCGGCAGCGTTGATACGAGGCCCTAACACAAAACCAAAATCTTGTGCCTGCATCTTCTTAGGATCACGGCCCGCTTGCTCAAGCAATGCCAATATACCCAGACAGCAGCGTCCTTGCTGGATAGCCGCTAGACCATGATGCACTAAGATGCGATTGTTTTTATCCAGTACACCAACGTCAGCAATCGTCCCAAGCGCCACCAAATCCAAATACTGACTGACTTGGACGGTAGATTTATCGGCTTCACGGCGCAGCTTGGCTAAGCGTCCGAGCACATAAAATGCCACGCCGACCCCTACGAGCGCTTTGCTGGTAAAGTTGCAGTCGAGCTGATTGGGATTGACCACCGCTTCAGCAGGTGGTGTCTCTTTGGTCGTCAGATGATGATCTGTAATGATCACAGTGATACCATCGGCTTGCGCACGTGCCACGCCTTCATGACTTGATATACCGTTGTCTACCGTGACAATCAACTCTGGCTGATACGTCTTAATGCCTAATTCGACAATCTCTGGCGTCAGACCATAGCCGTATTTAAAGCGATCTGGTACTAGGAAGTCGACGACTGCGCCCATTTTTTTGAGTGCACGCATCATCAGCGCGGTACTGGTCGCGCCATCACAGTCAAAATCGCCCACGATAAGGATACGCTGACCGTCATCGATGGCAACGTCTAATAGACGCACTGCTTCTGTGACGCCATGCAGCATCTCTGCGGGCAACAGACCTGACAGGCCAGTCTCAAGCTCATCGGGCTGGGTAATACCGCGAGCTGCATATAAGCGAGCGAGCGTTAATGATTGGGCGGCAAGTGGTTGCAACGCGGTGGGCAACTCGTCGATGCGAGTGCTGGTATAACGGGGGGTTAAATTTAGCATGAGGCTATTCTACTGGCTTTAGCAGAGGGTCACAATGGTAATTTATAATGCCTCGGTATATCGTTTTTGATTGCATTACATTGTAATAAATCATACTTTACTGCCTGCGTAAATCAAGTTATCCATGCTTACCTACCTAGCGCACATAACTGCGCATTTACAAAAACGGTGCATAGTGACCGTATTTTTCTGCATTTTGCTACAAAGCAATGATTGTATGCCTCTTATAAATCCATAAAATAGTAACCAACTGAGAGACTTGCTATCTATTGAGACTTTTAATCTGATTTTTTTATTTTAACTATTTATAAGGATGCGTTATGAAAACCACACCAACCGCTGAAAAACTACCAAATACTATCGATCCTAGCTTAGATTTGGAAACAGTAAAAAAAGAGTGCCAAAAGCTGGTCAAAAAACGCGCCAAATATTCTGCCGGTGTCGCCATCATTCCTGTGCCATTTTTTGATGTTGCTGTGGATGCGGGCATGCTTACCCAACTATTGCCAGAAATCAGTGAACGCTTTGGCTTGATTGAAGGACGTCAATCAGCAGTTGACCTAGAGTCACGCGCGATTCATTGGGGTGCTCTAAAAGATCGTACTGTCGATTTTGCAGGATTAATGGCGACGCGCGGTATCGTCAAAAAGACCGTACAAGGCTTCGGCGGTCGTATCGCTGCCAAGCAAGTGACGAAATTCATCCCGTTAGGTGGCCAAATGGTTGCTGCTACGATGGGCTATATGATTTTCAAAAAAATCGCGAATGATCATATCGAAGAGTGCTACAAATTAGCAAAAGACATTCAGCAAAAGCAACACGGCAAGAATGTCTAACTCTGTTAAACAATAGAGAATAGCTCTATAAAGTAAAACCAGCTAAGACGCATTGTCTTAGCTGGTTTTTTTGTGCTTAGTTACGCATATGCATATATAGGTTTAATTTCTCAATTTAATGACAGCCTTTTTCATAATACATTTCTAACTCAGAATACTCTATATCACTAATTATAATAATGTTATCTGCATAAGGACGATACTTTCTAACCATTATTTTCGCTGTTGGTTTGTTCTCTATGAGAATTACCCCATCTTCGAGCCGAACATCGTTATCAAAACTAAATCCATCTCCCATGACTTTTGATGTAGAGCCTTTCCAATGACACTGCTCTATATGATAATCAGACATCACATATACACTTCTTATAAAAAACAGGCTGGGTATTAAAGCAATTAAGACACAGAAAATAAGTAACTTACGATTCATATGACATTTTACCCCTAGTTAAAATATATTTTGAATCACTTCTCTGTGCATAGTCAGATCCAAGTGGGTCGACAATGCGAACTTTTATAGTGGATTTACTACATAAATACTCCATGTAAATTTCATCTCTCTTATCTATAAAACTCGTTACATTAAGATGAATTTTATACGTAGATTATTACATGCCACATTTTAGAATAGATGGTTATGAGTTCACGTCAACAGTAATGCTGCTGTTGGGTTGCATCATGCTTTTCATCGCCAGTATTTCTGCGGTGTTTAATGACAGTTTTGATAACTTTTCGTGGAAACACATCACTACGTGGTTATTTATCGTGGGTGGTTTACTGATGATTATTGGATACATTGGTTATAAAGCCTATACGTATTATCATCCTTATGCATGGCTGGATTAACAGAGTGAATCCTCTAAAATCAGATACGGTATAGTTGATGGTGTCATTATTAGGTTTTGCTGATAATATACAGTTCTAAATAGCGCCGACACTTTAAAGGACTAACCCATGAAAAAAATCTTAATCTCAACGGCTATGCTTGCTACCTTCGCCCTAGCGGGTTGCACAACGACGGACGGTATGAATACTAATGCTGGCAATGCGATTGGTACAGCAAATAATATCGGTATGAACGTATTTAAAGCAGCAGTTGATAATCAGTGCCGTAGTCAGATTGAAAATCAAAGCGCTTGGCGCATTGCCAGTGTAGCCATGACTGAAACGCAAGAAGAAGCCATAAAAAGCAATGTCTGTGGCTGTGTCAGTGAGCAAGCCCCGCAGCAAGTGACCCTTGTTGAATTGGGTAATGCAGCGATAGACACACAGTATCGCACACAGTTGGTAACCAGAGTCGTCGCCAAATCTTTACAAACGTGTTATGCAAGTTTCACCAAATAAACTTTTAATAAGTAGCCAAATACATTTTTGACAATGTATTTTCGACATTGATATTAATATTGACACAAGCTGGGTTAGCGATTGCTTAACCCAGCTTACTCGTATAAATTAGGTGTAAATGAAATTCACTTTATATCAAGGATGATAGATGAAAAGACGTGAGTTTATAAAACTAGGCGGTCAGGTGACCGTAGCAGGTACTTTGTTGACCCAGCTAAGTGCTTGCTCATCAGACGATGACTCCACCAATTCGAATACCTTAGATAAGGTAGACGATTTAGGTTATCAAGGTGCAGCACCTTTCGTACACGGTATCGCCAGCGGTGACCCTTTGCATGATCGAGTGATACTGTGGACACGAATCACCAATGACGGCAGTATCAGTGCCACTAGCATTCCAGTCGGATATGTCATCGCGACAGATCCAGAGCTCAAAAACATTGTCGCTAGCGGCAGAGCATTGGCCACCTCAGAGTCTGATTTTACCGTCAAAGTCGACCCAAAACTTCCCCAATCTAATACCACTTACTATTACGCTTTTGAAGCTTTAGGCTATACATCCCCTATCGGTCGCACGCGTACGATACCCAATGCAGACTTGCCAGCCAGCGAAGTAGATCGCGTGCGCTTAGCAGTGGTTTCCTGCTCTAATTATGGTTATGGCTATTTTAATGGCTATGCAGATATCGCTAAACAAGCAGATATATCAGCCGTATTGCATTTGGGTGACTATATTTATGAGTATCCAGAGGGCTTTTATCGCGATCAATCCTTGATAGAAGAGCGTCCGATAGACCCAAAAAATGAAATCATTAGCTTAGAAGATTATCGTCGTCGCTACGCCTGCTATCGTACTGATATTGACTTGCAAGAATGTCATCGCCAACATCCCTTTATCGCTGTTTGGGATGATCATGAGATCGCAGACAACTCATGGAAGGGTGGTGCTCGGTTCCATACTGACAGTAAAGGCAGCTATATAGAGCGCAAAATGTCAGCGGTTCGCGCCTATCACGAGTGGATGCCTATCCGTGACGATAGTAGCAACGAGCTCGACAGTCAGCTGCGGATTTATCGACGCTTTGAGTTTGGTAAGTTGTTTGATCTAAATATGTTAGACACGCGTATATTTGGCCGTGAAAAGCTAGATGCGACAGCCAGTAATGAGCCCGAGCGTCAACTGCTAGGACTTGAGCAAGAAAACTGGCTATATCTAAATATGCTAGAGGGAAAGCGCCGCGATGCGACATGGCAAATACTGGGACAACAAGTCATTTTAGCGCCGTTCAAAGGTGCATCTGCGACCAACTCCGGAGATATTTGGAATGGCTACGCCAGTGCGCGCGATCGTCTGCTCAATTTTATTGAAGACAACAATATCGATAACACCGTCGTGCTGACTGGCGATTATCACGCTTCCTTCGCTTTTGATGTCTGTAAAAACCCATTTGATGCTAGCAGCTACAACCCAAATACTGGTGCAGGGTCGCTGGCTGTCGAGTTCGTTTGCCCTGCTCTGACGTCCCTTGCCTTCCCTGAAAATAACAATGGACCAGAGGCTAATCCCCATCAGAAGTTTAACAATCAAACCGATCATGGATATATGCTACTCGACATCACCGAGCAGGCCTGCCAGTGCGACTGGTATTATACCGATACGCTGACTGAGCGCGATGACAGTACTCGCTTTGCCAAAGGGCTGTATACTCAGACGAAGACCAATCACTTGGTTGAAGGCAGTCAATCTCGTCCTATCACCAACGTCTCTGCTTTAGCTGCTGCAAATAAAGCAGTCGGGATGAAAATATAAGTATCGTTAAGTGCTACAGATATTTAAAGCATCAAAGTAATCTTCGTTGAGAATACAAAACAACAAAAAGGGTGCGTTATAAATAACGCACCCTTTTTATTGCTGAGCCTTTGTACCATCCACTCCTCTCAGCTTATTACTTTGGCTTAGAACTTGTTTTTGTCAACTGGACTCTGTGACAGAGCTGCTGCAAAAGGCAGTATTTTACTGCGACTAAAATACTTAGAAGAGCCATCGATAATCTTGTCTACTTCTTTGATCAAATCATTAATAACGTCATCATAAACACCATGATATAGTTCGGTTTCGAATGCCGTAAAGGGATGCTTACGCGATGCCGAGCTGACCTCTGTCACGCCTTGCTTACTATAAAAAATATCGACTCGACCATCACTGTTGAGTACACAATTTAATAATCCGCCCTCCAGCTCCATCTCTACTCGCTCAGGCATAAAAATATAATCGTCTACATTGATGAGTTTTTTTTCTACTTCTCTTTTAAAAAATGATTTGATATCAAACATGGATATATCCCTGACCTAAATTATAATATACGTTAGCACGCCTGACTTTATGACCATCACCCAGCATTCATTTGCATGCTTGGTAGGTCGTGCTTTGTTAATGTATCCTATAAGATAGAGGGCTATTTTTTAAGACAGGAAATGTAAAACTGCGTGTGCGGTTGGTAATAGTAAGACGGTATATAGATTTAAAACCTGAGCCAGCATAAAAAATGTCCATTACACCGCATCAACTAAACTCCTCCAAGTAACTATTGTTTATAGTTGATATGATTAAGCTTATATAAGCTAATCAGGAAAGCTAATAACAAAAAATTGCCATAAAAAAAGTCAGCCACCTAAGTGACTGACTTCATTTAAAATATTTGGTGGAGATGGCGGGAGTTGAACCCGCGTCCGCCAGCATTACGCTCATGAATCTACATGTTTAGTTTCTGTCTTTGATTTTAGTCTGCACCGATCCGACAGTCAGGATGGATTAGCCGATTCTCTACTTTTGAACCCAAGCGATTGAGACAATCCCTTGTGGCGAGCCTACATGCGGACGCTTCAACTTAGTTGACCAACTGTAGGTGATCAGCAACTTAGTAAGCAGGGTCTAAACCAAGTAAACTGGGTTTATGCTGCTAGAGCGTAATTTTCGTCGTTTGCGACTATAACAATATATGTTGGATTAACGAGAGGACATATACTCTCGACATGCATCATTGAGTTTCATCACCAGCGTCGAAGCCAGAACATCCCCAATAAGGTCGAGTATTATATAGGAATTAAGTACCAACTTTCAACCTATAAAACACCCTCATTACATTACGTTACAGCTCAATTCTCTAAGCCAATACTTTATTTAACCATTTACCAATATTTTGAATTTGTGGCATACATACCTGATGTGCCATTGGATAGGTATTATAAGACACATTATAATCTTTTGCTGATAAAAGCTGCTGCGCTTGCTCGCCTAAGATCACAGGAACGACTGGGTCGTGAGTACCATGCTCAATCAATATTGGCATGTCTCTATTAGCAGCACTATAATCAATATTATCATTGGTTGCTAAATACGTAGAGAGCGTCATCAGGCCAGCCAAGCGCTTCGGATAGCCGAGTGCCACATGATAAGCCACTGCCCCGCCCTGCGAAAACCCTGCAATCACAATATGCTCAGGAGCAACACCGCGCTCAACCTCACGGCTAATCAAATCATTGATCTGTTGGGCAGACTCTTCAATTTGAGCCACATCGATTTTGCGCTCAAGGCTCATCTCTAAAATATCGTACCAAGCAGGCATCACCATCCCGCCATTCACGGTCACTGGGCGCTTAGGTGCATGTGGAAAGATAAAGCGTACTGCCATATCATTAGCCAATCCTAACTGCGGTACCACAGGCTCAAAGTCATGACCACTGGCACCTAAGCCATGAAGCCAAATAACAGCACGGTTGATGGTTTTTTGGCTAGGGTTATGCTCAACGATAACAGCGTCTAAATAGTCAGTCATGACTGATCCTTAATACAATTTTGATAGTTTAGCTTTGAGAATTGGGAGTGAAATATTTTTGTAACAATCACTCGCCTGTCATTATCTTTTAAAAATTATCAGGTAACGTAAGGGATGGATAAATGACAGCAATATTGTACTTATTATTTTTCACTTTTTGTAGGGACAGTTTACATGACAATGTTAGATAATTCAGTGGCGACGCTCAATCAACTCAAAAAAACGCCATTTAAAACCATTAAGACGGTCAGTATAGCCATAGCACTAGGGGCCACTTGCACCCTATCAATGGCCGCAGACGATATACGCAATACCACATTGACTCAAACATCCAATCAAACTATCAAGCCATCACTAAAACAACTACCAAAAAACCTGCCTGCCACGCCTCAAGCTTATACCTATGGTGTTCGTCCATTTTATTTGATCAATGATATGGATGAGAGCCCATTAAAAGAAGAGCTGTTGGCTTGTAGTGCGCAAACGCCTAGCAAAACCAACTTTTCTATCGCGCATCGCGGTGCACCGCTGCAACTGCCAGAACACACTTATGACAGCTATGTTGCCTCAGCGCAAATGGGCGCAGGTATCTTGGAATGTGACGTGGCTTTTACCAATGACGGCGAGCTGGTCTGCCGCCATGCACAAGACGATCTGCATACCACTACTAATATCCTTGCTACCCCGCTGGCCAAACAGTGCACCGTACCGCCAATCATAGATGCCAATGGTGTACTGACCAATGCCGACAGTATTGAATGCCGTACCTCAGACATCAGTGCCAATCAATTTAAAACATTGACGGGCAAAATGGACGCCGCGAATAAAAAAGCGACTAGTATCGATGAATATATGAATGCGACTGCGCCTTGGCGAACGGACTTATACTCGCAAAATGGCAAGGTATTGACTTTGAAAGAGCATATCGCATTGGCACGCCAACTGGGTATGAAGCACACGCCTGAGCTAAAAGCGCCCGCAGTGACCATGCCGTTCAATGGCTATCGTTTAGATGATTACCGCCAGCAGCTCATAGAGACTTATAAGGCAGCGGGTGTTCCTGCAAACGATGTATTTGCGCAGTCATTCAATATAGAAGACCTTGATTACTGGATAAAAAATGAGCCAGCTTATGGTGCCAATGCCGTTTATCTCATCGATGACAGTAATGAAACCGCTAAAAACAAGACGTTTGATAAAGATGATGCGACAACATGGAAGCACTCCTTGGCTGAGATCAAAGCCCGTGGCATTAACATCATTGCGCCAGCACTTTGGCTATTAGTCACAACTGATGACAATGGAAAAATGATACCGTCAGCCTATGCAAAACAAGCAAAAGCCAATGACCTAAAAATCATTACGTGGTCAATAGAGCGTTCAGGGCCATTAACCGATGGCGGTGACTGGTATTATAGTGGTCTTGGCGAGGCTATCAATAATGATGGTGATATGATGAATTATATCGATGTGTTGGCACAAGACGTCGGTGTCCAAGGCATCTTTTCAGATTGGCCCGCTACGGTGAGTTATTATGCCAACTGTAAAGGCTTAAAATAGGTTAATCCGACTCCTTTTTCTTATCTAAGTGTCTAATATTAAGACACACCCAATACCAGCTTAATTATTGTTAAGCTGGTTTTTTATTTTCCATTGGTTGTATCAGCATCATTAAATAATAGACCATTTGCTCAATACCCTGCTTTTCCATCAAGTTTTCACACTGTTTGGATGGTGGTAGCAAGAGCAGGCTGCTGTTTTGTGCTACGATAATTTACTAAAATTATAAAACGATATAGAAACTATGACCCATATTTTACTGGTGGAAGACGATCCTGCTATTGCGATGTCACTCAAAGTTACTTGCAAACGTGAAGGCTGGAAAATCACTTGGCTAGATAATGCGAGCAGCGTGTTGCCAATGCTTCATAGCCTTGAGGCGCAAGATCTATCGGCGATTATTTTAGATGTTGGCTTGCCAGATGGTGATGGTCTCAGCCTCTGCCAGCAAATACGACACACCCCTGATATCGATGGCTTAAAAGACATCCCTATCGTATTTTTGACGGCTCGTAGCGACGAAGTTGATAGGATTTTGGGTTTAGAGATGGGCGGTGATGATTATTGTGCCAAGCCTTTTAGCCCGCGCGAGTTGGTTGCCCGTCTAAAAGCCATTTGGCGACGTGAGCAATTACTGTCTAAGCAATCTGCTACTCATACCACAGCCACCGATAATACAACTAACCGTGCTTCTTCAAATAGTATGTCAGGACAAGCATTAACGTTTGAATGTCAATCTGGCGTTTGGCATTACCAACCGCTCAATTACTCCTTGATGTGGCAAGAGCAAAAGCTGGAGCTCAGCAATACCGAGCGCAAAATTTTGCTGACATTATTGCAAGCACCCAATCAAGTCTTTAGCCGTGAGCAATTACTCAGCGCTGTGAGCGACTACCCTGATCATCGCTTGGCCAGAACCATAGACAGTCATATTAAGTCCATTCGTAAGCAGCTGGCCACTGTCGACGCGAGCATTGAGGTCATTCATACTCATCGTGGATTGGGTTACGCATTATGTCCCGCTTAGTCATAACTAACTATAGTCAGGTCAATATAAAAAAGGGACAGCGTGACTGGTATAAATTTTTCGTAGCCTCTGTCTGCGTAGGCACAGCAAGCAAGAAAAGTTTGTGCCAGTCACGCATCATCATGTCGTGTACCCATTTTATTTAGTATCGACCATATAGCCGTATTTTGATTAAAACCGATCTTCTATAACGTCAAGTAGCATACCTAAAAATATGAATCATAAAACCAGTGATAGCGTGAATAGCCGCCCTAATACTCATATTAATAACAAGGCTGACAATAGCACTGATGCCAGCCAAAGCAATTGGTATGCAAAACTGCATCCCATTGGCACCGCGCAGCAAACGACTAAACCAAAACGACTGCTGAATTTGAGTATTTTTTTTAGGATTTGGCTTGCGTTGGCGTTAGTATTGATTATCTGCGGTGTGGTCGCATTTACTCAACTGTTTGGTTATGTCAAACCGACGGCGCAGCAAGTCATCGAAGACACGTTATTAGATACCAGCAAATTGCTGGCGGCAAGTTTACAGATGCCACTGTCTTCAGGGCAGCTATACGATGATGCCTATCAAAGAAGACTTGATACGGCATTTATTGGCATGCCAGTAATTGGCGAAACTCAAGAGCCTGAGTATAAAAACAAAAATTATAGCAGCTTTCGGATATACGTAACGGATGATAAAGGCGTCGTCATATATGACTCTCTGCCTGAACCCGACAATGATGAAGGACGAGATTATAGTCGCTGGAACGATGTTTATTTAACGTTAAAAGGTGAATATGGTGCTAGAAGTACGACACGAGACCATAGTCAGCGCGATGGTACGGTCATGTATGTGGCGCAGCCAATAAAGAATAACGCTGGCAACCTGATTGGTATCGTCAGCGTCGGCAAGCCTGTCGCGAGCGTGTTGCCTTATTTGGACAATACGCGCAATCGCATGCTTATCACAGCACTGCTCATGAGTATTGCTGCCCTTATATTAGCAGGACTGGTCGCATGGTGGCTTAAGCAAAGCATCACCTTGGTTACCCAATATACCAGTGCGCTGGCAGAGGATACCAAAAAGCCCTATTTTTACTTAGGTCATGAGCTTAACAGCTTAACAAATACCATCGAATCCATGAAGCATCGGTTGGAAAATCGTGCCTATGTCACCGACTATGTCCATACCCTCACCCATGAGCTCAAAAGCCCCTTAACTGCTATCCGTGCCAGCAGTGAGTTGCTAGAAGACGACGGGCTTGATGAGGAAGACCGACAGATGCTCATCCAATCCATTGGTGAACAAAGTATCAAAATGCAGCAATTAATTGACCGTTTGCTATTACTTGCTAAGGTTGAACAACCGAGCTTTAAGCTGAATCGGCAGCTGACACCTCTACTACCGTTACTGCAAACCCTTGCAAAAGACAACACCGCTAAATTGCAACAGCAGCACCTAGCGCCTATCGGCATTTATCTTGATGATAAACGGGTTACTGAAACAGTGACTTTATCACCAGATATCTTGGCAAATACCAGCGTTTGCGCTGACCAGTTTTGGTTGGTACAGGTGCTGCAAAACGTATTGGATAACGCCATCCACTTTGCCGATAGTACAGTCGCTATTTATCTGCACAGCACCGCGCAAAACAATTCTGCGCGAACCGTAACTATCGATATATTTAATAATGGTAAATTATTACCTGATTACGCCGTTGGTAAAGTATTCGACCGTTATTTCAGTTTATCGCACCAGAGTCAATCTACTGATACTACATCAGAGCCTCTATCAATATTTTCAACAGAGAAAAGTTCAACTCCCGATACTGAGCAAACGCAGCCTAGCATGTCTGGTAATACGCCAAAAAAAGGGACGGGACTTGGCTTAACCTTGGTCAAGCAAGTTATTGAGCATCACGGCGGTCAGGTTGCTATTAGCAATATTCAAGCAAATAATGATGACAGTAGTAGCATTCTCACTGAAAATAATGCTGCTATTACGCAGTATTCAGGCGTGATGGTCAGTATTACCTTGCCTTTAGCTAAAGAATAAATGTTTGGCTAAAATAGACGCGCTCACTTTCTATACTCAGAAACAAAATGATTAATAACGACAATTCATTAAATTTCCATCGTTCCTACACAGGTTTTCTATCTGCTTGTTTTACGATAGCGTCATTCAAATTCGTTATCAAAACTAAGGATAGAAATGCTATGAAAAAATCTACTAATCAAAACCAAATGATAAAAAATTGCTTAGGCTACAATCGTCAGCATTGCGCACAGACTTTATCGAACCAAGGCATCGATAGTATCGAATTCGGCCATTGGTTGGCCATTCCTAGTCAGCAATTGCTACTAGTATTTCGCTATCAGCAGTGTGTGGCGGTTGATGATTATCAAGTAGCTGCTTAGAACTATTATTAAGGCTACGAAAAACTCATCCCAGTCGCACTGCATCTGTTTCAAAGTAAATCCACTACATTATTAGTTTGCTGATCGCGCCCTACCTGTTGAGTCACTCATTTTTAACCTTCCACAAAAAAACCCTTGGTTGTTTCTAATAAAATTATCAGAAACAATCAAGGGCTTAAATCTCTAGGATATAATTCGAAAAGCTACCCTAAGTAATCGACTCTACTGGCTGCATCACATCCGCGTTTTGACCGCGATGCCGCAGATAGTGATCCAATAAAACAATGGCTAGCATGGCTTCTGCAATGGGCGTGGCACGTACCCCAACGCAAGGGTCATGACGCCCTTTGGTGAGCATATCAACCGACTCCCCTTGCGTATTGATACTCTTGCCAGCCGTCGTAATGCTAGAGGTTGGCTTAAGTGCAATACTGACACGGATATCTTGTCCTGATGAGATACCCCCTAAGATGCCACCCGCATGATTGGCAGTAAAGCCATCTGGCGTCAGCTCATCACGAGAGCTATGACCAAACTGCCCTGCAACTGCCATACCATCACCAACCTCAACACCTTTGACGGCATTGATACTCATCATCGCATGAGCGATATCTGCATCGAGACGATCAAATACCGGCTCACCCAGTCCAACGGGTACACCGCTGGCGATAATATCTAAACGTGCGCCACAGCTAGTACCTTCACGGCGTAGGTTATCTATCAAAGTCTCAAAGCGACTGACAGCATCGGCATCCGCACAAAAGAACGGGTTACTATTTACAAAGTCCCAATCGATTTTGCTAGGTTCTAGGATATTGCTGTACTCATTGCCAATTTGCGTGACATGACCACGGACTTGCACACCCAGGCGTTCTTGTAGATATTTCTTAGCGATAGCACCTGCCGCCACACGCATCGCAGTCTCACGCGCTGAGGAGCGCCCGCCACCACGATAATCACGAAAACCATACTTCATACTATAAGTATAATCAGCGTGACCGGGACGGAAGGTATCTTTTATTTCGCTATAGTCTTTGGATTTTTGATTGGTATTACGAATCAGCAGGCCAATAGACGTGCCAGTTGTCTTACCCTCAAACACACCAGAGATAATCTCAACTTCGTCAGACTCGCGGCGCTGGGTCGAGTACTTAGACGTACCCGGTTTACGGCGATCTAGATCAATCTGCAAATCTTCTGCGGATAATGCTAAACCCGGTGGTACGCCATCGACGATTGCCATGAGACCAGCACCATGCGACTCACCGCACGTGGTAACCGTAAAAACCTGCCCAATACTATTGCCTGCCATATTTATCCTTAAACAAGTAAACGCAACTTATGCTAATTTGACCCATTATTTATAATTATTGACTGCCAGTCTAGACCTATTGATGACTGTCTAACATCTGCACAAAAGGAGCAAACAGCTGACGATGTGCCATTAGCTCATCATAGGTAATCGCAAACACCCCATGACCGCCATGAGCAAACTTCAACCAGTCAAACTGAATCTCAGGATAGGCTTGCTTTAGTGCCCATTCGCTATCGCCCACTTCACAGACAAGTAGACCTTCTGGGCTTAGGTAATCTGGTGCTTCAAAAAGAATGCGATGTACCAGATCCAGTCCATCTTGACCTGCCGCTAATGCGTGCTCAGGCTCATATAAGAATTCAGGCGGTAAATCTGCCATGATAGCAGCATCGACATACGGAGGATTGGTAACGATAAGCTCGTATTGATTTTCAGCAGGAATCTTGGCAAACAGATCCGACTCAATCACATTCACTTGATGACCAAGATCATGGTGATCTACATTGACCATCGCCACTTCAAGCGCACCTTTATCAATATCCACGGCATCGACCAATGCATCGACGAAACGTGTTGCAATCGCAATCGCAATACAACCAGAACCCGTGCATAAGTCTAAAACACGCTCAGGCTGTGATAGTTGCTTAATATCTAAACCATGATCGTAAAAAGCGGTTGCCTGATCGTTGACATTCATACCCAATGGCTTGGCCAGCTCATTGGTATCAAAGTACGGATGGAACTGCTGACGAATCAGCTCTGCCACAGGTGAACGCGGAATCAAAACTCGCTCATCGACATAAAAAGGCAAGTCACAAAAGTACGATAAATTAATCAAATAGCTCAAAGGCTTACGCTCAGCGATACGCTCTTCTAGCAAGCTCAGTACCACTTGCTTCTCTGATGTGGTCAACCGGCAGTCTAGGATCTGCTCATTCGCCGACCAATCTAACGACAAAGAATGCAATACTATCGCCGATGCTTCAGCAAACTCATCAGTCGTTCCTTGAGCCACGACCACATCATAATTACGAAGCTGAGTAACCGAAAAACGTATAAAATCGCGAATACTGACCAGCTGCTCGCGTGCTTCTTCGAGTTCTGCAGGCAAATTGGCAAATTGATCGTCTTCACCGAGAAGCCCAGTCTCTGAATCAAATACCATACCACCCTCTAGACCATCGTCGTTGAGGTACTGATTTTGAAACTCTTCTGCGCTCATTGTTTGGTCTTCTGACATATTGCACCTTGCTGGTTACATGTCCACTGACGACATGCGGGTAAGTTAAATTGCTCTTTATAATGAGCTGACTTATTAAATAAGAATCTAGCCAACCATTATAGACGCAAACGCTAGATAGCGCCAATCACTGTGCTTCTTAGTGTGAAAAAAACAGCATATATAACAAGTGACTTACGTTAAAATCCAGCAAAACTTCATACATACCATGGCTAAATTATTGCCCAACTGTAGTGAATACGTCAGCAGTTGACGTTTAGCACCCTACGGACATAAAAATATGTGTCAAAAGTTTGCGAAGCTTATTAATTATGCGCATAATAGCTTCATTAGTAGCAACCACAAGTAACTCAATATGATGAAAATAAAACCGCTTATTACTGCCATATCTATCGTTGTCGTTAGCGCCAGTGCTACTGCATTTGCTGCCACCGCTGACAGTACTCGCACATTGCCAGTACGCACCGCTGACTCAATGCCTAGTATCGCCAAGAAAGTCAGCCTTAATGTGCAAGAGAGTCGCGCTCCCGTCACTGCCGCAAAACCAGCTGACCGCATGACGCAATTGATTGATTCAAAGCAAAAGACTAAGCCGTCAGCGCCAGCAGCCACTGCTGATAACATGAGCGCAGAAGAGCTGACCCGTAAGGATGAGCAATCTGACAGAACTGATGATATGAGCGAAGGTCAGGCTGTTGCCGCCCCTAGCGATGTCTCGTCTATTGACTCATCTGACCCTTTAGCTTTTGAATTGCCTGACAGCGAAAAACGTCAAGACTTCAGTGATGACCCTACCATCAAAAACATCGAAGACAAAGATGGCAAAAGATATACCACACTAAACTTGTCCAACTACGCCACACAAGTTAACGATGCTGTTTGGTCACCAAGCATGAAGGTCAACTCAGCGATGACCATTAAGATGCAGGCATTGCTCGACTGGAACCATGCTTCTCCTGGTCCTATCGATGGCGGCTGGGGTATGAACAGCAAGAAAGCCCTGATTAATTTCCAAACCATGAAAGGCTTGCCAGCAACCGGAAAAATGGATCAAAAAACTTGGAATGCCTTGGTTAAAAATATCGCTGCTAATAAGCCGGTGCTAGTGACTTATACGCTGACTGAAGATGATATAAAAACCAACTTCGCGGCCACTCCTTCTGGTTCAGAAGCAAAGTCAAAAATGAAAGGCTTGTATTACCAAGATATCAAAGAGATGCTGGGTGAACGCTTCCACATGGACGTACGTTATTTAGACAAGCTCAATAAAAATAAAACGTATACCGCTGGTGAGACAATCACTGTATTGAACACTCGTGAAAAGCTCAATCAACGTATCAATCGCGTGGTTGCCAATAAAGCAGACAAAACGCTGTACGCTTACAATGATGATAAACTGGTTGCCACTTACCCAACGACTGTTGGTAGTGATGCCACACCATCACCAAAAGGTACATTTAAGATCATCAATAAAGTCAAAATGCCTTGGTATAAAGCAACCGTTGGCGAAGGTGCTCAAAAGAAAATCCATATGTTACCGCCAGGACCGAACAATCCAGTAGGTGTGGTATGGATGGGAATGTCTAAACCTTCTTATGGCTTACATGGCTCACCAGTACCTGAAGGTATCAGTCGCCAAGGGTCAGCAGGTTGTGTACGTTTGACCAACTGGGATGTGTTAGAGGTTTATGCCAATATCGAAAACGGCGCAACCGTTGTCCTCAACTAAACTGGCTTAACGATGAATGTACCACTCGTATTCGTCGATTGAATAAGCAATCAGAAATACTAAACAAAAAAGACCCTCTTGGTAGGGTCTTTTTTTATGGCTAAATTTCACCAAACACTGACACATTGTTCATAAATCAGCAGAAAAAATATCAATATAAAATATAGTCAAGGAATTTTAGAATCGCCCATCGTGCTGCGCCTTATACTTTGTAACCTTCCTCGTTACCAGTGATGCTGCCGACTTTTTTGGTGAAAAATAAGCCTGCAGGAATAGAGCACAAAATACCCGCTGCTACTGCCATTTGGATATGGGGTATCTCATTGAACCCTGTGACCAAGGCGCCAATCATAAAGACACCAATGGTAACTGTTGAGGCGATTGCATAGATGACAGAAAATAATGGCCAGTTCATAATTTATTCCTCATTTTTGTTGTGGATATAATACCTTTATACACTAAACCCACAAAAAAAGTAAGTATTTAATTAAAACCTTCAAGCCAGTTATATCGGGTGACCTAGCATAAAAACCCTAATATAATTAAGGATTTATCTACGATATTATTTATTGCAAGAAATAGCAAAATACATTGCTTTTATCAGCTATCAGTTGATTTCATATCTGCTTATTTCCCGCCTGCCTAGTCGTAAAAAACTTATACGCTTTTCTAAATTTATCATTACAATAGTGACTTTCTGTCATTCTCTAAGAAAGTTTTCCGCTATGACCTTATCTCATAAACAGTTACCTGTTGAGTCAGTAACGACAAAAGACGCCTCAGACGAGATTGACCTTCAACAGGCGTCAGAGTCTGTTGCTCATACAAATGTGACTGATGAAACTAAGGTCGATGCAACGTTGAGTCCAAATGATGAAATCGATACTCATAGGACTTTGGATAATAGAACCTTGGATAATGAAACTGTAAATAGTGAAGCTTTAAATAATGAAAATTCAAATAGTGAAAATTTAACCAAGCTTGAAAGCGACATTGAGCAAGACGGTATCGAGCAAAAAACCCTAGGTGCACAGCCTCCTGAAGCTAAAGTAACGATGGAATCGCTTGGACCGGATGTAGTGGTTGCGAGCGTTGAAACATCGGAACCAGAAACCCAAGCGTCTGCCGACATGGAAAAAACAGAAGTTGGCGTGTTAAATGCTGATAATGCAGAAAAGCAAGGTACTGAAAATGGTCAGGAGACGCTAGTCGATGAAGCCACAGTTGAAGCAGAAGATACTAACGATTCTGCGGTGCTGAATACTGCTAGCAAAGCCAGTCATAATGAACCGACAGCAGATGCAACTCATTCTAAGACAGACGAAAACATGTCTGTAGAAAATACGAATGTAGAAAACATCAATGACGCCAACGCTGAGCCAGATACAGATACAGATACAGATACAGATACAGATACTATGGTAAAGGCGCAAGATAGCGATGATGAGGAAGAGGACGAATTCAAAGAACAAAAAGAAGCCAAACTAGAGTCTTATAAGCAATTTGTCGCTGAGCAGTTTAACAATCAAAAGGTAGACTATCCAGAAGTACGCATCAGAATTGAAGCAAATGCGCTGCCCAGCAAAATGTATTTCATCATGAACATACTTTCTGCCATTATCGCCAGTTACGGGTTGGTGACCAATTCAGCCGCTGTCGTCATTGGTGCGATGTTGGTCGCCATGATGTTAGGTCCGATCACAGGAGTGGCGCTAGCGATTATCGACTACCGTGCGCCGCTGTTACGTAAGTCGCTTATTACGGTTATTGCTGGTATCTCACTGGTCGTATTGGTCGGTTTCGTCGTTGGTTGGCTGCACAAAGATCAACCGTTGACGACAGAGATATTATCGCGTACCCAACCCACTTCCATGGACTTAATGATTGCCTTAGCAGGTGGTACTGCTGGTGCTTATGCGATGGTGTCACCGCACTTATCAGTCGCCGTCGTGGGTGTGGCAGTCGCCACGGCCTTAGTGCCACCTCTTGCCGCCAGTGGTATTTTATTTGCTAATAATGAGATTCAGCTTGGCTTTGGCGCCCTACTCTTAGCCATTACCAACATTATTGCGATCCAATTTACCAATGCGCTTGTGTTGTGGGTTTTAGGTTTTCGCCGTTTGGTGAAGGACGATTATAAATCCAATACTTATCTGACTTTTTTGCAACGTAATGCCGTGACTTTGCTGTTGTTAGCAGGATTGGGTACTTATCTGACTATCAATCTACAAACCAATGCCAAGCAACAAGTCTTTGAGAGCAGTGTCAAAGAGGCGATCAATAGCTACTTTATTGACAAAGGTAATGTACTGACCAATACCCAGTTCGATACGGCGGAAAAAAACCAGATCGTTCGTGCTGTTATTCGCGGTGAGACCACTCCTAGCTCTTACGATGTCCGCCAAATTGAAGCCGCTATTACCCAAGACATGGCGGAAAACTTCCCTGATTATTTACCGATCAAAATACAATTACGTTACTTGCCAGTGCAAGTTATTGAATCGGATCCATTGATACAAGACAAACTCGACAAGACCGATGCGGCGATTTTGACCAATTAGCTTTTATACGCTACCAAAACCATTGACTATCTAGAGACGCAGAATAACGCAGCAGTTGTAACTCTTGTACCAAGAGCTTAGGCGTTTGTGCTAAAATCGCTTGCAAAATTATTTAATCCTTTTTTATATTAAAGCCATCTTTAATCCCATCCGTCAGTAAGGAGCCGCTGTGAGCCAGCCATTTCGCTCAGCCGATATTCGTCAAGCTTTTATCGATTTTTTTATAAGCAAGCAGCATACCCCTGTTTCTTCGTCTAGTTTGATTCCACATAATGACCCGACATTGCTGTTTACCAATGCCGGTATGAATCAGTTTAAAGAAACCTTTTTAGGTATGGAACCACGTGACTATACACGTGCGGTGACCTCGCAAAAGTGCGTACGTGCTGGCGGTAAACACAATGATTTGGATAATGTCGGCTATACCGCCCGTCATCATACTTTCTTTGAAATGCTTGGCAACTTCTCCTTTGGTGATTATTTCAAGCAAGCAGGTATTGAATACATTTGGGAGTTTTTGACGTCAGATAAATGGCTAGCGATTGATAAAGACCGCTTGTATGTCACCATCTATGAAACCGATGACGAAGCCTTTGATATTTGGAATAAGAACATCGGTATTCCAAGTGAGCGCATTATCCGTATTGGCGATAATAAAGGCGCGCCTTATGCCTCTGATAACTTTTGGACGATGGGCGACACGGGTCCTTGCGGCCCTTGTACCGAAGTCTTTTATGACCACGGTGCCGATATCGAAGGTGGCTTGCCTGGCACGCCTGAAGAAGATGGCGATCGCTATATCGAGATTTGGAACTGCGTATTTATGCAGTTTAACCGTCAAAAGGACGGTACATTGTTACCGCTACCAGCCCCAAGTGTCGATACGGGCATGGGACTTGAGCGTATTAGTGCCATCATGCAAGGCGTGCATGGCAACTATGAGATAGATTTATTCACTCATTTGATGGATGCTGCTGCTGAGATTTTAGAGATTGATAATGAACAGCAATCATCCTTAAAAGTCATCGCAGATCATATCCGTGCCGTGTCATTCTTAATCGCTGATGGCGTCATGCCAAGCAACGAAGGGCGTGGCTATGTGCTGCGCCGCGTGATTCGCCGCGCGGTACGTCATGGCAATAAGCTGGGCGCTGATAGTGACTTTTTCTACAAGATGGTCGCGCCACTCGTGGCTGAAATGGGCACAGCCTACCCTGAGCTAAAAGACAAACAAAGCGTCATCGAAAACGCCATTCAAAAAGAAGAAGCACAGTTTGCTAAAACCTTGGCGCAAGGTCTGCGTTTGCTTGCCAGCGAACTTGAAGGGTTACAAGATGGCGATACGCTCTCTGGTGAAGCAGCCTTTAAGCTCTATGATACGTATGGCTTCCCGCTTGATTTGACTGCCGATATCACTCGTGAGCGTGGTATTGCTATTGATGAAACGGAATTTGACGAGCATATGCAAGCGCAACGTGAGCGTGCGCGTGATGCTGGCAAATTCGATGTCGATTACAGCAGCGTTATCCAAGTAGAGACGCCAACGACATTCATCGGCTATGAGCAGCTTGAAGAGAATGGCGTAACTATTGACGCGCTTTATCAAGACGGCAATCCAGCAGATAGTTTGACGGAAGGTATGGAAGGCGTTGTGGTACTTGATCGCACACCATTTTATGCTGAAGGTGGTGGTCAAGTGGGTGAGCTTGGTGAAATCCGCACTGCATCAGGGGTCTTTGAAGTACAAGATACCAAAAAATCGGGGCAAGCCATCATTCACTATGGTGTTGTGACCATGGGCGACATTAGCACTAAGCAAACCGCTGAAGCACAAGTACTCTCTAGCATCCGTGCAGCCAGTGCCAAAAACCACTCCGCCACACATCTATTGCATGCAGCGCTAAGAGAAGTATTGGGCGACGCGGTCACGCAAAAAGGCTCATTGGTTTCAAGCGAAGTCTTACGTTTTGACTTCTCTTATGACAAGCCCGTTAGTACTGCTGAAATCAGCCGTATCGAACGTCTCGTCAATGAACAAATCCAAGCCAACACTCCTGCCCGTATTGAGAATATGTCGATTGATGACGCCATGAAAAACGGTGCAATGGCATTATTTGGCGAAAAGTACGGCAGTGACGTTCGCGTACTGACTATGGGTACAGACACTATCGTTGATGGTCAACGCAAGCCCTTCTCTATCGAGCTATGTGGTGGGTTGCATGTACAGCGTACTGGTGATATCGGTGTGCTTAAAATTACTAGCGAATCAGGTATTGCAGCTGGTATCCGCCGTATTGAAGCCGTCACTGGCATGAATGCGGTCAAAAACATTCAGCAAAGTGAACAGCAATTGAGCGAGCTTGCCAGTCAGCTTAAAGTAAAACGCCCTGAGGTCGCCCAGCGTGTCCGTACCATGGCAGATAAGCAACGTGATCTAGAAAAACAACTAGAGCGTTTGCAGCAAAAAATAGCCAGCGCCCAAGCTGCCAACTTACTCGACGACGTACAGACTATCGCAGGTACGCCAGTTCTTATCAGTACCTTAAGCGGTGTTGATGGCAAATCGATTCGTACGCTGATGGACGATATCAAGTCAAAACTGCCTGATAGCGTCATTGTATTAATTGGTGACAAAGATGACCAGTTAGCGCTAGCAGCTAGCGTAGCGAAGTCTGTCACTGCTAAAGTGAAAGCCGGTGACATCATTCGTCATTTGGCAGGTGAGCTTGGCGGTAAAGGCGGTGGTAAGCCTGACTACGCACAAGGCGGCGCACCGAAATCTAGTAACAGTGCAGCGGTTATCAATGCGCTACCTGCTTGGATTGAAGCCCAGCTTAGCTAAGCTAGCAAAAACACGGAGCTTCACTCTGGTCTATAACGCATAGAATACGTGATTGGTTATAACCATTATAACCAATCGCCATATATCTAAGCAGTACTGAGACTTAAAGTTACGCTGTAGATATGGTATAAAGGTCGACGTTTGAAGATATTACTCATTCACTGAGGTTGAAGCAAATACCACTATGTGAATGAAAGACATAGGGCGTAACTCTTATAATCTGGCTTTATCTATATAAACATTGACGAGTATCATGTTGACTCTTATCGATGATAATAAAAGGTCATTATTGAATAATAGGTAGATTTTTATGGCGTTAATAGTACAGAAGTATGGCGGCACCTCGATGGGCAGTATCGACCGCATCAAAAACGTCGCGAAACGAGTCAAACGCTGGCATGACAATGGTCATCAAGTGGTTGTCGTGGTCTCTGCCATGAGTGGCGAAACCAACCGTTTGATTGATCTGGCCCGCCAAATTAGCTCTCAGCCTGACCCTCGTGAATACGATCAAATGGTCTCAACGGGTGAGCAGGTTTCTATCTCACTGCTGGCCATGGCGATTAAAGAGCTTGGTATTGGCGCCCGTTCATTTACTGGTCGTCAAGTGCCGATCAGAACCGATAGCTCGCACAATAAAGCGCGTATCGAAAGTATCGACGACAAAAACATACGCGAGCAGCTGGATGCTGGCAATATCGTCATTGTGGCAGGCTTTCAAGGTATCGACGACGAAGGCAATGCAACCACACTCGGGCGCGGCGGCTCTGATACGACAGGCGTTGCGATTGCAGCGGCTTTGGGTGCTGATGAGTGTCAGATTTATACCGACGTCGATGGCGTCTATACCACTGATCCACGCGTTACCTCAAAAGCCAAAAAGCTTGAAAAAATCACCTTTGAAGAAATGCTTGAGATGGCAAGTCTTGGCTCTAAAATTCTACAGATTCGTTCGGTAGAATTCGCTGGTAAGTACGGCGTGCCACTGCGTGTACTCTCTAGCTTTGATGAAAATACTGACGGCAGCTTTGACCAAGAGTTTCAAGACAACGTGGGCACCCTAATTACGATAGACGAAGGAGACAATATGGAACAGGCAATCATCTCAGGTATCGCGTTCAATAGAGACGAAGCAAAAATATTAGTACGCGGCGTGCCTGACCACCCTGGCATCGCTTCTGCTATCTTAAGCCCAATTGGTCGTGCCAATATCGAAATCGATATGATCGTCCAAAACCTTTCGGATAATGGTACCACCGACTTTACCTTCACGGTTAATCGCACTGACTTAGACAAGACGCTAAAAGTGCTTAATGAAGAAGTCAAAAATGAGATTGGCGCCAAAGAAATATCAGGTAACAGCGAAGTTGTTAAAGTTTCCTTAGTTGGCGTTGGCATGCGCTCACACGCAGGTGTTGCCAGCCTAATGTTCCAAACCTTAGCCGAAAACAACATCAATATTCAAATGATATCGACCAGCGAAATCAAAGTATCTGTGCTGATTCAAGACCAACACTTGGAAAAAGCCGTTAAGTCATTACACACCGCATTTGGCCTTGATCGTGAAGACGGTGAAAGCAAAATCGCTGGACTATAAATGCTATAACGAGCATATGCCAGAGTTAATAGTTATCAATTAAATAGGGTCTTATTAGATCCTATTTTTATTTTTTATTATTGCTCTGGTTCGTATATAGCTAATAGTTTTGTGAAAACCCGTGACAGTATCTGTTATGCCCCCTATAATGGGGCTTTCATTTGGGCTAAATGAATCTACCTATCATTACCGCTATTCGCCTAACTTTAGACATAGTAGCTTGTAAGTTAAATACAAGAGATGTCTAGTGCGATGGTAATGTCCTGCAATTGAGATGTAATCTGATGAGTAATAATCTGTTGATGCGACATAAGGAGTGTGACGCATGTTAATTTTGACACGCCGCGTGGGCGAAACGTTAATGATTGGCGACGAGGTCAGTGTGACTGTCTTGGGCGTTAAAGGCAATCAGGTGCGTATCGGTGTTAATGCACCAAAAGACATTGCCGTACACCGCGAAGAAATTTATCAACGTATTCAGCATGAGCGTTCTGTACAGTCGCAAATGCAGCATCTTGAGCAAGGCAGTTTTGCGCCTTCATTTGATGACGAAGACTATTTCAATCGCTAAGCTATAACAGTTAACGCTTAATCAATAATTATTATTGAATATATATAAGCATTATATTTTTATAAGCAGTGTACACAAATACTGTATTTTTTAATCTGCTCTGAGGTCATTTATTTATGAGTATCCGCCAATCAGATGTATCGGCTCTACTTAATGGTTTAAATAAAAAAGCCATTGGATTCAATGATGTCATCAGTTTTATTGATGATTTTTATCGCTATGCGCCCGCTCCTTTCGTTAATGGTATGGTGCATAATGCAGCGGGTGAAAATGAAGGTAGTGCGAAGATTTTTGGTTTTGCTAAGCACCATGGTCTGAATCAGTTGGACACGCTAAAGCTATTCGGCGAGCACTATGCCAAGGTTCAAGCGACGCCTAACGGTACTGACCACGCCAATATCCGCAACTTTTTACATTGGGGTTGGCAAGGGTTTTTGATGCAAAAAAATCCACTGACCGTTCGCCCTAGTGTTGATACCACTGCACTTTAATTATTTTTAAGCATGCAAAAAAGCCACGCTATTATATAGCGTGGCTTTTTTATTGAGCGACTACTGCTGTGATTAGCCATACTCTTGCTTATTTATCATTATCACAAAACTTATTTATCAAGAAATTTAACTGGCTGGATAGCACCTTTAGGATTGGGCATATTAGGATAATGATGCTCGTGCTCCACATCACATTCAGCGCCGACGATGGAGCCATTGTCTTTTACGGGTTTATGAATATAACCGGTACGCTCGGCAGCAGGTAGATGCTCATGTTCCCAAACCATCACTGCTTGCATACAGGTGTCGCGCTGCTCAGCCGTTAATTTTCGACCATCCGGCCATTTGCCAAGCTCAATAGCCATACGAAATTTATCGACCATGTCAGGCGTTAGTGTTGCTAATATTGTTTGCTTGTCCATCTTACTCTCCGCTACTATTTTTTATACGACAACTGCTTTTATTCATCATCCATAATATCATCATCGATATCAAGACTGAATTCTTCGGCATGGACATTCCAGTGTAATTTGGTACGGCAGGCTTCATAAAAATCAAACCCTGGTGGATGCAGTAGCGTCAGCTTATCAGGGTGCTTACGAATATAAAGCCGCTGCTCTTGATCGAGCGGTATGCTGGGTTTGCCATCTGCACTAACCATCGGTTGCGTGCGATTGTCCTCATGGATACGAATACAAACTTCGCTATTACCACTGACCACAATTGGACGGCTAGATAAGGTATGCGGATGCATGGGCACTAAACATATCGCATCCATACTCGGATGGATAATAGGCCCACCACCAGAGAGTGCATAGGCTGTCGAGCCAGTAGGCGTCGCAACAATCAAGCCGTCGCTGTGTTGCCTATAGACATCATGACCATCAATTTTCAGTTGAAAATCAATCATATGTACCGACTTACCCGCATGCAATACGATATCATTGAGCGCCATATCTTCATGGATGATGTTGCGCCCTTCTCGTATCTCCATCGTCAGTAGAAACCGATGATCCAACTGATAATCGCCCATCAATACTTGACGCAATTTAAAAGCAGCTTCATCAGGTTTGACATCGGCCAAAAAGCCAAGGCGACCACGGTTGACACCCAACACAGGTACGCGATAACGTGCTAGTGCTTCAGCAGCATGCAATATAGAGCCATCACCACCGACGACGATGACCAAATCACAAATCTCACCAATCAAGCTACGCTTAACGATTTTGACTTTTTCGATCTCAGTGAGATCCAATGTTGGTAGATGGGCAGTTTGCATGTCCATTATCAAGGTGAGATTCATCTCATTGATCGTTTGGGCAATCTGCACCAGACTTTGGGTGACGCTGCGCTTGCCTGCGCGCCCCATTAGCCCAATACGCCGAAACGCAGGGTTTTTGATGGCGTGGAACAGCTCTGATTCATGTAAATGTGGCAATCTTTCGGACTGCGCGGAGTTTTCCATAAAACGACTCGGAATAACGGTAAAGTACAGAGTAATGATAGCGATAAATGAGCGCTTAAACTAGCATGTTTTATCAATTATCGTTGTTAACTGTCGTAATCGACCCCATATATCTACCATTACACGCCCCTTTATAGCGTGTTTACAGCGCTACTGAGCATCAATGCCTATCAAACACAAATAAGTCATACTATGGCTGCATCAGGCCTCGACAGCCGTCACGCAAACACAGTTGACAATAACCGAGCTTTTGCTAAAGTAGCAGTAATTTATATCATTTTTAATTAAGGACATATGTATGGCCAATCCTATTGTCAGTCGCGCAGAGCTTGCGATCGGCGGTCAGCCGATGACCGTCAAAGGTGTCATCCAAAAGACCAGCTTGTTGCTTGGTTTATCTGCTATCACTGGTATCGGCTTTTTCTTTTATGCGCTAATGGCAGGTCTATCACAAAGCTTTATTACCATGGCAGCCTTCGGTAGTATGTTTGCCGCTTTTGGTCTCGCGATCTTTATCACTTTTAAACCGCAAAAGGCCAAAACCTTTGCCGTCCCTTATGCACTCTTAGAAGGTATCTTCTTAGGCGGCATCTCGCTGTTCTTTATGAGAATGTATCCAAGCGTGCCAGTGACTGCAATGTGTGCAACCTTCGTGACAGCAGCCGTTATGCTAGGGCTATATCGCTCTGGTCTCGTTAAGGTAACGCAGAAATTCCGCTCTATCGTCACCTCAGCGCTTATTGCCATCATGCTCGTTTATGTTGCGCAATGGGTTCTTTCTTTAGCGTTCGGTTCAAGCTTACCTTTCTTATTTGAAGGTGGCGTTATCGCTATTGGCTTCAGTTTGTTCGTGATTGTTATCGCTTCTTTTACGCTATTACTTGATTTTGATAACATTGATCGCGGCGTAGCAGCTGGTATTTCTGAAGACTACGAGTGGTTATTTAGTATCGGTATTCTTGCGACGCTAGTATGGATGTATATCGAATTTATGCGTCTGCTCAGCTACCTACAAGACTAATATAAACTCGTCTAATAAAATTGTACGTAAAATAAAAAACCGTCTTTTGCTAAAGGCGGTTTTTTTATGGGTGAAACTAAAGTAAATACTATTTATAGAATGCTAAGCAAGTGTGACGTAGCCCATCATCTTTTTAGGATTAATACTAGGGTCTGTTAAACATTCAAATGTGGTACTGGCAGTGGCTATTTTTTAGACAATACGCAGTGAAATTTTTGACGCCTAGTCGTTCTAGGTTAGACAATTTCGCCATGTATTGGCAAAAAATAGCCCTGCCCCTGCTTGTATACTTGGGGCTGATCTAAAATCACCCCAAACGTTGTTGTAAACCTAGCTAAGGTCTCGACATTATCGTCTGTTTACGCCTGATTTGATAAAACTTTTGGTGCGATTTTAGCGATCAGCAGTCCTAATATTTGAATGTTTAACAGACCCTAAGCACGTTTTAGACGCAGCGCATTTAATACGACGAATAACGAGCTCAATGACATTCCAATGGCGGCAAGCCAAGGCGGGACATAACCGAACGCGGCAGGCAATAATACGATACTGTTATAAGCCAGTGCCCAGCGGAAGTTTTGTTTAATGATACGTTCCGTTTTATCCGCGATACGCTTGGCAGCTGTAATGGCTTCAATCTGTCCATTAAGGATGATGCTATCGCTTGACACCTGCGCCAAATCTGCTGCGCCAGCAATCGAAGTCGACACATCTGCTGCTGCCAACACGGGCGCATCATTGATACCATCACCAACCATCAGCACGACTGACCCTTGTGCTTGCAGCTGCTGGATATGATTGACCTTATCCGTTGGTGACAGACCATTATATGCCGACTGCATGCCCAAACTCTCCGCCATGACCAGCGCCTGTGGACTGGGGTCGCCCGTCAGCATCACAGACTCAATCCCTAAGTCTTTGAGCGTATCCAGCATTGAGCGGGCGTTATCACGCACTTTATCGCTAAAGTAAAAACACGCCAGCGCTTGCCATCCACTTGAGGAGCTTGTTTGACAAGACAACACAACCGCTGAGCTGGCACGATGGCTCAATAAATCAATCGTTAAATTATTGTCTACATTTTCACCAGTGGCGCTTTTATCCAAAGCAAAATCCATATGACCAATACGATATAGAACGCCATCAATCATGGCTTCTACCCCGCCTGCTGGATAATGCTGCAAGGCTTGAGTGGGTGGCAAATGTAATTGATAAGCGGCAGTCAGTAGCGCATGAGCAATCGGATGGCGACTGCCTACTTCTAAGGCCGCGGCTATGCCTAAAAAACGGTCTTTTTGCAAAGGCAACGCGCTTGAGTCAGCGTTTTGATTTTGGCTGACCGGTTTTATTAGCTCAATGTTCAGTAAGTTTGGCTTGCCATAAGTCAATGTCCCCGTCTTATCAAAGGCCACATGAGTAATCTCTGCTAAAGTTTGCAGCGTATGACCACGCGTGGTCAAAAAGCCATAGCTGGCCAATCGATTGGTAGAGACAGTCAGCGCAATCGGTGTGGCTAGTGACAGCGCGCAAGGACAAGTAGCAACCAATACCGCGACCGTTGCCCAAATAGCTTGACTTGGATCGACAAAATACCAGCCGATAAATACCAATGCTGACAACACTAAAATCCGCGCCACAAACCAACGAGCCAGCTTGTCCGCTTGCTGCGCCAGTTTGGGCTTTTCACTCATAGCACGGTTCATCAGCCGATCAATCAGCCCAATCTGACTGTCTTCTGGCAGTGCCGTGACCAGCATCTCAAACGGCTGACTGTCGTTTTGCGCGCCGCCGACGATATAGTCACCTTGGGACTTGATGATTAAATCACCCTCACCCGTCAGCAGACTTTGGGAGACGGTCGCAGTTGGGCTAAGCAAAATACCATCGCTTATAATCTCAGAGCCAGCCTCAACCATGATGATGTCACCCACTTGCAAGCTTTGAGCGGTCACCATCTGTTTTTGTTCTGCGACATACGCTGGCTTTAATAAATCTGGCTTTGATAGGTCTCGTTGACGGCTAGTTTGTTGCCAGTCTTGAGCTATACGATTGGTTATTTGATGGACATTGGCGTCCATACTCTGCATAAAATTGGGCGTGTACTTTATCGGAGCACTTGCCACAGCGCCGATTGGACTTTTAACACCTGTCTCATGAACTGCCTGATTAATAGCACTCGTATCTGTTTTATTCGAAGAATTTTTCTGTAACTGCTGCAAAATGAGCGCAGCGTCTTCTTTGTTTTCAGCAATTTTTTGTACTAAAACTGGCTCCACCACTACTAAGTCATTGGCCATCGTCGCCGCTTTTAGACGGGCATTATGCTCGATATAACGCCCTGCCAATAAGAAGAAAATAAACATGCTGACCGAATCATAATAGGTCTGACCGTTTCCAGTAATGGTGGCGTACAAACTGGCGAAAAATGTAACAATCAAGGCGATACTGACCGGTACATCCATATTGACTTGGCGCGCGCGAACTGCCGACCATGCAGACGTAAAGAACGGTATGCCCGCATAAAAGAACACGGGAATACTGACGAATAACGACACCCAACGCAAAAAGTCGCGCTGTAATATCAACATCCCGCTATATTCACCAAAATATAGCGCGACCGCATACATCATCGCTTGCATCGCGCCAAGAGCAGCAATTCCTAGACGTAGCAGCATCTTGTTATTGTGCTTAGCCAGCATTGCTTCATGGGTGTCTTGACGGTAAGGCTTGGCTTCGTAGCCAATTTCATTGATAACGGCTAGAATACGGCTGATAGGCAGCTTACTCTCGTCCCAAATGACGCGCATACGCTGATTGGTTAAATTGACCTGACACTTACTGATGCCATCAATCTCATAAAGACGCGATTCGATGAGCCACGTACAGGCAGCACAGCGTAAATTATTAACGGACAATTCCGCCACCGACAGACCATCTTGAGCATAGACGAACTGTGACTTTATCTCGTCGTGATCATAGGCTTCGAGCCGCGTCAGCTGGGTGGGCAAACTTGCCGTACGATTGATTTCAGAGCGATCAAGATAATATTGCTCAAGCCCAGCCTCAACGATGCTTTGAGACGCCAACTGACAACCCATGCAACACATCTCACGGGATTTACCCAATATATCGGCATAAAATGGCGGCTGCGGTACTGGATCGCCGCAGTGAAAACAATGACCAGCAAGGGGCAGCACCAACCCTTCTGTGATAGAGTTGTCTTTATAATGATGGCTGGAGGTTGGCATTGGTGAGGGGGCACTAGACATAATCGCGCTTACTTCCTTTAGACAGGTTTGCTCGAACCCAATTCGCTTTGAGTAAACTTGCTATCATCAAACGTGCTTACTTTTACTTAAAACAGCTATTTTAAATAGGTTTGGCACTGCTAGCACAGAGGGAGAATCAACTGCTAATTCATACAAAAAACATCGTTAGAATAATCGTAAATTGTTATCTTATATGGCATCCACAGAGCAAATTAAAAGCGCGCTGTGTTTTCGTATAAACATAGCTGTCAACAGATCGATTATACTATAAGCCAGTGCTGTGAGTAGTATAACCCCTCACAGTGTAATCCCAATGAATGCCTGCGTTGATGATGATTGATTGAAAAATTTGTCAATTTGCGTCATTATGAGGCAGTTTTTTATCCCTAAATGGTGCATCATCCGTGCAAAAATATAATTCTAAGCTACCAAACGCCAAGCTCTCTTCGCCATCTACGCCTTCTGTCAGCACGCTACCCTCTCAGCAGCGCGGCTTGGTGTTTAGTAGTATTTTATTAATTGTCATTATTGCTGGCATGGTGCTACTGGCGCTGTATTTGATCAAGCTCGATCGCACCATTACCCACAAGTTCGAAGGTAAGCGTTGGGATATTCCTGCCAAGGTATACTCACAACCACTTGAGCTCTATCAAGGTGCCAGTGTCGATAACAGCACGATTAAGACATGGCTTGAGCTGCTCAATTATCAAAGCAATAAGGCGTATGATCGCACTGGTACTTATCGTAAGTCCGGCAATACTTATTTTATCCATACCCGCGGTTTTACCTATAGCTCTAGCGATATAGACACTGAGCAAGTCATCAAAATGACGATTGCCGGTAATAAAATTGAGTCGATTCAAAGCACTTTACCAGCTAAGAGCGGCATTATTCGCCTTGAGCCAGTTAGTATCGGTGGCATTTACCCAGACAGCAATGAAGATCGTATGGTTGTCTCTTTAGATGAGGTGCCACAGCCATTGATTGATGCGTTAATAGCCACAGAAGATCGCGGCTTTTATGAGCATAAAGGGGTGTCGATACGCGGTATCGCTCGTGCAGTCATCAACAACTTCTCTGGTGGCTCGAGACAAGGTGGTTCGACCATCACCCAGCAGCTAATTAAAAACTTCTATCTGAATTCAGATCGCACCCTAAAACGCAAAGCCAATGAAGCCTTGATGGCTGTGCTACTTGAGCTCCATTATAGCAAAGATGAAATCCTGCAAACGTATCTGAACGAAATTTACTTAGGACAAAACGGCAACCGCTCTATCAATGGTTTTGGTTTGGCAGCACAGTTTTATTTTAATCAACCGCTGAACGAGCTGCGTTTAGATCAGCAAGCCTTACTCGTCGGTATGGCAAAAGGCCCAAGTGTCTATAATCCACGTCGCCATCCAAACGATTCAAAAGCACGTCGTAACATTGTTCTTAGCAACATGCTAGAGATGGGTACGCTCAGTCAAGCAGACTATGATAAAGCCATAGAGAGATCGCTGGGTATCGTTGATAAACCCGTCGAAGGCAAAAGCCAGTTTCCTGATTTTCTTGATATCGTCAAACGTGAATTGAATACCGTCTATTATTCTGATGACCTCAAAAACGAAGGTCTGACGATTATTAGTACGCTCGATCCTATTGCCCAACTAGCTGCTGATAAAGCAGTCGATAAAAAACTGGGCGAGCTACGTCGTAGTAGCAGCAAAACCAAAGACTTACAAGGGGCCTTGGTCAGTGCAAATCCAGAGACTGGCGAGCTGGTCTCCGTCGTCGGTAGCGGCAGTGAGTTTACCGGCTTTAACCGTGCTGTCGATGCCAAACGTCAAGTCGGTTCTTTGTTAAAGCCAATCATTTATATGACAGCGCTCGAAAGTGGTCGCTATAATTTGGCGAGTTCTGTCGATGATTCACCGATTACGGTCAATCTAAATGACGGTACGAAATGGAATCCAAAAAACTATGACAATCGCGATCATGGTTATGTCCCCTTTACCACCGCTCTGTCTCAGTCTTATAACCAAGCAGCGGTACGCTTAGGCATGGAATTTGGAATCAATACTTTTGCCAAGCAGCTACAGCGTATGGGTATTAAAGAGAAAATATCACCTTATCCTTCTGCTTTGCTAGGTTCTGTCAATCTAAGCCCCATGGATATGCTTGGTATCTATCAAGTATTTGCTACGGGTGGCTTTCGGACACCTATTCACAGCATTCGTAGTGTCATTGATGATCGCGGTCGTATTTTACAGCGTACAGGACTTAATACGCAGCGTAGCATTCCACCTGAGACTAACTTTTTGACCAATTACGCGCTACAGCAAGTGGTCGCCAGCGGAACGGCTAAACGAGCACAATCACTTGGTAGTAACCTAAATCTCGCGGGTAAAACAGGCACCACAAACGATTACCGCGATGCTTGGTTTGCTGGTTACAGTGGTAACTATGTCAGCGTGGTTTGGGTCGGTCGTGATGATAACAAACCAATTGGTCTGAGCGGCGGTACGGGTGCATTACCAGTCTGGGTCGACTATATGAGTCGCTTAAAGTTGACACCGGTATCGCTGCCTGAGCCTGAAGGTATTGAGTGGTTATGGCTTGAAAACAATTCTGGCAAGCTGTCAAATGAGCGCTGTGCTGATGCGCGCTATTTACCAGTGATGTCTGCGCATTTACCCGAAGAAGCCAGCAGTTGCGCCATTGGGTTGTATCAACAAGATAGCGCTCGAGAACAGAGTGAGCAAGGCGCTATCAATCAGCAACGCCGCCGCGAAGGCTTAGATATTCCAAATGGCGAAGCCGTTGATACCGACAACCAAAATGATAGTGATACGCAGAACGGTGCTGACACTTGGTACGACCGTGCGGTTGAATGGTTCTAAAATTGTTTTTAAAACTTAAAAGAGGGTTCTAACATGGTGTCATCTATACAGCAGAGCGTATCCGTCAAGCAATACTTTATGCGCGCGGCTAAAAAAACCACGCTAGTGAACTCTGTCCTTGCTGTCAGTGCGCTCGTCAGCATGATGAGCTTGAGCGCCTGTCAGACGGTGCCTAATGCGACGAACACAACGCCTGTTCAAACGGTGCCAGCAACGCAAAATCCAAAAGCACCCTCCTCGGTTACCAACATAACGCCTGCGACTCAAGCACCAATCATTGATAGCAGGGGCTACGACAATGATAACGAAAATAAGAACAACTATCCTGTCGACCCTTATACGCCGTCCGAACCATCTTCAGCGACAAACCCATTGACGCAGCAGACCCCAGTATTTACAGAGCCTAATACACCGCCTAGTCCCGTATTTACAACACCCGACGCCGCGATTATTACACCTTCTCCTGATGACTATATGATATCCGAACCCTCAGTGCCGTCACATAATGAACTGTTGGAGCGCGCGCGCCAAAATTCGCAGCAACAAAGTCAGCAGGTGGCCACTAATAACAGTGATTTGCCAGCATTTCGTAATCTCATGCAAACGGGAATCGGTCAGTTAAAATCAGGAAAATTGACCAGTGCTGAGAGTAGCTTTACCCGTGCCCAGCGACTTGCACCAAAATCCTCGGCGGTATACTTTTATTTGGCACAAGTTGCCCTCAAAAAGAACCAGCCGCGCAAGGCAGAAGCGATGGCGCGCCGTGGTCTTGCCGTCTCACAAAATGCCAATCGTAGACGGGCACTCTGGCAAGTCATTTTGCAATCAGGACAAGCTCAAGGCAATTCACGTGTAGTCAGCGAAGCAAAACGAGCATTGCGTTAGTTAGCATCTAAACGAGCAGAACTGCATTCGCAAGCGTTAAAAGTTCATGGCTGTTAAACACTTATAAAAGCTAAAAGAGCAAAGCAAGGTATGCAAACTGTTCACTTTAAGTAGGCTGCTCATTCACTATTTACTCCAAGCTGGGATTTATCCAGAACACCCATTCATTTTTACTCTAGATTAAGGTTATCGTTATGGCATGGCAACAACTGCACTTACAATGTGAAAAAGCAAACGTCGATCTCGCCGAGGCATTGTTACTAGAAGCAGGTGCATTATCAATCGCCTTAGACGACGCAGGGGATCAACCCCTATTTGAGCCATTACCTGGCGAATCACCCTTGTGGGATGAGGTCATTCTGACAGGATTGTTCGATGCCACAATAGACATTGGTAGTCGTCATGCGGTTGAACAGTTAAGTCACGAAATTGGCGCACAGGTACACGCCAGTCGTATTTGGTTAAGTGCGGTAGATGATAAAGACTGGGAACGCGAATGGATGAGCAATTACCATCCTATACCATGTGCCAACAATTTATGGATTGTGCCTAACTGGATAACGCCGCCTAATCCTGAGGCGACCAATATCATTATGGACCCTGGTTTGGCTTTTGGTACTGGTTATCATGCCACCACTCGCCTCTGTCTCGACTGGTTAACAGAGCAAGATCTGACCGATAAAATCGTGATTGACTATGGTTGCGGCTCAGGTATTTTGGGCATTGGGGCGTTGTTGTTGGGGGCACGTCACGTTTATGCTGTCGATATCGACCCACAAGCCGTGCTGGCGACCAACCAAAATGCCGTACGCAATCATGTCGATGATCGCTTGCAAGCATTTTTGCCAGAGGAGTTTACTGATTACTGGAAACAAAACGACGTTAAACCTGTAGAAGTGATGGTCGCCAATATTTTAGCCAAGCCACTGATTGGCTTAGCACCTTACTTTGTCACCTTAATGGCACCAAAAAGTCGTATCGTGTTAGCTGGCTTAATCGAGTCACAAACTGAAGAAGTGACTGCTGCTTATCAGCCTTACTTTGCGCTCGATCCGAAGCACGCTTTTACAGCGCAAGAAGACCAACATTGGCAGCGTTTGTCTGGTACATTTACAGGCTAGCAACATGTAATTACATCTGTTACGATAGAGAGGCAGTCAAATGTTATGTGTTTGACGCCACTCTGTCCTTATCTATCACTCATATATGTATCAAACATTTAACGGTGAGTGTTTACTGTAGAAGCCTGAGCGTTGCAGGCAACTATTGGTGAGTGGCTACGCGGTATTGATAACCATACTTTTTTGGATTCGACCCTATGACCACGCCAATAAAAACTCAGTGCCCTCATTGCCAAGCTTGCTTCAAGTTAAAACAAACGCAGTTAAATAAAGTGAATGCAGCCGTCTGCTGCGATCAGTGTCAGCAGAGTTTTTTGGTCAATAGACATCTTATCGTCACCACCGATACGCCGCCAAATCCTACAGATAGCACGACAACCAATCCCAATAATAAAAGCAATGCCAAACCATCCAGTAACAAGCAATCTTCAACAGTATTCTCTAATACTTTAATTCATGACGGCTTAATTTATGACGATATGGATATTGAAGAGTCAGATGAAAACAATTTGGAGTATGACTCGTTAGCCAGTATGGATGCTTGGCTAAGCAAAGCAGATAACAACAGTCATACCACCTCGATAACCAGTAAGCAGCACAATAATCCTGATAAAAGTGACGAATCAGCAGCTCAGGTTGCGCTTAGTTCAGCCGAAGCTAATAATATTCATGCAAATATTGATGATACGACTGACAACGCATGGCTTGAAGATTTGCTCAAAGAGCAAAACAAAAATGACAATACCGTCCAAGAGGATACGGACTTATCACAGCTATTGCTCAGCATGGGTGTGCCCTTTAAAGACGAAGACCGCACGCATGCAGAGCGGGTCAAAAAAATGGAGGCACAAGCAAAATTCACTCCGACACCAGCGCGACGTTCGATTGCCTCTTTATTGTGGACATTAGGCTGCTTGGTCTTGGTACTACTGCTTTTCGCCCAGTACGTTATTTTTAATTTGGAAACCTTGGTAAAAAATCCTGCTCATGCGGAACGACTACAAACCCTCTGTACAATCGCTGCTTGCAGCCTACCTAGTGCCGACTTGGCTGCCTTGACAGTCACTGAACTCAGTCACAAACCCAGCCAAATTAAAACAACAGGTACTTTTAGTGAGGTAAGTGCGACACTAAACAACCAAAGCGTACAAGCACAGCTCTACCCTAGTGTTAAGGTCAGCGTTTACGGTGCAAATGCCCTCCTCGGAGAGTTTATTGCAGCGCCAGATGATTATCTATTGAGCACCCAAAGCCAAATAGCCGCTGACAGTCGCAGACAGTTACTGTTTACGATACCCATTGCCAATGCTCAAATTCGTGAAGTCAGTGTCAGTCCCGTTTATTAAGCAAAACTTTAACAAATAGGACTTCATAAGATGATTTTAGATTAAATGATCTTAGTGATGACATTAGTTTCATGGTATCACTAAGATAACGTCTAATCTGTCAGTGCTAGCCGATATTAATTTGTTATAATATTCCTCTAACCCCTATAGTTTGACTCTTTTTAATCCCAAGGACATTATCTTATGGCACCTCATGCACAGCATAATGCCAATCGGTTTGCCCAAAGCTCTGAGCATCTTGCCGATTATAATGACGACAACTATCAGCATTCAATTCACAATTTAGAGCCTTCAGATAACCGTATGAGCCATATCCAGACTCATGAACCTTTACGTGTAAATGTAGAGCGCGTGGTACGTCAGTATTTTGTGATGTTGGGTGATGAGATACCTACCGACTTGTATGAGCTCATCTTAAAACAAATCGAAGAGCCGCTACTGTCCGTCGTTCTTGAGCAAACGCGAGGCAATCAGACCAAATGCGCGCAAATTTTAGGTCTCAATCGTGGTACGTTACGCAAAAAACTCAAAACCTATAACTTGATGTAGCCTCACCTATATGAGCTTATCGATCCTCATTAACCCTCATTATGTATGGCAATGTATCGTTCATGACCTTATCCATAGTGATAACGTCTATAGCGAATGCCATTATCACCTTGCCAGACGTTTACGTCAGGCTTTTTTTATGGAAAGTTCTTATGAGTACAGCCCCACTTGCCCTACTGTCGGTCTCCGATAAGTCTAACATCGTTGAATTTGCTCAAGGCCTCATTAAAGCAGGTTTTGCTTTGCTATCAACTGGCGGCACTTATCGACTACTGACAGAGCATAACGTTGCGGTGACCGAAGTATCAGATTACACCGGTTTTCCTGAAATGATGGATGGCCGTGTTAAGACGCTGCATCCTAAAATTCATGGTGGTATTCTAGGGCGCCGTGGCACTGATGATGCTGTTATGAGCGATCATCAAATTGAGCGTATTGATCTAGTCGTGGTAAACCTTTACCCATTCGCAGAAACCATCGCTCGTGCTGATGTAACGATGAATGATGCGATCGAAAATATCGATATCGGTGGTCCTACAATGGTACGTTCTGCGGCCAAAAACCATGCTCACGTTGGTATTATTACTGACCCAGTGGATTACGATCGCGTGCTTACTGCTTTGGGCGATGGTACAGAACTGACCACTGCTTTACGCTATGATTTGGCCGTTAAAGCCTTTGAGCACACTGCACAATACGATGGTATGATTGCCAACTTCTTAGGTAGCCGAGTCAATGAGACTCAAGAGCCAGAGAACTTTTCACGTACCTTTAACGTACAGCTAGAAAAAGCCCAAGACCTGCGCTATGGCGAAAACCCACATCAAAACGCGGCTTTTTATACCGAAAACCATCCACTAAAAAGTCAGCAAGCTTCTATTGCCACGGCGAAGCAATTACAAGGTAAAGCACTGTCTTATAACAACATCGCTGATACTGATGCGGCGCTTGAGTGCGTAAAAGCGTTCAGCGCCTCTGCCTGTGTCATCGTTAAGCACGCCAATCCTTGCGGTGTCGCGGTCGATACCGACCAAATAGCGGCTTATAACACTGCATTTAGCACGGATCCTGAATCTTCTTTTGGTGGCATCATTGCCTTTAACCGCCCATTGACCGTTGCTGCTGCAAAAGCGATTATCGATAATCAGTTTGTAGAAGTGATTATTGCACCTAGCATCGAAGATGGTGTGCTTGAGGCGACTGCTGCTAAGAAAAACGTGCGTGTATTGGTATGTGGCGAGCTACCAACGCCTGAGCAGCGCGAAAGCCAGCTCGACTATAAGCGTGTTAACGGTGGGCTGCTCGTACAAGAGCAAGATCTGGGTTTGATTACTGCCAACGACCTAAGAATCGTCACGGACGTGCAACCAACTGAAGCGCAGATTGCTGATTTACTATTCAGCTGGAACGTCGCAAAATACGTCAAATCTAATGCCATCGTTTATGCTAAAGGTCAGCGCACTATTGGTGTTGGCGCTGGTCAAATGAGCCGCGTCAACTCAGCACGTATTGCCGCTATAAAAGCTGAACATGCTGGCTTGGCCACAGAAGGGGCTGTTATGGCCTCAGATGCCTTCTTCCCGTTCCGTGATGGCATTGATAATGCTGCTGAAGTAGGTATCTCAGCGATTATCCAGCCGGGCGGCTCTATGCGTGATGACGAAACCATTGCTGCGGCGAATGAGCATGGTATCGCAATGGTATTTACAGGTATGCGCCATTTCCGCCATTAAACTGTGTCTTATCACTTTGAAAACTGGCATTAACAGCCGTATTGAATTGTATATCGCTGTTAATGCTACATTCTTAGGATAAAAGCAATATCCATTAAAAAAGCCACTATAAATAGTGGCTTTTTTATACGTCAAATTTAATAAAATTATTTAGAAAAAACGATTTAGCAATTAGGTCATATTTCCCTTAATACTCTTATTTCAATACCTCTATCTCTAGCGCCCTTGCGCATTGGCCATATTAGTCTCATTGATCTCGACTTTATACACTAGACGTAGATACTCTAAGTAATCTTGTAGCTGATCTTGACCCAAGTTATCACGGATAATGGAGGCAGTTTGCGCGCGTTGCATATCAGACAGTGGTGACTGTTGCTCGGTCTTGATACGATCACCGACCAATAACGTCGCACCCATTTCTGTTTCGCTCGCAATCGCAACGACACCATTATTGGCCGCTTGCTGACTAAACGCCAAACCTCGCTCTTTTTCTGTCAATCGTGTGGTTTGACGGTTTATTTCACCTAAGGCTTGAAAACTGACTGGTTGTTTAGCAATATCTGCCGTTGTTTTAATACCAGTCGCCAGTTTCTTAGCATCTTTTAATGCCAATGCCGTGGCTTTTTGCTGACGTAATGTCTGTGTGATTCGTGGCGTAGCCGCTGCTAAAGCAAGTGTTTTAGTAGGACGATAATTGCTTGGCTGTACCCATACCGTGCCATTACCAACTTCAATACCGGCGGTAACCGCTTGGTCTTGAATCGTAAACTCATCAAAGGCTTGCTTAATAACTGCTGGTTGCGACAATGCTGACTGATTGTTTTCTTTACGATAATCCTTGAGACGTCTTAGCGTCACATTCTCTTGTTGAGCGATATCTTCGATACTAAAACCATCTGCTGCCAAGTCGTTAATCGCAGTCACTTTATCGGCATACATCTCCTGACGCTTATACTCTTTTGCTTTAGCGGTCAGCTCATCACGCATACTCTCTAAGCTTGGAATCTTCTTGCCATTGTCTTCGGTGACCGTAAATATCTGATAACCAAAGCTGGTCTTAACTGGTGCGCTCACATCGCCGACACTCAGCCCTTCCAGAGCTTTCTCAACTGCTGCTGCGTCATTACCAAACACAGAAGGGTTAAAGCGGCCGATATCGCCACCCGTCTCTCCTGATGGGTCATCTGACTGTGTTTTAGCAAGCTTGCCAAAAGCCTCGCCTTTGTCCAAACGGGCTTTTACTTTGTCTGCGCGAGCTTTTGCATCTTTACCTGTTAATAAAATTTGACTGATTTTGCGCTCATCGACTACAGCCAGCTGCTGCTTATAGGCTTCATATTGCTGCTGCAAATCTTTTGTTGTGACATCAGTCACTGGAACGGTCTGAGGACTCAATTGCAGATAAGCCAAGTCTACCATTGCCGCGCTTTTTAGCGTGTCTTTATTGGCATCATAGTAAGCTTGTATATCGTTTTTGCTCAGCTTCACTTGCTCTTGGTAATCCTGCCAATTAAAGCGATGCAACCAAATATTGCGCGACTCTAGCTGCAGATCGATCAACTGACTGACCGCTTGCATCGGATACACTGCCGTACCAACGATACTGGCATTGAGCTGATCGAGACTTAACTGGTTACGAAATTCTGTAAATAGCTGGTCTTTGGTCATGCCGCGCTGACGCAAAAAGTTTGAAAACTGGTCATTTGAAAAGTTACCATCAGCATCCTGAAAAACTTCTTCTTGACGCAGCAGACGATTGATCGTGTCATCAGACACCGTCATACCAAGCTTACCAGCCTGTTGCTCTAACAAAGTCCGATCGATCAAACCCTTTAACACCTGCTCATGCAGCACATCTTCATTTAATAAGCTGGCATCATCAATTTGCTCTAATGTCTCAGTACGCCGGTTATTGACAGCAGTCTGATACTCTGATAATCCGACACTTGCCTCACCTACCTGTGCAATTTGGTTGGGATCAACGCCACCACCAAAGTAGCTTTCGACACCCAAGAGAGCGAGCGGCGATAGGCATAAAATCAATAAAATGCGACCTGGCCAGCTTTTTAAGAAATCGCGCAATTTATCCATAGTTATCTCTGCTTTATTAACCTATATTGATGAAAAACCATTGTAATACTATTATTAATATCAATGCTATCTGAGCCGGCAATGGTAAGAAGAAGAACATGTGCATTTTATAAAGGAATATAGGGCTGAGTGAAAAAGCCTTACTCAAACAACACATCTATCGCGCGCCCTATGATACGTGATTTTTACAGTAGACTCAAAATATTCACGTGGTACGATACAAACTATGGCTACAAAAAAAGCACCTAATATTTAGGTGCTTTTTTGCTGCTTCGCTTAGCGCTTAGAATGTGCGCTAAACTATCAGCGACCATCTATTACTTAACTGCCAACAAACGCTGTTTTTATTCGTCTTGCGAGTCATTATGCAGCGCTTGTCTATAATAGAGTAACTTAAAGATAACGGCTTAGTTTAAGCGCTCTTTTAAGTTTTTACCAGCTTTGAAGCTTGGTACTTTGCTTGCTGGGATGCTAAGTTCTTCACCAGTCTTAGGGTTACGGCCAGTACGGGCTTTACGATCTTTTACGCTAAAAGTACCAAAGCCAACTAGTGAGATGCTATCGCCAGCTTCTAAAGCTTCGCCAACACTTTCCATAACGGCATTCAAGGCATCACCAGCTTGAGTCTTATTTAGACCACTTTTGTCTGCGATGCTATCAATCAATTCTGACTTATTCATAAAATTTCCTTCAAGTTTAAGGGGGGTAATAAACGCTCACGCCAAGCATTGTAACGCTCTCATAGCACTTACGCAATAAAAACTACCTGACTGGCGTATTAACAGGTTTCGCTTTGTTATCGTCTTTATATCAAGGCAGCATAAGGAGCGCAAGCGATTTTACATATTTTTGTGCCATGTACTACGTATTTGACACCCAATGTTACGCAAAACATCTGCAACGTCTATACAAGCCAATTACTTTAACTCAAAACACCCTCTTCATGTCTCTTTAGGCTTTGAAAACCTTGGTCAGTTGGTGTCTGTGCATTGCCAGTCATAAATAGTGGTGTCTTTATCGACTGCTAAATTGTACTGTAATAATTTTGCTACTGACAGAAACTAGCGTTACTTTTTATTATAAAGGCGTTACTATAAGCAAAATATCACTGCAAATTTTTAGTAAAAATCAACTTGAGTTGATTCGATAACTTTAATTTTAATTTGCTAAATAAAAAACGGATTATTTACATGAAGCGTTCTACGTTGTCTCACTCTTTTCTTAATATTATTCTGGTGTTCATTGAGTCGGCTCTGACACTACTGTTACGTTTAGATCCCGAGCTACGTAAAGCCGCTTATCCGCTTGCCAAGCAAGGCACCGTCGTCGCACTTCGCCTATACTTACCACATGTAGAAATTTTTGCCACTTTTAGTACCAAAGGCGTGTTATTAGATGCTCAGCTACCTATCGGCCGTAGTGAGCCGGATGTGGTTATCAATGCTTACAGTATCCAAGTCATCAATGCGATCACCACTCACGATAGCGAAACAACCGAAAAATTACAGATGCGCGGTGAGTCAGTACAAGTGCAATTGGTTAAGCAATTTATCATGCAGCTCGGTCTCGGTAACTTGATTCAGGGTCTTATCAAAAAGATAAAAGGCGGCAAAGGTAAATCTAAGCCTACTGACGCGGAAATGGCCGAAAAGAAGGACAATTATAAGCTCCGTATCAAAGAGCAACAGACACAAATCAGTACATTGACGACTAAAAACCGTGAGCTTGAAACCACGGTAAAAGAATTGCAGAGCAAACAGAAGACATTGATGATTGTGACTATTATAGCGCTTGTCATTATGATTGGCTCAGTCATAGCATTATTGATGAACTAGTTTTTGTTAATGATGGTGATGTTTATTGATAAACATACTTATTCATAAATAATAATGCACCTGTTAGGCGATTGCTTTAGTAACCATTAAGCGTTTGATAGCTTCAATAAGCTACCAAACGCTTTTTTATCGCTTTAATTCACTCATTGTGAATTCGAAACAAATCTAAAATGGATGCAGATATTTTACGATATGCGCTCTAAAGCCCTTCTACGCCGCATCTCAATCACCATTGTTTTTATCAATCATAGTAATCAATTGGATTAACCATTCAACCACACTTTAATCTTGACTAAATTACTCGGGATTAAGTATAATTACTCTATCGTTGCACACATCGGGTTCACCATCTGTTGTTTAATAGCGATAAGACACACTTAGTTGATAGATAATTAACAGAGGCAAAAATTCGCTTTTACCAAAATTACTTTACTAAGATCGTTGTTAAATACACTTATAACTGAGAAGTTGGGAGATAACATATGCGTTTGACTACTCGAGGCAGATATGCCGTTACTGCGTTATTAGATCTGGCGTTACAGACTAGCCAACAAGAGACAGCGGTATCGCTATCCGATATTGCTAAGCGGCAATCCATATCTATCTCTTATCTCGAACAGTTATTTTCTAAGCTTCGTAAACGTGGCTTAGTCACGAGCATCCGCGGTGCAGCAGGTGGCTATCACTTGGCCAAGCCATTGCACGAAATTGATGTGATGAGCATTATCTCCGCTGTCGATGAATCTGTGAATGCGATGCAGTGCGAAGGACGCGGTGATTGCCAAGGTGGTACAATGTGCTTAACCCATGATTTATGGTGTGCATTGTCCAATCATATCGAACAGTACTTGAAAAATATAACATTAGCGCAATTATTAGACATGGAAAACGTGCAGTCAGTCTCAGACCGTCAGCAGACCGTTACCAAAGATATTTCAATAAAAGACATCAATACTATTACCCTATCGACCAGCGAGGCAAACCCAGCATGAGCCAACATAACAACCTTATATACTTAGATTATGCCGCCACCACCCCAGTTGCTAAGTCAGTTGCAGCTAAGATGAGCGAATATCTGACGGTAGATGGCATCTTTGGTAATCCTGCCTCGCGCTCGCATGGCTACGGCTGGCAAGCAGAAGAAGCAGTAGAAACAGCGCGTCAGCAAGTGGCAGAAGTCATCAACGCTGATCCACGCGAAATCGTCTTTACTTCTGGTGCGACTGAGTCTGACAACCTAGCAATTAAAGGTGCCGCTCACTTCTATCAGTCTCGCGGTAAACATATCATTACCAGTAAAATCGAACACAAAGCTGTATTAGATACTTGCCGCGAGCTTGAGCAAGAAGGCTTCGAGATTACGTATCTTGAGCCGCAGCCAAGTACTGGTCTTATTTTTCCAGAACAAGTCAAAGAAGCGCTACGCGATGATACTATCTTAGTGTCACTGATGATGGTAAACAACGAGCTTGGTACGATTACTGATGTAGCCGCTATTGGCGAAATCACTCGTGAAGCTGGTGTTATATTTCATGTTGATGGTGCACAATCTGTTGGTAAAGTTCTTATCGACACTCAAGAGATGAAAATCGACTTAATGAGTTTTTCAGGTCATAAAGCATATGGTCCTAAAGGCATCGGTGCCTTGTTTGTTAGTCGTAAGCCACGTGTTCGCCTAAAAGCAGAGCAACATGGCGGTGGTCACGAGCGTGGAATGCGTTCAGGTACACTACCGACGCACCAAATCGTTGGTCTTGGCGCGGCATTTGCCTTAGCCAATGATAGCTACAAAGAAGACAATGCCCATGCAGCCAAACTGCGCCAAAAACTGTGGGATGGTCTACAAGATATCGAAGAGATCTACCTAAACGGTGATTTAGAGCATAGCGTTCCTAACATTGTGAACATCAGCTTTAACTTCGTCGAAGGTGAATCACTAATGATGTCCCTTAAAGACTTAGCTGTATCATCAGGCTCAGCCTGTACGTCAGCGACACTTGAGCCGTCATATGTACTACGTGCTATCGGTCGTCCAGACGAATTGGCACATAGCTCTATTCGCTTTAGCTTCGGTCGCTACACCACTGAAGAAAACGTCGATACGATTATTAAGCAAATGCACGAAGCCGTTGATAAACTACGTGCCCTATCACCACTTTGGGATATGTACCAAGAAGGTGTTGATTTAGATTCAGTCGAATGGGCTGAGCACTAAATTTAAGTATATATAGCGATATAAACATCAAACAGATTTATTAAACGATTGATCAGACAGTTATAAATACCATTTTTATTAACTAAATGTTTGACCCCAATTATCGATGAGTGGGTAGTGTTTCAACTTTCAGAAGCCACTGCTCATCATCTAACTAGGAGAAAACCCCATGGCCTATAGTGACCAAGTTATTGATCATTACGAAAACCCACGCAACGTCGGCAATCTTGACAAAAATGCCAAAAACGTTGGTACTGGTATGGTTGGTGCCCCAGCTTGTGGCGATGTGATGCGTCTACAAATCCAAGTCGATGATAACGGTATCATCGAAGATGCACGCTTCAAAACTTACGGCTGTGGTTCAGCAATTGCCTCAAGCTCGCTCGTTACTGAGTGGCTAAAAGGTAAGAGCTTGGATCAAGCTGGTGAAATTAAGAACAGTCACATTGCTGAAGAATTGGCATTACCACCAGTAAAAGTGCATTGCTCTGTACTTGCAGAAGATGCTATCAAAGCTGCTATTAGCGACTATAAAGATAAGCACGCCGCAGCAGCAGTAACCGAAGAAGCTGTTATCTAAGGCTAAACCTACTGGCCTATGCGCTGCATAGAATTAGCAGTGCTAAGTAGCAACATGTTAAACAGCTACTGATGCTAAAAAGGTGACAATGACACTTATGTAATTGTCACCTTTTATTTTCTAATAGCCGCTAGGGCGTGTCATTAATTAGATTGTGAGTCTTAAAATGAGAAAAATTGTAGATAAACAAGGAAGAAATTGCCGTTAATATGAACATATTGACAAGATTTCTGACGATGTTTAGCAAAATTTAGCCATTTTAAGGCCACTAAATGTATTAATGTGCTAATTGATGACACGCCCTATCATATTATTTTGGCAAACTTGTGATTCCAGTTGCCAGTCTATACAGATTTTTTATTGATACTTATAATTAATAGTCAATGGGAGTTGGCATGATTGAAATGACAGAACGCGCCGCTCAACATGTTCGGGATTTTTTGGACAATCGCGGTAAAGGTGAAGGCATTCGAGTGGGTATCCGCACAGCGGGTTGCTCAGGTTTGGCTTACGTTTTAGAGTTCGTAGATACCCCTGACGAAAATGACACGCGTTATGAAAGCCGTGACGTCAGTATTTTTATTGATCCTAAAAGCTTGGTCTATTTAGATGGTTTATTGATGGACTATGAAAAAGAAGGATTGAACGAAGGCTTTAAGTTCACTAACCCCAACCAAAAAGGCGAATGTGGTTGTGGTGAGTCATTTACCGTTTAATGATTCAATGGCTTAAGGTTGCTGACTTTGCTCTTAAGCAATGATAAAAGAATGCTGCCACAATTAAGTCAGTGTGGTCGACCAAATAACAAACCTATTCTGATATTGACAACACTTTAAAAATAAATAGAAAAAGAAAGGCGTATGATATGACAGATATTACTCAAGAAGCACAGTTTGATAACTTTTTTGCCCTATTTGAGCAGCCTGTACAATTTGAAGTCAATCAAAGTAGTCTCGATCAACATCTACGTCTGCTACAAAAACGTTATCACCCTGACAATGTCGCCAAGAACTTGGCAGACGCCGCACAAGCGCAACAGCAGTCTGAGCAAGCGTCAGCATTGATTAACCAAGCTTATCAAGCGTTGAGTGCGCCTGATAGCCGTGCGAGCTATATGTTAGATATGGCGGGACAAGCACAGAATCTAGAACACTCAATCGCAGATTTAGACTTTTTAGAAGATGCGATGCAGATGCGTATCGAATTAGATGAAGCGATTGAAGACAAAGATCGCCCAACCTTACAGCAATTACATCCGCAGATTACCGAACGTTTGACGAAACAGTCTAAGCGTTTTAGTGACGCGTACCAAAGCAAGGACTGGCAAACGGCGATTGATGCGACGCAAAAACTGAAATTCTTGGTCAAGTTAAATGCTGACGTGACGACAGGGCTTGATGAGGTTGCGACGTCTGAACATTCAGATGATGATGATTTATACGTTTAGATAATGAATATTTAAACGCTTGTGTTATTAATAATGTATACACGCTTTTCTAATTTATTGCTCTTATTTAAAGCTATATTTAAAACGATAGTTAAAATAGTCCCAACGATATCGTATAATCCCTTATTTTAAGCGCTATTAAACGCTACTCTCTTCTATGTTAGAGAAGAATCGCAGCCGTTGACTGTCATAGCACCTATGTTGTACTTGCCCCATTTCACTTATTCATTTTATCTTTGAGTTATCTTATGTCTTTATTGCAAATTGCCGAACCTAATCAAAGTGCCCAACCCCATCAGCATCGTTTTGGCCTAGGGATTGATCTTGGTACCACGCGCTCATTGGTCGCTGTGGTGCGCTCAGGCAAGGCGCAAGTGTTAGAAGCAGGCGCAGCTAACGATACTCTATTACCTTCTGTGGTCTACTATCCAAGCACAGGCAACCCGCTTGTCGGCTACGATGCCCTAGCCCACTTGGCGGATGATCCAAAAAATACGATCGTCTCGGCTAAGCGCTTTATGGGTCGTAGCCAAGCTGATATCAAATTCTCTCATCCTTATGAATTAAGTGGCAGCAAAGACGATATGCCAGCATTCGTGACTGCTCAAGGCGAAGTATCGCCTGTTGAGGTATCAGCGCGGATATTGGCAACGCTTGAACAACGTGCAGCCACTGCATTGCCTGCAGACAGTATTGAAGGTGCGGTGATTACCGTTCCCGCTTACTTCGATGAAGCTCAGCGTCAAGCGACCAAAGATGCCGCCCAAGCAGCTGGTATCAATGTGCTGCGTCTATTAAATGAGCCTACCGCTGCGGCAGTCGCCTATGGTCTCGACCAAGCTACGCAAAATGGTGATAAAGAAAGCTATTATTTAATTTACGATCTGGGTGGTGGTACTTTTGACGTTTCTATCTTGAAGCTAAATGATGGCGTTTTTGAAGTATTGGCAACTGGCGGTAACAGTGCGTTAGGTGGTGATGATATCGATCGTCTGATAACCAATTGGCTTATCAAACAATTAAACATCGATCCTAAAGATGTGAGTCGTCATGACAAGTCAATACTGGCGCAACAAGCAAAAGCTTATAAGCAGGCATTGACTGACGATCAACAAGTTGATATCGATATCACTGTGAATGAGCAGGCTTATCAAGGTGTGTTGCGCCGTGAAGATTTGCTGGCTATTACAGAACCTGTTAGCCGCCGCACGATAAGCGTCTGCGAACAAGTGCTACGTGATGCCAAGCTATCTACCTCAGACCTAGATGAAGTTATCTTAGTCGGTGGCTCTACTCGTATGCCTGCTGTGCAGCAAGTTGTCACTGAATTTTTTGCCAAGCAGCCGCTGTGTCGTCTGAATCCAGATGAAGTGGTTGCTTTGGGTGCAGCACAGACAGCGCATCAGTTGGTCAACGGTGATAGCGACAATAACTTATTATTGTTAGACGTAACGCCATTATCGCTCGGTCTTGAGACCATGGGCGGCTTAGTTGAAGTACTGATTCCACGTAATACGCCTATCCCCGTCAAAAAACGCCAAGTATTTACCACGTATCAAGATGGTCAAACAGGCATGGTGATTCATGTGGTACAAGGTGAGCGCGAGACGGTGGACAACTGCCGCTCATTGGGACGTTTTGAGTTATATGGCATTCCATCGATGAAAGCTGGGTTTGCCCGTATCGAAGTGACCTTTAGTATTGATGCCAATGGTCAGCTAACTGTCAGTGCGCAAGAGACCACCACCAAAACAGAAAGTAAGATTGAGATTGTGCCTTCTTATGGTTTATCTGACGAGCAAAAAGAGCAATTACTGGTGGCTGGATTTAAGTACGCTGAAGAAGATAAAAACGCACGCTCTCTAATCGAAACCAAAGTAGAAGCGGAGCGTGAAGTACTCGCTCTACAATCTGCACTCAATGAGTTTTCAGCATTACTATCCTCTGAAGAACAAAGCATTTTAGCAGAGCAAATCAAAGCTCTAGCAGCCGCACTCGACACTAATGACTTGAGCTTTATCGAAACTAAGCAGGCTCAGCTCAAGCCTCATAGCGATGCCTTTGCTGCCAGTATTATGAATCAAAGCGTCAAAGCCAGCATGGCAGGTACGAATGCCCAAGATTGGTAGCAGATACGTTTAAGAATGCGGCTTAGCGATCATACTAAGCTCATCTCTTATATTTTTATTTTTTTAATTGATTAGCACTGGAAAGACGATTTATGCCAAAAATTACCGTATTACCGCATCATGAAATTTGCCCTGAAGGCGCCGAAGTCGAGCTAGAAGCTGGTAGCAACCTATGTAAGGCGCTAATAGAAAAAGGCATTAAAATTGAACATGCATGTGAGATGTCAAAAGCTTGCACTACGTGTCATGTGGTCGTTCGCAAAGGCTTTAATAGTTTAGATGAGATGGACGACATTGAGGCCGATTTATTAGATCGTGCTTGGGGCTTAGAGCCTGACTCACGCCTATCTTGTCAGGTTATGCTCGATGATGAGGATTTAACCATCGAGGTTCCTAAATATACGCTCAACCATGCCAAAGAAAACCATTAAACAACCTATCTTACTGTTATGTTAAAAAAGCCAGCTATCGTCATGATAGCTGGCTTTTTTGTGCTTAATATTATAGATATTGCTTTTAGACGATTATTTATGACCATTATTGTCACGTTTGCATTCTGCTGCTATATCAGTTGCCAACTTTTCTTCCTCTTGTTCAACCCGCTCAAGCGCAAAATTTAAGCGCGCCCTGATATCTTGATAATCATTATCTTTCATATCTTTAAAGTTCAAATGCAAGTTGAAACCTGGCAGCGTGTGATCAACCCATTTAGAGAGATGACCCTTATCGGCATCAGGATCAAGCACTTGCCAAGCATTTACTTGATCATCAAAGCCTTTTAGCTGAAATGCACCAGCGTGCTGACACTCATAATTATGGCAGACGTAGTCGTAGGTACTCTCACTAACTAATATTTCATCTTTACCAGCACTCGCTTCAAGTCTGGCTGCTAAATTGGCCTCTTTACCGATCAAGGTATAGCTGAGACGATTGTTGCTGCCAAAATTACCAACATGGCAGTAACCTGTCGTAATTCCAATGCGTATGTACAGTCCTTCAAAACCCATGAGCCGCCATTTTTGTCTTAAAGTGCGCATCTCACGACGCATATCTATCGCCATTGCGATACAGTCTAGCGCGTCTTGGCGAGCACCGCGGCTCTTTGGTTCACCAAAAAAACACACCATGCCATCGCCAATGAACTTATCAAGCACGGCGCCATGTTTATTGGCTATTAAAGTCATACAGTGCATATAGGTATTTAAAATGTCAGCCAAATTATCAGCGCTCAAACTATCGGACAATTCGGTAAAACCAACGATGTCTGAGAACATAATCGTCAGCTTAGCACGCTTATTAGAAACGATGACTGGGCTATCAGATTTGACGATGGGTTCCCAAATTTGCGGCGGGATGAAGCGTGTTAACTTATTAATAACGGAGACCATCCTGCTTAGACGCCCAACTGCCTGATTAGCACGCGTTTCATAACCGAGATATTCTTGATACATATACTGAAACTGACACAGAATAACCGCCATACTTGCCAATAACACGATTGGTGTTGTCCAGCCTTCATAACAATCTATCTCAGCTATGGCCAAAGTGACACTAACATAATAAAAAACAATGACCGTTATGATTGAGCTGGCGATCAGCTTTAAATTATTTTCAGAGCCACTAATGATAATTCTAAGACCTATGAGCGCAGCTAAACTCAGCGAAATAATGATGCAGAACTGTACTGATCCGATGACCGCAGACAATAAAATAATGACAATATTAGACGTCCAAAAACTTTTTGGGCGACGATAATTGTAGATTAGTATCATTAAGCTTGGCAGACAAACAATAACAAGAAGTGCCATTGAGGTAGATCTAAAATCAAAATGTAACGCGAGGAGTATGACCGTGAGAATTAAGACGAAGACTTCTGGATAGTCAAATCGATATACCCCTTCATTTTTTGAAGGGCGATTTGGTCTCAGCGTGTCTAAAAAAGGCATATAAAGTGTTCGCTTAAGCAAAACAGATGGTTGGAAAGACTAAAAGTCTACGAAGATAGCACAGGTGCATCAACTACCTCTATTATCAAGTCGGATATTAATCAGTTATCACTATATTATAATTGATATTATACTTTTTAAGTATGTTAAAAACTATGTCATATATAACCAAAAGTATACCACCTATCACTTATTTTACCTTGAATCTATTTTAAATCGGAATTACGGTACTTATTTTGCCGACGATGCTTGATCAGCCAACCGATGATAATTATGACAGCCAGTATACCAAACCCTTTAGAGTAAGGGGCCAATACGCCTTCGATGACCTCATAGTTCTGTCCGAGATAATATCCCGCTAACGTTAATACGGTAGTCCAAATACTGGCACCTAACGCTGTCAATACTAAAAAAGGCAATAGCGGCATCTTGTTCATGCCAGCAGGTATAGAGATGAGCGAGCGAACGCCGGGCACCATACGCCCAAAGAACACGGCTGTTTTGCCGTGTTTATCGAACCAATCATTTGCAGAGATAACGTCATCGGGTTTAACGAAAACGTATTTGCCATATTTTTGGGTAAACGCGACCAAACGTTCTTTATCAAATACACGGCCTAAATAATATAAGGGCAACGCGCCCAGTGAGGCACCTAGTGTACCGGCAACAATAACCAGCATTAAATTTAAGTCGCCTTTTGACGCGGCAAAACCGGCCGCTGGCATAATGAGTTCAGAAGGTATGGGCGGGAAGACGTTTTCGGCAAACATGGCAAACACAATACCAAAGTAGCCAAACTTTGCCATAATACTGAGTACCCATTCGCTGATTTGATTCATAATGACTGCCTCCCCTTATTAAAACTATAGACGATTTATTTTTCTAATTTTGATTAGGGTCTGTTTTATGCTATTTATAGCACTTGCACTATGGCAACGATTAGACAAACCCTATGACCAGTAATTCGCCTATTTCAATGACTTCCAGATGGATCTCCTTAGCGTGCGCGTTAGGGGTCTTTGCTCTTTTGTACTCATTGACTAATATCTATGCGCAAACACTTTTTTATGATACTCAGTTTTATGCTACTCAGCTTTCTAAGCTAAGTAGCATTAACCATGTATGGCCTAAGAAAGTTCATATACTAGCCATACCGATTGACACAGCCATTCCCTTTATTGCGCTGATGATTGTGCCTTATAGCTGGTCCATCATGCTGTTTTGCGCCAGTTTTTTCATGGTAAAAACGCCAGCACAGCTCTCATTATTAACGCGCAAGTTAATCCTAGCTACCCTTTTTGCTTGTTTTATCTTTTATGTGTTTCCCGCCAAATTCACTTTTGAGCGCCCTACAGTTTTGGGCTGGACACACTATGGCTATCAGTTTTTGCATATAACAGACAAACCTTTTAATCAGTTCCCTTCCTTGCATGTGACATATGCTGTATTACTAGGGACGTCATTATGGCAACTTTCAAAATCTGCGCTCTATCGCCTGACGCTCTTCTGTATCTGTAGTCTCATCATCATATCCACCGTTCTAACTTACCAGCATCATCTACTAGATATTGCTGGTGGGTTGTTACTGGCAACGTTGATACTGGTAATAACCAATAAGCTGCAAAACAATTTGGTTTTGAAGTATCTGACAGTGGCGATATCAGGATTTTTAATCCTATCGATAGCAGGGTTTATGCTCAATAGAAGCATGACCTCTATCACTTTTGCAGGGTTATGTCATTTAATCGCCACGTATTGGATGTTAAGTTTTTTTGTCTTAGCTTGGGCTTATCAATATTCCAATCAACCTCGCGACAAACGTTGGTTTGCAAAGGATGAGCAAGGGCGCTTGCTCCTATCTACTTGGCTGACGTTTGCACCCTTACTATTAGGCTACCGGCTGATGTGGTATGTCGGGCAACGGTATCAGCTCACTCAACATACAAAATCAGATTGTGGCTCATTGAACCATACTGATAGATGTCCAACACATAAAATAGCAGACTCTATATATGCAGTTGCTACCCCAAAATTATTTGGCTTATCTAAAATGAGCGATGGGCATTATTCATACTTTTCTAAATTTACGATGATTATTGTGGTTGACTCGGCTGTAGAGACCAACAGTCATAGTTTGAGTTTAAAACAAGCATTACATGCCCACCATACTTACGCGCAAGCACAAAGATTAGGCGCTGGTCATTTAGATGTCAGTAATTTAGACGTTAATCATGACAGCTCATTATCCTGCGATTTTCATCCATCATTTGCTGCTGTTCAGATGAGATATCTTTATTTTCCACTATTAGACTTACAGTCGTTAAGAGAGGTTGATACTCAACACTTTATCCATTTATTTAAACAGATAGACACATTAACAGCCATTGATATAGCGACTAATATCACGAAAAAACAGCTGCCTAGCAAAACAATCCTGATCAACTTCCAATGCGTAATGGGACTATCCCGTAGCGTCGCCCTGCACGCTTTATATCTGATATATCGAGGACATCTGACTACCGATAATTACGTTACTTGGATCAACGAGCAGTATCCAAAAGCGCATATCAATGACGATTATCTACCTAAGTCGCTCGTTGACAAGGTTGGGGGCTTGGCTAAAAATACTTGAACAAGCATTAAGAAAATATCATCAATATATAAATTCTCTTTTTTTGAAGCATACTGTTGCGAGTGCGCAAGCAATTGTCAGTGACAGCAGCATCGATACCAAGGTATGACTAAAAAAATGGTCGCCAAAGAGCATTTTGTACCCTCCCATCGTCCACCCTAAGACAGTGACTGTCTCAAAGATTCTATATCGATATTGTCGTAGCGTCGGTAAAAACGCCAAGCCATATAAAGAAAATCCTGCGCTAGCATGCGCTGCTGGAAAACACTTGGCGGGTGTCATAGCCACTATGTTTTGCCAAAGATTAAGGTATGGTAAGTCACCGTTAAAAACCATCAAGTGATTGGGGCAACTGACATGGGTCATGCCTTTGAGCACAGCAATGGTAGTCGGCACCATAATCAATACGCTCAAAAGATAACTTATCTCACGCACCGATAAGGGAGTAAGTAATCTATCAAATTTTGATTTATTAAGCAGAGAGGTTGTACTCAAGGGCTGTCTATACTTGATGATTAACACGGTTATTAAATAAACGCCGAGCAAAATCAGCAATAATTTAGGTAAATCATAAAAGATAAACGCGTAAGGCTGCGCACCTTTATCTATCAGCCATCGACCATTTGCATAGAAAAGCTCACTGATACGAAGGTCCAATTGGCTATGCTCAAATGTCAGTGTCGCAATGAGGGTTAGGCACAAGAGTTTGAGCCAAACCCAATCAGTGGAATTGGTTTTTACAGTCATTGATACACCCAAAAGATAGGATTCACAAGAAAGTGCTAGATAGCGCTATCAGCCATAGCAGGGTCAAAAGCAATAATGCCAAAAATTGTGCAGCAGAACCGACATCTTTGGCTATTTTGGCAAGTGGATGCTGCTCTGTCGAAGCATGGTCAACACTGGCTTCGATACCCGTATTAAATAACTCAACGATCAATGACAAGAAAGAGGCGACTATCAGCAGCATTTTTATGCTGAGATCAAAAGGCGTGAAGATGAGTGCCATGAGTAAGGCAAAGTTGAGCCACAAAACCTGTCTAAAGGCCGCCTCAAATTGGTAAGCTGCTTTAAAACCATCTATAGAGTAACTGGTGGCTTTGACGATACGGGCAAGACCTTTTTTACCTTTCGCGTCACTGGCATAACTATCAATTGCAAGTAATGGGATAGGAACCGGTTGGCCAATAGGCTCAAAATCGGGCTTTTTATAGTCAAAGTGAGAGGGTGTGACTTTGCTCATATTGAATCCTTTATACTCATGAATAGTAGGATATGCTGCAAGTTTTAAGTATAAGATAGCAAAGGTTAAGACAACGTTAAGAAAGCATTAAAAAGTTATGGACATTTTTTAATGCTTCGCACTGATGAGCGCTATTGATAATAAATACTAAACGTACTACCACCACTGTCATTGGGGTGATGGGTTAACTGCCAGCCCATATGAGTCATAATACGATGTACGATACTGAGCCCTAGCCCCGTACCTTCTACTTTATAAACAGAATGAAAGTTAGGTGATAGATCTTTATCCATTTGATTATCGGTATCACTGTGATTTAGACGCTCAAATCTTTCATAAAGCAGAGGCATCATAACTTCAGGAATACCCAGACCAGTGTCCATCACCGTTATTTTTTTAGCATCGATAGTGACAATGACTTCTCCATCATCCGTATACTGAAACGCATTTTTGATCAAATTACCCAACGCCATCTTAAGTAACTCAGGTCGCACATAGGCAGTGTATTCTTGTTCTGCCACCACTGTGCAGGTCACTGTTTTATAACGCAGCAAATACTTTAAACGTTCAATTTCATTGGCTACAATGCTATTAATGGATGTTAGCGGCGCATCCAATTCTTCAGGCGCACGCGAAAGCAATAGTAAAGCCGTGATAATTTCAGAGGTCTCTTTGGCAGTATTGCTGATACGATTGGTAAATTCACTCAAGCGGCTGTCATGTTCTAACTGTGAGGCCAACACTTCAGACGCGCCCATAATGATTGTCAATGGTGTGCGTAGCTCGTGGCTGACATCACCTGTGAACAGCTGCTCACGTTTTAGATACTGCTCCAGTTTATGGTTTTTTTCATCAATCGCTCGAGCCAACACTCCGACTTCCGACGGCAAATGGGTCAACTCTGTCAAGTTACGATGGTCTGTTTCCACTGCCCGCTTTAAAGCCAGTAAAGGCTTGATGATTTGCTTGGAAGACAATTGAGAAAAGACAATAGCAATCAATAAACTTAAAATGACAGCAGCTTTCAAGGCAGCCGCAAATATGTCCTCTAAATGCTCAAAGATTGCCAAAACAGGATAATTTTCCATCACCATATCGGTGTTTTCTAGATAGGTTAAAATGTAATTTTGTTGGTCGCGGTGATAGTGAAAGAAATGCAGTTCAGTGTTCGTTTTGTCTGCGCCCGTATCAACAGTGACAGAAATCTCTTGCACCGTTTCAGTCGCTAGGGCTTTTAAATTCTCAGGTGCACTATCATAACGATAAATTTTAATCCCTGGTTCTGCCGTATAAATCGTCTGCTCACCATACTCTTTCTGACTGAGCTCTAGCTGCTGTAACAGACGAGCTTTAACCAAATCCTGCTCTATTCGCATTTCGGCATACAAAAAAATACTGACAAAAGTGGCGCACAGTAACAAGGCAAATAAGAGGTAGGACACACGAAACTTATTGGCTATAGAATCTATATTAAACATGGCATGGGCTTACTTGATAGTAGCAGAAGATAAGTATAGGTTATCAGGGATATAAATACGCCCGACCAGTTTATCGTTATTGACCGTTAAATGGCTCACAAAATGATCTGCGAGACAAGTTACGACAAATTATCAGGGTCGACGATCTGATAGCCAACGCCTGGTATGGTCATTATCATCGGTTGAGCAAATGGTTTATCGACCTGTGCCCTTACGCTATGAAGATGAGTGCGCAAAGCATCACTACTTGGGATATCTCGTCCCCAAACTTTTTCCTCAAGCTCCGTTTTGCTGACCACTCTAGGAGCGGCGCTCATCAGTGCGGCGAGTATCTTGAACCCAGTTGGGGTCAGTTTTAAAAAGATGCCCTCGCGCTGAATAGTGTGCTCATCTGTATTTAGAGACAGTTTACCGACCTCTATACTATGCCGAAAGTGCTCATCTTGATGGCGGCGTATGAGCGCTTTGATACGGGCTTCGAGCTCCACCAATGAGAAGGGTTTGACCAGATAATCATCAGCACCACTATCGAATCCTGCAACTTTATCCAAGATCGTATCGCGAGCCGTCAGCATCAATACCGGCGTCTTATCATGCAACTCTTCTCTGAGCTTCTTACACAATTGAGTGCCATCCATACCAGGGAGCATCACATCCAATAATATAACGTCATAACGATTGGTTGATGCCAAGGTCAAACCACTATAACCATTGTGAGCGTTGTCGAGCTCAAAACCTTTTGGCTCAAAAAACGCATAGATATTGGCAACGATATCGGGATTGTCTTCAATAATAAGTATCTTGTACATGGCTATGACTACCTAAAGATGATTGCCTAAATATGACTGCCTAAAAACGCTTATCTATCATAAATAAGCGTTTAATTGGCGACCTTAAAAAAAGTAGGCGCTGAGGCTACCTCGTCGGTGGTGATATCAAAAAAGCTTAGTAAAGTTGGCGTGATAAAGTCATGTGATACTGGCTGAGTGCTCATACTCGTGAGACTCTCGCTACTGATACGGTTACTCGCAGGCGACCAAACAATCAACGGCACTTGCTTTTGCGCATTCGGCGCAATGCTGTACGGCAGTCCATGTAAGTAGATATTGTTCTCACCCAGACTTTCTCCATGATCGCTAATATATACCATCACCACCTCATAGTCTTGTTGATAAGGCTTCAATGTTTCAATAACATTATTTAAGAAATAATCAGTATAGCCAATCGCATTGTCGTAACCATTGATGACCGACTGCGCATCACATTTGGACAGCTCATTGGTCATACAAACTGGCTGAAATTTTTCAAAGGCTTTAGGATAACGTTTGTAATAAGCGGGGCCATGATTGCCCATTTGATGCAGTATAACCAAAGTGTCTTTTTGGCTAGAGTCCGACTTAACCATTTTATCAAAGCCATCCAACATGCCAATATCTCGGCATTCGCTATCACAATTGGGATTCTTATCCGGCGTTTTGTAATCCTCAAACACCACTCGATCTGCCACGCCTTTAGAGCTAGAGTTATTGTCTCGCCAAATGACCTTGACGCCTTGTTTACTTAGCGTATCCAACACATTTTCATTATAGGCAGCGGTATCTACATCGTAGTCACTTTGGTTTGCATAGCTGAACATACAAGGGACTGAATAAGCGGTAGAGGTGCCACAGGCCGTTACATTCTTAAAGCTATAGATATCCGCTTGCTTGGCGAGCAGTGGCGTAGTGTTGCGTGTATAGCCGTTCAAGCCAATGTGGTCAGCACGCACGGTTTCTCCGACCACAAAGACCATCAGCTTAGGTTTTGCAGTGCTATTCACAGCTGCGCTACGCTTGGCATCTGCTGCATGAAGTATCAGCGTATCAGGGCGTTGCCGTTCAGCTATATAATCCGTTCCTAGTTTTACGACAGAATAAATGGGCGTGATTGGGTTGCTATAATAACGGACTTCTTTATGCTGACGAAAAAAGCTGGCGTACTGATCGCCAAAAGGTATCAGGCAAAGCGCAATCAGCGCAATAGAGGCAACTAAGGTTGCGGTCTTTTGAAGTATTGCGCGTTGCCAAGAGAGGCGCTTTAAACGAATTTTGCTAATAATAAATGCTGGAATGATGCCTAATAATACCACTCTAATCGCAAAGCTTGGTGCCATTAGATCCATAGCCTCAGCTTGATCGGTTTGTAAGCTATTGATAAGCATATTACGATCAAAAATCGTGCCGTAAGCATCGGTAAAATAACCACAAACCGCTGCCACCAGCACCATGGTAATCAACACTGCTTTTGCCGTTGAACGATAACAAAGCAGCTGAAGTATTAGCCACAGCAAACCAAACAACAAGCCCACCAGTGAAAGAATGAACCCCGCATTTGTATCAAGTGGGTAGATATTTAGGACTTGCGCAAAAAAACTAATATTAGCGGTAGTGACTAAATATAGTGCAGTAATGACGATAAGTACATTAACATTCAGCTCAAAATGATAGCGTTTGCTAATAGCATATTTTCTATCATGAACTTTGGTAAAGCTAGCACTAAGCGCTTGAGATATTGACATACAAATACTTCTCAACAGAATGAGTGAAGACCCAATTCATTAAAGTAACAAGTACCTTGTTAAGAAGGCGTTAAGCTGCTTGAATTAAAAAAATACTTTAAATGACAATGAGAAATTTAGGATGTTAGAAAATGAGTCATGCGCTATTCACTGGGATCAGCGCCGGGTGGAAAGTCATGGCGCAGCTGCGTGACATTAGCAGTGGTGACCGTGTCCGTATAGTTGTTCAAATCGCTATGCACATACTGAGTGACGGCAGCTATTTGCTGATCGGTCATCATGCTATGAAAAGAAGGCATACCACGTAGACCATTCATGACGACGCTAATAATATAATACTTTGACTCCATCTTAGTATTATCCGCTAGCGGTGGATAGTAGCCTGCTCCTTGTGCGCCCTCGCCTTTTTGCATATGGCAACCTGCACAAGAATCCTCATAAAGCTTTTTACCATCAGTAGAAAAAAAACCGCTTTTACCTTGTGAGCTACCTTCAAATTTGGTGAGCCATTTTTGCAAGCCGGCATCTTCGCTCATTTTTGGTATCGAATTGACATCAACGATATTTTTGGAGGATCTGGTCAGCGCTTCTTTGGACATATAAACCGCGCCCCACGCCCCGTTATTGCGGCTGGCTTGATCGTCAAATATCATAGGGCTGGATTGTTGACTGGCAATAGTGACCGCATTATCATTACTATATTGACTACAGCCTGACACGGTAAATGTGCCTACCAACGTTAATAATATGACTGTCTTATATGAAATAAACGGTTTAAGACCGTTAAAAGAGCGTGGTTTTATCATGTTTATGATCACCTTTATAATCGTTACTATATAGCTGTTACTATACGATCGTTACTATGCTGGCCAAAATAGGCATACTAGCCAAGTTTTTTGGCCTTTTGGTGTAAGCGTTTGGCCGCGTCCATCCCCGATAATATGGCCCCTTCTTGCCAAGCCGGAATGTGTGAGCAATGCTCGCCTGCCAATACAATCCGATGATCAATGCTGCAAAGCGTATCGTAGTATTGCTCACGGCTCGATTCACTCCAAATACCATAACAACCAAGCGACCACGGGATACGATGCCAAGCGACTGACGTACCTGAACGAAACTCTTTGGGATATTGCGGATGAATACGCTTGCCGTATTCTAATGCCGCCTTGATGCGCTCTTTTGGCGTTAAAGAATTGAATTTATAAGAACTTTCACCAAAACCATACGCGCCTAATAGCACGCCAGATCCTGTGGTGAATAAGTCCTGCGATGGATAAGAGATTTGGGTAATAGGCAAATCCGTATAAGTGATGCCACCATAGATCCATTCATCTTCCTCCCAAAACCGCCGTTTGAACTCCAAACCAACTTTATAAGAGCTGTCATAAGGGACGGCTGCCATCGCTTGCTTCATTGGTTCTGAGACATTGATGTCAATTTGGGTTAATACTGACAGCGGAATAGTACAGATACACCAATCGGCACGAACGCTTTTGACGCTACCCTCTGGGTTATTGCTTGCAGAATTGGTGCTATCGATATAATCAACAGTTACCCCTGTCTCATCTTGATTGATTTTGGTGACTTTGGCATTAAACTTGATCATATCGCGGCATTCACGTGTGAAAGCATCGCCTATTTTGCCCATACCTCCGACAGGTTGAAACATTGCTGGTTGATGCACGTAAACGGTGTAATTAGCATAGAGATCAGACCACATCCCTGAGTCTAATAATTTTTTCATTGGGATTGGTGTCGATGGTTTAGCGTCAGGCATCAGACCGCCACCCGGATAGACACTATAGCCGCGATGTTTGCTGGTTTCATGGCTTTTGACGTAGCGATAGCTATTATCAAGAACGCCCCAACCTTTCAAACCTTCTAGTAACTTTTCTTTATCTTCTTTGGTGACCGTATCATCTAAGCTACCTTTATTGACTGCTTTAGATAGTAACTCTGACACGTAGCCACGGATATCGCTTTGTACTTCGCCTAAGCGCTGCGGTGCACCATTGAAATGGTTAGTACGATGCAGATAAGCACGATCATTGGTTTGGATAAAGGGCTGCAATGCGACATTAAATTTTTTGCAATAATGGAATACCGCATAGTGATGTACGGGCAATCGCCACGGTCCACCATTAAAGTAATTGCCTTTTTCAAAGTCGCAAGTCACCTCCTCACCGCCAAGCTCAGTATATTTATCGCCACTATTTAGCGTCCAACTGCGCCCACCACCACGATTTTGGTATTCAAGCACAGTGACTTTATAGCCTGCTTTACGTAACTCATAAGCTGCTGTAAGCCCGCTCAACCCTGCTCCCAAAATAACGATGCTCGCGCCAGCAGGAGCACCCTTGAGATCTATTTCTTGCTTAAAACTCGACTCGGATGCAAACCCTAATGTGGTCATCGCCTGATACATGGCAGTCGCGCCAGCAGTCTTACCGATCATTGAAAGCAATTGTCGCCGTGTAGGGGAATGCAATAAATCGTTCATTTAATTATCCTTGGCACACTTCGTTTTTATAGTAGGGTCTGTTGAACATTCAAATGTGGTACTGGCAGTGGCTATTTTTTAGACAATACGCAGTGAAATTTTTGACGCCTAGTCATTCTAGGTTAGACAATTTCGCCATGTATTGGCAAAAAATAGCCCTGCCCTGAAAGGCTGATGCTAGAATCACCCCAAACGTTGTTGTAAACCTAGCTAAGGTCTCGACATTATCGTCGGTTTACGCCTAGTTTGGGAAGATTTTAGCGATCAGCAGTCCTAATATTTGAATATTCAACAGACCCTAATCAAACAAGCAAATTTTTAGATTCAATTCTTTAAATTTAAGGATGTGAGATTTAACTTTTTTCTTTGATTACACGTTTAACATCCACCGCACTGACTTCGCTACTCGGCAGACCACCGAAGTTGACTCGCACATAATTAGTGATACTAGCGATTTGTGCAGGGCTCAAGTCTTTCTCAAAACCTGGCATTTTTGGCGCAGTATTGAACGCACCTTTTGCCCCAAAAGCGATAACGCCGATCAACGCATCAGGTTTAGCACGGCGAATACTACTAAGACCGACGATAGAGGCATAACGAGCATCGGGCTGAGCGTAACCATCGACGCCATGGCAACCCCCGCAATGAGCAAGATACAGGGCTTTAGATGAGGATTCAGCTGAGGGTTTAGACGAATCGCTGCTACTAGTCTTAGAAGTATTCGTTTTTGCCTGTGCTAGATAGTCCTTTTGCTCTAGTAAATCATAAGTAATAGAGGAGCTGATGGGATTTGGTAGACGTGCAACATTAATTGGCAGCAGATAATCATCAGTCTTGATCGCAGGAATGACTTTTAGATAGTTAGCCATCGCGCTCAAATCTTCATCGGTGAGATAACGGGTACTATGTCCTACTGCTTCTGCCATAGGGCCGCCTGCATACGCACGTTTATCAATTTTTCCAGTACGCAAATAAGTCACAATATCACGTTCACTCCAACGCCCAATACCAGTGTCGTTATCAGGGGTAATATTAGGCGCAAACCATTTACCAAGCGGCGCACCAGAGAGATAACGATCTTTATCGAGACCTTGGGTGAGGTTGCGCGGCGTATGACAAGTGCCACAGTGCTCTAAATTATTCACCAGATATTCACCGCGCTGCTGCGTTGATGTCAGACCAGTACGGTTTTTAGTAGACGGCACATTGATGACATTCCACGCGAGCATTAAGCTACGAATATTTAAAGGAAAAGGCAGTTGCGTTGTTTTTTCAGGTGGTTTATCGACGACAGGAACTGTTTGGAAATAAGCAAATAAAGCGCTAATATCATCGTCCGTCATTCCATGATAGGACGGATACGGCATCGCTGGATAAAGTTGATGATTTGGCGCGCGACCTTTACGTAACGCTTTGGTAAAGTCAGCTTCCGTATAATTACCGATACCATACTGCGTAGAAGGCGTGATATTGGTTGAATAGATATTACCGATAGGCGTTTCGATAGGAACACCCCCACTATAATCCTCACGATGACAGGCCATACAGTCGGCTGTACGTGCGATATAAGCCCCGCGATTGGCTAAATTGTTATTGATTGGGCTAACATTAGGCAGGCTTATGCTGGGAGGTAAGCTGGATGGTGTCAGATTGCTATTAGCGATGCCTGTGCTGTCAGCAATGGCAACGTTAGAGGCTATGCTCAGCACGCTGAGAGCGAGTGTTGATATCATCATAGAAAGTGGCTTCATAATATCCTTATCATACCAGTCAATCATCCTTGATCACTTTTCAAAAGCTGTCTGCTCTTCACTAATAAATCCTACTAAAAACAGACTCTACTAAAATAAAACTATTCATCGGTAATAGCTACTGTTTAATGGCCTCAATTTTAATCTCCAAGTTGAGGTTTTTAGTGATTCCAAACCATGCATATTTATCGATATTCCATTTGGTTCGGTCAACGGTAGCCGTAAAATTACCATTGCAAACATCTTTTTTGAGTGCGGGATGCAAATGACAGTCAAACTTAGTCGCTGTCAAGCTTATAGGATGGGTTTCGCCATGCAGGGTTAAATCACCATCCACTTTTAGAATCTTAGGGAACGATTTATTCTGATTAAAGTACCATTTGGTAGAGTCAAAACGCGCCAACGGAAAGCGCTTAACATCAAAAAAATTAGGACCTGTCAAAGTATGGTTGAATGCCTTATTGCCCGTATTCAAAGAGCTAATAGGAATAACTAATGAGATATCACCTGTCTGTGAGCTTGGATTATATTGCAAATTACCTTTGACATCATAAAAGCCGCCAGTAGTGGTCGAGGTTTTGAAGCGTTCGATAGCGAAGCTTACATTTGTACTGGCGGGATTGATGACATAGCTAGCGGCATAACTGCCCGTTATGTTACTTATTATTAGTAGTGGCAGTGCTAAAAAGGCAAAAAGATATGATTTTTTTTGACCGCTGTCTGAAGCGCCCATAGCCACATTCCTTCGTAAGCATTGTAAGCCTTATTGATACTACTGACTTTTTTATTGATGGACGCAATCCATGCTTGTACTTAATAAAAATTTAGCCATTTTAAGACTGCTAAATAGATAACTCTGTTAGGTGATAACACGCCCTAATGACTTATACCCTATTTATCAAAGATTTAGGAGTATTATTTTAGCGAAGGTGGCAATATTTGCTTAGGCTAAATTTTCGCTATATATCTATTATCATAAATAGCGCGCCGTTAAGAAAACGTTAAGATGCTAAAACGTCAAGACGGTAACTTGGTTTAGGAAGGATAATTACATTAGCAATTTAAGGCAGGTAGTTGCGCGTTTTTACTGTCGTACTCTCTCAACGTGTTGAATCTCTGACGATACCAGTGCGGTTCGTTTTGATACGCGCAACGTTGTTGATGATTTGCTTGTCTTCTCGCACTTTAGTGACAATACAGTCCAAATAGACAATGAGATAGATGCTATTGAGAAGCTGATTTTGCCAAGCGAGGATGCCATCGATGAAAAGGTCATTGTTTGGTCACCGAGCAAATAGTCAGCGATTTTGAAACGAAAACTATAGTCAAGGAATGTTAGAATCGCTACAAGGTGACCGACCGCAGATAGTATACTGAGTACATCTAGGACGGGTAACACCGTAGCGGTTTAAAAGTGCTCTGACTATACCTGCATGCAGATTCATATCTGGTTCATTAATAAAGAGCTAGCTATCGCTACTGGAGCGATAAAGAGAAAGTGACAAGACCATATTATTAAAGAGCTTGAGCTAAAATTTAGACACAAAAAAACCTCAAGTAAACTAATACTTGAGGCGAAACTTGCTTAAACTCGAAAGTTTAAATTCGTTTTAAATATGGCGCAGCGGACGGGACTCGAACCCGCGACCTCCGGCGTGACAGGCCGGCATTCTAACCAACTGAACTACCGCTGCTTAGGTCTCTTTAGCACTTTACCTTTATGAAGAGGCCCACTTCGCTAAATAAGTGGTGGGTGATGACGGATTCGAACCGCCGACATTCTGCGTGTAAGGCAGACGCTCTACCAACTGAGCTAATCACCCATCGAACAATTGCTATGCAATTTATTCAACATCAACCGAGCTCTTTAGTTTGTCACTAAGCTCTGCTGCTGTGGGTGTGTATTATATAGATTTACATGTGCGTGTCAAACAGTATTTACCACTTTTCTCAATATTTTATTCACTATTATGACAAGCATATGTTTTTGTTGATTTTATATTTTTATAAATGTTCAATATTTTCAGACTTGATACTTATTTATTAGCTAGTGCTTGCTCGATATCGCTTTTTATCGCGTCAGGCTTGGTCGTTGGTGCATAACGATCAATCACTTGACCCTTACTATCGATTAAAAATTTGGTGAAATTCCATTTAATACCATCGGTAAGCAATCCGCCCTTTTGCTCTTTGAGCCATGCATAAATGGGATGAGCCTCTGCTCCGTTGACATCAATTTTTGCCATCATCGGAAAGCTGACGCCATAATTCTTTTGACAAAACGCGCCAATTTCGTCATTGCTGCCTGGATCTTGGCTACCGAATTGATTACAAGGAAAGCCAACGACGACCAATCCTTGATCTTTGTATTGCTCATATAGCGCCTCCAGCCCTTCAAATTGGGGCGTAAAGCCACATTTACTCGCGGTATTAACGATTAACAATACCTTGTCTTGATAGTCAGAAAACGCTTGCGGGCTACCATCCATACGCTCAGCCGTAAAATCATAAATAGTACTCATTATTTATCCTTAAATTGAGGTTTTTGTTGTTTTGGGTATTCATTTGACACTTTTACTTTATCAGTCATATAAGCGGCAAATGTTATTGAAAAGGAAGCACTCTGTACTTCCCTTCCACATTACTATTACTGCTACTATCTAAATACTTACTTCTCAGACTTATCTAAATCGATAGATACTGAGTTGATGCAATAGCGCATGCCTGTCGTCTCACTCGGCCCATCAGGGAATACATGACCCAAATGTGCGCTGCAGTTGCTACAAGTTACTTCTGTACGAGTCATACCTAGCGAATTATCGACGTGTTCTTCGATCGCGCTATTATCGATGCCTTGATCAAAACTTGGCCAACCACAGCTTGCATCAAACTTATTGGTTGAATCAAATAAGCTGGCACCGCAGCCTTTACAACGGTAAACACCGTCATCAGTCGCATCATTATAAACACCAGTAAATGGACGCTCTGTGCCTTTCTCACGCAGTACATGATATTCGTCAGCACTCAAACGCTCTTTCCAGTCAGCTTCAGTCAATTGGCTGATTTCTTCTTTACTTAATTGATTGTCTTGCATGATTTGTCCTTATTAGAGTATCTGTTATCTCTGTCACTATTTTATCGCCATATTATTATGAAAACGATGTGCCCTATCTGTTGCTTATCGACTCACTATTCAAGATGAATATTAGAGTCGCAATGCCTGTATTTTGGAATAAGTATGTCGTTAAATAGAATTTTATCTGATTTAAAATATATCAAATTACTTTAAAACTAGAGTGAGTAAAGATGTAATTTTGATAGGTAAACATGTATTTAGTTGACTGTCATCGTCGGGAGCGTCATACATAAAAGGAGAAATGCAAGTAAAACTTGCATTTATAAGTGTAAGTGATTTGAAAACCTCTTGCATTAAGATTAACAATGCAATAATATCTTGCATTGGTGTCTAATTAAAATCCTCAATTCATCTACTTATTAGAAAACTATCAGTTAATAAAGGCCTAAACAACCATGTCGGATGACAACAGCACCCAAGCAGCACGATTGGTACAATTACGCCGTAAGAAAGGGTTCACCGCTGAGCAGCTAGCACAAGCGATGACCGCTGCTGGTGCCAAGGTGAGTCGCGGTGCTATCTCGAACTGGGAGCGTGGTACCAACGGTATCGTCTCATCCAAGCTCCCTACCCTCGCACGTATTTTGGGCTGTAGCGAAGGGTATCTGTTACGTGGTGAGCTTCAAAATGAAAACTCTGATGAGACATCGCCTAACAGTAATAGCCCACCTCAAGATGAAAAAATGCAAGACGCAATAACACCACAGAAAACACAAAGAAATCAGACCAAGACGCCATCAACTGCTTTCATTGATACTAATAAAAACTCACCAAACACCCTGACAAATGGTCATGCTATGAATCCGATAAAAAAATCCGATAAATTACAAAACGTTTGCTATGACATTCGTGGTCCCTTATTACAGACTGCCAATAAAATGGAAGCAGAAGGCAAACGTATATTGAAGTTGAATGTGGGCAATCCAGCGCCGTTTGGCCTAGAAGCCCCTCATGAGATTTTACGCGACGTCGCGATGAATTTATCTGAAGCCACGGGGTATTCGGACTCGCAAGGGATTTTTTCGGCACGCAAGGCCATTTTGCAGTATTACCAATCTAAAGGTCTGCTCTCGGCAGTTGATGTCCGTGACGTATATCTGGGCAATGGGGTCTCTGAGCTGATTGTCATGACCATGCAGGCGTTGATGAACGATGGCGATGAAGTGCTCATTCCTATGCCAGACTATCCACTTTGGACGGCAGCAGCTAACCTCGCTGGTGGCACTGCTGTACACTATCGCTGCAATGAAGAAGACAACTGGCACCCTGATATCGAGGACATCAAATCTAAAATCACCAGCAAAACCAAAGGCATTGTGGTTATTAACCCCAATAATCCGACAGGCTCGCTTTATAGTGATGAACTACTGAAGCAAATCATTGAAGTCGCTAAGGAGCATGACCTAATCATCATGGCCGATGAGATTTACGATCGCATTCTCTATGATGATAATGTGCATACCCCGATGAGCACTTTAACTGACGAGGTGCTGGTACTCTCTTACAATGGCTTATCGAAGTCGCATCGTATTGCAGGGTTTCGCTCAGGTTGGATGATGGTATCTGGTCGCAAGCAACATGCAGCGGACTTTATCGAAGGCTTGGATATGCTCGCATCCATGCGCCTTTGCTCTAACGTCCAAGGACAGTATGCGATTCAGACAGCCATGGGCGGTCACCAAAGTATGAAAGACTTAACCTCTAAGACCGGTCGTCTATATAAGCAGCGCGACATGGCCGTCTTACGTCTTAATGCGATTAAAGGTATTTCTTGTACCATGCCCCAAGGCGCGTTTTATTGTTTTCCAAAGATGGATCCTGAAGTTTACCCTATCGAAGATGATATGGATTTTATGATGGACTTACTCGTTGAAGAAAACGTATTGATGGTTCAAGGCACAGGATTCAACTGGGACAAACCAGATCATTTTCGCTTGGTGTTCTTGCCAAACTTGCTTGATTTAGAAAATGCGATGGATCGCTTGGACCGCTTTTTTGCCAAAAAACGCCAGCAGTTTGGCACTGAATAAATCTGCATTCAACATAAAAAAATGCTTATCAGCATCACGCTGATAAGCATTTTTTGGTTCTAATTCAAGCCTTATTAATGGGCTCTATAGCATTACTCTTAAAAGATATTTATCAATATGAGATAACTAATAGCAGACATTGAAGCTGCAGCCGGAAGGGTAATCACCCATGCCAAACCAATTGGTTTCATAAGCTTCCAGTTAGTGTCTCTATTGACGATACCAATGCCAAGTACTGCACCGACCAAGGTATGTGTACTGGAGACTGGCAGACCCATCGTCGATGCGCCCATCACAACGGCAGCAGCAGCCAATTCAGCTGAAAATCCAGAAGCTGGATGCATCTTCGCTAGATTGGTACCGACGGTCTGAATCACTTCTTTACCAATAAACCAAAGACCAACGATAAGAGCAACACCAAAGGTCAGCATCACAGCAGGGGGTACAGCCGCTTCGGTAGAGATGCTATTGGTACGGATGACATCCATAATCGCCGCAAAAGGACCAACTGCATTGGCAATATCGTTTGAACCATGGCTAAAGGCAAATGCAGAGGCAGTAAATACCTGCATCCAGCTGAACATAATAAATGTGGCTTTGGTCAGATCTTCTTTATGCTTACCACGGATACTCTTGGTATAAATATAGGTCGCAAGCCATACTAGCGCTGAGATCATCCCCATGATCAAAAAGCCTTGCAGCGTCGTCATACCATTATTGACGTTCTTTAGACCTTTAAAGACAACCAGAGAGGCCATGACTGCACCGCCCATAGCCGCAATTATAGGTACCCATTGCTTCAATGCCTTTAGGGTATCGAGGTTACTGCGCTCGTTTTCAATCTCGTAAAGCTGTTTGTAATAATCGGTCTCTAAATCTTCAACGACGCAATCATCATCTTTGTAAATTTCTTGGTCACGTAACATCGCTGAGGTATAAGCCAGCTGTTCTGATTCTGTTAGACCGTCCAAAAATTCTTTGTGGTTTTGTTTTAAGGTTTTTTTATCAGCTTTTAACTCGCCAATATGCGCCTCTGTTTTATCATTATACTCGATGATATTTTTCTTAATTTGTCCATATAATAAATAAGACAAAACACCGCCTAGTAGCGGTGATAGCACCCAGGAGATGGCGATAGTACCAATCTTGCCCCAATTCACGGTTGATAATGCCATTTCGGTACCACCTAACGTGATACCTAATACGATGGAGCTACCAACCACGCCGCCAATAATCGCATGTGTGGTCGAAACAGGTAAGCCTTTTTTGGTGGCAAATAACAGCCAAAAGGCAGCAGCAATGAGTGCTGAAAGCATGACATAAATAAACTGGTTGGGTTCGACTGCGAGGCCATCTAGATCGACAATGCCGCTTCGGATAGTATCGGTTACTTCACCACCTGCCAGCACAGCGCCTGACACTTCAAATATCGCTGCGATACCCAATGCTTGCGGGATAGTTAACGTCCCTGCACCTACTGAAGTACCAAAGGAGTTGGCGACATCGTTACCACCGATATTGAATGCCATAAAGACACCAAAAGCGGTCGCCACAATAAATAGCGTCGTTTGCTGACGCATCGTGTAATCTAGACCCCACCACAAAAAGTAGCTGGTCATCGCAACCAATAAAATGGCAAAAAATAGATTTATTCTCATGGAGCCAACTGATTTAGCTGACTCTGTAGAACTGTTGCTAATACCCATACGTTGATGCGTCCTGCGTAAGCTGATTGGAATTATATGCGATTAGTAATATTGCGCAGCTATACAGGCAGGTTTTAATATCCCGCACTAAAATAGCATTATATAAAGGCGCAACGTGCTCTCTAAACAATGAACTCTTTACGTTTGTTTTGCTGCCGTATCTTAGAATCGATTGTTGCTGTTTGACGTTTGATTCAAATTATCAATACATTATCAAAAACCCATCACTCCACATGTCACAAAGCCGCAAGTGGTATTGCTAAATCATCTGATTACAGCATCTTGCGGCTTATATTTGTGGCGATGTTACTGTTTTTACCGATATCTGATACGGCAACAATATCTTTTAAATATCTATACAAATCATACAATACACACTTATTGGGGCAATATATGACATAACAAAGACAATTATGCCCCTATTATATTAAATATAATCACATAATGCATAATGATATTGCAAGATTTGTAACTGTGACTGTGTACTTTCAATGTCACTCTTTATCAGTGACAGATGAGATCTAGTATGTTTCACTAAACTTCACTTGGAAAAGACGGCTAACAATATAAACCGCCATTAACCCTCAATTTTAATAAAGAGCTACTGGCTTTTAGATGCTACTGACAACTGTTTGATAGCATGGTCTAAAACATCCAAACGCGCCTGACGCTTCTCATTGGTGGCTATGACACACCATGGTGCGTATTCAGTATCAGTACGTGCCAGCATATCAGCGGCGGATTGTACATAATCTGACCATTTATCACGGTTACGCCAATCGTCATCAGTGAGCTTAAACTGCTTGTGAGGTGTTTCTTCTCGCGCTTCAAAGCGCTTAAGCTGTTCTTTCTTATCAATCGCCAGCCAGTATTTAATAACCAACGTCCCTGCTGCGCTCAAATCCGCCTCGAAGCGGTTGATTTCATCATAAGCACGTTGCCATGCAGCATCAGTCGCAAACTGCTCAATACGCTCAACCAACACGCGCCCATACCAAGTACGATCAAAGATGGCAATACGGCTAATACGATTTGTTTGCTCGTCAGGCAGCCTTGTCCAAAAACGCCAGAGATAAGGATGCTGCGACTCGTATAGCATCGGCGCACCAATATTATAAATTTGGTATTCACGCGGATCGAGCGCTGCCACCAGTCTTTTGATAGCCCCGCCTTTGCCAGCAGCGTCCATTCCTTCAAAAGCAAAAACAATATGACGACCTTTGCGCGCACGTAGCAATTCGGCAAGACGAGCTTGTCTTTCTGCCAATGCCTCTTGATAGTCAGATTTACTGACGTCTGAGTCGTCGATATCGGTTAATAACTTGGGTATTTTTACAGGTTCAAACGGTTCCTGATCAACTTTTGACGCAGGTTTTTGCGTCTTGGACTCAGACTGATTTTTTGTTGTTCCGTTACTGTCTGTTCGACTACTTACAAGTGCCGTTTGCATCGCATGCAATACTTCATGGCAAAAATGATCGGCAGCTTGTGATTTATCCTCACCATCGATGATGATCCAGTCGTCCTGTTGCCGTAACAATGTCACGGCTACTTCGTTAAACTGCGCGACAATCTCTGCACTATTCCAATCAATTTGATACAAAAACTGCGGATCGGCTTCATCGTCATTTAATCGCTCTTGCAACGTTTCGATATCAACATGAAACCAGCATTTTAGTAGTCTGGTTTGATTGGCAACGAGGTCTTGCTCAAATGCTTGCAGTTTAATAAGTTGCTGCTGTAGATACGCTTGCCATTTCGCAATCGGTAGCACTTTATCGTTATCGGATTTTTTGTCTTGTGATTGACTATCTTTTGACGACTTATCATCGTTTTTGTTGTCTGCTGCCATACGCATGACGTTGTAAAGCAAATCAGCATACCAGTTGCCAAAATAAACCATCACGTCACCATGACGTGGCAGCGCTTTAGTGTGTGCTTGCCACATCGGCTGATACGCTAAGGGACTATAACCAATAGTTGCCTCCACCTTAAGCAGCCGAGGATCTACCCACTGGCGCAACTGTTTGACAGCAGTCCCCTTGCCCGCCTGCTCCATACCATTAACCAGTACCAACAGCCCAGTTGGCTGATTGGCAGGTGGCGGCGTTTGTTGCCGTGTCGCGCGCAGAGCATATTGGGCAGTAACCAGTGCCAATCTAAGGTCATCTTTATCCATCGAAAACTGACTCAGTGGATTGGGCGTTAAGCGCTCCTCGATCACTTGCTCACTAAATTGCGCACTGACCGCTTGTGGTGCTGTAAGTTCAGTCGTATTATTATTTTTGCTCATAACTGGTATCGTCCTATGATTGAAAGCGTGTCAGCTTAATCATAGCATTCGACCAATTCAGTAAATAACGCTGCTGTGTAACAGTTTGACATTTGTATTCTGCTTTATTTTCTTTTAAGGTGAACACAATCTTTAAAGCATGTTTTAAAAGAGTCTTAAAATTATAATAAGCACCAAAAACGGCATAACTTTGACCATTTTATTCTCAACTTAATCATGATCTTTATTTTTATATAGGATTTTACGCCATGTCTGCTTTAACCGACTTACAACAGCACCTAACAAATTTTTGGGCGCTGCCACATCATCAAGATGCCGAATTGAATACCAAACTCAACGAAGTGCAAGCATGGCAACAAGCGCGACTCCAACGTACGCATAGTGAGCTGTTTGAACAGCCAAAAAATCAGCTGATGGCAGACTATTTTCTGACACAGTTATATGGTGGCGATGAGTTCAAGTTATTGGCCGAACAGTTAGAACGCATTTTGCCAAAAGCAAAAAAGCTTGAGCGTCTTGCTAAAGAGTCCGCTTTAGAAGCTGGCAGCATGGGCATTCAAGCAGCCATTTTAGCGATTGAGCTAGACTTGCATTTGGCCCAATGGCTACTTGCCCAAGACTTACCAGTCACCGAAGACAATATGCTAGCCGCCTATCGTACTGTCGATGAAGAGGATGAACGCCGTGTCCAGATTGGTACTCTTAAAGACGTTTGCTACCGCACTGACAAACATCTGAACTCATTTATGCTCAAAAAAGCGTTTGCCCTAGCAAAAGGCACCGCCTATCGCTATAACTTTCAACCACTGTACGACTTCATCGATACTGGTTTTAAGGCCATGAAACCCCTCAAAAGTGTGAGCAATTTTATCGAGCCGTTTTGTGAACGTGAGCTTGAGATTATTGACGAAGTTCATGACACGGATAATGGCAGTAAGCCCTTGTCATTTGATGTATCATAGGATTGATGAGAGACTGAGTTAACTGGCCAAAACTCGTTAACGAACACAATATATACTCAAAAAATATCTCAAATAAATAATCATAAAAGTGAACAATAGGATAATGCAATGACCGATATTACCAATAATAACACTGCTCACTCTGACCAAAAGCCAGCGCTCAACACCACGACTAATGGTCATTTACAAGATAAATTGGTCAGAGACAGTATCACTCACAGTCAAAATATCACTGCACAAGTAAAAGCGCGTCAAAGTCCTGTGCCTAATGCGATGACTGATACTGGTAGTGATGCTAACGTCAAAAAAAGTAATGATTTTACGCAAGTCCAAGACTTGCCAACTGGAACGCCACAAGGCCAACAAACCACTATGTCAAACAACCCTACAAACAATAGCGCCGCTGCACAAGAGCAGACCGCCAAGCAAACGCTTTTTAACCAGCGTGATGACATTAATAACCCGCACACACTCGACACTGACGGTAATGAGCAAACGCATTTCGGTTATAAAACAGTCAATAAAGCAGAAAAACAAGCACGTGTTGCCGACGTTTTTACCTCAGTCGCCAAAAAATACGACATTATGAATGACTTGATGTCCTTTGGTATTCATCGCTTATGGAAGCGTTATGCGATTAGCTTATCAGGCGTACGTGCGGGTCAGCATGTGCTTGATATCGCTGGCGGTACGGGTGACTTGGCCAAAGTCTTTAGCCGTGAAGTCGGTCGCAACGGTAAAGTCGTGTTATCTGATATCAATGCGGCAATGTTAGAAGTTGGTCGTGAGCGCTTGATTAATGCTGGCTGCAATAATGTCGATTTTGTACTTGCCAATGCGGAAACATTAGCACCATTTGATGATAATAGCTTTGATTTGCTTACCATTAGCTTTGGTCTGCGTAATGTGACTGACAAAGATGCTGCTCTAAAATCTATGTATCGCGTGCTGAAACCAGGTGGTCGCTTATTGATTTTGGAATTCTCAAAACCCGTGTTTGAGCCATTATCCAAAGCATATGATTTATATTCATTTACCGCCTTACCTATTATGGGTAAGCTGATTGCTAATGATGCTGAAAGTTACCAATATTTGGCTGAATCGATTCGTATGCATCCTGATCAGCAAACGCTGAAGCAGATGATGCAACAAGCGGGCTTTGAAAATTGTGATTATCACAACCTTACCGCTGGTATCGTCGCCGTGCATCGTGGCTTTAAAGCATAATGATAAAAGAAAAATACTAACACCCAATAGTCGTAACCATTGACCCTGACAAACCATGCGCTTTTCTAAAGGCGCTCAATTAAATATGCGAGAGCCTTATGCTGACTGTGTTACTTTTGGCTGGTGCCGAAAAGCTGATTAACCTTGCCATTGCTAGCGATGAAATCACCAAATCAGGTCTAGCACCATTGGCTGGCAAAGTGTTACGGCTGAATATGAAGTCGCCTGAGATTGATTTGGATGTGTTATTCACCCATGAACGTTTGCGTTTTGAGCCCGTCACGACTGACAGTGTGTTTGAGCCAAGTGGCCGCATGAGTGAACGCCAAAAAGCGAGTATGGAGCGCGCACGTATCGGTCACAGTCGACCCGATTGTGTCATTACCGTAGACAACCCAGCCCAGCTGCTCAATCTAATGCGAGGCACTGAAGGTAACTTGCCTATCGCTGGTGATTATAAAGTGCTGATGCAACTGAAACAGTTGGTGGCAGGTTTTGACCCAGATGTCGCTGGCCAGTTAGAACCCTTCATCGGAAAACCGATGGCGAGTCAGTTGCATCTGCTCATATCACAGCTGAAAGGCAGTTGGCGTCATAGTGCCAAACGTGCTTTTAATGATGTCAGCGACTGGGCCAATGATGTGGCGGGCAACAGTGTCCCTGACCCCGTTGAGCTGGAAGAAGTAAATGATCTTAAGCAACAACTGCTAAAGCTGCGTGCAGATGTCGAACGTGAAGAGGCCAAACTTGCTGCTATCAAAGAGGAGCAGGCACGTTTTATCAATAACTCGTTCCATCAATAACCCGTTTAATTAATAATAAGCAAACATTATTAGTTAAACGGGTTATTGATCACATTATCTATAGATAAGCACAGCGCCTACCTTATTTTTGACTTTCTCTAGAGTACCTATACCTCATGCTATTATCCCATCGCGCCCGTTTACTTGAGCTTTGGCGTATCGCCGCAATATATCGCATTGATACGCATTTTTCTATTGAAGAGGCGCCACAGCTGCAACCTTTAGCACGTTTAATTCGCTTGCATCCAGCCGCTTGGGGTAAAAAACATCAGCCAAACGCGATTAAATACGCGCTTGAGGATATGGGTACGCTGTTTTTAAAGTTAGGCCAACTACTGTCAACACGTCGTGATTTGGTACCGCCTAAGATTATTGCTCAACTGGTTCAGCTACAAGACAAGGTTAAACCATTTAACTCTGATGTGGCCATTACCCAAATCCAAGACCCTAGGCATGGTCTTGGGCAGTCTATTGGCACATTGTTCGCACGCTTTGATGTCAAACCGCTAGCGGCTGCTTCTATTGCCCAAGTACACACTGCCGCCCTCCATGATGGTCGTGAAGTCGTCATAAAGGTGGTTCGTCCCGATATCCGCACCACGATTATTTCTGACTTTGAGCTACTACGTGAATTGGCAAGCTGGGCATCCGCTCGTATTGAAGCGGCGCGTGCCGTACATATCATCGATATTGTTGAGGATTATCGTCAAGTCATGCTTAACGAGCTAGACTTGACGTTAGAGGCAGATAATACCACCCAAATGCGCAATAACTTCTTGGGTTCAGCATTAATGTATGTGCCTGAAGTCTATGATGCTGCCAAAAATGTGATGGTGATGGAGCGTATTCAAGGCGTCCCTATCTCGCAAGTTGAGATGTTCGATCAGCTTGGCTATGACCGTGCGGCGCTGGCAAAAAAAGGTCTAACGATATTTTTCACCCAAGTCTTTCGTGATAATTTCTTTCATGCTGATATGCATCCAGGCAATGTATTCGTAGAGACCCCGCCTGTGCAAACACTACATGCAGGTATGGCAGCGGTCGACTTGGGTCATGAGCCACGTTATATCGGACTTGATTGCGCCATCATGGGCACCTTATCAAAAGACGATCAGCTCATTGTCGCGAGGATGTTATTGGCAGTTATGAATAACAACTTTACTGCAATGGTTGATATCGTCAGCCGAGCTGGTTGGATACCACCAAATGCAGACAAGCATGCGTTGATGCGTGATATGAAACGTACCGTCGGCCCTATGCTACAAAAATCCATTAATGACATCGACTTTGCTGGCGTATTGATGCAGATTTTGGATATCGCACGTCGCCATCATATGAGTATCCCGCCACAGCTGATGCTATTGCTAAAAACATTAGTACACGTTGAAGGCCTCGGTCGCGACTTGTATCCTGACCTTGATATTTGGTCACTTGCCAAGCCCATTCTAAGCAGCTGGATCAAAGAACAGCTAGATCCGATGCGTAATCTACAGCAACTACGCCAGCAATTACCTGAGATGTTGTTGTCTACAACTGATATTCCAAAATTACTAGATCAAGGCTTACAAAGTCTTGCCTCACAAGGCTCACGTCAAGACAGCCAACTACGTGAAATACAGCAAATTCGCGCGGACATGCTTAACGATCGCCGCCGTGATTGGCTAGCACTTGCAGGCTTTGCTATTTTCATTGCCATCGCAACGCAAGTCGTCGGTTGGCTATCACCTATATTTTATATACTGGCTGTCTTGGTAGTTGTTTGGCGAATTTTAGCTTAGAGACCAACTTTATCTTTTATTTACTTAGTTCAGAAAAAGCCTCGTAACTCGATACTCAAACAAAAAAATGCGCCTGCTTTTAATGAGAAGTAGGCGCATTTTTTATGCTAAATACTGATTGCTATAACATCTGGTCAATCGCCATTTGAGTCAATACACGACCACGTGCGGTACGCAACACATAGCCTTGTTGAATCAAATAAGGCTCAATCACGTCCTCAAGTGTACCGCGATCCTCTGCCATAGCAGCTGCTACCGCCTCAACCCCTGCAGGCCCCCCATCAAAACGCTCATGCAATATTTCGATATACCGTCTGTCTAAATGATCGAGACCACGTCTGTCAACGGCTAGCATATCTAGCGCACTACCCGCAATCGCACCATTGATACTGCCATCTCCCCTGACCTCCGCATAATCGCGCACACGGCGTAGTAACCGATTGGCAATCCTTGGTGTGCCTCGGGCACGGCGCGCAATCTCCACCGCACCATCCTCACTCATAGGCACACGCATCAAGCGGGCGGCACGGCTAACAATCGTGGTCAGATCGGCGATATTATAAAACTCTAGCCGCTGTACAATGCCAAAGCGATCACGTAATGGTGAGGTCAATAATCCTGCTCTGGTGGTTGCCGCGACCAAGGTAAACGGTGGTAAATCAAGCTTGATAGAACGTGCAGCTGGCCCTTCACCGATCATAATATCTAGCTGAAAATCTTCCATAGCGGGGTAAAGTATTTCTTCAATGACCGAACTCAAACGGTGAATCTCATCAATAAATAGTACGTCACCCTCCTCCAAATTGGTCAGCATGGCCGCCAAATCACCTGGACGCTCGAGGACAGGCCCTGAGGTCGAGCGTAAGTTACCGCCCATTTCACGAGCAATGATATTGGCAAGCGTTGTTTTACCCAACCCTGGTGGACCAAAAATGAGCGTATGATCCAATGGCTCGCCACGACCGCGTGCCGCGCCAATAAATACTTCCATCTGCTCACGCACCACCGGCTGACCGATATATTCAGCCAACAGTGCTGGTCGAATATTGGAATCAGGCGCATCCCCTGCGCCTTCTAGCGGATTAATCAAACGATCTTGCATCATAGTTTTTATCATTATATTAAAAAATTAGGTAATAAATAGCATAACCAAATGCCATCTATAAGTCATGCAAAACATCAACAGTTATATACCAAAACGAAAATAAGCGACAATGAATGTCGCTTATTTGTTTGATACTGACTGATGTAACCATTAATAGCAGTAGGAGTAAAAACTACTTAAACGTTGACAGCTGCTGTAATGTGGCTTTTAACAATCCTTGCGTATCTGCAAAAATGTCACCGTTACTTTTGGCAGCTTTGATGGCTTGCTGAGCTTCTTTTTCTTTATAACCCAAACTAATCAGAGCGCCTTCTACTTCGGCGATGATATTGTCTTCGGCAGAAATCTCAGCTGGCTGCATAGCAAACTCTAAATTACTATTATCCACTTCGATATTTTTTAGCTTATCTTTTAGCTCAATTAATAACCGTTGCGCAGTCTTTTTACCAATACCTGGGATACGAGTTAATGCGGTTTCAGAGTCTTGCTCGACGTGCATTTTTAGCTCAGCCGCTGACATTGCAGACAGCATCGCTAGTGCCATTTTTGCACCAACACCGTTGATTTTAATCAACTGACGAAAGACATCACGCTCTTTACGGTCAATAAAACCATAGAGCAACTGCGCATCTTCACGCACATGGAAATGCGTCCAAATGCTTGCCTGCTCATTGAGATGTAGCTGACAAAATGAAGGCAATGGCAGCTCAATATCATAACCCACACCAGAGGTCGTCATGATACAGGCGGTTGGTGCCATTAAGTATTGCACTTGTCCGGTAATCAATCCAATCATCACTTACTACCTCTTATATGGGCTATTATATAAACAACATCAGCTGCCACTTTGTTGTCCGCGACTCTTTTCACCAGACAAATCTTACTGGTAAAAACTCACCATACCTTCGAGGCTGGTTGGACGAATTTTATGCGCTTGACCTGCAGAGCCAAAAGCTTCAAAACGATTGATGCAGATGTCTGACATTGCGACCATAGACGCTTTAAAGTATTTACGTGGATCAAATTCGCTCGGGTTTTCTGCAAGAAATTTACGGATAGCACCTGTTGAGGCCAAGCGTAAATCGGTATCGATATTGACTTTACGTACTCCGTGCTTGATCGCTTCGACGATCTGCTCAACTGGCACGCCATAAGTTTCGCCGATATCACCACCATTTTCATTGATGATTTTTAGCCACTCTTGTGGCACTGACGAAGAACCATGCATCACCAAATGCGTGTTAGGAATACGAGCATGAATCTCTTTTACGCGCTCAATAGATAAGATGTCACCTGTAGGTGGACGCGTGAATTTATACGCACCGTGGCTAGTACCGATAGCAATGGCTAGCGCGTCGACATTGGTGTCTTTTACAAATTGTTCGGCTTCGTCAGCACTGGTCAATAGTTGCTCATGATCCAATACGCCTTCAGCGCCAGAGCCATCTTCTTCGCCTGCCATACCAGTCTCAAGACTACCTAAACAACCGATTTCGCCTTCTACAGAAACACCGCAAGCATGTGCCATTTTGACCACTTCGCGAGTGACACTGGCATTGTAATCGTAGTCCATTGGCGTTTTGCCATCTTCGCCAAGCGAGCCGTCCATCATCACTGATGAAAAACCAAGCTGAATTGAACGTTGGCAAATCGCTGGTGACATACCATGATCTTGATGCATTACTACAGGAATATGTGGCCACTCTTCGATAGCAGCAATGATTAAGTGACGCAAAAACGCTGACCCTGCATAATTACGTGCGCCTGCGCTGGCTTGTACGATGACAGGTGAGTCACAAGCATCCGCAGCCATCATGATTGCACGCATTTGCTCTAAATTATTGACGTTATAAGCAGGAACACCATAGCTGTGTTCAGCGGCATGATCTAGAAGTTGACGTAAGGATATTAGGGCCATAAGACGCTCTCTGATTAGATTTTGAATAGTATTTAAAAAAGCTTCATAACGATCATCCCAATGTGCAGAAGACCATATTAACGGTATAGAAAGTAATATAAAGCCTAAAACATTTTGGGTGTGAATGCTACGCGGTGATTATAGCAAAAATTGTTCCGTCTTCGTAGCAGTTGCCCGACTATTTGTCAGTCTACACGTCTCTTCACGTGAGTTTGATTATTATCAACTATAACACTGACACACAACGCAAAAAGCCTTGGTAATCACCAAGGCTTTTCTAGTATTTTGAGGGCTTATAAAGCAACTATCAATTAAGGCAACTATCAATGCTCGCTACTCATTCAGTGCCTCGTCCTATCAATCGATAGCACGTCACCAAATCAATAACTGACTTGCTCAGTACGATTATTAGTACTGTTGCTCTGCTTCTACTGCGTTTTCACTGGCTTTATCTTCAACAGCAGATGCGCCATCGGCAACCACTTCAGCAGTATTGGCAACGGCTTCATTTGCGCCGACCACAACCGCTTCACCCGTGTTTTCTAGTGCATTTGTAGCGGCAACACCAGCAGTGTCAGCGCCTTCAGCAACTTCGGTACCAGCGTTTTGTGCGGCAACTTCAGCTTCAGCAGCAGCAGCTTCTGTTTCAGCAGCAGCAGCGTCAGCGTTAGCAGCAGTGTCTTCAGCAGCAGAATCAGCAGCAGCTTCAGTTTTATCTTGTGTTTCTTGGCTACATGCAGTGATTGCAAAAGTACCAGCAAGTACGCTAGCAAGTAACAAATGACGTTTTAACATAATAAACCTCTCGTAAATAAAGCATGTCAAAATACATGGTTGCGCTATTCTATAGGCAGTAAATAAGACATGCAATAATAATTTTCAGTATAAAAACAAATAATTACTACTTGATAATAATTGATGACCAATTGCACTCATAGCTGTCAAATTAATAAAGTAAGAGAGCCAGTCACCATATTATTTTTATAGCCTACCTTAGATGATTGCGATACGTTGTACGCCTAATGTTACTGAACTGCTGAAAGTTGGTTAAATTATCGCGCTTCTATTTGCAGTGCGGCAACAGCTGGCAGCACTTTGCCTTCTACAAACTCTAAAAATGCACCGCCACCTGTTGACATGTAGCTCACGCCATCTGCAACTTGATATTTATCGATCGCTGCTAAAGTATCGCCACCACCAGCAATCGAAAAACCTTGACTGTTTTTGACCGCATTTGCCACGATTTGAGTGCCTTGACCGAAAGCATCCACTTCAAAAACACCCACTGGCCCATTCCACAAAATAGTCTTTGCATTGGTAATAGCATCAGCCAGTTGCTTGGCGCTTTCTGGAGCGATGTCCAATATCATGTCATTATCACCAATCGCATCAACCGACTTCGTAGTCGCAGTGGCTTTTTGTAAGGAGCCTGTAAAGTCAGCGAAATCGATCTCATTTTTATCGGCAACCACCACATACTCAGGCAGTAAAATCTCAGTTTTAGTCATAATCTCACGAGCGGTCTCAACCAAGTCCGCTTCATATAGCGAAGCGCCGACACTGTGACCTTGCGCGGCTAGGAAGGTATTCGCGATACCGCCACCAACGATTATTTGCGTGCATACTTCTGCCAAGCTGTGCAAAACTTGCAATTTTGTAGAGACTTTTGAGCCACCAACAATAGCGAGCATGGGCTGCGCTGGGGTTTCAAGCGCTAGGCTCAAGGCATCAAGCTCAGCGGCTAATAGCGGCCCTGCGCACACTGTTTTATCTGCTTGACGCATGGCCTGAGTGACACCCTCAGTTGAGGCTTGCGCACGGTGAGCAGTGCCAAAAGCATCCATCACAAACACATCACATAGCGATGCATATTTCTGTGCTAAGTCTGCATTATTTTTCTTCTCACCCATATTAAAGCGCACGTTTTCTAGTAGTACCACTTCACCTGCTTTAATTGCAACGCCTTCAGTCAGATAGTCATTGTTTAAACTAACTGGCGCTGCCAATTTGTCGCTTAAATAGTCAGCGACAGGTGCTAGAGAGTATATGGTTTCAGGGTTACCTTCAGTTGGACGTCCCAAGTGTGAACACACAATAACGGCAGCGCCTTTCTCTAGTGCCATTTTGATGGTAGGCAAACTGGCCTGCAGGCGCGCATCACTCGTGACCTTACCGTCTCTAATAGGTACGTTCAAGTCTTCTCGAATCAATACCACTTTGTCCGTTAAGCTTAGCTCACTCATACGCAAAAAATTCATTACCTGCTCCTATGCATCATCTATTGTTAATCTATGGTGTGGCTTTTTACTAAATATCACTGAATGACAGTTATCAAACTATTTAACCGATTATTCTTACTAATGGTCTCATGAGACTGATCTAGCAAGAATCTGAGGCGGTGTATTCTAGCAGTTTTCTAACAAGCGCTCATAAAGAACCTATGATTAAATTTTACTAAGCAGGTTAAAAATAAGACAAACTTATTTAATTTTTATATAAATCAGTAACATTTCGTGGTGGTACTCAGCAGTCAGGCTGTTTATGATGGCATTGATGTTTATCGTAAATATGAGCTTTACGATACAGCGCCTATTAATGATAATAATTAAGTTCAACAATAAAAATAACCCATTAGGAGAATACCATGAGTATCGATCTAGCCACTGCCAAACAGACTTTATTGAAGCTGAAAGACGAGTATGAAACTCGAATCGATAAAATCGAAGATCATATCCAAAATCCACAAGATGACCTCAATGAGCATTGGGAAGATCAAGCCATCTCTTATCGTCAAAACGATATGCGTAAAAATCTCATGGGTGAAGCACGACAAAGCCTAATCTATGTCGAAAATGCCTTGAGCCGTATCGAAAATGGGACTTATGGTGAATGTGAGGTATGTGGCAAACTGATTGAAGAAAAACGCTTGGAAGCACTGCCCTATGCCACCTTATGTATGGAACATGCAGAATAACGATTCATTTATACAATGCACTTATATTTTGAAACATCGATTTCAAATTTAGAAATCAGTTATAAAGCAGGCGTCTGCCACGTACTAAGCGCCTGCTGCCATTGCTCACAACGCTCGGCTATTTGGTGTTCTGGCAAATCCATAATATCCCCCACTACTGCCACATAAGCAATCGGCAAACCTGCCAGCTCAATAACGTTTTCTGCCGTTAGACCGCCTATCACACATAACTCAATACCTTGCTGACACCCATCGACAAGCTCTCGACGCGAGATGACATCCGCATTAGGCTTAGTTGTAGACGAAAATACTGCGCCCATCGCGGCATAACTGGCGCCATCATCCTGCGCTTCTTTCACCAGCGCCACATCACCATGACAAGTGCGACCAATAATCTGATTCGATAATAGACATTGCTTGGCCTCTCTGATATCGCCATCTTCTTGCCCCAAATGAACCCCAACACCAAGCTTTGCTGCCAGTTGAATATCATCATTGATGACGACTGGGACATTGTGCATTTTAGCTAACTCGGTAATTTGTCGCGCCTCGTCAAAGAGCTTTGAGGCACCATTTGGAAGGCTAAGAATACGCTTACGGCGGATTTGCAATAAGGCAATACACCCTGTGGCAAACGCTGTCTCTAATTTGCGGTATAGCAGCGCGAATTCATCATCATTGGTCAGCAAATATAACTTTGGGGCTAGTGTAGTAGTCGATGCTTGAGTCATATGGTTTTTCCTAGGGCGTGTTCTCAGTTTAAAAATGGAGACAAAAATTCAACACAATAAAAAAGCCGTTATATCACATAACAGCTTTTTTATACCTACTAAACCCATCCGCTTACACTGTACGGCGAGTTGCCAAACTGTTTAAAATGTTTTTAGCATCACCCCAACGCGTGGCTGAGCTGTTCGCCCCTAAGATGACAATAATCGCAGGACGGTTATTCACACGTGTTTCCATTACCACACAACGACCTGCTTCATTAATAAAACCGGTTTTTGAGATGCCGATTGGATAATCACCTGAACGTACTAGACTACTGGTGTTGTTGGCTTTATAGGTACGGTTACCAGCTGAATAATTGGCCACGTAAAAGTCATAGCTCTTAGTCGTGGAGAAACGACGAATCACATCGTAGTTACCAGCAGCACGAACCATTTTTACCAAGTCATTTGATGAAGCAACGTTACGTTTATCGAGACCCGTTGGATCACCGAAATAAGCTGTCGTCATACCAAGCTCTTGTGACTTACGGTTCATCGCTCGTATAAAGGCATCATAGCCACCTGGATAGTTACGCGCTAGGCTTTTGGCAGCAGGGTTTTCAGATTTCATTAATGCCATTAACAGCATTTCAGCACGGTTCAGACGATCGCCTGATTTTAACCGCGAACTTGCACGCTTAGGACCAACGAAATCTTCAGGATCGAGGGTGATCTCTTCTCTCATATCGAGACCTGCATCCAACACCACCATTGCCGTCATTACCTTAGTAATACTGGCCATAGGACGGGCGACATCAGCGTTTTTCTCATAAATAGATTCACCAGTTTCGGCATCGATCACCGCCACACTACGAGAGTCGGTGCTGATCGGAATCATACTACTGCTGCCAAAGCTCCCACGATAAGTAGTGTTATAGCTGTTGGTGTTATTGAAGCTGTTATTACTACTACCAAAACTACTGGTGTTGCTGTTAGTAATATTGGTAGTGCCATACCCATTATCGACTTTTTTGATGGCCGAGCCATTAGACTTGTACATGATATTGCGCGCTTCGGACAAGCTATCAGCACCGCCCCAACTCATACGAGCACTCGATCCAGCATCAGCGCTACCATTAATTGTAAGTGCAGCTTGTGCAATACTGCCTAAACTCAATGAAATCATGGCAGCAACTAACTGCTGTTTGGTTAATGGTAAGTGCTTCATTCTTCCCCCTGCTGTCGCGCTGCTATTCAATAGATAGTCAGTTACAGACTCATTAATAGCAACAACGTACGTAGCGTTTGTGGTTATGTTTGTAGGTACTCACATAGAGTTTTTGTATTTTTAGTGTATCATGGTTTGCATTTAAGTTTAATCTACTAAATCAATTAGATGAGTATTTTTTAACCTGCTTGAAATTTTGCTACATTCAAATTAGATTCTAGCAATATTAATTAACACTAGAGCAATATATGATGATAGTAGAGGATAGAAATAATTGCTCTGCCAATCCTATTATAAAATAATAAAAATCTCGATTGTTCTTACAGATATACAGATTGCTTCAGATGGTTTAACGTTCACCATGCAACCTTCATTTTGATAGACAGCAAAGAGTACAACTATGATACGAGTATTAGTAGTAGATGATCATGATTTAGTGCGGATGGGTATTAGCCGTATGCTAGCAGACAGTGCTGATATCGAGGTCGTTGGTGAAGCTGACAGCGGTGATATGGCGATTAAACTGGCCAAACAGCTGCACCCCGATGTAATTTTGCTCGACGTTAATATGCCTAATATCGGCGGGCTTGAAGCAACTAAGCGCTTAATTCAGCTGGATTTGGGCATCAAGATTTTGGCCGTTAGTAGTATGTCGGCGCAACCATATCCATCTATGTTGATTAAAGCGGGCGTCAATGGTTACATCACTAAAGGCACACCACTTGATGAGATGATACGCGCGGTCAAAAAAATCTATCAAGGCGGGCGTTATTTTAGCCAAGATGTCGCCGAACAGTTGGCTGACGTTTTACTGTCAGATAATGCCAACTCACCTTTTGACTTGTTGAGTGACCGCGAAAAACAAGTGGCGATGATGGTGGTTAATTGCCAAAGTCCTCAGCAAATTGCCGACCAGTTGTTTGTGAGTGTCAAAACCATCAATACCTATCGCTATCGCATTTATGAAAAAGTCGGCGTTGATAGTGATGTGAAGTTGACCCATCTCGCTATTCGTCATGGTCTCATTCAACCGTAGACCTCTTCATACCTTTTTTATTACGGTCAATTTATGAAACTTGCGCTCAGAGCCGTCTCTGCCATCACCAATTACCTACAGCAAGATGAGACGCTGCCTCTACCACAGTTACGGCGGTTGGGACTGATCTATAGCAGTTATCGATTTATCGTTAGCGTATTCTTTATGTTGATGGTGTATGTGACTGTCAAATCTGATAGTGGCTCATTATTACCAAGCTTATTGCAGCAAACAGCGCTTAGTTTCTATGTCATCATCAGTTTAATTTTGCTTGGCTTGTTTTATGTGGTGACTAAGAATCTGCGGCGCCAGTTGGCTTTCGGATTGGCATTAGACGTCATTATTTTGAGCCTTTTGCTTTATACCAATGGCGCTCCTGATTTACAGCTCACCATGCTTTATATGGTCGTTGTTGCCGCCAGCTTCATGCTACTGCATGGCTCGCAAGCGCTCATCATTACCTTACTCGCCATTATTTTTGTTATTTACCAGCAGTTTTTTTATGCCATTGCCAATAGCATGAGCTTGGAAAATTTGGGCGATGCCTTGCTGATGTCAGCAAGCTTTTTGGCAGTAGGAATTTTGAGCTGGTCTATTTCCCAGCGCTTGGTACAAGTCGAACAAGTCGCCGCGCATCATGCCAAAGAGGTCGAACGACTGAATGTAATAAATCAAGAAGTCATCACCCAAATGGTCAATGGGGTCATAGTGATTGATAGACAGCAGATTGTATTGGCAAACCTAGCCGCCCATCAGCTACTCAGTATCCCTCATCCTCCGCTGGCGTCTCTGATTGATACGCCTAGTCATTTAAGTTATGAGCAAAACAACCTCGAAGCCGCCCTTCTTGCTGACTTTCAGCAGCAGCTCAGAGAACAGCATCTGCAACTTCTTGATGCTTGTTTATCGGTCGCTGAAGGGCAATCACGTAGCTTTGTTTATGAATTGCCTGCCGTCGCAAATGCCTCTGTCGTCGGCAAGCTACGCGTACAGATTATCCCGCTAAAAGATAACAGCAAGCTTATCCTGCTAGAAGACTTGCGCCGTGAGCAAGCCAGCGCTCAACAGTTAAAGCTTGCCTCGCTTGGGCAACTAACTGCCAGTATCGCCCATGAAATCAGAAACCCGCTCGCCGCTATTTCACAGGCCAGTCAGCTACTGATGGAAGATGTCGAAGAAGGTGAGAAGAAGGCCGCCGATCATAATAACAATACTATCAGCTCTACTCTTGAGCCCTCAGTAGCGCCGACAGCTGCTACCGACAGCGATATGACAGGCAATCACGAGCTTTATAAAATGATCTTTGCGCAAACCAAACGCGTCAACCGTATTATTGAAGACATCTTAAAACTGTCGCGCCAACAGACCGCTAATCAGCAATCGATTCTACTGGCTGAGTGGTTGCCGGTGTTTTTGGACAATTATTTTCGAGATCATGACGTGTTTTTGCGTGTCCATAGTCAACCCACTATCTCATTCGATACGCACCAGTTAGAACAAGTATTAATCAATTTAATCAACAACGGTCTACGTCACAGTAGCTACGCTCACCCTCATGCTTTTGTGGAAATCGAAATTTATTGTGCCGATAACGATGTTATAATCGATATTTTAGATGGTGGTATGGGCGTTAATGCCAGTGATTTACAGCATTTATTCAATCCGTTTTTCACTACTGACAAAGCCGGAACAGGTTTGGGATTGTATTTATCGCAGGCGTTCTGTGAAGCCAATCAGGCTCGTTTACTCTATATTCCTGAACTCCAAAAAACCTGCTTTCGCTTGATTGCCCCTGCTATCGATGTCGATAATGATGCCGATAATAAAATGAGATGAAGTATGACAGTAACCGCGCTAGTCGTTGATGATGAAGTAGATTTGTGCCGCTTGATGCAAATTACCTTAACCAAGATGGGGATCAAAAGCGATGTGGCTTATACCTTATCGCAGGCGCGCGCCTACTGGCAGCAAAACAGCTATGACTTTTGTTTGACTGATCTCAAATTGCCAGATGGCTCAGGGCTAGAGTTGGTCAAGGACATCAGCAACAATTCTAGTACACCGATAGCCGTAATTACTGCCCACGGTAGTATGGATTTGGCTATTGAAGCACTGAAACTGGGTGCTTTTGATTTCGTCAATAAACCGCTTGAGCTGCCACGTTTACGTCAGCTAGTCGAAAATGCATTAAAGGTTATTCACCAAAATAACGAAGCCGAAACCACACCTGAATCCTCCCCTGAGCAACAGATGTTGGATAGCCGTCTAATCGGTGACTCCGCCGTTATGCATCCCCTCAAAAACACTATTTTAAAATTGGCACGCTCACAAGCGCCAGTGTTTTTATCCGGTGCTTCGGGCACAGGTAAAGAGGTGGTTGCCAAGCTGATTCATGATTTAAGCCCACGTCGAGATGGCAGTTTTGTACCGGTGAACTGCGGAGCAATCCCTTCCGAGCTGATGGAGTCGGAATTTTTTGGTCATAAAAAAGGCAGCTTTACGGGAGCGGTCGCTGATAAGCAAGGCTTGTTCCAACAAGCCAACGGTGGCACGTTATTTTTGGATGAAGTAGCAGATTTGCCCTTGGCAATGCAAGTCAAATTACTACGTGCCATTCAAGAAAAAACCGTACGTGCCATCGGTGATACCAAAGAGCTGCCTGTCGATATCCGCATCTTATCTGCGACCCATAAAGACTTGAACCAATTGGTACAAAGCGGACTGTTTCGGCAAGATTTGTATTACCGCATTAACGTGATTGAACTAAAACTGCCCACGCTTAATGCGCGGCGTGATGATATTCCTGTCTTAGCAAAGCATTTTTTAGCACTGATCGCAAAAGAGTGGCAGTTGGACACCCCGCCCTCATTGACAGCAGCGGCTTGCCAGCGCTTGCAGCATCACGATTTTGCTGGTAATGTTCGTGAGCTACGCAACCTACTCGAACGTGCTGTGACATTGGCGGAAACGTACACCATTGACGTCAGTCATCTGGGTCTAGCAGAGCTTGATACTCATCAAGAGATTAATACTCAACAAAGTCAAAATACCAACGCAACCAGTCATAAAGTGCCCACTCCCAACCCATCTAATTATAAAGAAGACGACCAGCCAGCAATCGCATCCGTAATTAACAAAGAAGAAATTGGTCAAACCTCGATGGTGAAGCAATCTGAGCAAGCAAAGACCAACCTACATCCATATCGTACGATTACGCAGCACTACCCTTCCACGATTCAGCGGTCGACGGCTAATAACATCGAGTCTGATCGTAGCCCCATTTCTTCGATAGAGCAGGAGTTAACAGCCAGTAATACGACTCAAGACGAGCAAACAGAGTCAAAAGAGGATTTTCAAAGCCAGTTGTTGCCTGCCAAAGGTCTAGAACACTATCTGCAAGAGCAAGAAAAAAATCTGATTATTACCGCACTTAAACAAACAGGCTGGAACAAAACCCAAGCCGCTGAACTGTTAGGAACGACGTTTCGCTCTTTACGTTATCGCATGAAAAAACTTGATATTGCTGAAGATCAGTCCGATTGATTTTGGAGTCTGTAGATTTAAACATAATACATCATCAATTTTGAGCATAATAATGGTGCTGGGCAATTAGAGTACGCTTAGAGCTATCATTACCTATTTACTTTTCGTCTGTCTGATCTTCGAGCGTATTATCCTCTACAGCTGAATTTCTCACAAAGCGAATACCCGAAGCGAGCGCTTTTGCCCTGAGTAAATCAAGCGCCTGCTGCTCCCATGTATTCTCATTACCCAGTAGAGCCACATCAGGCTCGACCCCGATACCGTCTATTTTATTGCCAGCCGCCGTCACATAATTGGCAACGGTTAACTTCACGGCCTGCTCGTCATTCACAGGTATCACCGACTGTACCGAGCCTTTCCCATAGCTTACCTCACCGACGATAGTGGCACGTTTTTGCGCTTGCAAGCTGCTTGCTAATACTTCTGCAGCTGAGGCAGAATAACGGTTTTGCAATACCACTACGGGCAATGGCTTGAGTATTGCAGCACCTTGGGTCGATAAAACACGAGAGTCATCTTTCCGACCTTTCACTTGTACCACATCAGTGTCCGCCATAAACAAACTAGCCACACTCACCGCTGAGGTTAAAACACCACCTGGATTATCACGCATGTCTAACAAAATACCGGATATCGGTGCTTCTAAGCTAATAAGACCTTGCAGCAGCTTTTCACGACTGTTGTTTTGAAAAGCGGGCAATTTCATCACCGCCATGCCATCAACAAGCCGTGTCTCAATAACTTGCGGGTGGTTATTGTTACGCTGTAAAGTCGTGGTATGTTTGCGGCGACCCGCTTTAGAAGTCACAATATCCACTTGTGTGCCCGCAATACCGGTTAAAAGCTGTTCAACATCATTAGTTTGTCTGTCGTCATCTAATTTGAATTCATCAACTTGATGCAGATAGTCACCGACTGCGATGCCTTTTTTATCTGCGGGTGAGTCATTAAGAACTTCTGTGACGACCCAATAGCCAGCTTTTGGTCGATAGACCACCTTGATACCAATATCGCCGACATCCCCTTCGGTAAAAGCCCGCAGATTTTCGTAGGCCTCAGTATCCAAAAATTCAGCGTGGCTATCAAGCTTGGTCAACATACCACTCATCGCATTATTAAATAACTCTTCATCATTGACCGTGTCCACATATTCACGGCGTACCAAATCTACGACCGCTACAAACGTTTTTAGAGTTTCAGGGGAAATAGCATTCAATGACACTTGGTCTACTTCAGCAGGGATATCCGTATTGATATCGTCTGCCTCATCGGTCAAAGCACTTTCATCTGCAACGCTGTCTATCGCATCATCAGACGCGTCAGCAGCATCCAACATATCAGCGATATCAGACAAACTATCTGCACCGTTTTCTGCCGATATCTCATCAGCATCGAGACTGATAAGCTGTAGGCTGGCCGTCGGGCTGCTTTCATTATTCGTCGCAGCCTGTGCTTGCATGCCAACAACATTCAACCCTATGAGACTGGCCATGAGTACGGGTTTAAAGACGGTCGACGTTATCAATGCGGTCATCATTGATGGCTTTTCTGGTCGTTTAGACGCCGACGAACGTATAAGACAGATGGGATGCATAAAAACTCACCTAGATAAAAAGAAAACATGCAAAGTTATTGTTATCGGGTAATTAATGAATGATATCGTGTAAGGTAGCATCAAGATCACAGCCAAGACTAGGGTAGTATTGCAAGTGATACCAAACCCAAAAAGTACGATTAGCTGTGTCAAACTCGTTTAGTCTACAATGCGTAGCACTTATACTCGTTTTCCTTGCTGCTCTAATTTTTGTGAATGGTATAAGCTAAAATCCTATCCTAAAAAAGGGAAGGAGCATAGATACCCTTCCCTTTATCTTTCATTCGCTGACTGCTTCAGCTGTGCTTATGGCATTATCATAGGCATTATCATAGCCAGCATGCGAAAGTATCAGAATGACTGAATCACGATACTGGAATCAATAGGTTTTCGCCCGTCATTTCTTCTGGCGCATCGATATTCATCAATGACAAGATGGTCGGTGCGATATCGCTAAGCTTACCGCCACTACGTACTTGCACTTTTTGCTCACCAATATAAATTAGAGGCACATGCTCGGTGGTATGTTGGGTATGTACCTGTCCGCTTTCGTAGTCTTGCATTTGCTCAACATTGCCATGATCAGCGGTAATGAGCATATCGCCGCCAGCTGCTCGTACTGCCGATTCAATACGGCCAACACAGACATCTAACGCCTCTACCGCTTGCACGGCTGCTTCAAAGATACCGGTATGCCCTACCATATCACCGTTGGCATAATTGACGATTAGCACATCATATTTGCCCGACTCAATAGCAGCCACCAACTTATCGGTCACTTCAGGAGCGCTCATTTCTGGCTGCAAGTCATAAGTGGCGACATCTGGCGACGGCACAAGAATACGTGTCTCACCTTTATACTCTGCTTCGCGGCCACCACTAAAGAAAAACGTCACATGCGCATATTTTTCAGTTTCGGCAATACGCAGTTGCGTTTTACCTTGCGCTTGCAAATATTCACCCAGCGTATTGGTCAAAGACGTCGGATAATAAGCAATACTAGTCTTCGGGCTATCCGCTAAAATATCTGAATACTTGGTCAACATAACAAATGCTGCCAGTTTTGGCTGTTTATGACGGGCAAAACCTGAAAACTCATGATCTGGCAGCACAAACGCTTGCGCTAGCTCACGAGCGCGATCAGCACGAAAATTCATAAAGATAAGTGCATCATTATCATCGACGGTATAGGGCGTGTCACCGCTCTCAATCACGGTAGTTGGATTGATAAACTCATCAGTTTCACGGGCTTTGTAAGCGGCTTGAACAGCACCATCAGCACGGGTAGATAGACGATCGGCTTTACCTTCCGTAATAAGCTCATAGGCCTTCTGTACTCGATCCCAGCGATTGTCACGATCCATCGCATAATAGCGACCGATGATACTGGCAATCTGTACGCGACCTTCATAATGGGCGTTAAGCTTGTTCAAGTATTCACGCAAACGATTGATGTACTTATCAGCAGATTTAGGCGGCGTATCACGACCATCTAAAAAACAATGAACAAACACGTTTTTGGCACCGTGAACCAATGCCGAGTGACACATTCCTTCGATATGGTCTTGATGCGAATGCACGCCACCATCAGAGAGCAAGCCCATAATATGGACATTACCCCCTTTTTCGTTAGCCGCTTTGACAGCATCGACCAAGGCTTCGTTTTTATAGAACTCGCGATTGGCAAGCTCACTTGAGATACGGGTTGAGTCTTGATATAGCACACGACCAGCACCTAGGTTCATATGTCCCACTTCAGAATTACCAAACTGACCATCTGGCAAACCAACATCCTCACCTGACGCCGAAATCAATCCATGTGGATATTGCTGATAGATCTTATCTAGATTCGGCATATTAGCCGCAGCAATGGCGTTATCCTTGTCTTCTTCACGATGACCAAAGCCGTCCAATATCATTAAGACATGCGGTGTTTTTTTATGCTGTGCGCTTTCTTGCTTGCTATCAAGCTGCGCCTGATTGTCGTCAATAGATTCAGATTGTTGCTGGGTACTGGTCATAGATTACCGCTCCTCAAGTGAATGAACGCCTATACTGCTATATTAGGATGTCGAAAGTTGTCTATATTAGCATACATCTTGAAATTGCTGAAAAACTGCGCGTTTATCCTGCTGTTTCAACGCTTTCAAGCCTTTTTCTGTTATATTCGATTCAATTTAAAAGTAGTACAAGGCAACCGAGTGTAAATGTATATTTAATACTTCAAGCGAGGTCAACGCAGTAATACTTTTATATTGGAATGACTATAGTTACTTCATAAAATACCGCTGCTATGATTGCTGCGCATTTCTAAAGAGACGTATAAATCTGTAAACCGCGCTTGCAATCAGCTATGCCATTGGTTAAGATAAATCTATTCTGAAGTGTTGGCTAGTAGATGTTTATTCCCTGAGCCGATAATGCTTTACCAGGATGTGGTACCTATTGCTTCATTGTGTATGCCTGCACCGCTTGCGGTGTATCAGGAAACCTGCAGAGGCAATGACGCATCCGCCCTGAACTTCACGGTTCATGGGTCACCATCTTACGGCGGCACTTCGGTTGTTATATTCGGTTAGTTGTCTCTCTATTTATATTCACTAGGTTTATTAATACCTATAAGTTTGTAAAAAGCTGATAACAACCACCAAAAAGCCCCTCTCGTCACTGACGTAAGGGGCTTTTTTATGTTCGATTTTTCACTAACTTTTATTCATCATTAGCAGATTTGGTAATCTTTTTGACATCTTTAGGTATATTTTTTGCCGTGCCGTCAACAGTTGTATGCTGCTTGAACACATCCCCAAACGGATTTTGTTGTTGTTGACCGAATGGGTTTTGACCATTAATACCGCCGCCAGCGCCACCAAATGGATTTTGTCCACCCATACCACCTGCACCGCCGAACGGGTTTTGACCGCCGCCCATCTGTTTGGCCATCATCTCCATCATTTTTTGTTGGTTGTTCATGACGTAATTATTAGCAAAGTCTTTGAGCTTCTTTTGCACCGGCGGTAGTACCACCAATAACGCGAGCAAATCACTAAGCACACCTGGAATAAGTAGCAAAATGCCAGCCGCTGCCATGGCCACACTTTTAAGCATGGTTGATTCTTGTGGACGCATCGCTGGGTTCATCATGCCGCCCGCTTTCATTTGCTGAGCCATCGGATTTAGCGCTGCCATACCTTTACGAATAAAGGTGATACCGATGACAGCGGCGATAATGAACCACATGAATACCCACCAACCGCTCATAAACTGAGCAATTAAATACCACAGTAGCATCTCGATAATAAACCAAACGATGGCAATACCAACTATCTGACCCATAAAGTGTCGTCCTATAAAATAAAAACCAATAAATTGAGCGCCATGCAAATTAAGATGGCTAACATATGATGTATATGGGGATTGATTGCTATACTATCAAACTTAAGGCCTATTTTTAAGCCATATAGTCGGGGCAATATAATTTGGATACAAGGAAGATGAGTAAAAGTACTACGAGTAGTAGGCTGAGCGAGTCTGACACCGTATCCGATTTATATAGGATTGAATATAAAACAAAATGAGAGCAAGACGGAAGATTATGGCAATTATTATCGGGATTGACCCAGGCTCACGTATGACGGGTTATGGTATCGTGCAACAAACGGGCGATAAGCTGACGTATATTGATGCGGGTACTATTCGTACGGATACCAAAGAGATGCCTGAACGCCTAAAGCGTATTTTTAATGGCTTGACGCGTATTACTCAGCATCATTTAAAATATGCAGAAGAGCCTATCTATACGGCAATTGAACAGGTGTTTATGGCAGAAAACCCAGATTCTGCGCTGAAACTGGGGCAAGCACGAGGCGCAGCCATTGCAGCGATGGTGGCACTGGATTTGGAAGTATCAGAATATACCGCACGCCAGATCAAGCAAGCTGTGTGCGGTTATGGTGCCGCAGCCAAAGAGCAAGTACAAGAGATGGTCTGCCGGATACTGTCTTTAGATGTCGTACCACAACAAGATGCCGCTGATGGTCTTGCCTGCGCTATTTGTCATGCGCATTCAAGCCATTCAATGAACAAGTTGCTCCTAAATAGCGCTATGCGTGGACGCGGGGCATCTAAGAAAAAAGGTCGCTGGCGTTTGACAGAAGAAGATTTAGGTAATTTACGATAAGATAAGAAGCCAAAATACAGCAAACAACCATAAAAAAAACACGCGATCAAATGGCGCGTGTTTTTTGTTTCAACCATCTAAATGATTCAAATCATTTAACTATAATAATAAAATAGCTTCACCCGTCCTCTACTCTGCGACGGCACTCTCAATCACCGCATCTAACACATAAGCATATTCTTCGCCTTCTGCACTCTCGTTATTGTCGATCTGGTAGCGTTGTAGGCGTAATACTTCTTCGTGCATGCCGTCGTGTTGATAGCCATCAATGTCACCCTTGAATGCTGTCCACTTGCCTTCGCTGGTTTTCAGGCCTTGATCATTATAAGTGACAGGCTTGACTTGCAGACACATCCTAGAGTCAGCATCGCCACAAGCGATTTTTTCACTACTTACTGCCCAAAAGACGGTCTCACCTTTGCTATTATATTTGGCTTGTGAAGTGAGCCTACCTGTCCAAATCAAGGTCATCGAATCATTAGTCACTTGGGTCAATAGTGGCGTCTCACCTTCAGTGACAGTTAACTCGCTACTACCTTGCATGAGCGTATTTAAAAGACTCTCTGCGCTATCAAGATTGCCACACGACATCTTAGTGCTCATACTATCTTCTATCGTTAACCTTTGAGCTTGTAATTCATAGGCAGCGCTCATCGTATTGCAGCCAACGCTATAACTTAAGGTATCTTGACCTTGATTAAATAACAGCGTCACCTGATCCTTGATATTTATCAGGGGCGCTAATGGTTGATCGCTCGCACCTTTGGCAGTCATCAGTGTCCAACGATGGCGCGCAAGATTGGCAATCATCTGTTGTTCGACGCTGAGCTCAGTTACTTCAGATGCCGCCACTGTCTCATTAGCATCAGGCTCAACTTCTGTGTTTGCTAGCGTAGCCCTCATCTCTGCACTTGCCGTAGCATCTGTCCCTTCGCTCTCCGTAGATGGGGCATTTTTTTGACAAGCACCTAGTGTCAGACTGACTGCCAATACGCTGGATAATAACAGTAGTTTTGTGATTGGTTGCCTTTTTATGTCTACCATACTACGCCTCTCTTACTAAGCTTATCTGATGCCTGCTATGACTGTATTAACTTATAAGGATTCTTATAGCTATTCATAAAACAAAACCAATAGCAGCAATCCGATACAATTTAACCACTATAACCTCGATCCTATTATCGTATGTAATGAAACGTTTCATTTTATTAATGATTTTTTAATAAATAAACATAGTGAGTTTCCAAAAAATAGGGATGGCTAACAGTTCTTGTTAACCATCCCTATTTGGGTGTTCAATACAGCTATTTACAAAGTTGATAGTTAGCACTTCAAATCACTAAAACCTAAAGCACGATTGACGATGTAACATATTCTAATTGCACAGAAAAAATCAGATTTATTTACTGTCCACTACTCATTGGTCGCTTTAGGTTCTGCTTTTGCCAGTTTTTTAATACTAAAACGCTCATGCATTTTTTCATAAAATCGCGCAAGATTCGCGCCATGAGCCTTGGGGTCTACTTTTAATGCCTTACCAAAGTCCAAACCAAGATATAGCACGATATCTGCAAAGCTCAGTTGATCCCCGACTAGATACTCATGACCTTCTAAACTTGTTTCGAAATATGCTAAGGCTTTGACAGCGCGCGCAATGGACGGGGCTACAAATTCTGGTACTTGATCAACACGTTGTGCCTTTAATGGATGACTGTGCTGAAATGCCAGCATCAAGTTGTACAATATTTCAAACTCCGCGATGCGGCGCATAGAACAAACTTGGGCACGCTGTACCACATCGTTACCCATCACTGAGCGCTCACCATAAACGCGATCAAGATACTCACAAACCGCCTGCGAATCATTGAGCATCGTACCATCATCTAACGTTAAAACAGGTACCGTCTGCATCGGATTCATTTGAGTGAAAGCCTCTGACATCTGCTCGTTAGCAGCAAAATCAATGTCTATCACGTCGATGTCATCCATATCATCGACATCAATGCCTTTTGATGCAAGCAAAATAAGGGCTTTACGAGGGTTAGGTGCAGTACGGGTTATATATAGTTTTTTCATGGCAAATTCCTTTTAAGTATTATTTCCGAAAAGAACGATAACGGTAAATTTTTATGATTATCGTTATATTATCAAAGCACAGAAGTTTATTATTGCTCGCTTAGCGCAGTGACTATTGGTTTTTTTATCATAGCAAAACCTTGTCGCTGCTTGTGATATGAATAGTAAAAAACCCCATAACAGTAAGTTATAGGGTTTTTATTTTTTAAGCAATTATAAAAACGCGCACTTTATTTGTTAGGCGCTGGCGTGGTGCGCAAATAAGGCTTAATTTCTGTATGACCTTTAGGATAATTGGCCGCAATGTCTTCATTTTTTACGCTTGGTGGAATGATGACATCATCGCCGTCTTTCCAGTCGACGGGAGTGGCGACGTTATATTTGTCCGACAATTGCATAGCGTCAATAACGCGAATAATCTCGTCGAAATTACGACCACAGCTGGCTGGATACGTTAAGGTCAAACGTACTTTTTTGTTAGGATCAATAATAAAGACACTTCTAACCGTCGCTGTATTATCCGCATTGGGATGAATCATGTCATAAAGATTGGCCACGGCGCGCTCAGAATCAGCAATGATTGGAAAGTTGACAGCAGTTCCTTGAGTCTCTTCAATATCGCCAACCCAGCCTTTGTGATCTTCTAAGCCATCAACTGATAAAGCAATTGGTTTCACATTGCGCTTTTGAAACTCGCCGCCTAATGCCGCGGTACGACCAAGCTCAGTCGTACATACTGGCGTGTAGTCTGCAGGATGTGAAAAGAAAACCACCCAGCTATCTCCTGCCCAATCATAAAAATTGATGTCGCCGTCTGTCGTAGTGGCGTCAAAATTCGGTGCGCTATCACCTAAACGTAAATGTGCCATGCTTAATTCCTTAGCTGTTGTTAGTGATGAGCGCTGGTCTCTAAAAGCCAATGTTTAAGCATTAGCATATAAAGAAAATCATGCGCTCTATTATTATCATTGACGTGCGCCGCTATAAGAAAGGACTGGCTACACGTCAGGAAAAACTTACTTTATCTTAACAAACTGATTATCAATGTCTTGTGACGGATTGTAATGCGGTTATACCATTTGGGTTTGAAAAAATAACAGATGATAGAGTTTTTATTTAAACCACCATTCCTGAATCCCACAAACAAAACTCACCAAATTTACCGCGTTTGCTAGTGCCTCCAGCCGTACGTCCAATATCCGTCAATACCAACTCACCTTCTTGCTCTACTAGATAGCCTGCGGCAAGGAGCTTGTCGTTTAATTCTTGCGTCTTCAAGCCTAATTCTTTCGCAAGCTTCGCCGTAGTAAGCTTGGAGTAATTAGGCGTTGCCGCTTCTGTAGTGGCGATAGCCGTCGCTTGAACAGTAGCGCTTGCCGTTTTAGCATTAGAGTCAGTCTTGTTATCAGATCCGCTTACTTTTTCAAGGGACATGCGGACTTCATCACTGATACGAATAATGCGCTGGGCTTCCTCGTAAGTGTCGGCATAAAGCTTGGCGTCTTCGTTGCGGTAAATCAGCACACCCATTTCATTATTATTGACTTGGCTAAATTCATAGAGATTCAGACTGGTAATGATGCACTCATTTTCGTTAAGGTAGCATTTGGCATGCAAGTTTTTGCAAAAGCTGGTACGGATAAAAGTGAGGTTTTTCAGCCAATTAATCTCTTCGGGGTGCAAGTCATTTTTGCCATAGACAATGCGAATATCGATTTTAAGACGGTTACGATCCTCTAATAGCTCTTTGATGCGCTCATTGAGTTTTAAATAGGGGCTGATAATAATCAATCTGTCAGACGCGTTTTTAATCAACTCTTCTAAATGATAAGTCGTCCCACTGCTATTTAAAAACTTTGCCATTCTAATGCCCCCAACATCTATTATCAAAATTTTTGCGTAGTCACAAAAAAACCCATCCCTAGCGTACTAGAAATGGGCAACATTGCAAACTACTATTGTTGATTATCAGATTAAAATACTATCGATAAGGCTACGACTGACACAGATTAAGCTGGTTTATAACTGTCACGCAAGCTGACAATTTGATTAAACACGGGCTGGTCACTACTGTGCTCTTCGCTATCAGAGATAAAGTAGCCTTCACGCTCAAACTGGAAGCGCGTGCCAGCATCAGCATTGACCAATGATGGCTCAACCACGGCATTAAGTTTAGTCAATGAGTTAGGGTTCAATGCTTGATGGACGTCACTGACATTACTCGGATCTTCGACACTAAATAGCGGCTCGTATAGACGCACGGTGGCTGGAATCCCTTGGCTCGCCGATACCCAATGAATCACGCCTTTAACCTTGCGGCCTTCAGGATTTTGACCCAAAGTCGTCGGATCAATCGTCGCTTTTAGCTCCACGACGTTGCCACTATCATCGGTAATATGCTCGGTCACGGCCAATACATAAGTATTACGCAAACGAATTTCTGGCTTTTCAGGTGATAGACGCTTATAGCCTGCTGGCGGTTCAATCTCATAATCACCTTTATCGATATAAAGGGTCTCGGTAAACGGAATCTCACGCTCGCCCATATCGATATTAGGATGGTTTGGCTGCGTCAACCATAAGGTTTGTGCCTCAGCGTCAAAGCGCGCATTGACGCTGTCCGCTTTTAGCATTTCCCACTGACTGACCGCATCGCTGAAGTTAGTAATGGTCACTTTTAATGGCTTAAGCACTGCCATACCACGTGCTGTAGTATTGTCTAACGACTGACGAATACTAAATTCTAGCAAACGCATATCGGTCACGCCATCTGCTTTGGAGACACCAACGCGATCACAGAAATCACGCAAGCCTTCAGGCGTATAGCCGCGACGACGCATACCAGCGACGGTTGGCATGCGTGGATCATCCCAGCCATCGACGATAGCTTCATCGACCAATTGCTTGAGCTTACGCTTACTGGTCAATGTATGGTCAACATTGAGGCGTGAGAACTCATACTGATGCGGCGGTTGCTCGAAGCCGATTTTATTGACAATCCAATCATAAAACGGACGATGGTCTTCAAACTCAAGGGTACATAACGAATGAGTAATGCCTTCTAAGGCATCTGACAACGGATGGGCAAAATCATACATAGGATAGATGCACCATTTATCACCGGTCTGATGATGTTCTTGATGCATCACACGGTAGATAATTGGGTCGCGCATATTCATATTGGCATCAGTCATGTCAATTTTGGCACGTAATACGGCAGTACCGTCTGCATATTTGCCGTTTTTCATGTCTTCAAACAATGCTGAATTATCTGCTACGCTGGCATCACGCTGCGGTGATGCTTTGCCTGCTTCATTGAATGAGCCACGATTTTCTTTGATTTGCTCAGGGGTCTGTAGGTCAACGTATGCATCGCCCTGCTCGATCAATTGCACCGCCCAGACATATAGCTGGTCGAAGTAGCTAGAAGCATGCAGCGCCTCGCCTGCCCAGTCAAAGCCCAACCATTGCACATCGTTTTTTATATTATCGATGTAATCTTGCTTTTCGGCCGTTGGGTTGGTGTCGTCATAGCGCAAATGACAGATACCACCAAACTCTTTAGCGACGCCAAAGTTTAGACAAATAGACTTTACGTGACCCAAATGCAAGTAGCCATTTGGCTCAGGCGGAAAACGGGTCACAATCTGCTGGTATTTTTGCGCATTGACATCGTCACGAATGATATTACGAATAAAGTCGTTTTTTTGTTCATCTTTTTGTGCATTGTTGCTTGAGTGCTCACTCATCGGGCATTGCTCCTAACGCAAATTGTCCATTCATGCAGCGTGCCATCACGCCTCATGAAAACTTAAACCAAACTACTAAAACTAAGCTACTAAAAATGGATGATCATAAACCTAATTGTTAAAATTGGCGCTGTTAAAATCAGCGTTCAAAAATCATTAAAAATGGAAAGTTGCGTTATTCTATCAGCTTTTGCAAACGCATTAACAGCCAGATACATGACACGGGATAAAAAAGCCGTTAGACTAGCCATAACTTTTAACCACCAACTTTTTATCCACCACTTAACAGCGTCATTTTAGGCGCTGCAATCAAAAAGGAATATCTTATGGTAGACATGCCACCAGTAGTAGAGCTTGAAACCAATATGGGTGCGATCGTTATCGAACTCAATGAAGAAAAAGCGCCAAAAACCGTAGAAAACTTTTTAAACTATGTAAAATCTGGTCATTATGATGGCACGATTTTTCATCGCATCATTGACGGCTTTATGATTCAAGGCGGCGGAATGGACGCTGAAATGAATGAAAAAGCAACCAATGCCCCAGTTGAAAACGAAGCAGACAATGGTCTAAAAAATGATGCTGGTACGATTGCGATGGCACGTACCCAAGATCCACATTCAGCAACCAGTCAGTTTTTCGTTAACGTAAAAGACAACGATTTCCTAAACCACTCTGGCAAAAACATGCAAGGTTGGGGCTACACTGTATTTGGTAAAGTAACAAGCGGTATGGATGTGATCGAAAAAATGCGCGGCGTTCCTACTGGTCGTTTCGGCATGCATGCTGACGTACCAAAAGAGCCAGTCGTTATCAACTCAGCGACCATCATTACTCAGTAATAGTTATTAAGTAATAGTTATTAAGTAATGGTTATTAAGTGATAGTTAAGATATAAGCATTATTGATAGAAGCTTATGACAAGTCACGAGGATAAGGATAAATGCAAAGTTTTGACCATCTAATTACCACCCGCCCTCATGAGGTGCGGCAAGTATTGATTAGCGATTTGCATTTATCGCCTGAAGAGCCTGCCTTAGTGCAGGCTTTTTTGGCGCTATTGGATGATTGCCTTGCCTTGCCTGCGCTTAAGCGACTATTCATTTTGGGCGATTGGTTCGAAGTTTGGCTAGGCGATGATGTGTATTTGTCCTTATCAGAAGAGGAGCGACAAAGTCATTGGCTTACCCCACTTATCATTAAGTTGAAAAAACTACGGGTAGCTGGCTGCGAGATTTTAGTCATGCATGGCAACCGTGATTTTCTATTGGGGCAGCCTTTTTGTAATATATTCGGTGGCGAGCTTATTTTTGAGCCTTACGCCTTAAAAGTCGGTCAACAAGACTACCGCTTAGAGCATGGCGATGCCTTGTGTACTGATGATAAAAAGTATCAGTTTTTTCGCAAAGTAATGCGCAATCCTATGACCCAATGGTATTTGCTGAACAAACCGCTAAAAAAACGTCTGGCTATCGCCGATAACATGCGTAAAAAAAGTCAAAAGAACAATGCCAATAAAGCCGCGCATATTATGGATGTTAATGACAAAGCTGTGGCAGCCGCAGTGAATAACAATGATGCGCTATTACATGGACATACTCATCGTCCTGCCATTCATCAAAGGGATAATGACAAGATACGTTATGTCCTTGGGGATTGGCGCTTGCTCGATGAAGAAACACGCCAACCCAAAGTCAGTGCGGTGATTGGCGCAGTTGTGACAGAGGCCAGCGTAGAAAACGACCATACAGAATTTGATTTGGTTGAGTTTAGCTATTTAGTGTAGGGTGCGCCTCATTAAGTACTTTTCATTTAAAAGAAAAAGGGTCTGTTGCATAAGTAACAGACCCTTTTTTGTACCATTTCACATTCTGCGAATCGCTATTCTGCTAACCATTATCCTAAGGCATGAGTTTAAAGAAATGCTGACGATAATGTTTTAGCTCACGGATAGAATCGCGAATATCATCCAATGCTAAATGACTGCCACCTTTTTCAAAGTTTCTGAGAATATCAGGACGCCAGCGGAAACACAGCTCTTTAATCGATGACACATCGAGGTTGCGATAATGGAAGAATCGCTCAAGCTCTGGCATTTGGCGCGCCATAAAGCGGCGATCTTGACAGATGGAGTTGCCACACATAGGTGACTTGCCGCTATCGACCCATTTATTGAGGAACTTAATCGTCTCAGCTTCAGCTTCTGCCAATGTCACGGTACTACGGCGCACACGATCCACCAACCCTGACTGCCCATGCTGCTTGGTATTCCAATCATCCATGCCGTTTAAAATACGGTCAGACACTTTGATAGCGAATACAGGTCCTTCAGCAAGGACATTGAGATCCTCATCCGTCACCACGGTAGCAATCTCGATAATCTCATCGTTGATGGTATCAAGTCCGGTCATTTCTAGGTCAATCCATACCAGCCCTTTTTTGCCTTGGTTTCTGATTTTAATCTTATTGGGATGGTCATCGGTACTCATATTTTGTCCTATGGTCAAAAAAGTGTGGAACAACTTTGGCGCAGTATTACTTACGTAAATCATCGCCAGCTGGCAACGCGCAGATGGCATTGCTGTGCGCTTAGTAGCTCATAACATCCAAAAAAACTTAAACATTACAAAACCACTGTCTGGCACAGGCGCTTTAGGCTGTATGTTAGCAAATTTTCACGCTACACTTAGCAATATTTTTTTAATAGGTCACACTCTCATGGCATTAATCCGGCAACGCAAGCTGACCAAACAACAGATTCGGCGCATCGACAAACAACAGCTGATCAGTCAAGACAGCATCGATGAGAGTTTGATGGATGGCGTGGTCATGGCGCACTATGGTAAGCAATTAGAAGTACAAGTCACCAGCTTGCCAGCGGTCATCCCAGCGCAGCCAGCAGTTGCCCCTGATGATCCTGAGCCGTTTTGGCAAACGCTTGAATTGGGTGATATTTGGCGCTGTCATGTACGTACCAACTTGCCGATGCTGGCCGCTGGTGACCAAGTACGCTGGAGCGCCGATTCTAATACGGGCTTTGGACGTATCGAATCAGTCAAACCGCGCACGTCTCTCGTCTCACGGCCTGATCGCTATCATAAGCTCAAACCGGTTGCTGCCAATGTCGATATTCTCGCCATTGTGTTTGCGCCGCTGCCTGCTGCTGCACCAACTTTAATCGATCGCTATTTGGTCGTCTGTCATCATGCTGGTGTAAAGCCACTATTGGTGCTGAATAAAGCCGATTTACTAGCAGCAGAAAACGGCGTCGATACCAGTGAGCTGTTGGCACAGTATGCTGCCCTTGGTTATGAGAGCGTATTAACCTCAGTTGATTGCCCAGAAAACGTCGCAGATAGCGATGAACAAGAAGGACTGGATGAGCTCAAGCGCTACATAGATAAAAAGCTGGTTATTTTTGCCGGACAATCGGGCGTTGGTAAAAGCAGTTTAATCAATGCGCTATTGCCAGACTCTGGGCAGATCGTCAATATCATCTCTGAGAACTCAAAGCTTGGTCAACATACCACCACCACCAGCCGTCTGTTACCCTTCAACCCTGATGATTTAACCCAAGGCGGTATCGTTGATACGCCAGGTATTCGCGAATATGGTATTTGGCATTTGACACCGGATGATATCATCTCAGGCTTCGTTGAGCTTGCACCACTGTCAGGTGACTGCCAATTCCGTGATTGTCGCCACACTCACAACAGTAAAGGCTGCGCGTTATGGCAAGCCGTTGCTGACGGTGAAGTGCTGCAACGCCGCGTTGAAAATTTGGTGACGCTAAGAGAAGAAGCTGACACCAAACCTTATTAACCGTTGCCTTATTAACTGTTAAACATTAGGTTGAGCATCGCACGTTTACTATAGATGACCTTATCGGTATAATAGCGCCTTGTTCAATATCGTTAGGCTGTCTTCTCAGCTTAACAGAACACTCATTTTTGGAGGTATGTTTTGGATCGTGCGCTAGAATTTGTGGGTAACCACCCGTTTTTATTTGGCATATTAGCCGTACTTGCCGTACTGTTCTTTGCCATCGAAAACAAACGTAGCGGTAAGAAAATATCACCCAATACCCTTGGGATGATGGTGAACTCGCAAAACGCGCAGCTTATCGATATTCGAGCCAAAAAGAAGTTTGAGACCGGTTATATCCAAGGCAGCCGCAACATACCTTTTACTGATCTCAAAGACCGCATCGAAGAGATTCGTGCGATTGAGCATCCAGTCATCATCATTTGCGATATGGGCGTGCAAGCAGGCGCAGCCATCCAAATGATTGGCAAAGACAGTGTTTACCGCTTAGAAGGCGGTGTTGGCGGTTGGCAAAGTGCTGGCATGCCATTGGTCGGTGTAAAAGATGCCAAATCTAAGAATAAAGGTAAGGCAAAACCGAGCTTGCATAAGTAGCTTGCGTAAACCTACTTAATTAAATAGCTTGCTCAGGCTACACGCTCGTTCTCACTACTAGCAGCGCAAAGTTAGAAAAAAGACACTTCTTCATTGGGTGTCTTTTTTTGTGTGGCATTTATGCTACTGTCACACCTTTTGGGCTTAGCCAGCTTGAATTTATGCTACCCATCCCCACTTTATAATGAGCATAATCAATTACGTTTGTAATTTACTCGTTGGTGACGGATTATAATATTTTTTATAACATGAGTGTTTATAATAAAACTGTTGCCGCATAAACTGATAAATAAGGATTTACCATGACTGTATCTGTTAAAGTTTACACCACTCCTATCTGCCCTTACTGCTCAAACGCCAAACAACTGCTAAAATCTAAAGGCGTTGACTATGAAGAAATCGGTATGCATGACATGAGCAGCGATGAGCGCCGTGCTTTGATGCAAAAAACCAATAACTATCGCACCGTACCACAAATTTTCGTCGGTGAGACTTTCGTTGGTGGTTTTGATGAGCTCAATCAAATGAACCAACAGGGCAAACTTGACGAGCTATTAGCAGGTTAATCTGTTAACTTTGCTGACTGTCATTCTTTACCTGTGCTATCTTTGCGTTTGTAAAGATTTGATATTCGAAGATCAACAACGGCAAGAATAAAAAATTGGTAAAAAAAATATCGAGATAATGTCTAAATAACCTCGAAACATAGTCTCGATTTATATTACAATTATTATTTGCCCACTCATTTGATTAACTTTTAGAGGAATTATCATGGCTGAAGAACAAGCACAACCACAATTGGCACTAGAACGCATTTATGTCAAAGACATGTCACTTGAAGTACCAGGCGCTGGCGTATTCACCAAAGAGTGGAACCCTGAGCTGGATATCAACTTATCAAGTAACGCTGAAAAACTTGACGACGATCATTATCAAGTAATTTTGACGGTAAGCGTCACGGCTAAAAACGCAGATGAAGCGGCGTTTATCGCTGAAGTGCATCAAGCCGGTATTTTCTTATTAAAAGATATTCCAGAAGATCAAATTGGTCAAATTTTAGGTGCATACTGCCCTAACGTGCTATTCCCATACGCTCGCGAAGTCATCAGCGACATCGTGACGCGTGGTAGCTTCCCGCAGTTATTGCTAGCACCCGTAAATTTTGATCAAGCTTACGCGCAAAGCCAGCAACAAGCGCAAGTAGATGCTGAAGGTAACGCATAAGTTTTAAATCAGAAGTGTACTGACTTTATAAGTCATATATTTTGATAAAAAAGCCGTTTACTCATGATGAGTGAGCGGCTTTTTTTATGGATTGGTTTCCATAATGTTAAGGCAGTTTTATAACTATCAATTTTTGGACATAAAAAAACCCTGCTAATGAACAGGGTTTTTACTGACTACATCTATCATTTACAATCGATAGCTAGCCCTTTAGAGCGGATAAGATTTGTTGCTTAACCTCATCGATGCCTTGAGTACCATCAAACTTGTCATAGTTAGGCGCTGCATTACCAACATCGCCGCCTTCTTTGGCTTTGTCTTGATAAAAACCAACGAGCGCTGATGTTTGCTCATGATAAGTAGACAGACGGTCGCGAATGGTAGACTCTTCATCGTCTTCACGCTGGATAAGCGCTTCGCCAGTCACATCATCAAGGCCTTCTTGCTTCGGTGGATTATGATCGACATGATAAACGCGACCTGAGCCTGGATGCTGGCGACGACCAGATAGGCGATTGACGATTTCATCATCAGGCACACTGATTTCAATCACATGATCAATCGCAACGTCTGCATCAGCAAGTGCTTGCGCCTGTGGAATCGTACGCGGAAAACCATCCAAAATACAACCATTCGCGCAATCAGGCTTAGCGATACGTTCTTTCACTAGGTTGATGATGAGATCGTCAGAAACCAAACCACCAGCATTCATAATGTCTTTGGCTTGTTTGCCAAGCTCGCTACCTTCTTTGATTGCTGCACGCAGCATATCACCCGTTGAGATCTGCGGAATATCATATTCTTTAGAGATAAACTGGGCTTGGGTACCTTTACCGGCGCCTGGTGGACCTAGCAAAATAATACGCATCATTACACGACTCTCCTTAATAAATGGGATTTTGGGACAAATAAAAATCAGGGATTGGTTGATTGCAAAGCTACCTTACCTTGTGGCTTTGCAAAGCTCAAGTATTTTCATTATTACTGTGATAAGTTGCCATGACTTATCTGTTCATATAATGCTATTGCGCGTGACTCCGACGGGCAACAGCAGTGGGATCAAAAACTGATGGTGTGAGGGAATTATATCAAGGAACCTGTTGATTGATATCAACGTTGACCTGATTTTGCTCAGCGCTAATCACCACAGGATTACCCGATAAATCACCTGACTCTGCACTGGCATTGCCGCTATGGCTAATGCGGGCAATGACGGCCAACTGTATTTTGTCTGCACGGGCAGATTTTAGCGTTCGTGTCGGCATCATGGCATCAAGATCGCTTAGACTGATATTGACCTCACCTTGCTTAATCACGCTAATTGGCAAACGCTTAGCAGCAAACGGCGGACCACCTTTGACATCGCGTATCGCTACAAACAAAACATCATCGCCTTTGACCAGCGGTAACAAACTGGCGTTGATCGTTATTGTGACGTCGATACCTTCAGACGCTTGTTGCTGCTGAGTCGTCACATTAGCACTCAACTCGTCCAAACTGGCCAGCGCTTGTGTATGATCCCCAGGCTTGGCCGCAATACTAGCGCGCAAACGCTTAATCCAGCCTTGTGCTTGATCAAAGTTACTACTGCGTGCCTCACCCATTGCCATGAGCATTTGCGCACCCTCATGCTGTGGATTTTTGGCTAAAACCGCCTCCAAAACACGACGACTATTATCATCCAACTGCCCTTTATTGGCAAAGAAGCTAATCTGTGCGTACGTCGTCGCAATCTCTTCGTTATCTGGCGACAATCGATAGGCGCGCGACAATGCTTCTAATGCCGAGTCCGTCGCCTCTAACGATAAGAACAACTCTGATAAGCGCATCCAGCGATTGTAGTCATCAGCGTGGCGATAGACATTGGTTTGCATAGCGCTAATCAGCTGCTGCCCATCTTCAATGGCCCATGCTGGCGGCTGGTCAATCTTACCTGTGAGTAAATCATCAGCAACTTGACCGACTTTATCCTCGGCAGCCCACAACTCAAAAACAGGCGTGCGATCACCGATCATCAGATATGCCATGACCGCCAAGACCGGCACCCAAACTATAATAATCAATCGGCTTTTGATACCCGGTACGACCATCGGTGCTACAACGCGCTGTGCATCTAAAAGCTGACGTTCAAGCTCAAGCTTTTGGGTTTGATAATGGCTATCATCAATCGTGCCAGCATCCTTATCCGATTTTAGCTCTGCTAGGCGCGCCCGAAAGACAGCGATATTGATATCGAGTAGCTGATTGTCCACGGGTTTATCTGGTGCGCGTGAGGCTCTTAACCACGGCATGATGGCGATAACACCAAGGATCAAAGCGATAAATAAGCTTAGAGCAATGAATAAGCCAACGGTAGAAAATAGGGTCATTTTTTGTCCTCGAGGCTGGTGGTGTCATGATCCGTTCTATTGACGCTATTATTGCTATCGGCGCGTGATAACAGGCGATCAAGTTCAGCTTGTTCTGCTGCCGTCAACGCAGCCGCGCTACTGTCCATCGTCACTCCACTTTGACCACTGGCAATACGCTGATGGCGCTTACTCTGCCAAAACCAACCAACAATTAAAAACACCAGTAATAAAGGCGGGAAAAACCATAGTATCCACGTCGAAGGACGGACAGGTGGCTTATAGCTAATAAAGTCACCATAGCGCTCCTGCATATAACTGCGAATTTCGGTATCACTACGACCATCTTTGACCATATCGTAGGTTTTTTGCTTTAGGTCTTGGGCAATTGGCGCATCAGAACCTGCAAGGTTTTGATTTTGGCATTTGGGACAGCGCAGCTCTTCGATGAGACCACGATACTGGGCTTCTTGTTGTATAGAGTCAAAGTCGTAAACGTCAATGGCGGCATAAGCGGTCATACTTATGCCCATAGCAAGACTTATACTTAACAAACAGGCAGATATAAAGCTGGCGAATGTCGTGCTCAGAGCCTTCATGTGCTTTATAAGCATAGTCATTATAGACATCGTCATCATTTGCACGCCTCCTTGACCTGAGTAGCGTCAGGACTGACATTACGCTTATTGGCTTCGTTGAGTACCATGAGACAAGGCGTGATACGACTTTGCCAATTGCTCTCATTAATCTCACCGATGATATGCTGACGAATCACTCCTTCACCATCGACGATGAAAGTCTCAGGCGCACCCGTCAAACCTAAGTCTAAAGCAAACTGTCCCGATAAATCCTGAATAGACATCGAGAATGGATCACCACCACGGTTGAGGTAGCTGAGGGCATCACCAATTTCATCTTTATAGTTGACGCCAACGATATTGACACCGCGCTCTTCTAGCTGCATTAAAAAAGGATGCTCGATAATACAAGTGGGACACCAAGAACCCCAAATATTTAGCAAAAACGGCTGATCAGGCAGATTGTCATTGGTCATAATACGGCTAGTATCGGATAACAATGGCAGCTCAAAAGCAGGTACTGGACGCTCAAGCGCGGTATTGGTCACGATCTCAGTCGGCTGACCTAAGCGCATGTAGAGCATAACCACAAAGCCTGCAAAGACGATGAGCGGAATGACAAACCATATCTTTAGCTGCTTTTTATTTATGGTCTTGTTGCCGTTTTGATTAGAGGTATTATTTGACCTAGTCATACTATTTGTCCCCCATCTTTGCTGCTGGTACTTCTACATCTGCTACTGTTGCAAAACCTGCAGCATTAATCACATTTTGGCTGACAGTCTTAGGTTTTTTGATGCGATAGCGCTTATCTAACATACTTAGCAGCCCACCTAGAGCCATAATAATAGCACCAAGCCATATCCAACGAATCAACGGCTTCACATAGATGCGTACCGCCCATTGGTTGCTGTCTTTAGCAATCGGTTCGCCAAGTGCCACATAAACATCACGCATGAGGCTGGCATCAATCGCCGCTTCAGTCATCGGCATCATACTAATGATATAGTTACGCTTTTCAGGGTACAAGGTAGTCACATCTTGACCGTCTTTGCTTACTAATACCTCGGCTTGTGTCGCATCAAAGTTACTGCCTTTGACTTCGCTAAAGCCTTTCACGGTAAAGTCATAGCCTTGCACGTGGACGCTATCGTTTGGTCCCAGCGCCACGTCACGCTCGATACTCAGACTGCTAGTAAAGGCAATACCGATAACCGCTATTAAGACGCCAATGTGTGCCGTTTGCTGACCCCAGTAGCTCAAACGTAATTGACTTAAGCCTTTTAAAAGGCTCGGTGCATTTTTGGTTTTGTCTTTGAAGTCGACCACCATCCAGAACAATACCCAAAAGCTAACCGCCAAAGTAACGCCAATATTGAGCATAGAAGAGGGATGGACAAAGTAGGTAATAATGGCCGCAAGCACCAGACTACTAACCGCAATGACCATACCAACGCCTAGTAATGGACGCTTGTCTTTTTTCCAACGGATATTGGAGCCCATACCCATTGCAATTAATAACAACCACGTTAAAGGCACAAACAGCGCATTGAAGTAAGGAGGACCAACGGACACTTGACCTAAATTAAAGGCATCAGCAATGATAGGATATAGCGTACCAAGCAGCACCACCAAGGTCGAAATCAAAATAATGACGTTATTAATAACTAAGAATGACTCACGCGAGATGAGCTGGTACTGACTCTCAACCGTCAAGCTCCAGCCGCGGATAGCAAACATCAATAAACCACCGCCAACGATCACACCCAAAATAACTAAAATAACCAGACCGCGAGTTGGATCGGCTGCGAACGAATGTACCGACGTAATGACCCCAGAGCGAACTAAGAAAGTACCAAGCAGACTGAGGGCAAAGGCAAAAATTGCCAGCATAATCGTCCAAGCCTTAAAGACACCGCGCTTTTCTGTGACTGCTAGCGAATGTAATAAAGCAAGACCAGCAAGCCATGGCATCAGTGAGGCGTTCTCTACTGGATCCCAGAACCACCAACCACCCCAGCCAAGCTCATAATAAGCCCACCAAGAGCCTAGCGCGATACCAATAGTTAAGAAACCCCAAGCAGCGAGTGCCCATGGACGCGACCAACGTGTCCAAACGGCATCCAAGCGCCCTTCCCACAGTGCAGCCATACAAAACGCAAATGGCACCACCATACCCACATAACCCATATACAGCATAGGCGGGTGAATAATCAGACCGAAATCTTGTAGAACCGGGTTTAAATCGGCACCATCAACAGGCAAATTCGGCAGGGTACGATCAAACGGCGATGAGGTGAAAATCAGCATCGCCAGCATCATCATCTGTACGCCAGCCAAAATCACCAGTACGCGCGCGCGCATAGATAGCGGCAGACCACGGCTAAAGTAAGAGACCAAGGCACACCAAGTGGCCATGATGGTCATCCAAAGCAACAATGACCCTTCATGCCCGCCCCATGTCGCTGATAGCTTATAGTACCAAGGCAATAAAGTATTAGAGTGCTGGCTGACGTAGACTAGGCTAAAATCATTATAATAAAAGCCTGCCATCAAAGCGCCAAACGAGATAATCATTGCGGCAAACTGTGCCCACGCCAAACTTGGCGCCAAACGCTGCCAAGCAACGTGATCACGCATAACGCCAATGGTTGGTAATACTACTTGCAAAATCGCCAACATGAAAGCGATCAGCAAGGCAAAATAACCCAATTCTGTGATTAACATACGGTCTAACCTTGTTTACCTTGGATACAATTAAAGGTTCACCGATGGCATGGTTAGCCACTGGCAAACACTAAATAATCCTTTATTTGGTCATGGTTTACGGTTGAAAACTGAGGTTTTAGTGGCTATAGAAGCCCATAAAACCCGCTACTATTATCGTGATGTATTAATACGAATTATTAATACAAAGAAGCTGGCTTAAACTAGGGCATGTCGAGCACTCAACCATAGCACTGGCAATAGCAGTGACTACATTATGAATGCTCTGTGAATCTTCAACACGCTCTAATATTGTTAACTATATTATTTTAGAAAGCTTTTAAAAGTTTTGACTCATTGCTCTACTACTGCATCGCTGGGAAAAACACCAATACCAAATGCAACCAACCTGCCAAAAATCCAGTCAATCCGCCCAAGACGATCAGTGTCATCTCGTCTTCACGAAACGCCGGACGTAATAAATTCTGAAACTCATCTGGCGATAGCGCACGAATACGATCCCGAAACAGCCCAAATATCTTACTAGCGCGGCTTTCATTCAGCTCAGGATCTCGCAGTGGCACCATAGTAGCAACGATAGATTTGTCAATGATAGTATTTTTTAACTGTCCATACTCACGGCGACCAAGCCCTACGCGCAAGGTTGTGCTAATGACAGGAGATTCCAGCACTTCATATAGGTGCGACTTCATAAGTTCACGCGTTTGCACAGCACGATCCCCATACATCATCTCATTCATGATGTTCTCAAGCGTGACCAAATCCTTTACCACAATCTCAGCAAAAACTTCAGAGACTTCCTCTTGCCGTTTCATGAAACCACCCTGAAAACGATACTGACCAATATGCGGCAGCTGTGGCCTAATAAACGGGAAGCGACTTTGCAGCGCAAAAAACTTCACATAAGGGATAAAGTGTGGCTGCACTGGATTAAATACCATCCAAATGGCAATCCAGTTGGTGAGAAACCCCCAAATAGCGGCAAAAAAAGGCACCGTCCAATGCTGCGGCACCACCAAAAATATAAACATTTGGATAATACCGAAAACCAGTCCAATCAACGCACTGATATGCCAAATAAAGTTAATCTCTTTTTGGCCTACCTTCAAAAACATATCGACCATTAAGCGTCGATCATTTTCCATCGTATTAACGATCATTTTACGCATATCGACCAAGTCTTCGACATGATAAGTCAAATCCGTCACGAGCGACTGCATGATACTAGGCAGCTCTTTGTGCGCTTGAGCATAGACGCGACGCTTTAACGCATAAGGCAAATTACCCCATAGTGCTGGCGAGTGATCCAGCATAATCTCATCAATCAGTGGCTCAAGATTTTTATCCACCGTATCAGTGATGAATACTGCCATCTGCTCAGGTTCCATCGCCTTAAAAAACTCATTAAGCGAACCCAATTTGGAGAGCGTCTGATCTACAATCACCCCAGATATCTTGCCCGCTTTTCGCGGAACGATACCTTGCCAACCGATACCCGGTAGACCAAAAAATGGAAAGTTCGGAATACGAATACCCCAAAACTTGACCGGATAAAACAGCATTTTGAGCGCCATCCATACATGTATCCAAGTGACGAATGCCGTCACTGGTGGAATGGTCAGCATGGCAAAAAACTCTGGGTGCTCAGCTATCGTCTGCCACAATGAAGTTGCGTCCATGACTTTCTGTGTCCCTGACGTGATGGTTGTCGTTGCTAATGAAATACGCTTAGCAAGTTGAGAACGCTTAAAAAGACGTTCCGCCCAAATAACTACTATAAAATAAATCGCCTGATTTTAGCATACTTGCCGTTTATTAGCACATGTAGACCAGAAGCAAGTTGTGACTAAAGATGACATATTTTATGTGATTCTGATGGTAGAAAAAATATTAATATGGTCTATCGCTTGTGTGGCGTATTATGACAACAAAATAAATGGCTGAGTACTGCGCCCTCGCGTTTGTTCTGTTATAATTTGTGCTTAATTTGCAGCGAAACCTAGCATACCACCCCTTGCAATCCAATGCTTACTCATAATACTGTATGTGATTGAAATCCTTTATCTTATCTTTTATATTCATCGCGTTTTGGCTTACTTCCCTGCCCTTTTATTCCATTTCCAATGCTTCTCTGACCGCCTGAGTACTGATTTTCTATGAATAAACCGCTAGCTTCCGACACCGAACAGGTCAACCGTATTTTTGCGCACCGAATTATTATTTTTGGGCTGTTAATATTTTTGGGTCTGAGTGGTTTGCTAATACGCTATGGTTATTTGCAAGTTTATGCTCATGATAAATACACCACACAGGCAGACAATAATCGCATTAAGCTAATATCTGCGCCGCCAAGCCGTGGTTATATTTATGATCGGAATGGTGTGATTTTGGCAGACAATCAGCCCGTGTTTACTGCCATGCTAAGCCCTGATGAAGTGGAAAACCCAGAACGCACTTTAAATTTGCTCGCGCCTATTTTTGAGCTTACTGATAAAGACATCACGGATATTTTGGCACGTCTGAGCAAAAGCAAAAATGATCCGGTAACCGTCAAAATCGACTTAACCGAAGCGCAATTGGCTCAGTTCAGTGAGCGCAAACCTTTCTTTCGTGGCGTAACCATCCAGAGTAAGCTCACACGCTCATATCCTTATGACGAACTATTTGCCCATGTCATTGGTTATGTCGGTCGTATCAATGATAAAGAAACCAAGCGCATTGACAAAGATCGCTATGCGGGTACAGATCTGATTGGCAAAATCGGCATCGAAGATTTTTATGAAGATATCTTACTTGGGCAACCGGGCTACCAATCGGTAGAAACAGATGCCCATGGCAACATCATCCGCCAACTAGACACCAAGCCACCGATTGCAGGGAATGACATTACCTTGAGCTTGGACTATGGTTTACAAACCATCGCCCAGCAGCAGCTCGATGGTCGTCGTGGTGCTATTGTGGCGATAGATCCCCAAAACGGTGACGTATTAGCCTTTGTGAGTAATCCAAGCTACGATCCCAACCCTTTTATCTCTGGCATCTCGTTTAAAGACTATGGCTCTCTGCGAGAAGACCTAGACCAGCCGCTCTACAACCGAGCGCTACAAGGCACCTACCCGCCCGGCTCTACCATTAAACCCTTTGAAGGCCTAGGCGGAATTCATTACGGTTTACGCAATTGGGACACCACCATCTATGATCCCGGTTATTTTAGCCTGCCTGGAGACTCACACCGTTTTCGCGATTGGAAACGCGGTGGTCACGGCACGGTCGATCTCAAAAAATCCATCGTGATGTCAGTCGATACCTACTATTATAAACTGGCCTACGAGATGGGCATTCAACGTCTGCATGATTGGATGGTACGCTTTGGCTTTGGCGAAGAGACAGGCATTGACTTGCCCAATGAAAAGTCAGGCATTATGCCTTCGCCTAAGTGGAAAAAAGACACTTACGATAAAGGCTGGTTACCTGGTGAAACCATCTCAGTCAGTATCGGTCAAGGGTATTTCTTGGCAACGCCGCTACAGATCGCTAATGCGACAGCGATGACTGCGAACAAAGGCTATCATATCACCCCGCATCTATTAAAAAGCAGCGATGGTGCGGCAGCGGTCAATGTCATCACCAAACCCGATGGCAAAATTGACTATAACGGCAAACCCTCTGATTGGCTGCGTATGCACGATGCAATGGAAAGTGTGGTTAAAGATGGCACGGGACGCGGTATCTATACCCCGCGCTATCGTATCGCGGGCAAGACTGGTACAGCACAGGTAAAATCCATCGCTCAAGGCAAACGTTATGATAAGTCTGCGATAGACAAACGCCACTGGGATCATGCGTGGTTCAATGGTTTTGCGCCAGTAGAAGACCCACAAATCGCCCTTGCCGTGTTGGTCGAAAACGGCGGCGGCGGTAGTGCCGTGGCAGCACCTATTGGTCGCGCGCTATTTGACTATTGGGTATTACAACGCAAAAACGATCCTATTCTGCCACCCTCTGCTGATGAGCTAAAAATCATCAAACGTCAAAAAGCCTTTGAAAAAATCATGCGTGACACCCTGCGCGATAAAGAAGAGGCACTAGCAGAACAGGTAGCTGCACAAGCCGAAACCACGACAGCGACCGAATAAAAACCAATACAGAAAAAGAATAGTGGCCATGAAAAAAAAAGCAGCATCGCGTAATACCAAACAGAAAACATCTCATCAGGAAAAATCATCGACGGCCGGTCAGGTACGTATTATCGGTGGGCAATTTAAACGTCGTAGCGTCAGTTTCATTGATGCTGAAGGTCTGCGCCCAACACCAGATCGCCTGCGGGAGACCCTATTCAATTGGCTACTTGCCGACATCCATGGTGCATACGTACTTGATAGCTGTGCTGGTAGCGGCGTATTAGGCTTTGAAGCGTTGTCTCGTGGCGCAGCACACTGCACCTTTATTGAGATGAATCGTGGGCAAAGTCAAATGCTAGGCCAAAGTGCTGAGCAGTTGCGGCTCAACGCTGACACCTATCAAATTATCAATGGCACAGCAGAGCAAGTATTGATGCAAAGTCATATCGTCCCGCGCCCTTTCGATATCGTATTTATCGATCCGCCTTATGCTGAGGATTTATGGCAGCCTATTCTAGCGACGCTTATTACCCAAGCATTAATTAGCACCGAGACGCTTATTTATTTAGAAGCGGACAGAGACTTAGCGACACAATTGGAGCAGTTAGAAGAGACTATTAATAATAGTATGGTGACTCAACCATCTTTTATTCAGCAACCAATTAACTTTGAATGCTTAAAACAAACCAAAGTTGGACAAGTTGTTGCTGGACTTTTTCGCCTATCATCGTCATAATTGTCGGGTTAATGAAAGCCGTTAATAAATTTTAAAAATGTTTAAAACCGCTAAAAAACTGGCCAACGCTGCAGTTTAATGTATATAAGGCGAAAATAAACCCCAATGCAGCTTGCAAGCGTAGGCGCTACTGCTTATAATGTGCAGTCTGTTTTTTGAGAGCCCCGTTTTCCCAGCTAAACTCTCAACGAATTCTAATTTTAAGGTTTTATCATGAAAACACTAAGTGCAAAACCAGCTGAAGTGACCCATGACTGGTATGTCGTAGATGCTGACGGCAAAACCCTTGGTCGCTTAGCCACTCAAATCGCTACTCGCTTACGTGGCAAGCATAAGCCATCTTTTACGCCGCACGTTGACACTGGTGACTTTATTGTTGTCATCAACGCTGACAAAATCACGGTAACGGGTAAAAAAGCGCAAGATAAAAAGTACTATCGTCACAGTGGCTACCCAGGTGGTATCAAAGAAACCAACTTCAGTAAACTGCTTGCACATAAGCCTGAAGATGTTCTACACAAAGCGGTTAAGGGTATGCTTCCAAAAGGTCCTCTTGGCTATGCGATGATCAAGAAGCTGAAACTTTATGCGGGTACTGAACATCCACATGAAGCACAGCAACCTAAAGCACTAGACATCTAAGGATATACTTATGGAACGCAATTACGGAACTGGTCGCCGCAAAACTTCTACCGCTCGTGTCTTTTTAGCGAAAGGTACTGGTAGCATTGTTGTTAACGGCAAACCACTTGATGAGTATTTCAGTCGCGAAACGTCGCGCATGGTTGTTCGTCAGCCTTTAGAATTACTTGACACCCCTACTGCTTATGACCTTTACATCACTGTAAAAGGCGGCGGTATTAGTGGTCAAGCTGGCGCAATCCGTCACGGCATCACGCGTGCATTGATTGAGCTTGACGAAGCCAACAAACCTGCTCTAAAAGCAGCTGGTTTTGTGACTCGTGACTCACGTCAAGTTGAACGTAAGAAATTGGGCCTACGTAAAGCACGTAAACGTCCACAATTCTCGAAACGTTAATCAAAGCTACTTCTTTGCTTTTTGTGGTTATCGCCTTTTTCTCAGAGTCGATTTAACACTATTAAGCAAAAGAATAGATTTGCAAAACCTCATAAGCTGGTCACAGTTTATGAGGTTTTTTTATGGCTGCTCATTAAGTGTCGAAAACCAGCTTGCAAACCAGTAGCGACTACCCCATCATTATAATAACTTTTTGTCATTAGCTCCGACGTTATAAACAGTGCTACAAAAGGACATTATGAAAGCGCCCGAACAATACGACCCCAGCAAACCGCCAGCAAAAAACAGCATACCACCACTGAGTATGCAGCGGTCGGATAAGTCACCCGCCATTCCTGTCGGCACGCCAACGATTACCCAAACTCATAAACGTACGGCACGAGCAGATAAAAAGCCCTTTCAATGGCAGTTCTTATCGCCTAAATATTGGGCAATTTGGCTATTGTTCTTGATGATGTTGCCCATGATTTATCTACCGCTACGCTGGCAGTTTTGGCTAGGGCGTAAAGTGGGTATCTTGTTTTACAAAGTTGTAGGCTCGCGGCGACGTGATACGCTCATTAATTTAAAACTGGCCTTTCCAGAAAAGCCGGAAGTTGAACGTGAGCTGATGGCAAAGCAAGTCTTTGTCAATCAAGGTATCGGTATATTTGAAACCTTGTGTGCTTGGTTCCGTCCAAATGTCTTTACTCGCACCGTTTCTATTTCAGGACTACAACATTTAGTTAATGCTCAAAACGAAAATCGTCCGGTCATTTTACTAGGTGCACATTATACGATGCTTGATTTGGGTGGATTGTTTTGCGCGCAATTTTTTGCCTTAGACTGTATGTATCGTACACAGAATAACCCACTACTCGACTGGTTTATTTATAACGGTCGCACCAATATCTTCGGCAAGCAAATCTCCAGTCGTGACATGCGTAGCTTGGTGAGTTCAATTAAAGCTGGGCATGTCATTTGGTATTCTCCTGACCAAGACTATGGTCTCAAGCAAGGTGTCATGGCACCGTTTTTTGGTGTGCCTGCAGCCACTATCACTGCCTCAAGACGTATGGCAAAATTGGGCAGCAAGGCGCACCCGCCTGCTGTCATGGCATTGCATACCTATCGGCAAACGCCAGATAACTTGCCGAGTGGCAAACGCCCGCATTATCATCTGACGATTACGCCTGAGCTGCATAATTATCCAAGTAATGATGAGGTTGCTGACGCCACTCAGGTGAATGAAGTCTTAGAAGGACTCATTCGTATCGATCCCACCCAGTGGATGTGGTTTCATCGGCGCTTTAAACATGGGCCGACAGGTCGCACAAATATCTATAAGTAGACTTTATTCCCAAAAATATAAGTAAAATTTGCTATACTTTGAGGCTAATATTTTTGCCATTAACTGTGCAAAACTAACCATAAATTTATAATAATTTGATAAACCAAATAATGGATTTCCCATGAGTAACAATCGTACTTCTGATAATCAGACCTCTGATAGCCAAATATCTAATAGCTCAACGCAAGCCAAACGCATTTTAACTGGTATCAAGCCAACAGGTACGCTACATTTAGGCAATTACGTTGGTGCTATTCGTCCAGCAATTCAGTCTATCCAAAACAGTGATGACGAAGCATTTTTCTTTTTAGCAGATTATCATGGCATTATTGGCTGTTACGACCCTGCCGTCATCCATGAGTCGACCAAAGCCATTGCCGCGACTTGGATTGCCTGTGGTCTAGACCCTGAACGTGTGACTTTTTATCGTCAATCAGATGTACCAGAAATATCAGAGCTGGCTTGGATTTTAAATTGTTCATGTGCCAAAGGTCTGATGAATCGTGCTCATGCTTATAAAGCAGCGGTCGATATCAATATGGAAAAAGAAGACGTTGATCCTGATCAAGGTATTAATATGGGGCTGTTTGGATATCCAGTGCTGATGGCAGCAGATATCCTAATGTTTAATGCCACTCATGTGCCTGTTGGTCGTGATCAAATTCAGCATATTGAGATGGCACGTGATATTGCCGGTACATTTAACCACCGCTACAAACCGCTTTTCACCCTACCCTCAGCAGTCGTTGACGACAATATCCCGCTATTGACTGGTCTTGATGGGCGCAAAATGAGCAAAAGCTATGGCAACACTATTCCGCTATTTGGTGAGTCTAATCTACAAGTCAGTGCCGAAAAACAAATGCACAAAGCCATCATGAAAATCGTCACTAACTCGCAGCTGCCTGAAGAGCCGAAAGATCCTGACGATTCTGCTATCTTTGAGATTTATAAAGCCTTTGCTACGCCGCAAGAAATCGCCGACATGCGTGCACAGTTTGCTGCTGGTATTGGCTGGGGTGATGCCAAGCAAGCATTATTTGATAAAATAGATGCTGAGATTGCCCCATTTCGCGAGCGTTACCAAGAGCTAATGGCAAATCCAAAAGAGCTGGAAGCAATCTTACAAATGGGGGCAGAAAAAGCCCGTCGCCATAGCCGTAAACAGTTAGACAAGACTCGCCGCGCCATTGGTATTCGTCCACTTGCCAAACTTAAGTAATAAATAAAGTATTGGTAGATATTATTAATGTCGATGCATAAAGGTTTTGAACGTACTTATTTTTTGTCTTATTGTCAGTCTTTATATGATACTGAGCAAGCAAATAGACTTAATCGTCATCGTCATGTAGAACCAGATTCTGCTAAATTTCTAGCCAGTATTGCCATGATAAGAGAGCCCCATAAAGTGCTGGAGATTGGTACTTCAACTGGGTTTTCTACATTATGGCTTGCTTATGGTCTACGCCACCAGTCTAATGTTGATTTTATATCATTGGATATAGACAAAAGCCGCAGCAACACCGCTAAGCAGCATTTACAAAATGTTGGGTTATCGTCTTTGGTTAGGTTCATCGTGCAAGACGCCTTTGTTTTTCTGAGCAAGACTGAAGATGTTTTTGACTTGGTATTTCTAGATGCAGAGCGTCAGTTTTATTCCAATTACACCGAACGTCTACATAAAGTATTAAGTGTTGGCAATGTTCTTATTGTAGATAATGTCCTCTCTCATAGTGACGAGGTCTGTGAGTTCCTAGCAGAATTTATCAATAATCCTCGTTATATTTGTCATACTTTAGATATTGGTGCGGGATTATTTATGGCAGTACGTCAGGAACCTTAAGCATTATGGATATATTTGATACTACTGCTATTCGCATTTACCAAACATCCGTACAGCATCTACCAGAAGATCTTTACGTACCACCACAAGCATTTGCTATTTGGTTAGAGCAGTTTGCTGGACCGTTAGATTTTTTATTATATCTGGTCAAAAAAAACAACGTTGATCTGACGCAAATGCCAATACTGCCTATCACTGAGCAATACTTGGCTTACATCAGCGAATTAGATACCGAGCACTTTGAGTTGGCCGGTGATTATCTATTGATGGCATCAACGTTGATTGCGATTAAAACCGAGCTGTTACTACCCAAACCCGAAACGCCTACCGATGAGCGCGACCCAAAAGCTGAGCTGATTGAGCGCCTCGAAGAGTATGCGCAAATTAAAGTAGCCAGTCAGCGCTTGGATAGTCTGGTACGTCTTGAGCGTGATGTGTTCTTGGCGATGGTCAGTATGCCCAGTCAAGACATCATGAATGCCGAGCTGCCGAACTACTCACCGAATTTATTGATTGATAGCTTGTTCAAAATGCAGCTACAGCCAGACTATCAAATGCATTCCATCAAGGTCGATACCGTTCCACTTGCTGATCGCATTGCCAGTATTAGTCGACAGCTGAGTACCGATGGTGCACGCTCCTTTTATGAGCTACTAGATAAAGCGCAAGGTAAGATAGGTGTAGTAGTCAGCTTTGTCGCCGTGCTCGAGCTGATGAAGCGGCAACTAGTTGGTGTTGTGGTAAATTCTGCTTTTGACGGTGATGAGACCTCAATGGCTACGAGTCAATCTGCTATAAACGAGCAAATGAGACCATTGACCTTACAGTGGTTGGCTTAATGACTTTCAAAAGAGAGCTTTTCTAATGACAGATATTCAGTGTCAACATCTTGAAGAGATAAGCAAGCATATCGAAGTGCTGTTGCATGCATCTGAAGCACCACTCCCTGCTAATGCCTTAAAGAAGCACCTGTCGTTGTCTAGTAAAGAGCTAAAACAAGCCTTAGAACTACTAAGACAACGCTTAGATACGGGCGTCCTTAGCTTACATGAGACTGCCAGTGGTTATCGCTTGCAAATCGCAGATAGCTACAGCTTCTTAATCCAGCGCGTGTTCCCGCAACGCCAAGAGCGACTGAGCCAAGCCCTACTTGAAACCTTAAGTGTGGTTGCTTATAAACAACCAGTGACCCGCAGTGATATCGAGCACGTGCGCGGTGTCACACTATCGAGCAATATATTGCGCCAATTGTTTGATAAAGGTTGGATTGAAGAGAAGGGCTATAAAGAGACTTTGGGTCGACCAGCATTGCTACATACCACTGCGCAATTCTTAGATGCATTTGGACTGAGTGATTTAGATGAGTTACCGCCAATGCCAGATATGGCAGCCATCAAGACCATGGCCTAATGTTTATATGGTTTCGAAAAAAAAGGACAGACCTCATTAGGTCTGTCCTTTTTTCGAAGCTGACTGGTTTAAACCAATACAGCTTGAGTGTGTCATCAATTAGCAGTACTGATTACTGATTACTGATTACTGATTACTGATTACTGATTAATAATATCAACACCCTTTGGCGGAGTAAATTTGAACTGACTGCTGCTGATGCTTGGGTTCAGCTTGATACCGCTGAATTTGATAGAAGTGGTTTGACCCAAAGTATCATTTAATACCATCATCACTGGTTTGCCACCGCTAAAACTCATTGATAAACTCTTAAAACTGGCACTATCTGACTTTGGATACAGCACATAATAGTTTTTGTTGTCGTACGGCTGGGTGATTTTAAAGCTTTGATCAATTTTGCTTGGATCACCTGACAATAATAGTGCTGGGGTATTGCCCACTTGGCTGTCTACGTTTTGTTTAGTAGCTTGCTCCAAGTCCTTATCATAAACCCACATCGAGCTACCATTTGCCACAATCAGCTGCTCTGACGGTGACTTGGTTTCCCAGCGGAAATTATTTGGACGTTGGACGCTCATCGTACCACTGAACGTACCGCTATTAGCGCCCTTAGTCGTTTGGCTAAAGTTGGCTGTCATGCTTTTTGTGTTTGTTAACAGTTTATTCAGACGCGTGGCTGCTGTTAAATTGTCAGCCGGCGCGGCGGTAGCAGACTGAGTCAGTGCCATCATAGGCGCTGCAACACCAAGCGAAGTCATTAATATGCCCGCTAAAGCACCGCTCATTATTTTTTGTTTTAGAGTAGTTGTCTGTTCAATCGTTTGTTTGTTTAGTAAAGTCATTATCAATTCTCTCTTAAAGTGCGTAATCGCTAAAAAATAAATGTTCTTATTAAATTTTTTGTTTTCGATAATGTTTAACTCACCAGATAAAACCAGTGTCATTAAGCAATGCGCACAGTGTGCCAGTTTTTTCATTACGCGCCTAGTCATGATTTGCAATCATTACTACGCCTGCCATACACGCTTGTAACCAACTCTGTTACACAGGACGTCAAGGTTTTTAGATAGGGTTTTAAAGGCTTTGATGGCTCAAGAACACAAACCTACTATAAAGTATGGATATAAAAAAGCCTCCACTACCATACGGTAATAGAGGCTTTTCTAGTCATCAGATTATTTTATTCACAGAGAATAAAATAATTCAGATGGGCAATTATGCACTTTCAACCATAACATAACGACGGTTGAATTTACCTTTGGTCGCAAACTTTACAACACCGTCATTCAGTGCAAATAAAGTGTGATCACGACCCATGCCAACGCCTTCGCCTGCGTGGAATTCTGTACCACGTTGACGAACGATGATGTTACCAGCGACGATGGCTTGACCGCCAAAGATTTTTACGCCGAGCATTTTTGGGTTTGAATCACGACCGTTACGTGACGAGCCGGCAGCTTTTTTATGTGCCATGAGAAAATCTCCTTGTTAATGTGACTTATCGCTAATGCGACAACTCTTAAGCATTTAGTGCGCTGTTTAGCAATAATTGCTAAATGGGTAATTAGGCATTAATGGCTTTGATTTTTAACAAGGTATACCATTGGCGGTGACCTTGCTCTTTGTGATAATGCTTACGACGGTTGTGCTTGACGATACGAATTTTTTCGCCGCGACCATGCTCAACAACTTCAACTTCAACGCTAGCACCTTCAACGATAGGCTGACCGATTTTGACAGTTTCACCGTCAACAATCATCAATACGTCTTCAAATTTGATTGTAGCGCCAGTTTCTGCTTTTAGTAGTTCAACTTTAAGCAATTCATCGACGACTACACGGTGCTGTTTACCACCAGTTTTGATTACTGCGTACATTGTATGACTCCGTTTAACCCGTGTGCCGTGGCTGATGTTATACCAACGCTTTTACGACGAACACGACAGGGAAAAATTAAAGGCAAGATTTTACGGCTTTTTGCTCATAAAAGCAAGCCGCGCCTCTTGTTTTTGTAAGGTGGTTACACTAATGATAATCACTCATCCTGCTATATCTACTGCTTATTATAAGAGTGTCATAGACAACAATTCTAATATGAGCATACAAAACAATAATGACGAATGATGGATTAAGCCCAACAGCGGTTATTATAACTTATGCAATCAGTTACTTACAGCCTTTTATGAGTCATTTATGTGATTAAAAAATTTTAAATAAGCTAGAGAACATATATCCAAAATATAAAAGGTTTTTGCAGTTTTTATTCTTCTTAACCCGCGCAGTAAAGCGTGTATAAAACACTTTTGATCTACTTCTGCTTTATACTTTAACCCACAATTTAAACGTACAGCTATGCTATTATAAGCAAAACGATACCTTACCTATAGATAGATAAAGTCAAGGTTATAAAAACTCTCTTTATTCTTATTAATATGACTATTTATTATGACTATTACCTCTTCAACTAATACCTCTTCTATGACTCAATCCATGCCTAGCTATGCTGATATTCAAAGTATCGTCGCTGATGATTTTGAGGTGATGGACAAGCAAGTATTTGGTAGTCTCAACTCAAAAGTACAGCTCGTCATGAGCGTCTCGCAGCATGTAATCAATGCTGGTGGCAAACGTATGCGTCCACTGATTACCTTATTATGTGCCCGCATGTTCAATGACAATCCATCAGAAAAAGCCATGCATTTAGCTGCCATCACTGAGATGCTGCATACTGCTACCCTCGTCCACGATGATGTCATTGATGAGTCAGGACAGCGCCGCGGTAAGCCAACGGCGAATGCCACATGGGACAATGCCACCGCAGTATTGGTCGGTGATTACCTCATTGCCCGCGCCTTCAATCTTTTGGTCGGTTTTCAAAGCTTGCCATTGTTGCAAGTGTTCTCGGATGGTACTTGTGATATTGCTGAAGGTGAAGTGTTGCAGTTACAGCATCAGCATAACCCTGCCGCGACAGAAGAAGACTACCTACGCATTATTGATGGCAAAACCTCACGTCTGTTTATGATGGCGACCCAAGGTGCCGCTATCTTGCAAGATAAAACAGAATATATGACGGCGTTGGGTGATTTTGGTCAACACTTTGGCAATGCCTTTCAGATTATCGATGATGTGCTTGATTATAGTGGCGATAGTGAAGTGATGGGCAAAAACCTAGGCGACGACCTTGCTGAAGGCAAACCTACTTTACCAACGATCAAAGCGCTTGAGTTGCTAAAAAACAGCGATACAGAAGGCTATGAGCAGCTCCGCATTGCTGTACAAACTGGGAAAACGCCTAACGCTGAACAGCTTATTGAGTTGGTGCGCCGCTCAGGCTCATTAGATTATTGCAAACAGCGTGCTTTGGAAGAAACCAAATTGGCGCAACAAGCACTGAGCACGCTACCAGACAATCGCTATCGTCAAGGTTTGCATCAACTGACCGAGCTTGCTAGCGCACGTTTAGTGTAGCAGCATCGTTTTTAACAGTTGTTAGTCTCGATTCACGTTTCTATTGTGATACTGATCTATGCATATTAGAGACTATTGAGCGCTATTTTTATGGTCATAATTAGTAGTTGATAAATTCGTTATTTTGTTTACAAACCCAAATTTTCATCGTTTAAAAGCCTCAATGATTATGTGGTTTATAAATATAACAAAAGTTTACAATATGTTTTGATAGTAGGTTGTATGTCGCCCTATTAGCGGTTAACTGAGGTGAGGCTTACTATAGCGGCATCTCTTTTATTCATAAAACGTAATATTGCCGCTTTTTGCCGCCTTCCCTCTCCTAAAGTACTTGACTGTGGGGTAACCCCATTAGTTTATAATAACTGATTAAATTTACTAATCAATTCTGTGGCTTGCCTACATCTATGATGCTAAAAATCTTGCCTCATGATTCATCATACAAACGTAAGAACTGGGCATTCTAGTCATTACGTGATATTAAAATTGGTTCTATTAAAACTGATGTTATCGATAGTGATCTGAGCAAGATATGGCATGTACTTAGCGTTAAGACTGCCCCTACATTTAATACCTTTAAAATTTCATATGTTAAGATTTATTTACTTATAAATTTTTTATACTGTCACTATTTATTTTATACCTATTGCCGAGGACATTGATGAAGCACTCTACTCTTGCGCTTGTAATAGCATCTGTACTATCTGGAGCTGTACTGATTGGCTGTGACAAAAACGAGGACGCCGCTGGCGCAGATGCCGCACAACAGCAGATGCCGCCTGCGGTTGTCAACGTTCAGACTGTCACTCTCGATACCGTACCCCAAGTACAAACATTCTCTGGACGCACTGCCGCCTATCAAACCGCTGACGTTCGTCCACAAGTTAATGGCGTCATTGACGAGGTACTGTTCCGTGAGGGCGGTAACGTCAAAAAAGACCAGCCTCTCTATCGTATCAATACTGATAACTATGCCACTTCTATCACCAGCGGTGAAGCAGCAGTTGCTCAGTCTCAAGCCAATTATCAGACTGCACTGGCCAATAACGCCAATGCCAAAGCTGAATTGGGCAGTCGCCAAGCTTCATTAGCCCAAGCGGTCAATGATTTTCAGCGACTACAAGGTCTTGTAGAGATCGACGCTATCTCTAAACAACAATACGATCAAGCACAGACAGAAGTCCGTACAGCTCAAGCTGCAGTAGAAAGTGCGCGTGCAGCCGTTGGTCAGACGCAAGCAGGTATTGAAAGTGCGAAAGCGGGTATCCAAACGGCTCAAGCAGGATTGGAGTCCAGCACGTTAGATCTTAACCGTACGATTGTACGGGCACCGATCTCAGGGCGCACAGAGCGCTCGAATGTGACTGCGGGTACCTTGGTAAGCGCCAGTCAAGCCAATCCACTGGTAACGATTTCGCGTCTAGACCCTATCTATGTCGATATCAGTCAATCATCGTCTGAGCTGCTCAAATTACGCCAGCAAATATCTGAAGGCAAAGCACAGCCCGGTATGAACTCGGTTGAATTGGTTCTAGAAGATGGCTCAGTCTATCCTGTACGTGGCAAGCTTGCATTGTCTGAAGCAAAGGTTGATGCGTCAACAGGCGCTGTGACCTTACGTGCCATCTTCCCAAACAGCAATAACATCTTGCTGCCGGGTATGTATGTCACTGCACGCTTGACCCAAAGCGTCATTACCAATGCTGCGCTAGTGCCGCAAAGCGCAGTGTCACGTACGCCTAAGAGTGAGACGCAAGTCTATATCGTCGATGAAAACAATAAAATCCAAGTACGTCCAGTCACTATTAATGGTACTTATAACGGACAATGGGTAGTTACTGACGGTCTAAAAGCAGGTGATAAGGTCGTGATTATTGGTGGCTCAAAAGTCAAACCTGATCAAGAGGTAGTCGCTAAGCCATTAGAAAGCGCCAATCCAGCACCATCTGCAAAAGGACAAGGCACGCCAAACGCCAAAACGCCTCAGCAAGCTGCAAAAACGGTGGATAAGCCAGCTGGTAACGGAACTTCTGCTAAGAAACCTACAGAAACCACTGCTAACTAATTCCATTCAAAGATAGGAAGACTTAGGGATATACTATGTCACGTTTTTTTATTAATCGCCCTATTTTTGCATGGGTGTTGGCTATTTTAGTCATGCTCATCGGGGTGATATCGGTTATTAACCTACCGATCGAACAGTATCCACGTATTGCACCACCGACCATCTCAGTCAGTGCCAGCTATCCTGGTGCTAACGCACAAACTGTCGAGAATTCAGTCGTACAGATCATTGAACAGCGTATGAAGGGTCTCGATGGTCTGATGTATATGTCGTCATCGAGCTCGTCAAATGGTAGCGCCTCAGTGACGCTTACCTTTGAGAATGGTACTGATTCTGATACCGCACAAGTACAAGTACAGAACAAACTGCAAGCAGCGATGAGCTCCTTGCCTGAGTCTGTTCAGCGTCAGGGCGTCAACGTCAATAAATCGTCTAGCAGCTTTTTGATGGTGCAAGCATTTATTTCTGAAGATGGCACTATGGATCGAGCGGATATTGCCGATTACATTAACTCCAATGTCGTCGATTCGATCAGTCGTGTAGAAGGTGTGGGTGAAGTTCAAGTCTTCGGTTCTACCTATGCGATGCGTGTATGGCTTGACCCTTCACGCCTACGCAGCTATAACATGGTACCGTCTGATGTCGTCAATGCAATACGAGCGCAGAACGCGCAAGTATCTGCTGGTCAGCTAGGTCAAGCACCTGCTGATACCGACCAACAGGTTATCAATGCCACCGTTACAGTGCAAAGCTATCTACAAACACCTGAAGAATTCCAAAATATTCTGTTAAAAACAGATACCTCAGGCGCCCAAGTACGCTTAGGCGATGTGGCAGATGTCGAAATCGGTAGTGCAGACTATAGTGTAGTATCGCTATATAACGGTCAAGAAGCTGCTGCTTTGGGTATTTCACTCGCAGGTGGTGCTAACGCGCTTGAGACTCGTGAAGCCGTTGGCGCACGTATGGCGGAGCTAGAAAAAAACTTCCCAATTGGTCTAGCCTCAGTTGTTCCTTATGACACCACGCCATTCGTACGCTTGTCTATCGAACAAGTCGTCATGACCCTCATTGAGGCGATTGTGTTGGTCTTTATCGTCATGTTCATTTTCTTACAGAACTGGCGTGCAACTATTATTCCGACGCTTGCCGTACCTGTCGTTTTATTGGGCACGTTCGCAGTGCTTTATGTAGCGGGCTTTAGTATCAACGTGCTGACCATGTTTGCGATGGTACTGTCCATTGGTCTACTGGTCGATGATGCGATCGTTGTGGTAGAGAACGTTGAACGTATCTTAGAAGAAGATCCTCATATTTCTATTAAAGACGCGACCATTCAATCGATGGGTGAGATTAGTAAGATTGTTATCGGTATTGCTTTGATTCTATCAGCAGTATTTGTACCGATGGCCTTCTTCGGGGGTTCAACGGGCGTAATTTACCGTCAGTTCTCCATTACTTTGATTACTGCTATGGTGTTATCAGCCATTGTCGCCCTTGTTTTCACCCCTGCGCTATGCGTGACCTTATTAAAACGTGGTAAGAGCCATGAAAAAGGCAATGAAGAAAAACAAAAAGGCTTCTTTGGCTGGTTTAACCGCTCATTCTTTAAGCTTAGTCGTTCATACGAAGGCTTTGTCGGTAAAAGCTTTCGCTTCAAATGGTTATATTTGATTGGTTATGCGGCCATTATTGGCGTCATGGTGGTGGTATTCTTACGTATTCCCGGCTCATTTTTACCAGAAGAAGATCAAGGTATTATGTTTACTTTGGTTCAGCTTCCTGCCGGTTCGACGTTAGATGAAACACAAGAAGTGCTCGATAAAGTAAGAAACTATTACGACACTCAAGAAACCGATAACATTGCCTCCGTCTTTACCATTGCAGGCTTCAGCTTTGCAGGTCAAGGGCAAAATATGGGACTGGCATTCGTTCGCCTGTCAGATTGGGAAGCGCGTTCCGGTGATGAGAACACTGCTCAGGCTGTTGCTGGTCGAGCAATGGGTTACTTCTTTACCCAATTAAATGAAGCGCAAGTTTTTGCGATTGTACCGCCAGCCATTACCGAACTTGGTAACGCCAGTGGTTTTGATTTGATGCTCCAAGATAATGGTAACCTTGGTCATGATGGGCTACTTGAAGCACGAAACATGCTGCTAGGCATGGCAGCGCAAAACGATCAAGTCGCTGGTGTACGTCCTAACGGTCAGGAAGACTCACCGCAGCTCAAGGTGAATATCAACCAAGAGCAAGCCGCCGCTTATGGCTTGTCATTAGGTAATATCAATAGCGTTATCTCAACCGCTTGGGGCTCAAGCTACGTTAATGACTTCATTGATCGTGGCCGTATTAAACGCGTCTTTGTTCAAGGTGAAGCGAGTAGCCGTACCAATCCTGATGATATTGGTAAATGGTATGTGCGAAATGAAATGGGCGATATGATCTCATTTAATGCTTTTTCGACCAGTGAATGGCAATCAGGCTCACCACGTCTGACCCGCTACAACAGTTTACCGTCTATGAACATCCAAGGTAGTGCTGCGCCCGGTCTAAGTACTGGTGAAGCCATGAGCTCGATGGAAGCCATGATTGAGAAGCTACCTGAAGGTATCGGTTACGAGTGGACAGGTATGTCACTAGAAGAGCAAAAGTCAGGCGCTCAAGCACCGATGCTCTACGCGCTTTCAATCTTAGTCGTGTTCTTATGTTTGGCAGCCCTCTATGAAAGCTGGTCTATCCCCTTCTCTGTCCTACTGGTCATTCCACTTGGGGTATTAGGGGCAGTCATATTTACGTGGTTACGAGGTTTCGCCAACGATATTTACCTGCAAGTAGGTCTACTGACGGTGGTTGGTCTATCGGCCAAAAACGCCATCTTGATCATTGAGTTCGCTAAAGAGCATCAAGAGGAAGGCTATAGCCTAAAAGAGGCAGTCATGACAGCAGCACGCCAACGTCTACGCCCCATTATCATGACCTCACTTGCCTTTGGTCTAGGTGTTGTGCCATTATTCTTGGCGAGTGGTCCAGGTTCAGGCAGTCAGAACGCCATTGGTACCAGTGTGGTTGGCGGCGTCGTAACGGCGACCCTCTTAGGCATCTTCTTTATCCCGATGTTCTACATTTGGATACGCAGTGTGTTCCCTCACAAGTATGACAACAATAAGCCAAATGATAAAGGCGATGGCGACAATGGTACGCCTGCTCCTCAGAACCCAACTCCCTCAGAGAGTTATCAGCCTGCAAGCCTTGGAGACAATACATAATGAGTGCTCAAAAAACATGTACAACCAATACTACAGCGGTGGTAGCCTCTGCTACCCTTGCGCGCCCAGTTCTATCACGCATGCGCAAGAACAGCGGTCGTTTAATCGGCTTGACTGCTTTAGCGATGAGTATGGCGGCTTGTAACACCATTCCAAAAGCCGATACTCGCCCTGTACTTGCTGAGCCCAATATCTCTATTGAACAAGCCTACGGGGCGTTCGACAAGGAAACGGCTAGTAACGCCTCACAGCCAAGTATTGCGGGTCAACGCTGGCAAAATTTCTACAGCGATGAGCGTCTAAAAGGGCTGATTGCTTTAGGACTTGAGAACAATAAAGACTTTGAAAGTGCCCGTTTAGCCATTGAAAAAGCACGAGCGCAATATCAAATCACCGATATTAACGATCTGCCAACCATCAATGGTAGTGGCGGCTACACGCGCCAGGCACAGAATAGAACTGACAAAAACCCCAACAGTAGTTATAACGTCAACCTAGGATTGGCCAACTACGAGCTAGATTTTTGGGGTAAGATTTCTAGCCTAAAAGATCAAGCGTTGCAGAATTTTTTGGCGACTACAGCCGCGAAGGATTCGACTCAAATTAGTCTAATCAGTAATATTGCCCAAAGCTATGCCAATTTAAGCTATAGCTTGGCACAGCTTAAGCTGGCAGAAGCTACTGTTGAGAGTCGTGACAGATCATTGTTTATTGCGAGCAAACGTTTTGAGGCAGGCATTGATCCTAAACTGCCTTCATTGCAAGCCAGTGCTTCTTTAGAAAATGCTAGGCTTGCCGTATTACGGGCACAAAGCAGTATCTTGACCTCACGTAATGCCTTGCAATATTTGATTGGCGCTTCTATTCCAAACGAGTTGATTCCAACACCGGCAGTCAGCAATATTACTAGCCAGCAACTCTTTAATGCCGGCTTACCAAGTGAGTTGTTACGCTATCGCCCTGATGTCTTACAAGCGGAATACAACCTAAAAGCTGCGGGTGCCAATATCGAAGTGGCACGTGCGTCTTACTTCCCTTCCATTAGCTTAGCAAGTAGTGTTGGTGTCAGTAGCGGTAGCTTAGATGATCTGTTCAAAAGCGGTGCAGTCGGCTGGTCTTTTGGCCCAAGTATTAGTGTCCCAATCTTTGATGCAGGACGTTTGGATGCTGAATATAATGTGGCCAAAATCGAGCGTGAGCAGACGCTTTCGAGTTATGAGCGCTCTATCCAAACCGCATTCCGCGAAGTGTCAGATGTGCTAGCGACACGCGCCACCTTGGGTGAACAGTTAGAATCTCAGTATCGCCTACAAGATAACTTTGAGCAAACCTATCAAATTGCCGATGCACGCTTTAAAGCGGGTGTCTCCAACTATCTAGATGTCCTCGATGCCCAGCGTTCGTTATTCTCAACCCAGCAGGGAATTTTGGATTTAGAACTACAAAAACTTGTCAGCCAAATTGAGTTGTACCAAGCGCTCGGTGGCGGTGCTAACCTTGATGTGCCAACGGTCATCCCTGTGCCGCAATATACCAACTTGGTTCAGGTCGTTAACCTACCTGCCTATAGCAACAAGGTAAAAGCGGCTAACGCGATTGATGCAGCGAGCTCAGCACGTGTGGCGTCTGTACAAGAAGCCATCGCAATCAAACAAGCGCAGCCGTCAGAAACCACTACCTTTGAGCCGACTGCTATCGTCGATGTCAATAGCGATGGTAAAACAGATGCTGCAGTGGGTGTGATTACCGAAGAGACGCGTTTCAATGAAAATAGTGTTGAGCAAGTGCCGGTCACGCAGATTGTTGAGCCTTAAATGGTTCGATCTTAAAATCGTTACATCACAGTATCCTTGTATTGACAGTTGATAAGTACCATTAGCCCTGCCGACTTGGTAGGGCTTTTTGCTTTTATCAGCTGTCTTTGGTTATAGTAGAATCACTAGGGCGTGTCTTCATTTCAAAAATGGTGATAAAAATGAGATAAATTGCCGTCAAACAAGAAAAAGAGTGCAGATAATATCGGGATATTAACCAGCTATTTGACGATGTTTGGCAAGATTTAGCCATTTTTAGCCCATTTAGATGACTATCGAGTGAATTGAAGACACGCCCTAGGCTAACGGCTATTTTGTTAGCGCCCATTTTCAAATATTACATCTATAGTCGATACTAAATAAAATAGATACACGACGTTATGATGCGTGACTAGTATAAATTCTTCTTGCTTGCTGTGCCTACGCAGACAGAGGCTACAAAAAATTTATATCAGTCACGCTGTCTCTTTTTTATATTGAACTGGCTATATCAGCACCTATGCTTTAATGACATGAAGCGATAACCATTAAAACGATCGTAAGGAATGATTATGACCTATACCTTTAACCGCCAATACCCTGCCACTCGTCTGCGCCGCCTACGTTATAACGATAATGTACGGGCTATGATTCGTGAAGTAGAGCTACATCCTAAGCATTTCATCGCCCCCGTATTTGTCTTAGAAGGCAACAACCAGCGTGAAACCATCGCTAGTATGCCGGGTGTTGAACGCTTGTCAGTTGATTTGCTGATTGATTATGCCAAGGAATTATTAGCAGAAGGTGTCACTACTATAGACATCTTCCCTGTCATTGATAATGCCTTAAAAACGCCTGATGGCAAAGCAGCCTATGATGAAAATGCCCTGACTGCACGTACGATAAAGGCGGTCAAAGACGCTGTGCCAGAAATGGTCGTCATGACTGATGTGGCATTAGATCCTTATACTTCACACGGTCAAGACGGCCTGCTCGATGATAGTGGCTATGTCATCAACGATGCAACCATCGAAGTATTGGTCAAGCAAGCGCTCGTCCATGCCCGCGCAGGTGCTGATATCATCTCTCCTAGTGATATGATGGATGGTCGTATCAAAGCCATGCGTGATGCGTTTGAAGCAGAAGGTTTTGTGAATACCGCGATTATGGCCTACTCAGCCAAGTATGCCTCTGCATATTATGGTCCATTCCGTGATGCTGTCGGCAGTGCTGGCAATCTAAAAGGTGGGCATAAGAAACAATATCAGATGGACTTTGGCAATCGTGCTGAAGCACTGCATGAAGTCGCCATGGACATTAACGAAGGCGCTGATATGGTCATGATAAAACCTGGTCAGCCATACTTAGATTTGATTCGTGAAGTCAAAAATACCTTTGGCGTACCAACCTTTGCTTATCAGGTCTCTGGCGAATATGCCATGCATATGGCTGCTATTCAAAATGGCTGGTTGAGCGATGCGGTCATCTTAGAATCTTTGATTGGCTTCCGCCGTGCTGGGGCTGATGGTATCTTGACGTACTTTGCACTTGAGGCTGCCCGCCAATTAAACAATGCTTAATAGCAATTAAATGGCCTTTTATATCGCAAAAATCGCCCCAGCTGCTTCATAGTCGCTGGGGCGATTTTTTATACTGCAACTCTATTTGAGGCAAAAGATTTTTATTGTGCTTACGAAGTATCGATATTTATAACTGCTCACGATTATGCGCTGTCGTAAAATCAATAGCAGGACCAACAGGTATGATACGAGTGGGATTGATATTGGCATGACTGGTGTAGTAATGCTGCTTGATATGCGTCATATTCACCGTCTCTGCAATACCTGGCACCTGATATAAATCACGCAGATAGCCCCACAGATTTGGATAATCAACAATGCGATGCAGATTACACTTAAAATGCCCAACATAAACGGCATCAAAACGCACCAAGGTGGTAAACAGTCGCCAATCGGCTTCGGTTATAGTGCTGCCTGTTAGATAACGCTGCTGTGCCAAGCGCGCCTCAAGTGTATCTAGTGCCGCAAACAGCTCAATCACGGCCTCTTCATAGGCTTCTTGTGTGGTCGAAAACCCAGTTTTATACACCCCATTATTAATCGTAGAATAAACAAACGTATTGATATCATCGATTTCGCTCAACAGATCTGCTGGCAAAAAATTACCTGCTACAGCACCAACTTCGTCGAAAGCTGAATTAAACATGCGAATGATTTCAGATGATTCATTACTCACGATCGTATTGGTCTTTTTATCCCATAAAATCGGCACTGTGACACGGCCTGTATAATCTGGCTTTGCTTTGGTATACAGCTCATACGCATAGTCTGCATGGATAACTGGGTCAGCAACGACGCCTGCACCATCTGCAAATGTCCAACCGTGCTCACCCATATAGGGATTAACCACGGATATTGGGATGAGGTCTTCTAAACCTTTGAGCTTACGATAAATCAAAGCACGATGCGCCCAAGGACACGCAAGCGACACATATAGATGGTAACGGTCAGATTCGGCTTTAAAGCCCTCAATACCTGTTAGCCCTGCCCTGCCATCCACGGTCACCCAGTTTCTAAAGCCTGCGTCTTCACGCTCAAAACGTCCACCGTTGGCTTCTGTCTCGTACCATTTGTCTTGCCATTGTCCGTCTACCAATAAGCCCATATTATTCTCCGACTATTTCTAATTTTCATTTGACGCTGTTAGGCATGACTGAATCTAAGTCATTACTATTATGACTCTCACTTCAGTTAGAGAGATATCATACCAGTTATAGGCTCTTATTCATTATAATTAACAATAAAAACTAAACTTATTAAATGATATATTTAGTAAATATACACAAAAAAATATTCTGTAGTGCTTAATATAGACTTCAATTCTAAATATTATGATAATAAAATAAGATTATGATAAAAAAGACTTGCAAAGTCTGAGAAACTTGCTAAAATGCTCAACCTAAATAGGCGTATAGCTCAGTTGGTTAGAGCGCTACCTTGACATGGTAGAGGTCAGCAGTTCGAGTCTGCTTATGCCTACCAAATTTAGAAAGCCCCAATCTCACGATTGGGGCTTTTTTTGTCCGTAAAATATGGGCTGTAAGGGGAAAGGAAACTATACGTCGATTCAAATTTCCTCTTCTCTCACTTTCAGCAAACGTCATCAAAAAACATGTCTGCCTAAATTGTGCCTGCTCTCTATTTCGCCTATCTTTCAGAGTAGCACTTTCGACCTCTACCCTAAATTATTTAAAACACTCTCAAGTGGCACAACAGGCGATTCATACGATAATGCCTTGGCTGAAATCATCAACGGGCTATATAAGTCTGAGATGATTGAGTACCTAAAAGAGCAGTGGCATGGGGTTAACGATGTTGAACTGGCAACCCTTGAATGGGCGGCACTTTGAGCACAGCTCTCGTCTTGCGAAGCAAAATCGATAACTAATCTATTTTTAACGCTTCTAAGGTTTAATAAAGCCCGACTGCATAGTGCAGTTGATTATGTCTCACCTTTTGAGTTTGAAAAGCGGTATTATGATAATTTAGCCCTGTCAGGCATTGCTGATTGACTTAAGTAAACAGTCTCCGATATAGCCCGACAGATCACTACCCTTAGGGAATTCGAACATGATCCTGAAACTTAACGTCAAACTCCATTATCGACTCTCCGCGCCAATGGACCTTTTACTTCAGATCGAAGCCGCCGATCTTGTGGATCAGCGGGTGCGTTCGACCGAGATTTGGACATCAGACGTTGCGCATTTTTCACGGGTCGCCGCCGATGATGGCATAGGAGAGCGGATTTGGATCCGCGCCGAAGGGGATTTTAGCTGCACTTACATCGCAGAAATTGCCGTTGACCGTCCTATCTTGGACATATCGGCACTGCCCCAAACGCCACTCCACCTTTTGCCCGGAGAGACGATCAAACATTTGATGCCGTCTCGCTATTGCCCGTCAGACGAGTTCCAAGCCTTCGTGGACGCCGAATTTGGCGATCTCGCTGGCGGCGCACGGATTGCCGCGATGCGTGATTGGATCGAATCGGCGTTTAGCTATGTGCCTGGATCGAGCCACGCACAAACCACCGCGCTCGACAGCTTTGTTCAACGTCAGGGCGTCTGCCGCGACTTCGCGCATGTTCTCGTGACACTAGCGCGTGCGTCGTCGATACCCGCTAGGTTCGCGAGTGTTTATGCGCCTGATGTGACGCCACAGGACTTCCATGCCGTGGCCGAAGTATATCTCGGGGGAAGCTGGCACCTCATTGATCCGACCGGCATGGCAGATGCCGACACGATGGCACGCATCGGTGTTGGATCCGATGCGTCCAGCGTCGCGTTCTTGACCTCGTTCGGATCCATGGAATTTGTCAACCAATCGGTATCCGTGACCAGACAAGCTTAGTATCCTGACCCTAGGCATGCGGGCCTGCGATTAAGACACTGACCGCCGCCATCACAGGAGGGAGGCGGCAGTGGTTTTGCTCAATCGGTTTCGCGCTCTTCGCCCTGCGGATCAAGGACAAGGTAAGCATGCCATGTTGCGTGTCCAAGAATAAAGCGAGACCAAGATATGCTACAAACGAGTAACGGCGTTGGTGTTATTGTCTCAAGACAGATGTTGTCTCTCATGCACGATAAAAACTTTACTAAAGCGTCTCAGGCTGCTGCCTTTTTAGGACTGATCCCTATTAATTCTCTAAACCCATTTTCAAAGTGGTGTATTCGTTCAATGATTTATCAGTATATGTTCGGTGCACTATACAGGCATCGAACTGCTAGTGTTAGATATGAACTTAATGACTATAAAATCGACAGCATGGGTCATTATGATCGAGCTGTCTGATTAAAACCTCCCATGTTAGTTTCTACAATTTCTTCAGAATAGCTCAATTGACATTATAGTTTAGCGAACTGGATTGCACTCAAAAAAGATCACATAAAAGTAGGCAACGTCGTTTTATGGATCACTTGCCTAACTGACAAGTGAGTATGTATGTCTTTAACGCTCGTAAGCTTATGTAGCTTACGAGTAAATTCTTCATAACCGTTGAGGTCTGGGCTTACCACCTCTAATAAGTAATCGTAAGAGCCCGAAACAACATGTCCATTAATCACCTCATCCATCTCAGATAACGCTTTTTCAAAGGCTATAATTGATTCTTCTTGATGGTTGCTCAGACTAACTTCTACAAAAAAGCTCATCGTAATACCAACTTTAGCTTTGTTTACGTTCGCCTGATAGCCCTCTATATAAAACTCATCTTCTAAACGTTTCAAGCGTCTGGCACAAGGTGAGGGTGACAACCCTATTCGCTCGGCTAATTCAGCCGTTGATAAACGTCCTTCTTTTTGAAGCACTTCCAAAATATGACGATCAATCTTATCCATAAATTACCTCTCTAGCGTTTTCAGCCAAAATTTTACAGTTATTTAGCATTATCCATCAAATAACTATGAAATTGCAATCAATAAACAGAGATAAAGGCGTGGCTTTTGATTGATAATTGATTTTTAAGTACAAGCATAAGAAATCAATATGAATACAGTATTTCAGTCCTCACCACGTAAAAAACCCTTATTCATAATGTCGCCGCTAATGAAAGGCTATATGGCTATGATTATTGTGTTATTTATCTGGTCAGGCTTTGCATTAACTGTTCGAGCTGTTGGTGCGTCGTCGTTAAGCATTGCTGATGTCATGTTAATTCGATTTAGCGTGCCCCTACTTTTATTGACGCCATGGGTATTGTCTAGTTTGAATGAAATCAAAAATATTAGATGGTCTGATATCACGTTTATTATGCTTGGCGGTGTTCCTTTTCTCTTGCTAGCCACTTTTGGCGCGAGCACTGCTCCAGCAGCTTACGTTGGCACTATTTTGACAGGGACGCCAGTATTCTTTGCCGCACTCTTGTCCTTTATTTTTTATCGCCAACGAATCTCGCTGAGTAAATTTTTGGCATTTCTTCTTATTCTCTTTGGCATAGCCACTATGATTGTCGGGAATGCAAGGTCAATACCTAACAGTCTTCTACATGGCGCAGCCTTTTTACTGATAGCGAGTCTGGTTTGGGCGGGTTACACCTTAGGCTTAAAAAATACGAAATTGAGTCCAATAGCTGTTGCTATCGTGCTTTCTTATACGTCATTCTTTATGACATTAGTGATGGTTCTATCTGGTATTTTGAAGACAAATCTAGGGGTGATTTCTTTTGACGACGCCCTACCTTTTATCTTAGTCCAAGGCGTTGGTGTTGGTGTCATCTCAACCATTGGATTTTCTTATGCGGTCAATAAACTTGGTTCGATTCGCTCTTTGTTACTTGGCTCGCTTTCTCCCGGATTAACCGCATTACTCGCAGCGTTGATACTTCATGAAGCCTTATCAATCGTAATGATATGCGGCATAGTGTTAAGCACAATTGGCGTCATTTTGTCTAATCGAGCGAAATAAATGAGGACATGTCCTCATTTTAAAAATGAAGATAAAAAAGAAATAAACTACCGTCAAACACTGTTTGGCAGAATTTAGCCACCTCTATACCAGTTAGATTACTATTATTCGAATTGCTAACATGCCTTAGTATAAAGTAAGTATACGGGAGGAGTTTCATCGAATATGTGTACTACAGTGCCCAGGTAACCCTCCCAAACTTAAGACACCTAATAAATAGAATTAAGCTGCCTGACACCGTATCTGATTTATATAGGATTGACTATACATGAGAGTTATTCATGCTCGGCTTAATACAAAAAAGCCAGATGCGTAAGGCATCTGGCTCATTGAAAACCATCAATCTATTTTAGAACGAGACATATTAAAAAATCATATGAGCACATAGTGCAATAATCGGTAATGAAATAATGGTTCTTAATAGAAAAATGACTAATAACTGAAAAAAGCTCACTGGAATCTTCGTTCCTAAAATCAATCCACCTACTTCTGACATATAGATCAATTGAGAAACTGATAAGCAAGCGATGACAAATCGAGTTAACTCTGATTCTATTGAAGAACCGATAATAGCAGGTAAAAACATATCGGCAAAACCTACCATGATCGTTTTTGACATTTCTGCTGCAAAAGGTATATTCAATAACTCCAAGAAAGGAATAAACGGCATACCTAAATAATCAAATACAGGTGTTTCTTCTGCAACGATTAAGCCCATCGTCCCGATTGCCATAACGACAGGTAATATTCCGATCCACATATCCAAAATATTTTTTAACCCATCCTTTAAGAAAGTATAAAAGCTTGGACTTTTTTCTGCTTTGTGAACGGCTTTATGTAAACTATGGGTAAATAATGTTTTTCCTTCAGGGATGGTTTCATGATCTCTATCACTGTTTTCTACTACATACGTATCTTCAATTCTAGATAAAGGCAGTAATCTTGGTACTATTAAAGCACAAACGATCCCGCATAAAGCCACGACCCCAATCATATTGAGAAAGTAAGTTTCTAGCTTAACCTGAGAGATGACAACCAAACAGAATGTAATCGAAACTGCTGAAAAGCTGGTAGCAATAACGGCCGCTTCTTTTTTGGTATAAAATCCGCCTTCCAACTGTTTATCAGTTAGCAATACGCCAATCGTGCCATCACCCAACCATGATGTTAGACAATCTACAGAGGACCTACCGGGCAAACCAAATAAAGGTCTCATCACTTTACTTAATAAAACACCAAAAAATTCTAACAAGCCAAAATCGAGCAATAACGGTAGCAATAATCCAGCTAAGAAAAAGACGATAAAAAGTATTGGCATTAACTCATATAATATTAAGCCGCCAATATTGTCTGAATATATTGCCTCAAACCCAAATTTGAAATAGGTAACGACCACAAAAAATGCACCAAGCATTCTAATAATAAGCCAAGGTGTTGTGACATTCAGTAAGTTGTTTAAAAATGCATTATTCAAAATCAATGAAGGTTTCATGATTTTAGTATACAACGTACAACACAGTGTAATCATAATTGAGATTACAACAAGCAATGGTAAAATATCACCCATGTACCCTTGTATATAATCCTTTAACACAGAGATAGGAATGGTGAATCCTTCTGCATATGATACAAATTTACCATCTACATAGGGAATTGGAAATACGAAAAGCATCAAACCTATTATAGAGGGTATAAAGAATTTTAAAAATTGTTTGATATTGATATTGCTAACATCTTGACTTGAAGAACTAGCTTTAATAATGTCCATATTATTGTTACTCGCAGTCCATTTTTTAACTAACCTAAATATTTTCAATACATATATTTAGGCTAGATGCTTTAACTTATTTTAAATATTTAATATTAGTAATTCTTTAAAAGAGACTGTGTCACTTTTTCTAAGATTTTAAATATTCTGGTTGAGTCATCTTTTGAATTATTATACAAAGGATTGATTTCTGCCATTTCCCAACAGCATACTTTCTTATTCTTGATTAACTCTATGTTAAGTTGCATGGCTTGTTCGTATGACAGGCCATTCATTGCAGGCGTACCGGTTCCTGGCACATACAAAGGGTCAACGCTATCAACATCAAACGAGACATAAATGTGATCACAATATTCTAGCTTCTTAAAGATTTCCTCTACTGTGGAACTGATGCCTTTTTGAGTTATCTCAGCAACGCTATATAAAGGGATTTTATGTCTTCTAATTAAATCCATTTCTTCTTCTTGATAATCCCTAACAGCACAGAAAACCACATTCTCTGGCTTGATAGATGGTTCGCTTGATGCCATGAATTTCAATCTCTCCCAATACTCTGTTTCTTTTTCAGAGAGCTCATTGCGCTGACATTCTAGATTGTCAATGGCACACGCCATGGCTAAAGGCATGCCATGCATGTTGCCTGATCCACTGGTATAGGGTGAATGAAAGTCAGCATGTGCGTCTATATAGACCACACCAATTTCAGCATCAGGATGCGCCATTTTTAGACCATGCATCGTTCCTGCGCAGCTAGAGTGGTCTCCAGCTAAAACGATGGGGAATTTATTCTCATTTCTGATATCTTTTATTTTATGTGCTAACTTAGAGATAATCGGTTCAATCACATCAGCATATTTTGCATGCGCAAATTGTGATTCCCCTTCACTATTACTATCATCCTCAATACTGTCGAATTGCAATTTTTCAAAATAATCTGCATTAAGCTCTTTTGATGACGCTTTTAATGCATCAATGCCTAGAGAAGCGCCTTTTTTATATCCTGCAATATCCGAATAAACTTCTACTATTCTTATGTTTTTCATCATATCAGTCATGATTTTGTCTCTATTAAATAAAATAATTTTTACATCAACTTAAATTCATTTTTATATATTAAAGCTCTTGAAAATTAGCAGATATATTTAAAAAATAAACATATCCATAACTGTCCAAGAGCCTTGCTAAATATAGATAAAATTTAAAAAATGATGCAGATTTTAAACGCTACACAAAATGAGAAGTGCTTATCATTTTTTTGTACTAATTACTGTTGTATCAATAGCGATTGTATTAATCACTTACGACATAGCCGCAGCCACCGATTCAGCTTCATTCGTCACTAAGCTATGATCTTTGCTATGCTCTTTCACTACCGAATATAGGTTTTTAGGGTCAGCTTGCTGAGGGATCATATCTAAAATCTCATACCCTCCCTGCTTTTTGATCAAGTCACGCAAAAATACCAATGCCGTAAAGTCTTCTGATGCAAAACCAACACCATCAAACACGACTAGATCATCATCTGACGTTCGAGCTTGCACTTCACCTTTGAGGATGCGATGAAATTCAGTAACAGGGAAGTCGTTTGATAAATTTTGGATCTCCCCCTCAATGCGTGTCTGAGGCTCAAACTCTACAATCACATGATCTGCTCGCATTAATATGTTGCTATCCAGCTCTGTTTTGCCAGGACAATCACCGCCTATCGCATTAATATAAACACCTTTTGTGATTATATCGTCGCGTAAAATAGTGGCATTGGTTTTGTCAGCCGTACAGGTAGTGATGATCTCTGCACCTAAAACAGCTTCCTCTAACGTACGACAAACAATGATGTTCAAGCCTGAGTCTGCAAGATTGTCAGCCGTTTTCTGTGATGCCGCTGGATCAATATCATACAAACGAACTTCTGAGATACCCATGATGGCTTTCATACCCAAGGCTTGAAATTCAGACTGAGCGCCGTTTCCTATTAACGCCAGTTTTGTAACGCCTTTTGGCGCACAATGTTTGGCCAACATAGCTGATGTGGCAGCCGTACGTAATGCCGTCAGGATGCACATTTCTGTCAGCAAAATAGGATACCCAGTCTCGACGTCAGACAAGATACCCATCGCTGCTACGGTCTGCAAGTTTCGTGTGGTATTAATCGGATGACCATTGACATATTTACAAGCAAACATCTCTCCATCGCTGACTGGCATCAACTCGATGACACCGTCTTTGGAATGCGAAGCAAAGCGAGAAGATTTTTCAAATTGATCCCAACGAAGAAAATCTTGCTCTAAAGCATCCACTAGATCTGTAATACATTGCTCAACGCCATAATCATGAATCATTTTAGCCATCGCTTGTACACTAACGAATGGCACGCCTTCCTTGGGTGATACGATAAATTTAGACATTAATGCTGTTCCTTTTCATGAATATTGTTTGTTGAACCGACAATTAATATCCTACCAACTATAATTGTCAGTTAAAATGTCAATAAGTTATTAAATATGGACGTATTTTTGACATATTGTTAAGTGCTACTTAGCATAATGTCAAAATTCAATGAAGGAAGCGTTTTTATGGCGTATTACACTTATGATTCTTTAGATAGCGAACTGATATCTGAACTTCGACAAGATGGTCGAGCAACCATCTCAAACCTTGCTAAAAAACTCAAAGTCTCTCGTGCCACTATCCAAAACAGATTGGATAGACTGATGCATAACGGCGCTATTTTAGGATTTACGATTCGAGTGCATGAGGCACTAGACAAAGAAACCGTCAAAGCAATGATGATGATTGAAGTAACAGGAAAGTCTACGTCACAAGTGATTAGGAAACTGCGGGGTATCCCGCAACTGATTAAGCTACATACGACCAATGGAGCGTGGGATTTAGTAGCAGAAATACACACCACAAGCTTGAGAGAGTTTGATGAAGTGCTGCGTCAAGTCAGAGAGATTGACGGCATTCTGAATAGCGAAACCAGTGTTCTGCTTTCGAGTTTGTAATATAGTCAATCCTTTGTAAATTGGATACGGTGTCAGTCACGCTCTAAGGATGTAATTCCCTAATGAGGAATTGAATGTCTGGCTGTAGCCCACGTAATTTCAATGGATATAGGCTTTTATATTGAGTTAGTGTACATCTGAATGTACTCAATTGGCTTGATGGTTTTTGACTAGGTTATTAGGTAATCATTAGAGTATAGACCTCTAAAACTCCTACGCTTCAATGATCGGGGCGATTCACCGCTTACTATTTAAAATAGGTTTCAGTACTGGCAACCCAATAAAGACTCGTATATTTTTTTAAAGGTACAGTTGCAAGTGTACGACCTTCATTATCAGTGAATTTAATTTGAATGCGCATGAATACAGGTAATACGCTTCATATTTTTATCAGTTATACGCAGAGAATAAGCAATAAAAACAATACAGTGATGTACTGACAGCGATATTCAAGAGGCACCTATTCTCATCCATATAGTCACGCCTGTGTAGGCAATGATTTTTGATGATGCAGGACATACAAGTGCAGTTAGCAACCAAGGCAAGTAGTGATATAATGCCCCAATTATCGATATTTTATGAAAGGTTTACATTATGGCTCGTACAGCTAGCGCATTGCATATTTTAGTAAAACACAAAGAGCAGGCTGAAGACATTATTGCCAAGCTTAAAAAAGGCGCCAAGTTTGATGTACTGGCTAAAAAACACTCAACCTGCCCATCAGGTAAAAAAGGCGGCAGCTTAGGTGAGTTTGAAAAAGGCGACATGGTACCGCCATTTGACAAAGTCTGCTTCAGCGGCGAACTCTTCACCCCACATTTAGTGAAAACCAAATTTGGCTGGCACGTGGTTAAAGTGCTTTACAGGACGTAAGCACTAGCGCCGGAGCTTTGAGTGGTAGCTGACTGAAAAATGCCTTATCCTGACTCATATACGATCTAAAGCAACTTACAATCTAATGTCAGTGTCATAGCTAATAACATAAGAGGCTATCCTAGATTTTTTTACTTATCTAGGATAGCCCCGCTAACTATCATCTAAGATATTATGGACAGAGTAGAGGTCAGCATTTCGAGTCTGCTTATGCTTACCAAACCCAGAAAGCCCCAATCTTAAGATTGGGGCTTTTTTTGTCTGTAAAGTGTGCGCTGTAGAAGGAAAATTCGTACTTGAATCACATCCTAAGCACAACTATTTAATCAAGAAATATAACTATTAATTGATAAGGAATGATAAGCCTAAATTACCACCTTGATCACCACTGTTACCACCGAAAGCACTATTTAATCCAAATTTACCATCTACCGTCGTATAGTTAACCCCTAGCGCATAGCCTGTCTCACCAGACCAAGTACCTCCTGCTAAGCCAACACTAAACTTACCTGGAACGTCTGAATACTTAAGACCAGCAAATGCTAATGATGATGCTATTGCCTTATTTTGACGATCCTCTAATGCATTAATCTCACGATCTGTATAACCAAATGCTTCAGCCTGACTTTGGAACAATTGACCACCGTTCACGGCATCAGTTGAAGTAGCAGAGAGCTGACCTGCGCCTACATTTCGTACCACGTTACCGCCCATATTAACTGCAGCACCCTGACTAACAGTGAGTGACTGCGATACTTCTAGGGTTTGCGTATCTAGGTTTTGCGTACTGATATCATCAGGTCTAAAAGTATTGGTTAGAACTAACTCATTGGCAGTCACAGTGCCCGTTACTGATAGGTTACCAGTCGTATTTATATCACCAGTATTATTGATACCGTTCGTAGTCGTTTGACCTGTTGCTGTCAAATCGGTCGTCGTCACACTGTCTGTACTGATAGCACCTGTGTTAGCAATACCGTTCGTAGTCGTTTGACCTGCCACACTTAACGTATTACCTAATGTAGCCGCACCAGTATTCGTTAAAGTACCTGAGTTGGTTAAATTACCTGTGTTGGCTAGAAGACCGGTGTTACGAATACCATTGGTAGTCGTTTGACCTGCCACGCTTAGCGTGTTTTGTAAGGTAGTTGCACCAGTATTCGTTAAAGTACCTGAGTTGGTTAGGTTACCAGTGTTGGCTAGCAGACCGGTGTTAGCAATACCATTGGTAGTCGTTTGACCTGCCACGCTTAGCGTGTTTTGTAAGGTAGTTGCACCAGTATTCGTTAGTGTACCTGAGTTAGTCAAGTTACCAGTGTTGGCTAGAAGACCGGTGTTAGCAATACCGTTAGTAGTCGTTTGACCTGTTGCTGTAAAATCAGTAGTAGTCAGACTGTCTGTACTGATAGCACCTGTATTAGCTATACCATTCGTGGTCGTTTGACCCGCTACGCTTAGCGTATTTTGTAAGGTAGTTGCCCCAGTGTTCGTTAGTGTACCTGAGTTAGTCAGGTTACCTGTGTTGGCTAGTAGTCCAGTGTTAGCAATACCCTTCGTAGTCGTTTGACCTGCCACGCTTAGCGTGTTTTGTAAGGTAGTTGCACCAGTGTTTGTTAGCGTGCCTGAGTTGGTCAAGTTACCTGTGTTGGCTAGAAGACCGGTGTTATCCAAACCATTGGTGCTAGATTGGCCTGCAACACTTAATGTGTCTTGTAGTTCAGTAGCGCCAGTATTGGTTAGCGTGCCTGTGTTAGTGATGTCACCGTCGTTAGCAAGAAGACCGGTGTTATCCAAACCATTGGTGCTAGATTGGCCTGCAACACTTAATGTGTCTTGTAGTTCAGTAGCGCCAGTATTGGTTAGCGTGCCTGAGTTGGTTAAATTACCTGTGTTGGCTAGAAGACCGGTGTTATCCAAACCATTGGTGCTAGATTGGCCTGCAACACTTAATGTGTCTTGTAGTTCAGTAGCGCCAGTATTGGTTAGCGTGCCTGTGTTAGTGATGTCACCGTCGTTAGCAAGAAGACCGGTGTTATCCAAACCATTGGTGCTAGATTGGCCTGCAACACTTAATGTGTCTTGTAGTTCAGTAGCACCAGTATTGGTTAGCGTGCCTGTGTTAGCGATATCGCCACCGTTAGTGATGTCGCCTGAGTTAGCTATATCACCTGTGTTACCGATACCGTTAGTAGTAGTTTGACCAGTCGCATTGAGGGTAGTAGTTCCAATATTGCCAGTGTTCGCTATACCAGCTGTTGTAGATAAACCTGTAACACCTAACGTACTGTTTATCTGAGTCGGCGCATTGCTGGTTAGACCATTAGTAGTTGTCGTACCTGTAGTGACGGTATTACCAGTCGTCTCTGTATTACCATTGACTTTTAGATTAGCTGGGTTTGTGGCAGTACCTACTGTGGTATTGCCATTTAACTGAGTTGCGCCGTTGTTGGTTAAAGTACCAGTATTAGTAAGACCATTTGTATTAGTTGCACCAGTTGTCGTAAGGCTACCAGTAGTAATATTGCCAGTATTAGTGATGCCATTTGTCGTGGTAGCACCATTAACATTTAGTGTGCTGTTTAAGTCAGTTGCACCAGCAACGTCCAATGTGTCGCCTAAGTCAGTAGCGCCTGCTACTGTTAAAGAACCACCGTTAGTACCAGTGTTTGTAATAACCAAGTCCGAATTTAGTGTAGAACTAGCAGAACAGTCTACTGTTCCACTCCCACCACTCTCCGGTCCACATTGTACTACGTCTGGATTACCAACTGCCATAACTGGTGATACAAAAAATGCGCCTGTCGCTGTAGTAATCGCTATAGCCAAAAGCTTGCGCTGAAAATTGGTTTGCATAATATTTCCTCTCTGAATTATTTAATGAAGTGCCAAAAATGTTTTGTTAAAAGAATGTTTTATCGACCTATCGCAAAAGCAAGCCCACCCTGATATAAGATGTCATCACTTCCAGCATATGCAAACCCTCCTGTTAGCTTATAATTACTTTCCTTACTCAAATATGTTATGCCAATTGCCATGGCAGTATTGCTTTTAAAGTTTCCTACTCCGATCATACCTGACAGCTGACCAGGTCTAGCCACTGCGTCTGAACCGTTGGATAAGGCAGCTGACATCGCTATGCCTTTGTAAGCAATTTCATCACCTTGTCGTGAATATTCACGTGAGTATTCGTACACTTTTGATAACTGTCCAACATTCACAGCATCATTATAATTAACACCTGGAGATACATTGGTTATTCTGGTATTGGCAGCATTTATGCCATTGTTGGACAGACTAGGACCATTGTTGATTTGAATGCTATTTACCTGAATGTCGTTGTTTAGTCCTACACTAATGCCTTCACTTGTCGTTTGAACAGATACATTCTGATTGGTACTCTTCACTGCAATCGTATCGCCTAACTGATGTGTAGTGCTATTTGTACCATCGTTAAATGTAATTCCTTTAGATATCTTAGTAGTATTCTGCTGAACTACTGAATCTAGACTAGCGACGTTAGCAGCCGTATCGACCAAATCGTTTGTGTTTCTAGCAATAGCTGTATTTGCTGTTATTAAGTCATCGCTGTTTTTAGCGATAGCCACATTCGCCACATTCAAATCATTTTTGTTACTTGAGATATCATTTGAATTCTGAGATATCACTGTATTTGCTGTTATTAGATCATCTCTGTTTTTAGCTATACCACTGTTTGCGCTAACTAAATCTTCTGCATTTTTTAAAATATCATTGCTATTTTTAGCTATCGTACTGTTCGCTGTCACTAAGTTTTCACTATTTTTCAGGATATCGCCTTTATTTTGCGAAATCTTAGTATTGGCAGTGGCTAAATCATCTATATTTTTTGAAATCTTAGTATTGGCAGTGATTAAGTCATCTGTGTTTTTTGAAATATTAGTATTGGCATTGATTAAATCATCCGTATTTTTCGAAATCTTGGTGTTAGCGTCGGCTAAATCATCTGTGTTTTTCGAAATCTTGGTATTAGCATTGGCTAAATCATCTGTGTTTTTCGAAATCTTAGTATTAGCATTGATTAAGTCATCCGTATTTTTCAAAACATTGGTATTAGCATTGGCTAAATCATCCGTGTTTTTCGAAATCTTGGTATTGGCATTGATTAAGTCATCAGCATTTTTTGAAATCTTGGTGTTGGCATTGATTAAATCATTCGTGTTTTTTGAAACTTCAGACTCAATAACAATGAGCTTACCCACGTTTTGTGAAATGATATTCGTATTGCTAGAAATCGCGTTATTGGCCGTTACTAGATCACCAGTATTTTTAGCAATTCCTGCGTTTGCTATTACTAAATCACCAGTGTTTTTGGCAATCCCTGCGTTTGCTATTACTAAATCATCAGTATTTTTAGCAATACCTGCGTTGGCCGTGGTCAATGCACTTGTATTGTCGGACACACTTGTGTTGATAGTACCAAGAGCACTTGCATACTGAGCGATCGAGCTAGTATTTTGAGAAATTGCATTATTGGCTGTCACTAAATCATTAGTATTTTTAGAAGTGGCGGCCTTAACAGTGACTAGATCAGTCGCATTAGATGCAATGTTGGCCGTATTTGTCGAAATAAGAGTATTAGCAGTGGTTAAAGCATTTTTGGTATCATCGATTTCAACTTTGGCCGCAGCAATATCACTCTGATTTTTAAGTGAAATATCTCTATTTAGTGAGGTATTCATCGCAACAGAATATAACTGACTACCATTGACACTATCTGAGGAGGTTTGGGATATTTCACCAGCTGCTACGTTTTGAATTCTACGTTCATTATTGGCTGATCCTACTGATATAACACCGTTTGCCGTACTTGCTGCAAAGTTATTGTAATCGATGCTACCTATTACTGTATTGGCCACTCTGCCAGTGTTTCCAGCAGTCGTCGTATTGCCTTGTTGTCCATTAACTTGTAACAGCTGTGTACCGACACTATCGCCTGCCGTCGCAACTGTGTTGTTGCCTAAATAGACTGAGTTTTTGACTGTATTACCTATTGGTATGGCGTTACCAGCGTTATCAACTTGCCCTGTGTTATTAATATTAGAACCCAAAACAAATGTATCACTTGAGTTGATAATATTATTATTTCCAAGTGCATGGCTGTTCGCCACAGTATTATTTACTGCTCTGCTAGTAGTGGTAGGACTCGTAGCTTTTATAATATTAGACTGTCCAATGGTCGATGAACTTGCTGCTTCAACGATATTATTAGAACCAACCGCTGTCGTTCTATTCGCTAAAGACTCGTTAGACGCTCCTACAGATAATGAGTTGGTACCATTAGCAATAGCATTGCGACCCAATGCCGTTGCATTCTCTCGAGTGGCTTGTGCGTTTTGTCCCATTGCGGTGCTGTTTGCGCCTGTCGCTAGAGCAACTGCGCCAACTGCTGTACTGTTTTGAGCCAACGCCACACTGTCGTAACCTATTGCAGTGGTACGGTCTGCCGTTGCTTTACTTTGTGCACCATTTGCTGTTGAGCCAAACCCTGAAGCAATAGCTCTACTACCTGAGGTGGTTGCGTAAGATCCTGATGCTGTGCCTTCAAAACCGGTGGCGGTGGCTTCTAGACCAGTTGCCTTCACATTGACACCAGTTGCTGTTGTATTAACAGCAGTGGCTTTCGCATTGCGACCCAACGCCGTTGCATTCTCTTGAGTGGCTTGTGCGTTTTGTCCAGTTGCGGTGCTGTTTAGACCTGTCGCTAGAGCAACTGCGCCAACTGCTGTACTGTTTTGAGCCAACGCCACACTGTCGTAACCTATTGCAGTGGTACGGTCTGCCGTTGCTTTACTTTGTGCACCATTTGNCTGTTGAGCCAAATCCTGAAGCAATAGCTCTACTACCTGAGGTGGTTGCGTAAGATCCTGATGCTGTGCCTTCAAAACCGGTGGCGGTGGCTTCTAGACCGGTTGCTTTCACATTGACACCAGTTGCTGTTGTATTAACAGCAGTGGCTTTCGCATTGCGACCCAACGCCGTTGCATTCTCTTGAGTGGCTTGTGCGTTTTGTCCAGTTGCGGTGCTGTTTAGACCTGTTGCTCTACTGCTCACACCGGTTGCCGTTGTATTCTCTTGGGTAGCTTGTGCATCTTGTCCGGCTGCTGTGCTATTTAAGCCTATCGCTCTGCTGCTCACACCTGATGCTGTCGTATTTGTATTGGTGGCTTGTGCGTCTTGTCCATTTGCTGTGCTGTTTGCGCCTGTTGCTAGAGCGTTCACACCAGCTGCTGTTGTATTTACAGCGGTAGCTTGTGCGTTTTGACCCATTGCCGTTGCATTTTCTTGAGTGGCTTGTGCGTTTTGTCCAGTTGCGGTGCTGTTTGCGCCTGTCGCTCTACTACTTACACCAGCTGCTGTCGTATTTGTATTGGTCGCCTGTGCACCTTGTCCAGTTGCTGTGCTGTTTGAACCTGTCGCTCTACTGCTCACACCGGTTGCCGTGGTATTCAAGGCGGTGGCTTGTGCGTTTTGTCCGTTTGCTGTGCTGTTCGAACCAGTCGCTCTACTACTCACACCGGTTGCCGTGGTATTGATGGCGGTAGCTTGTGCATCTTGTCCGTTTGCTGTGCTGTTTGAACCTGTCGCTCTACTACTTACACCAGCTGCTGTCGTATTTGTATTGGTCGCCTGTGCACCTTGTCCAGTTGCTGTGCTGTTTGAACCTGTCGCTCTACTACTCACACCAGCTGCTGTCGTATTTGTATTGGTCGCTTGCGCATCTCGTCCAATTGCAGTGCTGTTTCCACCCGTTGCTTGAGACTGTGCGCCATAGCTACTTGAATTTGCACCGCTTGCTATGGCGCTCTCTCCAATAGCGGTACTATTTGCTACTAATGCTTGAGAACCATTACCGATGGCAATCGCTGTTGGGTCTGATGCTGTCGCGGCATCTCCATTGTTACTGTCACCAGCCCCTAGTATCTGTCCACCACCAATAGACACTCCCGATTGTAGGTTACCTGCTCCATCAGGACCTAATGATACTGATGAAGTACCAGCTCTATTTTCAACAACAACAGCTGCACCCTCTGTTACCTCGACATCACCGACGAACTCCTGCCCACATGACGGCGCATCTGCGGCATCAGCATCCAATGCAAGTGTAGTAAATCCAAGTGCAATACCTGCTGCTTGAGTCACTAGTGAGCCAACAACAAGTATAGAACCGCCAGCCCCGGCACCAAAAGGTAACGCCTGTATTGCTTCACCAGCTGCTTCTACAGCTATTGCAGCTAAATCAACACCTATCTGAGTATATTCTAGAGTACGAATTTCATTATCAATAGTTTCTGAACATTTTCTATTAGTTCTATCTGAATATCCTGATGACCCTGGCCCTGGCCCTGATCCTGTAGACTGTGGAGCCGTACCACCTACTGGTGCAGTTGGCAGATCATCTGGCACAACTACGGGTGCTGGTGGATTGTCTATACTGTCTATTAACTGATCTATATAAGGCCGGTTGGTATTGAGTTCATTAGTGTTAGTTTGTGTTTGAGCTTCATTTGCAGTGATCCGATCACGATTACTAACAATGACCTGACCCTCATCAAAGTATTCGTAGCTATTATCAAGAGGACCTAACGCATATGATGGAAAACTGACTGCACTCATTGCCAGTATTAGAGCCGTCCTTTGTAAAATAGGTGTTTTAGTCGTCTTCATCATGATGCATACTCTATTTTGAATAGGAATTCATTACAGCATGGAACAAAAATATTTTTGTACATGCTCTATAGATACTTCATATAAGGGTTTACAGAAAGTTATTTGAGAAAATGCTGAATAAATTGTACCGATATGAAAAACATTACTTCTTTAAATAGGTCTTTTTGATGATGTAAATAAAAGTTGTTTTAATGTAATTAAAACTAAGTGACTATGTAATATTATTATTGTTTTGTAAGCATTGCAAGCATATATTTATATAATCGAATATTTATTAAATCTGAGAGAATATGGCCATAAAAAGACAGAACCACATATCTGAAATTTAAGAAGGTGCTATTCGCATGTTGATTCAAGCGCCAAGCGACTATATCTCTACATCGTCAGCCATCATAAAAGTATGATTCTCTCTAATAGAAAAACCTTGGCTCTCTACTTATTTAAGATTGACCGCTCTCACGACACTCCTAAAGTCATCATGCAAGCCATTGATTTATATCAATTCGATGGCGATAGAATGCCTTTAGAGATGGTCACTCAATTAACCATATCGCATCGCCATTGTTCTCACGGTATAGAGCTATACCGAAATCTATTAGGGGTCTGTGCTGAAATCTCTAGAACTACAGATAGACTGCAATTTATAGGCATCACAACTTAACGCCTCAAATTCAGCCTTAGTAAAGTATTGAAGTGTGGGTAAGAAGCCTCCTATTACATCAGCAACACCTTATGGCACTTTTATATTCTGAACGGCTTGATTGAAAACGGATAATGATGGCACTGGTTAACGTTAGTCTTTTCAAATTAAGCATGAGTGATCCTGTTTATCATCGTGATATCCTTATCAAGTATGTTATCTATTAACATCTCAAATCTAACAAGATTGTTGCAGGCGTCAGTAGATGCATTCGAGTCATTGATGATGCCTACTGTGACAATTCGGGGCGCGTTAGGACGTGTACTCAATCTGAACGGAAACGACTACATGAGCCAAACATAGATAAATCTTGCCAAACAGTGTTAAATAGCGGGTCAACAAAAATTTATAGCTTATTTTGGTACAAAAATGGTGTTCCAATTTTATTTACTGAGTCAATGGCATTAGAAATTACTCAAAAACGCTAGAAAACACCGCCAACAAGTGGATAATGATAGGTCGAATCTTCTCAATTCCAGTTTATACGCTCATAAAAACCAAATATGGTCAGTCCTCTATAAATCAGATACGGTGTCAGGCTCGCTTAGTCTACTATTTGTAGTACTTTCCCTTGCCTTCCTTGTATCCAAATTATATTGAACCGACTATGGTTAACGAGCGTTCAGTGAACTGGAGTCATTATCAGTTAGTAGAATAAAAGGATTTAACATGCGACTGTCATCATTCATGCAAAAAATGCACAAACGCAACCCTAAACTGGGCAAAGTCGCCTCGCTTGCAACGGCGACAGGTGTGCTTGCTGGTAATAGCTTAATCGTTGCGCTACCCGTATGGCTGATGGGTGCTACCAAAGTCGTGACCGGTGCAGCGATCGCTGATGACACGATGATCAAAGTGACCAATTATTGGATAAACAGTAATAACGCTTTAATCGATAATATCTTGCCAGAGAAAGACTGGCGTATCAGCCTACCCGATGACGTCAATATGCAGGGCAAATACCTACTGATGAGTAATCATCAATCATGGGTAGATACCAGTATCGTGCAATATATTAGTGAAAATCGCTTACCATTAACGCGCTTTTTCACCAAGTTTGAGCTGATATATATTCCTGTCATTGGTCAAGCTTTTTACTTTTTAGACTTTCCTATGATGCGTCGGCACTCTAAAGAAGCGATTGCTAAAAACCCAGCCTTACAAGGTAAGGATATCGAAGAAGCAAAACGCGCATGCGCCCTCCTCAAAGACAAACCCTTTACCTTATTGAACTATTTAGAAGGGACGCGCTTTACCCAAGACAAGCATGACAAACAGCAGTCACCTTATAAGCATCTGCTCAAGCCTCGCGCGGGTGGTCTCTCATTGGCGATCAATGCGTTGGGTAAAGAGATGGATGGCATCTTGGATATGACCATCGTTTATCCTGACGGGGTGCCGACGTATAGTGATCTGTGGAAGGGCAACATTAAGCGTTTGGGTGTCGACGTGCGACATGTCGAGATACCTGATGCACTATTTGATGCAGTCAAAAACGGTGGTTATGAGAATGATGAGGCCATCAAGGCGCAAATGTTTGCTTGGATAGAGGAAATGTGGCATCAAAAAGATCAGCGTATTAGCGCTATGCTGGCTGAATTTGATAACCGTCCTGACGTCTAAACCAATCAATAGAAAAGTTAATAAATAAGGCTTATATATTTTGATACTTTGACCCCCACATTAAAAAAGTGAGTGGGGTGTCAAAAAGCATGCTTGGTGGTTAGAGCATGACTATAGTTAGGTCAATACAAGAAAGAGACAGCGCAGAGAATATTAACTAGCTGTTTGGCAAGATTTAGCCGTTTTTAACCCATTTAGTCACTTTCGTTCAGATTGAGGACACGCCCTGACTCATCAAGGTATTTAAATATGAAACGTGCCAATCAATTACAGCCATTATCTCGCCAGCATCACCTTGGTCTTAACTTGTCTCGTCATGCGAAAGAATGCACTGACACGGTTACAGAGATTGCCAAGCACTGGCATAATCTCACCGCTTATATCGACGATATGCAATATCACTTTCAGATTGAAGATCATTTTCAGATTGAAGATCATTTTCAGATTGAAGACAACTTAATTGCTAATGCGTTAGAGCCTTATCGAGCATCTCAACCTGAAGTAGCATCGGTATTAGCGGCGCTTGCTGGTCAGCATAAACGCTTGCAGACCCTGATAGATGCGGGTCAAAAAACGGCGAGTCAGTCTCTAACGAGAGTACAAGTCAGAGAGCTTGGCACGTTACTATACGACCATATTCGTTTTGAGGAGCGCGAACTATATCCTATTGTAGAGAAGTATCTAACAGAGGATGAGCTGGATGCTGTTTATCAAGCAAGCCCAGACAGTATTAAGCGCTCAGATGAGAACCGCTAGAAATTAGAGTATGTTAAAAATGCGGTTTGCGTCGCTTCTATTGGCGTTAATTGAGCATCAGCGTTGATTTAGCTTATTGACAGTGGCAATCAAGGCGACCATGATGATACCAATGATAATAAGAATGCCGGACATCATATGTGCCGCTTCATAATTCAGCGCCTCAACTTGCTCATAGATAGCAATCGAGACGACTTTGGTCTCACCTGAGATACTCCCACCTATCATCAATACCACTCCAAACTCGCCAATGGTATGGGCAAAGCTAATTAAGCTGCCAAGAATAATACCAACGCGCGCTTGTGGCAATGCTACTTTCATAAAGCGCCTCAGACGACTTGGCTCCAATAAATGCGCCACTTCGATGACGCTGGCTGGAATGCGCAAAAACTGAGCGTAGACAGGCTGAATATAAAAGGGCAACGAGTAAATAATAGAGCCGATGACAAGCCCTTCAAAGGTAAAGATGAATGGGCTGATATCATGCTCAGCGAGCCATCTACCGATACCCACGTTGGGGCTTAATAGCAGTAATAAATAAAAGCCAATCACGGTAGGCGGTAATACTAACGGCAACGCGATAACGCCCATTAGTAAGACTTTAAAACGACTAAGTACTCGGCCACGGCTCGGTTTGGCGAGCCAATAAGCGACAGGCGTGGCAAACAGTAATAAGCATAAGGTCGTAACACTAGCGAGCTTAACGCTCACCCACAATGGACTGAGCATGTCTGCCATAAAAGATTGGGCTATCATAACGTCATTGCTCTTTCTTGGTCGTTGCTAGCCATTAATGATCGTAACAAGTAATATAGTCAAAATATACTAAAAACGCGACGGTCTTGCTGATATCAATTTTTTGTCGCCTCTGTCTGTGTAAGCACAGCAAGCAAGGAAAATTAATATCAGCAGTGCCTGATGGTTCAATATTACTTTTCACTCACTATATCATTCACAAAAATTAGAGTAGCAAGGAAAAAGAGTGTAAGTACTACGCATTGTAGGCCAAGCGATTTTGACACAGCTAATCGTATTTTTGGGTCTGGTATAAGGATAATGCTTGGTTATTTAACCATTAGATAGCCGGCTTGTGAGAAATAGTGTTGTCCTGCTTTCGAGCGTAAATAATCTGTAAAATCTGTAGCAATGAGTGCATCACTAATAACGATACCATCTTGCAAAATCGCTGGATAAGAGGCTGGTGCTAACGTGATGAATTGTTCGGGTTTGGCTTTGATAGCGATGATTTGTGACTGTGCAACAAAGCCATAATCCACACTACCCGTATGCGCATATTGAAATGTTTGGCCGATATTTTCTGCTTGTATCAGGCGTTTTTGCTTATTTAAAGTGTTATATAAATTTTGCGACTGTAAATAGGCTTGTGCCGATGCGCCATAAGGGGCAAGCTCAGGATTGGCGATGGCTATCTTGCCATTAGCGTCTTTTATTAATAAGTCACTCACTGCTGCTGGCTCAAGCCCATGCAATGACTTAGTGACGCTATATAGTACCAATTGACCTTGCGTATAAGTAAATGGTGTATAACTCTCATTATTTTTATCGTTGTCTACGACTCTTTCAGCCGCCAGTTTGGCAGGGAATTCTTGATTGGCAGATAAGAATATATCGTAAGGTGCCCCTGCTTTTATTTGCGCGTATAACTTACCTGATGAGGCATAAGTGACGTCAATATCCTGCGCCGCTAAGTTTTCATCTGTTTTATAACCGTCAATAATTTGAGGCAATACATCCGATAAATTGGCAGCAGCAGCGATACGCAGGGTTTGAGTTTGCTCAGGTGTCTGGCTAGCAGAATCCGTGTCAACCGTATTTTCTGATGTACAAGCGCTTAACGCTACTAGTAAAAATGCAAAGATAGGTGTCACTGCCATCAACTTAGCCATTACTAACCATCCTCGTTCTTAACCGTTATTGCTAAGCCACTTCGAAACATCATTGTCGTAATACTCTTGCTTCCATACCGGAATGTCTGCCTTAATCGTATCTAGTATCCAGCGGCAAGCATCAAAAGCGGGATAACGATGGGCAGAAACCACGCCCACCCAGACAGCGACATCGCCTATCTCTAAAGCACCAATACGATGGATGGCAATAGCATGAGTGATTTCAAAACGCTTTTTGGCTTCTTCGATGATAGCGCGACCTTGATTCAGTGCCAAGTCTTCGTAGCCATAATAGGTTAAGCGTTCAACGCTGGTGGCATTATTGTGATTACGTACTCTGCCCTCAAAGCAGACAAAAGCGCCGCAGCGATCATCGTCGAGGGTGTCTTTGAGTCGGCCTTCATCAATCGCCACATCCAATAACGCAAAGCCATCACGCTCAGCGATTAGATAGGCTTCGTCGATGCTACGCTTGATGGTCATTGAGTGGCTATGGACGTTATCTGTCATGTGATATCTCTATTTGCTGTCTTTTTAAATAGGAAGCGGTCTACTAAAATTTAACCACCCGCGACTGGCGTGATAAATACCACACTGTCACCATCATGGATCTGGTCTGTCCATTTAACAAAGTAATCATTTACCGCCACGCGTAGCTCTGCCTGCGGGCGACTAAAGCGATGCTTTTGACTGAGTTGTTCGTACAGCTCAGTTAATGAGGTCGACTGCTCAACGCTGAGCGTTTCTTGTTGGCAGTTGGCTTCATCCGCTAAGCTGGCGAAATACAAGACGTTGATAGTCATCATCGATTCAGTGTTTGGTGCTACGTCAATAGTACTCATAAAAACCTTCCATTCTGTGTAAGCTATCAAGCGTTATACTGATATTACTGCTCATTTAGTAATGCTCATCGTGAAAAAATTCCATCAATCTAAGCCTGATTTTAAGCATGACTATAATCTGATTTGCCGCCCATTTTTGTCACCAAATGAATATTATCAATAACGATATCATGCGATAGTGCTTTGGTCATATCATAGATGGTCAGACAAGCAATGCTAACGGCGGTTAAGGCTTCCATCTCGACCCCAGTTTTATGCGTGACTTTGACAGTGCCGCTGACGATAATGGCATTTAGGTCGTCATCATAAGCAAAGGCTAGACCAATCTTGTCTAGCGGCAATGGATGACACAATGGAATCAAATCGTGTGTGCGCTTGGCGGCCATAATACCGGCGATATGTGCCGTCTGAGTGATGCTACCCTTTTTAGTCATGCCATCAGCAGCTTTGATTTGCGCATAAATCTCGCTTGGAAAACGCACTTGTCCGACCGCGTTTGCTTCTCGCGTCGTTGCCATCTTGCCACTGACATCGACCATGGTAATATCACCATTGCCATCTAGATGCGATAAGCTAGATTGTCTGCTTTCCTGATTATTGCTATTCATTGCTAATTTCTCTTAATAATGTCTCTTGATAATTTTTTATAAATCGCTTAACGCTGCGCAGGCACGTTGGAAATCTTCAGGGGTATTAAAGTTGGTTAGACACTGCCAATTTTCTGTCAAAGGCACAGCTTGCGTAAGAGGCTTAATAAATGACATGACACGGCGTTGACCGCTATCAATATAAGCCTTTAAATCGGCCTCAATACTCAATTGATACAGCCCTAACAACGGATATAGATGGCTATCATCGGTTAGGCAAACCACTTTTTTATCGGCCACTTGACTAATCACTGGTTGTAATTTCTGCCACAAGCCTGTTGCCGGTATTAAACTATCGCAGCTAATAACGAGTAACCATGATGAGCCGGATTTTTGGTTTGGCATTGTATCAGTGAGCTTGGCTAATGTCTGCAAAGCTGATTCAATAGCAACCAATGCTCCACCGTTATCACTCTGCTCGTCATCATTGACAGGAGTGTAATCAGCAATATGCATCATTGGAGATTGTGGATTACCAATACTTAAATCTAAATCAACCGTAAAACCACGCTCATTGTCCGCAATCATAATCGGTATATTGAAATCAGTTGCATTTTCGGCAGCTGCTTTTAGTTCAAGGACATGACCCACATGATAGTCTAACAGCCGCTCACCTGTCGGTAGGGTGAGTTCCGCTTTGGGCACGCCCATACGCTTGGACGCGCCACCCGCTAAGATGACTACGCCTGCTAAGCTATTTAGATGTGGTGCAGTATTAGCCATCATTGAATATCAGTCATGGCTAGGATTTTTTGCCAAAAAGTGCGGCACAAAATTGCATGGACGGGTACGGCTATCGAACTGCTCTTTTAAGATATTTTCCCAGCCAGTACGACACGCGCCTGATGAGCCGGGTAAGCAAAATATACCCGTGCCATTCGCCATACCAGCAACTGCTCGTGATTGTACCGTAGACATACCAATTTCATCTTTTGAGATGAGACGAAACATTTCACCAAAGCCATCGATCGACTTATCAAACAACACCTTAACAGCCTCTGGCATGCTATCTCTGATAAAAAATCCCGTACCACCTGTCGTAATCACTGCATGAACTTTTGGATCTGCAATCCAGCCACTGATAACCGCTCTTATCTGATAGATATCATCAGAGATCAGCTGCCGATCTGCCAAGTGATGCCCTGCTTCGGTTAAGCTGTCTGCCAAGTATTGTCCTGAAGTATCTTCTGCGATTGTGCGACTGTCAGAGACGGTTAATACGGCGATATTGAGCGGTGTAAATGCTGCAGCGGGTTTGCTCATAGAGTTTCCTAGAGAAGGTGATGTTAATGTTTAAAAAAGCGTAACGTGATTATTAATTTAACCGCCAATGATTGACAGGTTGTGCATAATGCCACTATTGGCATCATGCAAATGATGATGCTCAGGTTTAATCGGCATAAAGCTATGGAGATCATTGACTAAACCCTGCACATCATTGTTCTGTAAATGCTGACGAATATCATAGTTGCCTTGATCGAATAAGCACAGATGCACTTTTCCTTGACTGCTCACCCGTAGGCGATTGCAGGTATCACAGAAATGCGCCGCGTAAGGGGCAATCATACCAATGCGTCCCATATAATCAGGATGGCTGTACTCTACTGCAGGACCATCGCTACTGCCACGCTCATGTGGCTGCCAACCATGCTCTAATAAATAATCGGTAATAATATCGGACTGGGCATGCTGGGCAAAAAACAGGTCGCTATTGTCACTGGTCTGCATGAACTCTATAAATCGATAAGTCACTTGTCTATCTTTGACGTAATCAATGGCATCTATCAGATTTTCAAAGGCAGTTTCTGCCATCAACACACTGTTAATTTTAAGCTTGATATCCGTAGTTTGCAGCAACGTATCCATGTCAGCAAGCAGTTGCAGTAAGCTATCAAAGCCTGTCATCTTATGAAAGGTAGCAGCATCAAAGCTGTCCATGCTGATATTTAACTGGTCGAGCCCAGCCGCTTGCCAACTGGCTAAATGCTTACCCAGCTTATAACCATTACTGGTCATCGCCACCGTTTCAATGCCATCAGTTTGTTTAATGGTTTCAATAATCTCGACGACATCACGACGAATCGATGGCTCACCACCAGTGATTCTAACTTTTTTGGTGCCGACTTGAGCAAAGCCGCGTATCAGTGTGGCAATCTCAGGGACGCTGAGCTCATCATCAGGGCGTTTGCCTTGATAGCCGTTCGGCAAACAGTATTCACAGCGAAAATTACAGAAGTCAGTAATAGACAAACGCAGATAAGTGAGACGTCGAGCAAAACCATCAGTTAACGGTTGAGAGTGCTCAATATCTTGCTCGGTAGGTGCTGCTACAGACGGGGCTTGATAGCTATCAAAAGCGGCGACTGCTGTTACTGTAGACATACTAGGCGAATACAGTTGTGCATGGCCTATCTTAATGTTGTCATCACTCATATTTTCCTACCATCAGTAGTGCTTGTGGGCAGCATTACTTTATTATTCGTGTTTGGCCTACCATTGTATGATTTATTTTCAGTTTTTTTGTATTCATCTTATAGAGATTTAGAAAACTGTCACTACGCATGTAGCCAAGGGAACGGCTGCACAATGACGCTATCACCTGATGCCACATTACCACTGTCTTTGTCCAAAACAACAAAGCAATTCGCTCGGCTAAGCTGTTTGATTCTATGTGATTGCTGACCTGAGAAGCACTCAACTTGATAACTGCCAGCATCGTTTTGTGTGAGAACGCCGCGCTGAAAGTCCTTACGACCGGCTGATTTTCTGATATCGTTTGTGAGTGTCGCTTTGACACTCAGTTGCATAGGTCGCTCTGCTAGATCAGCGCCTGACATTTGCCACAATGCTGGTATCACAAACTGTAGTGCCCCAACGACCGTCGATAATGGATTGCCCGGCAGACCAAAATATAACACGGGTTTAGCTGTATCTTTATTTAATTCACCAAACACAAACGGCTTACCCGGCTTCATCGCGACTTTATAGTGGTTAATCTGACCCAGCTGTTCAATCACGGTGGTCAAAAAATCATAATCACCAACCGAGACGCCAGCCGTGGATATCAGGACATCGCAGTCTTGCATCGCTTTGTGGACAGCGGCAGTCGTCTGCTCTAGATTATCAGGGATAATGCCGTAATCACGAATGGTCATCGGCAGATCAGCCAGCATGGTTTTGAGTGTCGGCGTATTGGAATTATATATTTGCGCCAAGCTTGTCAGCTCATTGCCAATAGCAACCAGCTCATCACCAGTTGCTAACAAGCCTACGATCAACGGCTGAAATACCTTGACTTGGCTGACTCCCAAATTAGCCAATAAGCTAATATCAGTAGCATTAAGGCGTTTACCTACCTTCAAAACGGCCTCGCCCGATTCGATTTCTTCACCTTGTTTGCGAATATTGCTATCGATCTGAGCCGTTTGCGACAGCGTCACCGTGTAAGGTTTTGATTTGTCGATTGAGTCTCTAATAGTGGCAAAGTTAGTATTCTCTTGCATGATGACTGTGTCACAGCTATCTGGAACGACGGCGCCAGTAAAGATACGCACACCTTGTCCTACTGTTAAGTCACCAGTATAAGCACTGCCCGCTTGTGATTCGCCAATGATTTGAATGCTGCTGTCGTTTGATATATCGCTGCCATGAGCAATGGCATAACCATCCATCGCTGATAGATTCTGCCTTGGTATATCGAATGTTGCGGTGATATCTTGCGCCAGTATTTGATTACGACTGTCTAGCAGCTCACAGGTGTTGAGCACCCTTGTTGGTAGTGGAAAGTCATTATTATTATAAGTATCTACGCGCAGCTTTATCGCTGCCTGTAACGCTTCCATCGTAATCATAAGAGCACACTCAATTTGTCGGTTGTTATTAGTATTACATTATAATTATTCATTATAGCGAGGCATTGCTGACAGTTTGTCATCTGCAGTCTGTATTTTTTGCTATCAGCATTAATGGCATCTCTTCTACAATTGCATCCTTTCTATATTGTTGTAGCCGGTTTTATATAACGTCAATGTAGGCATACTTAAGTTTTTGATAGCATCATACAAATAGGTTTATATAGCAACGTTCTCGTTAAACACTAACAGATAATCGACATTAGGGCATGTCCTCAATCTGAACGGAAGAGACTAAACAGGCTAAATACTACCAAACTGTATCAAATAGCTGGTCAATATCTCGATATTGACCAGCTATTTGATACAGTTTGGATGTAATTTATCTCGTTTTTATCGTCATTTTTAAAATGATGACATGCCCAGATAGTGAGCACTTAATTTTAACTGCTTAATTTTCAATGCAAGCCTTTTAACTCAGTACTGTTTAACTCAGTGCCTTTTAAGTAAGCTGACACCTGTAAATCAATGCCTTTAGATAGGGCATAAAAAAGCACCTAGGTTAAGGTGCTTTTTTGTGTTCATAATTATTTATAATCATGAACATATTTGTCAAAAACGGTGGCGTTGATTATTACATAATAGCGCCAGCAACCAACTTCACCATGATGTCAATGAAGAAGCACTACGCTGACTGATAAAACCGTCTGGCGTTTGAGCATTATCGGCTTGCCAGCGCTGGAATGCTTTGCGGGTATTGGTACCGATAATACCATCTGTGCCTTTGGTGTCATAACCTGCACTGGTTAAGCGCTGCTGCAATCTGGTCACTTGAGAAGTCGATAACGGGTTTTCATAGCGCGGCCATGATTTTCGTAGACCACTTTGCCCAGCCAGTGCTTTACCGAGCAAGCTCACACCCAGCGCATAGCTCGATGAGTTGTTATAGACTTTGATCACATCAAAGTTTGGGCTTAACAATAGCACTGGGCCATCTTTACCCGCTGGTAGCCATAGCTCCATTTGCGTATTGGCATCGAGATAAATATCATCTATGGTATCAACGCCCAGCGCTGCCCATCTGGCCGCAGGTTGCTTGCTACCGACCACCGAGTAATCAAATGAAGCCGGAACCGTTACTTCATAAAAAGGCGCCAGACCGCGAACCCAGCCTGAATTGCTGAGATAATTGGCAGTAGAAGCCAAGGCATCACCCGTTGACCATGGATTACGATGACCATTACTATCGCCATCGACACCATGCTCCAACCAAGTACCTGGGATGAACTGCGTCTGTCCCATACCGCCAGCCCAAGAGCCTTCTAACTGCGACCAAGACACGTCACCGCGCTGCAATAGCGTCGCTAATGACAGCAACTGCGTTTCGGCGAACTCTTGGCGACGACCATCATAAGCAAGGCTAGAGAGCGCGCTTGGCAAATCGCTATTGCCAGTCACCACACCATATGACGACTCCATGCCCCAAATCGCAGCGACGGTTTCGGCACTTACCCCATACTGCGATTCTAGTTGTGACAAAAATGCCCGTTGCTCAGAAAACTTGCGCTTACCCGTACTCACACGCCCATCTGATACCGCAGAATCAACATATTCCCACGGCATCTTTGAAAACTCTGGCTGTCCTGAGTCAAGCGAGATGACCTGCTGATTTAAGTAAGCAGAATCCATCAGACGTCGAACCGTTGAGGCATCGTAGCCTGATGACAGCGCACGCATGGAGAAGTCAGACTTCCAATCAGAAAAGCTGTTGTAGCTTGGTTTTGCCACTGGCTGCGGCTTGATAACCGGTGCTGGTGTTGGCTTTACTTGAATGGTTTGGGTCTGGGTAATCTGTACATTACCTTGACACACAGGCTTGCTAGGCTTCTGCATCGCCTGTTGACTGGTACAACCTACCATCACTAAGGCAGGAAAAAGGGCAATATACTGTTTTTTTAACATCATAAAAACTCTCAATTATGAATAAGTGACTTAGCGATTAGCGGCAACAATTAGCAGCAGTTCATCAAATTTAACGTCTAAGCATTTAACGTCTAAGCATTTAACGTCTAAGCATTTAACGTCCAAGCATTTAACGTCTAAGCATTTAACGTCCAAGCATTTAACGTCCAAGCATTTAACGTCCAAGCATTTAACGTCCAAGTACAGCCCGTGGATCGATAGGATTGCCATTCAAGCGCACTTGAAACTCTAGGCCGACTTGGTTTGTTTGACCACTGCTACCCATACTGGCAATACGCTGGCCAAGTTGTACTTGCTCGCCTTCTTTGACTAGTAATTGACTATTGTGAGCGTAGGCGGTGATGTAATTATCGCTGTGGCGAATCATGATGAGGTTGCCATACTCTGGTAGACCACTGCCCGAATACAGCACAGTTCCAGATTGGCTGGCAAGCACAGGATCACCTTCGTTACCAGCAAACCACATGCCCATGTTACCGGCTGCCGCATCAAAGTTGCGAACCACTTGGTTGCGACTTGGATAGTCGTAGCCTGATGTCGCGTTGGCCGTTACTTCATATGCTGGCGTTGGCGTGCTGGTGACAGGAGGCGTATAAGTCGGCTGTGACGGAGCAGAGGTATTAGTACCATTATAAGTGTTATAGCGATTGTTGCTAGCTGCCGTTACTGGCGCGCCTTCCCATAGCTTCAACCATTGACCGCTATAGATAGTATATTTACTATCCAAACCGTTCATCGCCCCAATTTGACGATAGCTCAAGCGATAGCGCTCAGCGATTTGACTGACCGTATCGCCACGCTGCACGCGATGATAGTTAGGAACGCCTTTAGCATTGGTAATAATCTTAGGTCCCGCTTGGTTAGCTGATTGGTAAGTAGGCTTCGTCGCACAGCCGACTATCGCTAACGATGCTGCTGTTAACGTCCCTATCAATGCTACCGTTGCCAAGCGCGATCCAGCAATAAGCTTCTTCATACAAGATTTCCTATTCTTTATGTTACTCACAAACTCCTTGTGCTAATCACAAGCATTTTGCTAACTTTTATACCGTTTAATTTTTGTCAAATACCATCATCAACAACTCGATAATAAATGATTTTTCTAATCTTTGGCAGCGCTAAATTATAGCATTAACGCCGACAGCCTATTGAGAGTGTCTGCTGGCGTGTGATGCAAGCGTACTGGTGATAGACTAATATAACCCGCTGCCACCGCTTGGTCGTCCGTCATACTAGTTGCCGATGACTGAGTGTCTTCAATTTCTGCTGGCGACTCGTATTGCCGCTTACGTAGCGATAGCCAATAGGCATCTCGCCCGCGCGGATCCACCACATGATGCACAGGCCGTGCTATTTGGCTATGTCCCAGACAGGTAATTTTTCGACCTTTGATATCATCGGCATCATTTACATCGGGGATATTAACGTTTAATACATGATAGGGCAAACTTTTGAATGCCTCTACTATAGATGTTTCGGTTAGCAGTTTGACGATTTCATCGGCGGCCATTTGATAGCGGCTCGTTTGATCTTGTCCATCGCCTGTCATCCTTGCCCCTACCAGAGAAGTTGCAATTGCAGGCAATCCAAAGAGCTGCGCGGTCAATGCCGCGCCAAAAGTGCCCGAAAACAATACATCTTGCCCCAAGTTAGCTCCTGAGTTAATACCGGTAATCACGCAGTCAAAGTGTGTGTCTTGATATAGCTCGTGTAACGCCAAATAAACACAGTCCGCAGGCGACCCATTAACCGCGATAAACCCCGAGGGTAATTGATGAGTATATAACGGCTGGGAGATGCTTAAGGCGCTACCACAGCCACTCTGCTCATTGTTTGGGGCAACTACCATCACCTCGCCAACCTTTGATAAGGCTTGCGCCAATGCTAACAATCCTGGCGCATGTACCCCATCATCATTACTCACTAAAAATTTCATTTGTACTCAATATATTTAGGTTTGACCGTCTGTCTGCTTGTCTACTTTAAAAGGATAAAATTGTTATACTCAGCCCGTTATTTGACGGTTTATTGCTTAGCGCAACTCACACTGACGGACGGCTAAAAACGATTGTTATCACTCAGTTTTCTTATAGCAATGGTCATTATTAGGTAGCACCTTACCCTTATAACGGTATTAAGTGCAACGACATTGTGGGCGATTATACCTTAATCGTGGAGAGACACGAACCCACTCTTTGCGCTGAATTTGCCTGTTGCTTGACACGACCCTTGATCTTTCACGGCAGTCAAATCGCAATCTGAAAGTAAAACTGGTCGGTAACACGTTACAATAGACAACAACGCACAACAATATAAACTTATACTTTTATGCTGACGTAACTTATAAGCTGATGCTACTGATATGTTGCTGCAAAATGCCTTTGGCTCACAATATATCTACACATAAATCAATATTTTATGTGACTTTTGTTTTTTTACCCATTAACATATGACCATTAAATAAAGATAAGCGAGTGTGATACTGAATGAATAATCAATCGATATTATCTATAGCTTCTGTGATAGCAAAGACCGCCTCAAAAATTGGTTTTGCAGGACTGATAACGTCTGTTGCCATGCTGTCTCAAGCGACCAATGCTGCACCCAATCCAGCAACCACTATCCCATTGGATATGTCTGGTATGAATATCACCAAGCATGAAATTGCCGTGATGCAAGTATTGTCTGAGATTTGTCCACCGATGCTAAATGGCAAACAGAAACAGCGTTTTTATAAGTCTTATACCGTTCAGTTGCATGAATTGATGCCGTCTTTAGAAGATCCAAAAGCGGCGATTCAATATCTATCAACACAGCAGGATTATCGCCAAATATTACAAGGCATCCGTAGCTGGACCATGGGCTTCTCCAAGCAAGAGAACAAAGCCTTGTGTGAAGATTTGGCAAATGCTGAATATTAATTACGATGCTTTTAGTTATATGACTAAAACGCAGACTTTACTAAACCTAAAAATACTACTCCATATAACCAGCTCTATTATTCAATCGGATATAAGCAGCAATAAATAACCATAAAAAGCACAGATATTGCTGCTTTTGCCCTATCAAATTCAATAACTGGAATGATAGCGTAATGGGCTTAATGAATAAGCTCATTACGCTTAGAAGAAGCTTGCTGTCACCCGACTGTTCAATTGCAGTGGGTGCGGCAAGCTTTTTTGTGGTACGTGAAAAATATGCATAAATCCTGATATATCGAAATGCTTTATAAGCGTTGTCTCTCTTTTTTAGTTGCGTCCTATTTTTTGTATTTATCGATTCCCCATCGGTTGGCATTTTGCTAAGATAAGGCGTTAATTTTATGTCCGTCGCTCAGGCATGGTTTTCCTCATTCACATACTCTTTTAAACCCTTATATTTAACACATACGGTTTGATAGAAGGTGTGAGGTTTAGTGCCAGCTATGATGCGACAGATACATTTGGTTCCATGATGCGGTGTAACAATCTATGACAGTAAAGCGTGTAAAAAAACAGCTGGTGCAGCTGGTAGTTGGCATGAGTATTTCTATGAGTGCAGTGATGGCGAGCGCCGCCATTCAGCCACCTGAAATGGAAAATACAGCCTATGTGCTAATGGACTACAATACTGGTGAAATTTTGGCACAAAAAAATGCCAATCAAGCTCTTCCACCAGCGTCTCTGACGAAAATGATGACCAGTTACATCATTGAGCAGCGCTTAGCATCAGGTGATCTCAAAGAAGAAGAACAAGTATTGATGAGCAAAAATGCTTGGTGTCGCGGTAGTAGCAGTCAGTCTTGTATGTATGTGCCGGTGAACAAGACGGCCAGCGTTATCGATATGCTGCGCGGTATTATCATTCAATCAGGTAATGATGCCTCAAAAGCGATGGCAGAGCATATTGCTGGTAGCGAAGACTCATTTGCCATCTTAATGAATGAGCAAGCGCAAAAGCTTGGTATGGAGAACACCCACTTCGTTAACTCTACGGGCATGCCTGACGAAGGTCATGAAGCCTCTGCGTTGGATTTGGCCAAGTTGGCGCGCGCTATCGTCAAAAATAGCGGTGACTATTATGGTATTTATGCCGAAAAAGAGTTTACCTACAATGGCATTACGCAAGGTAACCGTAACGCCCTACTCAGTACCGACTCTACTGTTGACGGTCTAAAAACAGGTCATACCGATGCCGCTGGCTATTGCTTAGTTGCCTCAAGCAACCGCGAAGGCATGCGTTTAATCTCTGTCATTATGGGTACAGAAAGCCAGCAAGCACGTGCCGATCAGTCACGTGAGCTACTCAACTGGGGCTTTGGTCATTTTACTACCGTAACCAAAGCACCTGCTGGCCAATTCGTAAGCAAAATCCCTGTATGGTTTGGAGAAGCTGAGGAAGTAGAGCTAACCACGGGTGACAATCTGCAAATTTTGACCAGCAAAACGCAGAAAAATAAAATCACGACCGTGGTTGATATCCCTGAAAGCCTAGAAGCACCTATCAAAAAGGGTCAAGAAGTTGGCAAATTGATGGCTGTCATTGATGGTAAAGCAGTCGCATCAGTGCCTATCATCGCGACCAATGATGTCGAGCAATCAGGCTTTATGAGTCGTATGTGGCAGCATGCGGTACGCTGGGTACAGAACTTATTTTAAAGTGACGCTGTCTGCTAGCAAAATCACTTTATAAAAGTATCAACCAACAAAAAAGACGCCTCAAATTTGGGCGTCTTTTTTTGTTTCTATACTGAGTTATAGCTATACTAATTAATACTTACATCTATTGCTTTTAAATCAATTAATTTCAAGCCACTTTTGAAGTAATAACATTCACAAAAATTAGAGTAGCAAGGAAGAAGAGTGCAAGTACTACATATTGTAGGCTAAGCGATTTTGACACAGCTAATCGTATTTTTCGCGTTTGGTATAAGCTATGCCCATATTAGCCAACTTTTTAGCAGATCACTTAAGGCTTTATCATCATAGGCGGCGCTATGGCAATAATCAATGCCAGCCGCTTTTAGCCCATGCTCAAAACTGTCTAAATATTGCGCTTGATCTGGAGCGTACCAATACACTAATAAAGCACGGTACTCACTCTCGTAGCTTTCAAACTGGCGTATACGCTTGGCTATGACTTCAGCATTACTCGATGGCACGTCTTCTGCAAACATCACCATATCGACTTTTCTCGTATTTAGCTCATCGATAACGAGATGCCCCTGCTGATGACAGATGACCACCGCTCCCAAACGCTGTAGCTCATCCACCAAAAACCCTGTTTCATGAATATAATAGTAAACCACAACCAAACCAGCCAACAGGTTTTGCTGATGAACTTGGTGTTTATTGGGCAAAGGAATAGTGAACATGAACTGTGTACCGACGCCTAAGGTACTCTCAACCTCGATAGTCGCGCTCATTAGCTGAGCGATTTGTTTGACCACTGGCAAGCCGATACCCGTCCCCTCATATTGACGGGTTTGTGATGAATCTACCTGAAAAAATGGGTTGAAAATGTCCTCGATATAATCACTATCGATCCCAATACCGGTATCTTTAATAGTGATTTGCCAACGGTTACTGTTGTCAAAGTGGGTCAATTGCGAGGTAATACTCACTTGCCCTACTGGGGTAAACTTAATCGCATTACTAAGGAGTATCGATAATACCTGTTTTATTTTTTCGACATCGCCTTCGAGAGTATAGTCTATATGATAGACATGGCTGAGTAAGGTCAAGCCTTTTTGTTTAGCAATAGACTCAAAATCCACCAACAGATCAGCAATTAACTGAAGCGGATTAAACTCACTCGAATGGATGCTAATCTGACCTTTTTGTATTTGATTCAACTGGATGATTTGGTCAAGCGACAATACCAATTTTTCACTACCATTACGAATGATATCTAACGCGTCTTTTTGCTCATCACTTAGTCGCTCATCATCTAATATCTGTAAGCCGCCCACAATAGCATTCAGCGAGGTTTTTAACTCATGGGTAATCATACTTTGAAAATTATGCAGCTGTACATTTAAAGACAAATCCTTATGATGTAACTGCTGCTCAAAAACAGCAAGTGCTTCATAGTCTTGTTGTGCCTTTTGCAAGCGATCAAACAAAACAGTGAAAGTCTGCTTAATTTGCAGCAGTTCTTGAAACTCAAACTGCTGCGAAATAACGGGCAGCTGTTCAAGCTCTGGGTGTTTGCTAACGATTTCACATACATCGGTTAGCGCTGCAATATCTTTGACAGGCCAGCTGAGTTTACGCAGAATATATAGCATCCAGATGACAGCCAATATAGTGGTGATAAACCATAATAGTAAATTGCTGCGCAACCAGTTGGCACGCAGTTTATCTACGTCCAAAGTTATATTAATATAGCCAACCAAGGTACTATCATCAGTTAGCGCCTCAGGGTCTAGCGGATCGATCATGTTATCTGATAAAGGCTTGTCTGTTTGCTCAGTCGCGGCTATCGTTGCAGTGCTATCGGTAGTGATATCGTCACTGACAACCGGATAATTGAAGCTGACCGTATCAGCGAACAAAGCGTTTTGCCAATCATCATGTGACTGGTAGGCTGTGAACCTATCTATATCTGCAATAGGCTGCGGCGTTGAATAAAATAAAATACTTTGGATATTGGGTTCTGCCGCCAACACAATACTGACTTGCTTGGCAACGGTATCTGCACCGTCTATCGTCGATGCACTGCTCGTCAGTAAGGCAGCCAACTGCTGAATATGCCGATGCTTTTGCTGATAGTGATGCACAAAACCATAGACAAAAGACAATAGAATACCTACCAGCACAGCCAAAATAATGGCCTGCACGACAGAGCGCCAGATAAACTTAGGAAGGATTTGTAACGGCTGGTTGTTCATGTCACTCAACTGAGTTAAGACGACTGGTTATTTATATTACAGGTATTTGCAAGACATGATAAGAGCAACATTAGTATACTCTGTTGCAGCCTTGTTATAACAAAGCTGCAGCAGAGTATACTTTGGGGCTTTATAAAGAACTGAAAGGTAATAAGCCTAACGCGTTAGCGAGGCTTTTTATCTTTGGTGGTGAACTTTTGCGCTCGATTACGCTCACGCTGACGCAACTGCTGCGCCTTCGCTTTGGTCGGCGTGTCGCTTTTGTTGGCGTATGGGTTTTCGTTCAGCTTAAAGACTACGTTAAGCGGCGTACCTTCGAGCTTGAAAACCTGACGGAATTGGTTTTCTAGGTAGCGCTGATAGCTTTTAGGCAGCGAGCCAGTTTGGTTACCATGGATAACAATCACGGGTGGATTGTGACCACCAATATGGGCATAACGTAGCTTGATACGACGACCAGCAACCGTCGGTGGCGGATTGGCGGTCACTGCATCTTGTAAAATTTGGGTCAAACGGTTGGTTGACACTTCAAACATAGAAGATTGATAAGCGCGTAAGATGGATGGATATAAGTTACCCACACCAGTACCGTGTAATGCTGAGATTAAGTGCACTTTTACATACGGAATGAAGTTAAAGCGGCGATCCATCTCAATTTTGATATAGTCTCTTTGATCTTGTGTCAGACCATCCCATTTATTGATCGCTACCACTAATGCACGACCTGCATCGAGTGCATAGCCGATCATATGCAAATCTTGGTCAACGATACCTTCGTGGGCATCAATGACAATAACCGTGACGTTAGAATCTTCAATCGCTTGCAAGGTTTTGATAACCGAGAATTTCTCTACTTTTTCATCGATTTTTCCGCGGCGACGAACACCAGCGGTATCAATCAATACGTAGTCTTTGCCATCGCGCTTATAAGGGATATAAATACTGTCACGTGTGGTACCAGGCATGTCAAACACCACGACGCGGTCTTCACCCAGTAAGCGGTTTACCAAGGTAGATTTACCAACGTTTGGACGACCAATGATGGCAAGCTTTAAGCCTCTTGGTTCTACCATCGCATCTTGTTCAGGCATGTCGGCGGTCAGTATTTCTAGTAAATTACCGACACCGCGACCATGACTGGCAGCCATTGGATACGGCTCGCCCAAGCCTAAAGCATAAAACTCTGCAGGCGCGGAGTCATGTACACCATCGACTTTATTGGCAACCACATAAACGGGTTTACCAAGGGTATGCAAGAATTTACCGATTTCGGCATCAGCGCCAATCATACCAGCACGAGCATCAACCACAAATACGATGATATCCGCTTCGTGAATAGCAGTATGCGACTGCTCAGACATATAATCATCGATGTTGCCGCTACCATCATCAGCTTCACCAATACCGCCCGTATCGACGACAATAAAGGCTTTGCCTTCATATACCGCATCGCCGTATTGACGGTCACGAGTCAGCCCTGACAAATCAGCAACCAGTGCCTGCCGACTTTTAGTGAACTGATTAAATAAGGTAGATTTACCGACGTTTGGACGACCAATTAAGGCGACCACAGGCTTGATACTCATGGGTTACTCTCAGTGAAGGGTACAATGACGGATAAGACAGCTACTCGTTTAATGATATGAGTAAATATACTGCGCTTGACCGTAAACTAAAATGAATGATAAATATAAAACGATATAGTCAATACTCTATAAATAAAATACGATGTGAGGCTCGCTTAGTCTACTATTTGTAGTACTTTCACTCGCCTTTCTTGTCTCTAAATTATATTGAACTGACTATAGCAATAAAAATGAATTATTGGCTATTTTACAGTGAATAGTGGGCATACCTAGCTAGTAGCATTATTTATGAATACTGTTTATAGGTATTCTATACAGGCACTACATACCACTATTATATAGAGATAATGTTGGCAGCGCATCGGTCGCATAGAGTACGCGAAACCTCAGCGTTAAACAAGCCATTTGCAAAAGGCACGAAACGCCGACGAAGCAGCGTTTATTCCTCGTAACGTCGACATAGCCTCATCATAGCATCGACATTGAGCAGTACGCTTAATCACAGGCTTAAAAAAACCTTATGAATAAAACGACTGCCCATAAAATCTTAGCGAGCCAATTGCCAAATAGCCACTTGTCCAGAGGTACTTTGGGTCAGCAAACGACTACCTTCTGCTTGCAAGTTGGTGAGCGCACCTTTGGTCTCTACGCGGCTGACGATTTTTCCGCTGGCAGGGTCAAATAAATGCACGACCCCATCATAATCACCCACTGCAATATAATTACCAATCATAACAGGGTTGGTTAAGTGGCGATAAGCCAACTCTTCACTTTCCCACAACATCTCACCACTGGTTCGATCATAAGCGACCACTTTTCCGTCTAAGCTGGTGGCAATGACTTGCTGGTTGTTTACTGTAAGCGCTTTTAGGCTGGCAAGATCATTAATAAACATGACTTGACGTGACGCTAAATCAATGCCTAATAATTGCCCACTATAGCTAATGGCAAACAGCTGATTGTTACTGACGACAGGCTTGCCATCGACATCGCTCATACGCTCAACTTCGCTACTGCCCGCACCAACACCAACACGTCTTGACCACTGCGGTAAACCGCTATCGGTAGTCACAGCATGTAAACGCCCATCAGCCGTGGCCAATAACGCTGTTTTATCATCTAACAAAGTTGGTGCCGCACTACCACGTATGCTGATAGCGGGTACTTGGGTAGCAAATTGCCATACAGACTGGCCAGTCTGTAGTGATAAGCCGTGCAAGAAACCATCATTAGCTGACAAAATCACCCGATTATTAGTAATAAGTGCTGGTGACAATACCGATCCTGATAACTGCTGCTGCCAGCGTTTTGCGCCAGTAGTGCTATCAAAGGCCATAATTTGACCGCCACGCGTACTGACAATCGCAGTTTGACTCAAGGCATCTATTGCGACACCACCTGTGATTTGATCACCTACATTGACTGACCACAGCTCTTGACCGGCATTATTAAAACCAGTCAAATCACCACCGCGCGAAGCAGTAACAATTTGCGAGCTGGCGTAACCCACTTGCAAATCAAGTGGATCTTTTTTGCTGGCTTTTTTGTTACCGACATCAGTGCTAAACACAGGCTGTAGCACGCTAATAGGCTGCGCAATTTGCACCAGTTTAACAGGATCGTTGACGACGGGTTTGATACCGCGATTACAGCCAGTGACAGCTGTTGCCATCGCTGCGATGACGGCGACATGCATAATTGTCATCTTAATGGTTTTAGCCTTTAACGTGTTGCTAGAGCGAATAGATTGAGTCATTATAAGTTCTCACTACAAATAAATTAACAATTAATAAATTAGCCATCAGTAAATAAGCAATTGATCCGTAATAAAAAAGTTCGGTATATTGACCTTAACTTTGAATACTACCCTGCTGACTTGCTGCGCTACTTAGTTTGTAGAACGGTTTTAGTCATTCGATAATTGAGTTATCAGATAAATCATTAAAACTAAGAGGGTTGCTCAGTAGCAGCTGTCGTATTTTCAATCACTAATGGCTGCTCAGCATTGGCAGACTCTTGAATTAGGTTAGCTTGCGACTCGATAGGCTCAGGCACGATACCCAGACTTTCCATTTTTAAAGCCAATACCGCGCGTGTTTCTTGACGACTGCGTAATAATTCCCAAGCATTGTTATAAGACTTAATCGCTGATTCTTTATTGTCTTGTGCCAAATATACATCGCCCAATAGCTCTTGCTGACTGGCTTCAAATGAGCTTGGCATATCGTTGTTGGCTTCGGCTAAGGCTGCATCTGCATCACCAGCAGCCAATAGCGTTTTGGCATAACGCAGACGAGTAATTGCTGTTAAACCTGCATCACCCAAATCGATTGCCAGTGCTTTTTTTAGCGTCTCGCTTGCCCCTGTAAAGTCATCACTATCAACTTGCTGGCGCGCTTTAATCATCAGTGCTTGCCACGCATAGACTGACTCACCATGCGTGCTCACCAAAGTATCAATATCTTTGTCTAACTGCGTACGGCTCTCTGCCAGTGCCGTTTTCGCCTCTGCTTCTAGATCTGGGTTCTGTGATGCCAGACTGACTTCTTCATTCAACCGCTGGATGTCCGCATAATGATCAGCAGCAACCGTATCCACACGGGCATGATTGTCCTGCCAATACGTCCAGCCAAAATAGGCAGCCAGTGCCAATAGAATCGCAGTGACAATATAGCTGCCGTACTGCTTTAGGGCTTGCATTGAGTTGTCTGCATTCGGCGAATTGGGTGTCAGAGCCATAGGTAGTTACCTGATATAATTGTTATTAAATTACTGATATTGAAAACCAAAAAAGCCAAAACTGATTATTTTCGAGAAAAATTATCTTTACTTAACAACCAGTCTTGCATGACGGTCTTTTGCTCGCCTGTCTGCATGTCTTTGATGCTAATGGTATGATCGTCCAGCTCTTGCTGCGCAATAATAACGGTCATCGCCGCACCAGATTTATCCGCTTTTTTCATTTGCGCTTTCAGACTCGTCGCACTGGCCATTTTTATCCGTAAGTCTGCGCGGCTATAGCGTAAGTTTTGCGCATAACCAATACCCGCGCTATAAACATCTGGGTGAGCCACGACAAAGACATCGCAAGCTGGCACATCAGCAATCGGAGCGACAGCTTCCATGAGCAATAATAAACGCTCAAGTCCCATAGCAAAACCAACCGCAGGCTCAGACTTTACTGGTTTTTTGTCGTCTTTATCATCACGTCCGCCGATAGACTTTAGCTGTCCAATCAAACCATCGTAACGCCCGCCAGCACAAACAGTCGCTTGACTACCAAGCTTGTCGGTTACCCACTCAAAGACGGTTTTGTTATAGTAATCAAGACCACGCACTAAATGCGGGTTAATCTCAAAACTGATGCCAAGGTCGGTCAAATACGCTTGCACTTGTTCAAAATGCGCGACGCTGTCTGCCCCTAAAAAATCAGCAAGCTTTGGCGCGTCTGCCAATACCGCTTGGGTGCTCGCCTCTTTACTGTCTAAAATGCGCAATGGATTGGTCGTCAAGCGGCGTTTGCTATCATCGTCTAGCTGATCTTGTTTGTCGGTTAAATAAACAACTAACGCCTCGCGATAAGCATGACGCTCATCCAGCTCGCCCAAGCTATTCAGCTGCAAATGCATCTCATCTTTTAGACCCAGCTCTTGCCACATCAAATGCGTCATGGCAATCAATTCAGCATCAGCATCCGGTAGCGCACTACCAAAGCTCTCGACACCCAATTGATGAAACTGGCGATAACGACCTTTTTGTGGACGCTCATAGCGGAACATCGGACCGATATACCATAATTTTGGTGTGTCGCCGCGCAGTAGATTGTGTTCAATCACTGCCCGTACCGCGCCAGCTGTGCCTTCAGGACGCAATGCTAAGGGCGTTGGTGGCTCAGACTTATCCGTAAAGCTATACATCTCTTTTTCGACAATGTCGGTTGCTCCGCCAATAGCACGGGCAAACAAATCAGTTTGTTCTACAATTGGTAAACGAATATGTTCATAACCGTATCTACCCAGCACATCAGCCAATATCGCCTCTAGATGCAGCCATTTTGCGGATTGGTCAGGCAAAATATCATTAAACCCTTTAATAGCTTTAATCATGGTACGGTCATATCCTTAAAAATTTTAACAAGTATTCTATTATTGTTGTGACGTTTCAATGAGCGCTATCGGAATTATCCCAGCTTATTTTACCCGAATGATCTCATTCTCACGTTTTTTGGCCAGCTCTTCTGCATGCGCGCGAACCATACTTTCTATTTCATCAACCAAGTTATTAGTGTCGATAAGATGGCTTTTTTCACCCATACGATAGACCAATGACTTACGTGCAGCGCCAACGATACCTATATCAGATTCCTTCGCCTCACCTGGGCCGTTCACTTTACAGCCAATCACTGACAAATTCATCGGTTCGCGCACATCTTCTAAGCGTGACTCTAATGCGGTCATCACTCTAATCACATCAAACTCTTGACGTGAGCAGCTCGGACAAGCAATAAAGTTCACGCCATTAGAACGAATATTGAGCGATTTTAAAATATCAAAGCCAATTTTAATTTCTTCTTCTGGCTCTGCTGCCAACGAGATACGAATGGTATCGCCAATGCCGTCCAATAATAAGCCACCGAGAGCAATGGCGGACTTGACCGAACCGGTACGATAAACGCCAGCTTCGGTGACACCTAAATGCAGCGGATTGTCGATTTGGGCAGAGATAAGACGATAGGCATCCATAGTCAAAAACACATTACTGGCTTTGACCGAGACTTTGTATTGATCAAAGTTCAGACGTTCTAAAATATCGATATGACGCATCGCCGATTCCAGCATCGCCGCGCCATTCGGCTCTGTATACTTACGCTGAATGTCTTTTTCTAATGAGCCAGCATTGACGCCGATACGAATAGGAATGTTATGATATTTGGCACAAGCGACGACTTCACGTACTTTGGCATCGCTACCGATATTACCTGGATTAATACGTAGACAATCTGCACCCGCTTCGGCAACCGCTAGCGCTATTTTATGGTCAAAATGTACGTCGGCAATCAATGGTACGCTAACCAGCTTTCGAATCTCACCAAAGGCTTTGACCGTGTCCATCGTTGGCGTTGATACGCGCATCAGATCGGCACCAGCTTCAACGCAGCGTTCGATTTGAGCCACGGTCGCGGCCACATCACAGGTGTCCGTATTGGTCATGCTTTGCACACTTATCGGTGCATCACCACCAATCGCGACATCACCGACATAGATTTTTTTGGTCAAACGACGGTTAATAGGCGATGGCATTGACATACATAAATCCTTTAATTAAAACTAAAAAGCAATAGGCTTAAATACAAAAAAGACTAAGGAGCCAACTCAAAACTGGCCTGCTTATCCGTTGCATAAGTATCTAGAGCGACGGCTTCTTGATTCAGCATTAAGCTAACATTATCGACATTATCAATCTGTACATTAAATGGTGGCATACCTGATAATTTATAGTCACCAGCGGTCTGCGCACCATTCATCAAGTTGCTACCAGAAGCGTCAGTAATGCTGATAATGGCGTCATCTGTCAGTTTGACGTCTAAAACTGCCACATTGGTATTGGTGTCACCGCCTAAATTGAGCGCAGATCCAGACGCGCCGACCCCATTGGCATTCGTATTAATCGCTGCACCTTGTGCTTGCTCGACGGCTGATATGTCCTCGACAGCGACGGTTGGTTCTTGGTTATTTTCTTTGCTCGCATTGCTCACCATACGAAATAGAAATATCGCTAAGATGATTAGCCCGATAACACCTATGATTAACAAAGGGTTAAAACGAATACGGTTATGCGTATCACGCTGCAATGTACCCATTGGGCGCAAAGGCGTATCGGTATTGTTTGCCAACTGAGCTTTGAGCTCTTTGGGATAAGCGGCATCAAAGCTGCTTGCAATTTTTACCGGATCTAAATCCAAAAATTTAGCATAATTAATCGCAAAACCACGAGCAAAAGCGGCTTGCGGTAGCTCAGAGAAATTCTCACTCTCTAGCGCTTGTAGATGTCGTTTTAAAATAAATAGCTCAGCTGCCACCTCTTCTAAGCTGACTTGCTTATTTTTTCGGGCTTGTTGCAATACAGCACCAAATGATCCCTGCTGGTTAGATTGAGTGTTTGATGATGGGGTGGTCATTTCCATGGTGCCTCTGGATTATTAAGCCAAGTCTTAAGTTGTTTTGCCTCATCGCTTAACGGATAAGCGGATAAAAGCTGCTGTGCCAATTGCTGGCGCGTTGTTTTGTTATTTTGTGCAGCGGCAATTTTGATGCCTTGCAATAGTAAGCGCGGGCTAATGCCCTGCCCTTGTACCAGTATCAAAGTCTCATCATAGAGCCGCTGTGCTTGTTGCACACGCTGCTGCTCAAGCAATAAATCTACCAATTCAATATGGGCAATAATACTGTTGCGATTGCCATCTAACGCCCGCAAGAATGCTTTGGCGGCTGCCGGATGATCGTCGAGTTGCAGGTAAGTGCGACCCAAGTTTTCTAACGCTCCAATACGGCCTTCATAACCTAATGCTGCACCAGCGATTTCAAACTGCGCCGCTGCTTCTTTGTAACGCTTCATCTGCGACAAATAAACGCCGTAATTATTGTGCGCCTGCTCAAAATCTTTATCAAGCGCGATGGCTTTTTTAAAATACTGGTCGGCTTTTTCAAGATTGATGCGGCTGCCTTCTTGCTGCAACAAAACGCCCATCATATCATAGGCTGGCGCGTAACGGCTATCCGCAGCAAAGGCTTTTTCTAGCTGACGCTGCGCGGTATCAAGCTCGTTTTTGCGGATATATTGCGCGGCAAGTGAGGTGCGCACACGAGCAATCTCTTGTTGATCCAAGTTGCGATCGCTAGTCGGTCGCGTGGACGTTTGATAAGGGGTGCTACCCGTTAGATCATTGGTTGTTGTACTTTGACAGCCGCTCACTAGCAAGCCTGCCAATGCACTTGCCAGTAGCATACGCTTTGGCGTAGCCAGTGACTCAATCGCTGATATCAACGGTTTGAACGCTGAAAGAAATGGTTTTTGATATTTGAACTGACAAGAATCTTTAGAAGTCATCATAGCCGCCATCATAAAACTGTGGTTCAGTACAGGGGATCAAAGAAGCATCAGTTTAATAGATTTAGCCCCCATAAGTACAATTTAGTTACTATTAATTGTTGCCTTCATGGTTATTAGCGGTTATGACTACAATTTTATTACCGTTGTGATGGATAAAAGACAGCTAATTATCAAACCTTTATAGGCTGTTCATCATTTCTATCAATACCGTCTTCAGTTATCAATACCACTCTAAATCTTCTATGCTACCTCAAACCATATTACCCTACACGTTTTCACGGTCTTTGATGCTTTGCTGCCACGCTGCCGAACGTCTAGTACGATCAGCAACTTGTCCGACCAATTGACCGCAGGCCGCATCAATGTCATCACCACGGGTTTGGCGAATCGTACAGACAAATCCCGCTTCACTTAAAATATTGCTAAAAGCGTGGATACGATTATTGCTTGATTTATCGTAATTGGCATGTGGAAATGGATTAAACGGTATCAGATTAATTTTGCTTGGCAAATCACCTAATAAAGCCACCAATTGATGAGCGTGCTCATTGCTATCATTGACACCATCTAGCATCACATATTCAATCGTCACATGCTTTTTATGGCGCGGATTGACGTCATAAACATAATTGCGAGCGGCTGCCATCAACTCTTCTAGCGGATACTTTTTATTAATCGGCACTAGCTCATTGCGCAGCTCATCATTGGGTGCGTGCAGTGAAATCGCCAATGCCACATCAATGTCTTGCGCCAACTGATACATTTTGGGTACGACACCTGAGGTTGATAAGGTCACTCGACGTTTTGACAAACCATAGGCGTGATCGCTCAGCATCAGCTCCATCGAACCAACCACTGGCTTGTAGTTTAGTAGTGGCTCGCCCATGCCCATCATAACCACGTTGGTCACGTTATTTTCCCATAGGCTATGATCGACGTTTTCTAAGCTGTCATTGTCATCGGTCATATAAGAGGCATTAGCTACCCATAATTGTCCAATGATTTCAGCCGCCGTTAAATCGCGCTCAAAGCCTTGTTTGCCAGTACTACAGAAACTACAATCCAGCGCACAGCCAACTTGTGAAGACACGCATAAAGTTTTACGACCATTTATCTTGCTGTCATCTGCTGGAATCAGTACCGTCTCAACCAATGAGCCACCAGTCACTTCGAACACCCATTTCCGCGTGCCGTCATCACTGTATTGGCGATGAATGACTTTTGGCGGAACGACGCAAGCATTGGCTGATAATTTATCGCGCAGTGATTTGCTCAAATTGGTCATTTGCTCAAAATCGGTCACGCCCTGCTGATATATCCACCTAACCACCTGCGTTGAGCGAAAAGGCTTTTCGCCAATGCTCTTAAAATACTCTGCAAGTTGGGCTTGCGTCATTCCTAGCAGGTTGGTTTTTGCCTGCGCTTCATCTACTAGCTTGATACTATCTGTTAGTTTAGTAGGGATATGTTGGATAGGTGATTGAACAGTGGACATAATAGATAACCTTTTTGCATAAGCTTAAATAAGCGGTGCAATTGTTTATATGGATGTTGTCATACATACATAATATATGAGTGCATGAGCAATCCGTTATGAGCGCATTTGATAAAAACATGCTGATAAGGGATTGATAACGCTACGTAAAACCAATAATGAGGCAAGTCGTTAAAGATTTCAATGAATAATAGGATTATTATAATAGCTAAAACGGCTTATACCCATAAGATATAAGCCGTCTTGCAAAACTAATTATTAATAATCAACACTACAAACGGATATTAATAATTGCTGCTACTAGCGCGTACGTGCACAAACTTCATCTTCATTGAAGAAGTAGCTGATTTCACGTGCAGCTGATTCAGCTGAATCTGAACCATGAACGGCGTTTTCATCGATGCTGCTAGCGAAATCAGCACGGATAGTACCTTCAGCAGCGTCTTTTGGGTTAGTAGCGCCCATGATTTCACGATGCTGAGCGATAGCATTTTCGCCTTCTAGTACTGATACCAATACTGGACCTGACATCATGAAAGATTTTAGATCGTTGTAGAATGGACGCTCAGCGTGCTCAGCGTAAAAACCGCCTGCTTTTTCGTCATCAAGTTGCATCATTTTTGCTGCAACAATTTTTAGACCAGCTTGCTCGAAGCGGCTATAGATAGCACCGATGTGGTTGCCAGCAACTGCGTCAGGTTTGATGATAGATAAAGTACGTTCGTTAGCCATGAAAAGCTCCTAATAAATGATAAATTCAATAAAAATAAAATGGTCAATGCTTTGTTTTATCTTTGGCCACAATGCTGGCTTGGGCAAACTTAAATAACTCATTGTCTATCAATACGATAATATGAGCGCCAACATAGGATTGCTGCCTATTATAATGATTAAGACTATAAATGATAGGGTTAATTTATGACCGTACCTTGCATAAAAGTAAAAACCCCAATGCTCAGCACTGGGGTTTTATCACTCAATACAACTATTAATAGTGGGACAAATATAAAGATTTTACTGCAATTACGCGTCGTATGGGTCACGCAATACGATGGTCTCTTCGCGGTCAGGACCAGTTGAGATGATATCGATAGGGCAATCGATCAATGCTTCAATACGCTTGATGTATTTTTTGGCGTTTTCTGGCAAGTCATCATAATTGGTGATACCAACGGTTGACTCACTCCACCCTTGTAAGGTTTCGTATTTTGGCGTCACTGACTCATAGAATTCAGCATCGTGCGCGCCTTTACATTCAGTCTCAGGCAAGTCGTAACCCACACCGATCAACAGCTCTTCCAAACCATCTAATACGTCAAGTTTGGTCAAGCAAATACCTGATAACGAGTTCAGTACGACTGCACGGCGTAAGGCTTCGGCATCGAACCAACCGCAGCGACGTGCACGACCAGTGGTAGCACCAAACTCATGACCGACTTTGGCTAAATGCGCGCCAACATCATCAAACAATTCAGTTGGGAACGGGCCACTACCAACACGCGTGGTGTAAGCTTTGGTGATACCCAGTACGTAGTCTAAATACAATGGACCGATACCAGTACCAGTCGATACGCCACCAGCAGTGACGCTTGAGCTGGTCACAAACGGATAAGTACCATGATCGATATCAAGTAATGTACCTTGAGCACCTTCAAACATCAGGTTCTTGCCAGCAAGGCGCAATTGATTAAGGTCTTCGGTCACATCAGTAACCATGCCTTTAATCTCTTCTTTCCACTCTTTACAAAGCTTCAATGTCTCATCAAAATCAATCGCTTCAACTTTGTAATACTGAGTCAGTTGGAAATTATGATATTCGATCAGATTGCGTAATTTTTCTTCTAAATCATCACGGAATAAATCAGCAAGCTTGATGGCACGGCGCGCCACTTTGTCTTCGTACGCAGGACCGATACCGCGACCCGTCGTACCGATTTTACCAGTACCGCGCTTGGCTTCGCGTGCTTGGTCAAGTGCGACATGATAAGGCATGATAAGTGGGCAGTTCGGTGAAATGCGCAGACGCTCACGTACTGGTACGTTATTGTCTTCCAGCTCTTTCATCTCTTTTAACAGTGCGTCAGGTGCTAACACCACGCCGTTACCGATGAAGCAGGTGACGCCTTCACGCAGGATACCTGATGGGATTAAATGCAAGACGGTGGTTTTGCCATCGACAACTAACGTGTGACCTGCGTTGTGACCGCCTTGAAAACGAGCAACTGCTGAGGCTTTTTCGGTTAGTAAATCAACAATCTTACCTTTACCTTCATCGCCCCATTGGCTACCCAAAACTACGACATTCTTACCCATGATCAATCCTTACCTTTATGTATTGAGGTGTGTGCAATAACGGTTTAAAAAACTAAAATGATTTTGATAACGTCAAAAAATAACAGTCGCAATAGCAACGTTAAGTATGGCTTAATAAAGCTATGTTTACACGCTCTGTAACTGCCACTCATTGTCTGCGAAACTTAAGCGATGCGTGACATCTGCTGGATGGTCTTGAGTATCTAATGGCATGGTAACGCGATAGCCCTGCTGACGTAGACTTTCCACTTGTTGTAACAGCGTCTGCTTCTGGGTCTTATCGGCATTGTGTAATGCGCTATAATCCACCAGCACAATGCTTGGCGTATCAAGCTGCGTATGCGCGAGTAAACGGCTGACATCCATACTAAAGCCGGTGGCTTCACGCGGCTGCTGGGTATAGCTCTGCATACCATCAAAACGTCCACCCCGTACCAACGGCTGAGTTTCATTATTGATATAACCGTTAAAGACAATACCCGTATGATAATGATAGCCTGACAGCTCTGTCACATCGATACTGACCGGACATTGCCATTGCTCTTGTAGATGGGCAGTGAGGCGTTGCAACTCATCAACAGCCGTTGCGATTTGCGTATCCTGCTGTGCTGTCGCTGACAATTTTGCTAATAAATGCGCCATATCATGACCAAAGCGCGCCAATGCGTAAAAATCATCACCCATCGGTAGTGTTTGGCAAACCCGCTTTAGTTCTGGCAAATTCTTATTGGCATACAAGTTCATCAACTGCTGAGTATCGTGCGCTGGCAGTTCAGCCAATTCAGCCAAACGCTTAAATATCGCTACGTGACCCAAGTCGATATGCAAGGTGGCGCTCATATCCAAGCTATTCACCATGCTAAACAACACATCTATCAGTTCGATATCGGCAGCCAATTCGCCGCAACCAAAGATCTCAGCACCCAATTGCAATGGCGTCCGTGAGCCAAAGAGCCCTGACGGCAAGGTATGAATCACATCACCTGCATAGCAATAACGAGCAATACCCGTGCCACCGTGATGCGCATCGATACGTAAAATCTGCGGGGTAATATCAGCACGCACGCCCATCAAGCGACCAGTTAGCTGATCGATAATCTTGAAAGTTTGGCGCTTTAGATCTTCTGAGGCATCACTCAGCAGCGACTCGGTGAATTCAATCATTGGTGGATTGACCAACTGATAGCCGTGAGTAATCAGCTGCTGCGTAAGCTTGTGCCTGAGCACTTCTTGCTTTTGGGCATCTTCAAACAGCACATCCACCACCCCATCAGGCAGCAACCAACTATTGGCAACGTCGCTGGCAAAGTTATTCAAATATGGCATGCTAGTGGAGGTAGCCGTGTTTTCGGCAGGCTGAGCCACCGCTTCATTTGTCGTATTTAACTGGGCAAGTTTTGCAGAATCAGAACTGACAGACACAATAAATCCTTGTTTGGCGTATCGCTTACCAAAAACGCGGTACTGATGCGGTACTTAAAGGTTATCTTTACAATTGCATTGACACTGTGCATTTTTATTTTTAACGCGCAACATCATTGACCCAATTATTTATGAACAAACTAGGTAACCGCAAAAGGGTGAGTAATAAGTATAAGTTAGGACGATAAGACGAGTATCTTTATGCGTTAATAAACCGCGATAAGCTAATAAACCTTAATAAATCACCAAGGCACTTTATGCTTTAGTTTAGCATAGCAGTTAAGGTTCGCCTAGTGACAATTCGCCACAATCACTATCTAATTGCTGGTCATTACTGTCAAAGACACGGTGATTATAATCGTGTTAGATACGTTGTGGTTCAACTAAAAATGTTAATATCACCTTGGTATAATGAAGACTGTCATCAGCATGGTTAGAACCACGTTTTCGACTCAGACTCATGGTACACTACCCTATATTTTTATCTCGGAAGCCTTATGTCATCTGATTACCACCCAAACCCAGCCACTAACCAAAGCAACGTCTTAGGCACTGCCCTTGCCAGCTGTTGCTTTGACCCTATTACCGGCTTTTATCGCAATGGCTTTTGTCATACTGGCAATCACGATGTCGGTCAACATACCGTTTGTGCCAAGATGACCAGCGAGTTTTTAAACTTCTCCGCCAGCCGTGGCAACGATCTTATCACTCCGCTACCTGAGTACAATTTTGCTGGTTTACAGCCTGGTGATTACTGGTGTATCTGTGCGCTGCGCTGGGTCGAAGCGTTAGATTTCGATATCGCGCCACAAATAAAGCTAGAAGCTTGTCATGAAAGCTTATTAAGCTTAGTCGATATTGAAACCCTAAAAAGCTATGCCCTATAGCTAAGGTGAGCAAACGATAGCAGCGTTTACGACAAATTTGGATTATTGAAGTTTTTTATTATATGACAGGAAAGTATATGGAAAATGATAATAATCAATTGATTAAAAAAACGGCTCATATTGCACCTGACTCCAATATGGATCATATCTATGCCAGCATGAGTGACAAGCATCTCTATCTAGACGATGATGATAGCTATATCTATGGTGATGCCGCTGCCACGACTGAGGACACCATCGAGACCATGACGGTCTACGATCCCGACTCTGAACGCTATGAGGATATTGACTCATCAAGTGAGGATGAGGTGGTCAGCTGCTATGCCTACTCCCGTAAAACTGGGGAAAATCTCGATACAGTAGCGCTCAATGATGTCAGTCGGGCGCTAAACAATAATGGTCAGTTTATTTGGCTCGGTCTCTACGATCCCAGTCTAGAAACTATGGTCAAAGTAAAAGAAGCCTTTGGTCTACATGAATTGGCGATTGAAGATGCTTTTGCCGATCATCAACGTGCCAAAGTCGAAAACTACGACAATGACATGGTGTTTGTGGTACTGCGTACGGCGAAGTTAGAGGACAATGTCATTCGTTATGGCACCACCGCGATATTCATGGGCAAAAACTACCTGATTACCATCCGTAATGGTCCGTCAAACTCCTACGCGCCTGTCCGCGAACATTGTCACCGTCGCCCTGAAAAGCTACGTATGGGCCCTATATTTGTACTGCATGCCATACTCGATTTTATCGTGGATAATTATATGCCGATCACCGATCGGTTGGGTCGATATTTGCGCGAGCAAGAGCGCTATGTCTTTACCTATGAGTTTGACAAAGGCACTCTAAAAAATCTTTACGAGCTCAAATCTCAGCTAGTACATATGCGCGCCATTATTTTGCCCGTGCAAGACATCTGTAGCTTTTTTATTAATCACAAAAAAAGTGAGCTGGTCTCAGGGTTTTCTCAAGCGGCAAAACCTTACTTTCGCGATGTCAACGATCACCTTTTGCACTCGCTAGATGCCATCAATGGTCTCAATGAAATGCTCAGCGTGGTGATGAATACCTATATGGCCATGGTCAATATGGGACAGAACGAAGTCGTACGTAAGCTTGCGGCATGGGCAGGTATCTTAGCCGTACCCACAGCAATCGCTGGTATTTATGGGATGAACTTTGACTTTATGCCCGAGCTGCATTGGAAGTACTCGTACCTTGTTATCATGACTGTTATTATCGCTTTGTGTAGTTACTTGTACTACAACTTTAAGAGACTTAAATGGTTGTGACATAAAGTGCCGTGCATAAAAAAGGGCTACCACTGGTAGCCTTTTTTATGATGCTCAACAACTATAGTCAGTGAAAAGTAATATCGAACCATCACGTACTACTGATATTATTCACGGCGGTGCTTGGTATGACTATCAGGCGCTTGGGCATTATCAGGCAACAGTGCTTTAACCGTTAGATTGGCATGCTGTTTATCGAGATTGTCCTCTGGACGACCGAATGTTTTTGCCGTCCACGTTAGTACTACGATAGAGCCACTCAATAGCATGATGGCGACAGAAATCGTCGCTAATAGCCATAAATGAAAATAGTCTGAGACCGCCTGCACATCAACCACCAAGTGCCGTGACAAAGCGGTGATCGCAATAAATATCAAAAACTGTACTGGCAGACGATGGGTTTTAAAATAAATTCCTATCATAGCGAGCAGCTCAAGATAAATGAATAGCATCAAGATATCTTTTAAATCTGCTGAGCCTTTTTGAATAATACCAACGAACTCTTTACCGGCGGTCCAAACGACAACCACACTGATTAAAAATAAAATAACGTAATGACAGACATCGACAAACTCTCTACCAATACCTTGCAGTCGCTCGTGAATACCTACGTTTTTTTTAGCCATGTTTAAGTCCTATCAACTGAGATGTGGTTGATTTAGCCTGAGTCTTTGTACTATGGAGACTCAGACCCCTTATCTATCGGCAATCAGTATTCGTATGACTATCTTTTTAGCCAGCGTTCAATCCGGCTGATTTTTCAGCTGCATCGACCGTTTGGCGAATCAGCGTGTTGATGGTCATTGGGCCAACGCCGCCTGGCACTGGCGTATAAGCACTGGCAATATTTTCCACACCTTGCATTTCAATATCACCAACACCGCCATCATCTGTAGGATGGAAGCCTGCATCAATAACTACCGCGCCAGCTTTGATCCACTCCGCTTTAATCAATTCAGGCACACCGACAGCACCAACAACGATATCTGCACGCTTGATATGTGCCGCTAAGTCTTGAGTTCTTGAATGACAGATAGTTACGGTACAATTGGCATTCAGTAGCATCATCGCCATTGGCTTACCTAAGATAGCACTACGCCCTACGACCACGGCCTCCAAACCTGCCAGCTCGATACCATGATGCTCTAATAAATGCATGATGCCCTGCGGTGTGCATGAGCCATAAGCAGACTGCTGCATCGCCATCCGACCAAAGCCAAGACAAGTCACGCCATCGACGTCTTTTGCCAAGTCGATCTGCTCAAAGCAAGCACGCTCATCGATATGCTCAGGAACAGGATGTTGTAGCAAGATGCCATGGACATCAGGATTATTATTGAGCTCATCTATCTTAGCCAAGAGCTGCTCAGTGGTCGTGATACTCGGCATCTCAACACGTATAGAGTCCATACCAACACGCTTACAGGCATTACCTTTCATACGGACATAAGTGGCAGAAGCTGGATCATCACCGACCAATATCGTCGCAAGGCTTGGGGTGCGTCCCGTCTTATCCTTGATCGTATCCACGCGCACGCGTAGTTGCTGTTCTATTTGTTTGGCAAGTGCTTTGCCATCTAAAACGGTGGCGGACTCTTGGGCAGTAGGCGCGGTAGACATAGTAACTCCAATAGAGGGTACGATATAAAAAAATAAAGACAGCGCGCGCAAATACTTTGCATGCCTGTCTTATCCTTAATCAAGGTGTGATTTATACTGATATTGTACCTGCCTACGTCTAAAAATCCTAGCCTGTATTAGGGCATGTCCTCAATTCAGTCGACAGTCATACGCTCATCTAGCCACAATCGACCACCAGCCACAATCGACCACCAGCCGCAATACTCTCAGCATCGCCGCCTAACGCATGTTTAAGTGGATAGCCTTGCTGATAGTAGCCATCGGTATAAGTACCATGATCATAAGATATGCCACGTGATTCACCGCCAGTACGCGTATCTGTATATTCAGTATAAAGCTGATAAGGCTTGCCATAAGCCTCAGAAGCATAGTCTGCACCAGCGAGATACATGTTTTTTAGATGGCAGACCGCCTGCCTCGTCCTCACCTACATACTGAGCGTAGACACCAGCGGGTATGTTAACCAAAGGCATAAGACTCAGTCGTGCATCAAAGCCACCTAGCTGATTGGCAGGATCGTTATCAGTGTCACCTACTGAGGTATCATTGTCTCTAGTTCCTAGTAGTGCATCACCAAAGGAGCTTAAGCTCTCAGGTCGACCTTCGCCGCCCCACATAAACGTACGGGACGCGCCTACTTCTAGCCAAGGTAATGGACTGGCAGTCAGTCGTACCCCAAATAGCTTGGTGTCTGGAATGGCCTCATAATCGTCGAGCTGACCAGCAAACAGCTGATACTGCCAAGGACCGACTCAATTCAGATATTTATAATTCGGTGCGGTTTGCGTATCACGCTGCATAGTAATCCCTGTAACTGGAATGCTAGCATCTCCTCGAATGAGACTACCATCCTGCCCTAGACCCCACCATGCTGGTATTTTACCCGCTATCAGCCATTGATTAGCCACCATACCAGCGATATAAGAACCCTTAAAACTGACATCAGAGTCATCATCGATCAGCTCATCGTTCTTTACATTGGCTTGCAGATTAAACTCCCACTGTGCTTCGCTAAGCGACACCCCTACGGTGGCTTGTTGACCAGCGAGCTGATCATCTGTGAATGTCTGTGGAAACAGCTTTCGATCTGTCTGTAGGTACACTCCAGCAGAGGCTTTGACAAGAGAGTCACGGTTTTGCGCAAGCCTAGTCTGTATCGACTGTAATACCTGCTGCTGTGCTACTGTCTGCGCATTGGCAGACGGTAACCCACGTTTAATCTGATTAGCCGTCAATGGCCAAGTACTGGTACTGATCTGCGTCACACCTTGGGTATTTAACCAATCAAGATCCTCCTTGAGTTTTAGGTCGTTCATGTAGAGATTCTGTGCTGACGTCAGCATCGATGCTGTCGATAACACCCTAAAAACCAGTAGCACATTTAACTTTTTATACCTGATTAATCACTCTTTGATTATGGAGGTTAGGTTACAGATACTGCTTATCAAAAAAAACTGTCACTAGCGGGCTTAAACACGCCCTAGTAAAACTTTCGCTGACGTTCACACAGTCATTGAGCCAAACACCCTATCAATCGCTTGAACGGTTTGCTCAATCTCTACTGTCGTCAGCGTAGGGTGAACCAAGAACATCAAACTGGTCTCTCCCAGCTGCTTTGCTATTGGTAATCTAGACTCTGGACGCAGACCACTGCCATCAAAGGCTTTTTCTAAATACACCTCTGAGGCCGAGCCAGAGAAGCAAGGCACACCTTGGTTAGCAATCTCTTCAATAATACGGTCACGTGACCACTCATCAGGTAGGTTGTCTGGCTGCACATAGACATAGAGCTTATAATAGGCATGAATACAGTCTACAAAGTCGAGTGACTCTTCCAATCTGGGTACAGAAAGATAGCCTTTGGAGTGCCATTTAGCACATGCCGCTAATATCGCTTGGGCGTTATCAGTGCGCTTAGCTGTCCAATCGCTCATGCGCGTCAGTTGGATACGCCCGATCACGGCTTGCATCTCCGTCATACGCCAATTGGTACCGAAGCTCTCATGCAGCCAGCGATAACCCGGTGGATGCTCAGTCTCATAGACAGCCGCATAGCTCTTACCATGGTCTTTATACGCCCACATTTTGCGCCATAGCGATTCATCATTAGTGGTGACCATACCGCCCTCACCGCCAGTGGTCATAATCTTATCTTGGCAAAAGCTCCAAGCCCCGATGTGACCGATACTACCGACGCTATGACCTTTATACTTTGCGCCATGCGCTTGAGCACAGTCTTCGATCACATACAAATTACGCTCATCTGCCAGTGCCATGATACCGTCCATATCACAAGGCCAACCAGCTAAATGAACACAAACGATGGCTTTGGTCTTAGCACTCAGTACCGCAGCGATGGTCTCAGGGGTGATATTACCTGTTGCTTCGTCAACATCAGCAAACACAGGAGTTGCTCCAGCATTGACGACAGAGGAGATACTGGCTATAAAGGTACGCGGGGTGACGATGACTTCATCGCCTGCGCCAATACTAAGCGCCTGTAATGCAACGTCTAATGCTAGCGTACCATTACCCATGGCAATCGCATATTCACTATCTGCCCACTCGGCAAACTCACGCTCGAACTGACGACCCTCTTGCCCAGTCCAGTAATTGACTTTGTTAGATAACAAGACTTGACTGACAGCATCAGCCTCAATCTGAGTGAAACTGGGCCAAGGTGAAAACGGAGTGTTTAGCATAGTTACCTCAATAGTACTGATTTATAATTGATGATTCATCATTGACGATTAATAACTTATAACGAGATATTCGATTCTGATAGAAAATCTTGTTTTTATTTATTGAGTGGCCTTGCAGGATTACCAACTACGACTGCTCCAGCTGGGACATCTTTCGTAACCACAGCACCCATGCCGACGATAGCGCCTTTACCAATAATTAATGGCTTATCAGGCGTACCCTGCTTGATAACTGCCCCTGCGCCGATGTAAGCATGATCATGGATATGAATATTGCCATTGCAGCTGACACGCGGTGCAAAGGTAACATAGTCACCGATTATGCAGTCGTGCTCTACATAACTATAGAGGTTAGCATGGAAGCATTTACCGATAGTGACATTAGCAGCGATAGTGACAAAGGGACTGAGCGCTGCACCGGCATCAATACTGACTCCATCCATTATTAAGGTAGTCGTTGCCTGTGCTGTCCACAGTGAGATACCATCTTTAGATAATTTATTTGCTATCTTTTGGCGAATACGGCTATTAGCAATGGCGATCAGGACAAATTTATCGTCGCTATCTATACTTTTAAATTTTTCATAATTCATCGCCGTATAGCCGTTGACATTAGTATCTTCGTCCAATACATCGTCAATGAATACGATTTGGCTATCTACGTCACCATCTAACCTCTGTAACTGCTCAACAGCAACTAGCATCAAGCTACGACCACAGCCTGATGCGCCATAGACGGCAAATAGCTTACTCATAGCTATTTTCTAGAGCTGATTTGTTTTGAGAACCAGTAAATTTACTCATTGTTACTTCACCATCGGCGCTAATACCGTCTTTAATCAGCACTTTTTTTACCGTTTTAAACAGTATCTTGATATCTAACCAAAGCGATTGGTTGTCTACATACCAAGTGTCTAGCGCAAACTTTTTATCCCAACCAATGGCATTACGACCATTCACTTGCGCATAACCCGTAATACCGGGGCGCACATTATGACGACGTGCTTGTTCTTTACTATATAGCGGCAGGTACTCCATCAATAATGGGCGTGGTCCGACTAAGCTCATATCACCCTTTAGCACATTCCATAGCTCAGGTAGCTCGTCGAGACTACTATTGCGCAGTGCTTTCCCAAATGAGGTGAGGCGTTCACTATCTTCTAGTGGATTACCCTCTTCATCTACAGCATCTCTCATAGTGCGAAACTTGATCATCTCAAAGGGCTTGCCATACAGCCCGGGGCGCGTCTGACGGAATAATACTGGCGAGCCTAGGTTTTTACTGACTTTGTAAGCAGTAATAGCGTAGACCGGAGAAAGTACAACTAAGGCAGCACTGGCGGCGGTGATATCGAATAGGCGTTTTATCATTATTGGCTCCTAGTAAGCCTATTTCTTTAATTAGATCAAACTAATTTATTGAAAATCATTTTTATTACAAATGCTCTTAAGTGAAATAGAGCTATTAATAAATACCTGGAGCAATATCAGAAGCATTAATGCTTTTTTTCTCAACCACTGAACTAATTACAGAAATTAATTGCTCTGCTAACAAATCACGATCGAACTCTTTCACTGCTAATTTTTTTGCCAATACTGCTGCTTGTTTGAGCCATTCATCATTATTCATCTTCTCATGAAGCTGCTCTGCTACTAGCTCTATTGGTTGTTGCCACATAGCTAATCCACAATTATGGGAGTTTACTATTTCATGCATCCAGCCACCATGGTTTAGCAATATAGGCTTACTAGCAGCTAAAGAGTCAAAAAACTTATTGGCAGAGTTTGCTCTTGCTTCCGGCATGTCTGTAACTAAGTTAGATGTCATAGTTGCAGCACTAAATAAAATAGGCATATCTTTTTTAACCATAGCAGGCTCAAAAAAAACGTTTTCCTCAAATACTCCTGCCCCTTTAGCTTCCATGATTACATCTAATTTTTCTCGTCCCTCTCCAACTAATAAAATTCTTATATTAGAATCTATTTTTTTTAATTCTTTTGCTATTTTCACTATGTAATCAACGCCGTTAACTTTTCCAAAAGTTCCTGCATAAATAAGCAAAGGTTTATTACCTAGCCACACACGATCTGCACGAAATTTCTTCACAGCTTCTTCATCGTGTACAAACACTAAGTTATCGCTGCTATTTGGAATAACTGCGACTTGTTTTTCCGGATAACCCGTTTTTATAACTCCTGCTTTCATGCCAGGTGACAATGCAATAACTGCAGCAGAGTTCTGATAAGCCCAACTTTCTAATTTCTTGGCAAGAAACTGCATTTTTGAACTCTTTAATGCTCCCATTGCAATAGGCATTTCAGGCCATAGATCTCGTACCTCAAAGACCATAGGTACTTTCAATTTACGAGCAGTAAACACTGCTGGCAATGCAATGGTCAATGGTGTGCTGGTAGCAAAAACCACATCACCTTGCAGCGAAGCTGATTTCTTCTGTGCCGCAAAAGCAAAAGAAAAGAAAGCCGAAATGCGCTGAATGTAGCTCATATGATTAGAGTAAGGTACTGGATACCAGTGTACTTTAATACCAGATTCATCAGTAGTAAACCAGTTAGTATACTCTTTCTTCTCTTCTCTATAGCTAGTAACCATATGTACTTCATGTCCAGCAGCAACCATACGTTTAGCCATCTCGTATGAGCGTGTACCGCCTGACATTTCAGGTGTATTAAAATATTGATGCAGGTAAATAATTTTCATTTACTATCCTATAGCTTGGTTGATTCTGTAACCATAATATTTTAGTTGATTCTTAATACAAATACTTAATAACATAAAAACAAAAGCAAATCTTAGATAGCCAAGATCTCCACTAAAAGTACATACCATTAGAAAATAAATAATAATAATTCTCAAGAATCCTCTTGATACAGATAGTGCGTAAGATAAAAACACTAAATATAAAATACCTAAAAAAATACCATTTTCAGCAAATATTTCAATGTGCGCATTGTGAGGGTAGTCAAAACCAGATATAGAGTAAGCTTTAAAGTTTCCTAAACCAATACCAAATATTGGATTATCTATAAAAAAATTAGTAGCTTCAGAAAATAGTTCACTTCTCACACCTATCGACCCCTGATCACTCTCCTGTAATTCTCCATTAAAAATCCTAAAGATAGCTAGCAATCTTGAACCAGGATAATGACTTTGAATATATTCTTGCATAAATTGGTTAAAAAAAATAAATAGGCTTATAATAGAGAACACTAATGTCTTGGTTTTTCTACCTTCAAATTGTGTAAATACTATCATTAAGACACATAATAAAGATGATAATAAAGTACCCTTAGATTCAGACCAGAATATACCTAAAAGAAAGAAAAAACTAAAAAACAAAAATAATTTCAATCTATGTATACTATATATATATATAGAAGCTAAGAAATATAGACCCATAAGCCAGCCAAAAACATTGGCTCCATTAAGAAAAAACCTCGTATTTCTATCCCAAAAACCAAACATGAGCTTATAAAAAAAAGTAGCTAAAAGCAATAAAAAACCTACTTTCACTAATATTTTTAAAAGTTCAATGAGACCGATTTTATTATACAGCCCTAATATTATTAAAACCGAAAAAGGAACACCAAGTAATATAGCATCTAATTTTTCTATAGTATACATAAGCTCTTTAGTTCTTAAAGAAGAAGCTATTAGAGTAAAAAAAGCAATGCAAAAATAAATAGTTAACACCTTGAAATCACATTTTTTAATTCCTAGCATAGGTATTACTAAAATATTTATTATCAATAAAGACATCTTAACTATGTCTTTGGATTGATCCTGACCTAAAGGTACAACACCTCCAGATATCAAGTTAATTAACAATAAAAACGCAATAAAATAATAATAGAAAATATTTTTATTTATTTTCATAATAGAATATCTTTGGCTATTTTTAACATATTTCTAGATAAGAAAGCCCATATTAAAGTATAAATACCTAAAAATATTAGCTTTAATAAAAAATTGTCGCTTGCTATATATATAAAAAAATATCCAGTAACACCTATCGCAAAACTTTTAATCGAAAGCAACATGTTTATTTTATTAATAAACGATATAAGAATCAATCCAAAAAAATAAGACAAAAAACTTATTATACAAAAAATTTTCATTATTATAAAAGAATCTAAACCTAACCTCCATCCAATGAAAATTGCACTAACTCGTACTAAGGTTAAGAAAGCCTGGAAAAGCAATCCTATTTTCTGGCCATTATCCAGTGAAAAAGTTATAACCAGAGACTCAAATATAAATTTCACTGCAATCCAAATTATGGATATAGCAGCTATTTCTCCTGCTAGAACCCATTGACCTCCTAAGACATAAGAAAATATATCTGGTAAAAAATCTATTAGTAAAAAACTAGGAATGAAAACTAATACGCTCAAACAATATAGTATTTTGCTTAAATTTTTGTGATATACACCTTTGCTTTTCCACTCTGTATATTTAGATCCGATAAACTGTGAAATACTTATAGAAATTACTGCTACTGGTAGCATAAGCACTCTATATGCCATGTAATAACTACCGCCAAAACTTTTTCCTAATAAGAGACTAATTAGTAGGGTGGGTATATGATTAGCGACTACAGAGAAAACAGCACCTATAGAATCATAAATTATATATTTTTTATAATCTATAATTTTATAGCTTTTATTACTGACAAAAAAAATATTTTTAAAGTGTAAAAAATTTTTTTTAGTGAGATAGGTGATACTGTAAACAAAGCCTAGTATTTGCCCTAAGACCATTCCTTTGAAACCTAACCCTTGGAAACCCAATATCAATTGACTTAAAGCTCCACCACCACTTTGCATAATCTTCGACTTTGCATTTAGATGTGTGTTCTGCAACCTTAAAGTTAAGTTGTTTAATATATTAAAAAACCCTGATAAAAAAACCATAAGAGGTATAAATATTAATATTTCTAAGTACGAACCTATCAAATAATAGAAAGCAAATAGTATCAAAGTAATAAACATTATCATAGTTACTAAAATGGTTAATGATTTCTTAAACAGCCAGCTCAATTCTAAATCACTTCTAGAAGACAGTATTGCAACATCTAATCTTAAACAAGATAAAGCTGTTAAAATATATACTACCGTAGTTAAGATAGCAAAACTGCCAAAATCTTCAGGTGTAAATACTCTAGCTAATATTGGCGAGGCTAATATTATTACTAGTTGTGCTATGCTAGTCCCGCCAATCAAATAGAAGAAATTTTTCAAATATCACTCTCTTTCTTGATAGATTTTTTCACAAACGTAAATCAGTTGAATCATTAAAGAATATATACTTTAGATCATAAATTACATGCTCACGCTTACCCAGAGCTTTTATTTCTCCGATACTCATAGCTTTAAACTGTTTATGACCTAGTGCAATTATTATTGCATCATATGTTTCTATTTGAAGTACATCTATTGGCTTCAATCCATATTCAAGTTCAACGTCTTTACAATCAACCCAGGGATCATACACATCAATATCTAAATCGTATTCCTTTAAAGCATTAACCATATCAATAATCTTTGTATTTCTTATATCAGGGCAATTTTCTTTAAAACTTAGCCCCATAACTAAAATCTTAGAACCAATAACTTGTATACGCTTCTTAACCATCTCTTTAATTAATTGGGTAGCTATATATTCACCCATTCTATCGTTTAGTCTACGTGCTGCTAAGATAATTTCAGGATGTAAACCGAGAGACTGTGCTTTATGCGTCAAATAATAAGGATCAACGCCGATACAGTGCCCGCCTACCAAGCCCGGACGAAATGGCAAAAAGTTCCACTTAGTACCCGCTGCTTCTAACACGGCTTCGGTATCAATATTCATCTTATTAAAAATAACGGCCAACTCATTGATTAAAGCAATATTTACATCTCTTTGAGTGTTCTCAATTACTTTTGCCGCTTCTGCCACCTTAATACTTGGTGCTTTGTGTGTGCCTGCCGTGATAATTAGGTTATATACCTCATCAATGAAATCTGCGATTTCTGGGGTAGAGCCTGCCGTTACTTTTAAAATATTAGTCACGCGGTGCTCTTTATCGCCCGGATTGATGCGCTCTGGGCTATAACCAGCATAAAAATCTGTATTAAATACTAGCCCAGAGACCTTCTCCAATACCGGAATACAGACTTCTTCTGTCGCGCCCGGATATACCGTTGACTCATACACCACGATATCGTTTGGTTTGAGAATACTGCCAATCGCGGTTGATGCTTTTATCAGTGGTGTTAAATCTGGTTGCTTATAGGCATCGATCGGCGTAGGCACCGTAACGATAAAGAAGTTGCAGTCTTTTAGCTCATTGATATCTGAGCTATAGCTTAAATGAGTCGCTTGTGCTAACTCCTCATCGCTCACTTCTAAGGTATGGTCAGTACCGTTATTTAGCGCAGCGATACGACTGGCATTGATATCGAAGCCAATGACCGAGTGCTGCTTACCGAATTCAACCGCTAGTGGCAGACCCACATAGCCCAGACCGATTACTGCGATTTTCAGATTTTTAATACTATGCATCTCATTCATCTTAGTCATTACTTACGATTCCATTGCTGATTCAAGAGTTCTAGCGGTCTGTTTGGTGCTTTTATTAGTCGATGTATTATCGCTATTGCGAGTTGTCTCTATCATCGGTGTACCATCCTGATACCCCGACACAAAATGCTTGAACTGCTGCTTGAGCCATGCCACATCATGCTGCTCTGCCTTATCTTTGAGCTGATACAAAGTCTCCTCAATGTCCGTTAGCGCAAAGCAATGCTCCATCGCCTGCATGATCAGCGGATGATCGGTATCTTGTACATTATCCTCACCGATGATCAACTCCTCGTAGAGCTTCTCACCCGGTCTGAGACCAGTAAATATGATCTCTATATCGCCATCCAGATTCTCCTCATCTTTCGGCTCATAGCCACTCAGATGTATCATACGGCGGGCGAGATCGACGATCTTCACCGGAGCACCCATGTCAAGCACAAACACCTCACCACCCCTCGCCATCGCCCCGGCCTGAATGACTAAATTCGCTGCTTCCGGTATCGTCATAAAATAGCGCGTCACATCAGGATGGGTGACCGTAATGGCTTTGCCCTGCTCGATTTGTTTGGTAAAGACGGGAACCACTGAGCCAGATGAGCCGAGCACATTACCGAAGCGCACCATACTGATACAAGTTTGATTATTATTGGCATCTTGACTGAGGCCCTGACAGACCAGCTCCGCTAGACGCTTAGTCGCGCCCATCACGTTAGTCGGTCTCACCGCTTTATCAGTAGAGATCAGTACAAAGGTCTCAACCTTTGCCTCGATAGCCGCGCGAGCGCAGTGATACGTACCCTTGCTGTTGTTTATGGCTCCCTCAAACGGGTTATGCTCGACGATAGGCACATGCTTATAGGCTGCGGCATGATACACCGTCTGGATCTGATGACACTTAAATATTCTGACCAGATTGGCCTCATTGGTCACATTACCGATAACTGCCACTAACTCTATATCTTTATAGATCACCTTGCTGGCGATTTTGGCGATCAGCTCTTGATGGATACTATAGAGCGCGTACTCCGATAGCTCATAGAGCACCAGATACTTAGGCTTATTCTTAATAATCTGCCGGCACAGCTCACTACCGATAGAGCCGCCAGCACCAGTGACGAGTACACATTTATTCGTAATATTCTGCCGTAATAAGCGCTCATTAGGCTCGACCGTCTGTCTATTGAGCACATCGAGAATATCGACTTGACGCATACTACTGACAGTAACTTTGCCATCGACGATCTCCTTTAAGCTTGGCAGTTCTTTGATCTTAATAGAGATACCAGCGAGCTTATCGATGATCTCTCTCTTACGGGCGCGGCTAATAGACGGCATCGCTAAGAACACTTGCGCGATATCGAGCTTTGAGACAGTCTCTACGAGCGTGTCAGCATTATAGATACGTTTGCCGAGTAAATAAGCATCCGTAAGCTGCGCATCATCATCGACAAACCCAACGATATGATACTTATGCGAGTTTCTTAGACCCTCTAACAGCTCTTTTCCGGCTTCACCAGCTCCGTAGATCAGTACATTGTCATAGTCATTTATACGACGACGCTGTGGACGTTGCCCTTGCAAGCGGGCTAATAGCTCTCTGATAGTCAGACGACTATTCCATAACCAAATAAAGAATAAGAATAAATACAGCATAGGCACAGCGCGCGGCATACCTGGTATTGGATTGAAATAGAGGACGACTTGAGCGGCGACGATCAATACAAAGAATAGCTGTAAGACGCTACCCATCAGTGCACCGAAGAAACTACGAGCAATACCCTTATAAAAGCCAATAGCATATAAGCTGATGATCGGTACTACTGCGTATAAGCACAGCGCAAGCAAACCGATATGATTATCCATATCGCCATAGCGCATGGCTATCGCCAAATATAGGCAGATCACAGACATCACCAAGTCAGCCACTAACAAAACGGCTCGTTTGCTATTGCGTGACAGCGCTAACAAGTAGTCCGCGATACGCTGTGGCCCTTTGACATCTGCCCTTTGGTCAGTCTGATACAAGGATGATTCTATAGACATAACAAACAACCATTTAAGTGAAGAACGTCATACGAACAATGAAGCAGAAATAATAATTAATAATTAATAATTAGTTTTTGTTATCACCATAAGTATAGTGATAGTGATAGCTATACTTATCCATTAGACCTTGCTGGACATCATTGAGGATAATGCCATCAACTTGTACATTGGATTTATTCATTTGCTTGACCGCATAAGTGACCTGCCCTTCTATCGACTTGTCATAGCGCGCGACCAGCAGTACTTTATCCACGTACTGCGATAGGATTATCGCGTCTGAAGCGGCGAGCACTGGCGGCGTATCGATGACGATATAGTCATACTTAGCCTTTAGTGTCGTCATCAATTGCGCGAATCTCTCACTCATCAGTAGCGAAGCTGGATTATGTGGATGGCAACCACGCGGCATAAAGTCGATATCATCGATACCCGTCTGACGAATAAAGCTCTCAATATCCAAATCACTAGTAGTAGACGCTAAGGCGGCCGTATTCATCTTGGCTAAACGACTGCTGCCTTCACTCAGATAGTCTGATAGACCTTGATCTTGACTCAAGTTAAATACTTTATGCAGCGCGCCTAGACGCATATCGGCATCCATCACTAGCACTTTTTTGTTTAGCTGTGAGAGGACTTCTGATAAGTTAGCAGTGATAAATGATTTACCGACGTTTGGACTTTCACTAGTGACTAAGATCACTTTGCCGCGCTGATTAACAACAGCCTGATTGCTAGCGCTCATCTCATTAAACGTATTGGCTTGTTTTGGCATTGAGAATATCAGGCTCGTTCTTAGGCTCTTTATTGCCTCGTAGCTCAAGCTATTATGATCGACATGAGTCAATAGACGTGTGCTGGCGTGTTTATTCTTCCCGATTCTCGATAATAGTGGCGAGCGCGGTATCGTTGCAATCACCGGTACACTAGTCTTAGTCTCAAGACGCTCAGGATCTTTAACTACGTTTCTAAGTAGATTCTTTAATAGCACGAGCATTGTGCCTAGCATAGCGCCCAGTAATAGCGCCAAAACAATGATTTGTAGCTTTTTGGGGGCAATCGCCTTATAAGTGCTAATAGGCAAATCAACAATACGTGCAAAGCCAATCTGACCGGCCTTGACGATTTTGAGCTGTTCATAGTTTTTGAGGAGCGTGAGGTAGATCTCTCTATTGATCGCCGTATCTTCTGATAGCTTCAAAAACTCTCTTTGAAGCTCAGGTAAGTCGGCGACCGTCTCGTCGATCTCTTGCTGACGGCTGTTGAGCACCGCTAACTGCTCGTTTATTTGTACGACTAAGGGATGCTCATTGGTATAGTAAGTCGTCAGATCTGCTTTTTTGAGCTTTAGCTCATTGAGCTGCGTATCGATTTGCGAGTTTTCAGTGAGTAGCAGCTCTGCTTCTTTGGCCACATCGATAGTGCCATACTCTTTACGGAACTCATTGAATACTGCCTCAGAGTTTTCTAGTTTTTTCTTCAATGCTGGAATCTGAGTTTCCATAAAGGTTAGCGTCTTAGTAGTTTCTTCTGAGCCACGCGATTGATTCTGATCAATGTAAGAGAGGACGATTTGATTCAGGACGTTAGTGACTTGCTCTTGGCTCTTACCAGTCATAGACAGCTGGATAATGCCAGTCTGCTTACCTTTCTCGACCACCGATAAAGCACTGTTGAGACTGTCTGTCGTCGCTTTTAGCGATTGCTGACTGATAGTGATCGGATAGCTCTCTTCAGGTAGCTCATTGACGGTGATATAGATCTGACCTTCATTACCATTGAATCTATGCGACTTGCCAATTTGACCTTCAAAGTCATCGAAGCCATCATTCAATACAAATCCAGTGTCTGACTGAGTCAAGGTAAATGCACGATTAAGATAAGCACGCGGCACTTCGAATTGACTGACTTGTACGCGTCCTTTTTCACTCTCTAAGGACACCCCTTCAGGCGTATTCAACTGCGTGTCGATACGATCATTCTTGATTTTATCGATAGCGCTGATATTAGGATCGGCCAGCTTAATACGTAAATTTAGTAGAGTGACTACAGGCTCCAAGATCATCCGCGATCTAATCAGCTCTGCTTCTGTTTGCGCTTTACTTGCCTCTGAGCCTACCAGATCAGAAATACTCTCGCCCAAAGCAGCAATGCCTTGAGTGTTTTCTTCTATCTGTATCATCGCATCCGACTTAAAGGTAGGATTGACATAGCGGCTGTACAAAACGCCGATAGCTAGTCCCAACAATGCAAAGAACAGCACGATCTTCCAGCCCCGTAATAGTACAAAAAACAGCGCTATGAGATCGATCTCGTCATCATCTTTTTCAATCGTTGTTTTGGAAGTGTTCGGCGAATCTGTAGTCATAAGGTCAATTCATTCATTTAAAGTAGTGGCTTATTTATTGTTGGTTCGATACCGAGCCATTGATAATAAATGCTTAGCTGATTTTATCAGCCCAAGGTTTAAGGCTGTCAAAGATATCTTGCCTAGCATCTTCAAATACTGAGAGCTCATGTCGATACGGATCAGCAATATCTTGATCGATCCAGTGCCCGATACGGAAGGTTTTGCCGCGGCAATGGGGCCAACGGTCCTCGATCCATTTACTCTGATTATCAGACATCGTCAAAATCAAATCAGCACGCTTCACTAGCGCTTCATCAATTTGCTTGGCGATATGCGCCGACATATCGATACCTAGCGCTGACATGACCGTTAAGGCATTAGGGTCAGCACCATTACCGACCACAGCAGAGAGTCCAGCAGAGTCGATCGTCTTATGAGGATATTGTTGTATCAATGCCGCTTCAGCGATAGGGCTACGGCAAATATTGCCGACGCAAACCACCAGAATATTGTCAAAGGCCATGATGAGTACCTATAATCCTGAGAGGCTTCTGATTGCTGAAGTAGAAGGTAACAGCGAGTTGATAACACGACTCCAGCGGGTTAGCCCTGTTGGATCGACATAGAGAATGTCGTTGGGCTGCATCTCAAAACGGTTGGCAAGTGCCAAATTAGTGATGGTCTGCATATCGACATAATAGATATTGGTGCGGCGAAACTCTAAGTTATCACGCACAATGTAGACTTTTGCGGCATTGGCGGTAAACGAATTGAGCCCTTGCGACTCACCCAACACTTGAGCCAAGCTCAATCCTTGCTCTAAGATAGGAACAGGCTTTATTTGACCAAACTCGCCTAATACGTAGACAGTATTGCGGCTTTGACTATTGACATGAATAGAGTCGCCGTCTTGGATATAAATCTGATTACCTGAGGCGCCTATCTGACGCAAATCTGCTAGGCCAATATTGTAATTGCGACCCTTACGATTTAGGACGATGCTGTTTGAATCTCCAACTTCTGTCGCCCCACCCGCTTTAGAGATCGCACTATAGAGCGACACGGGCGCATCATCAATAGCGAACTCGCCAGGCTGTCTGACTTCACCATCAATAAAGAACTTATTACCGCGATAGTTGATAATTTTGACTTGGGGATCGGAGTACTTTAGGAAGCGTTGAAGCTTACTCTGTAGAGAGGCGGTAAACTGAGGGACACTCAGACCTGACGCTTTGACTCGACCTACCAAAGGAAACTGTACAAAGCCTTGCTGATCGACAGGATAGCCATTGACTCCGGCAGCTGCCATGTCGGGGTAACCGACTAGAACAATGCTTAAAGTATCGCCTTGTGCGATACGGTATTCTTTTTTATTAGAGCTTGCGATGAGCTGATAAACATCATTGCTAGGCCGCTTTACTTGCGGCGCCGGTAAGGTCGCTAAACTGAGCGGCTGAATATTGAATTGCAAACCATTCTCAGCGGTAAAATCACCTACTGGAGGCAATTCTCCTGCTTGTAGACCAGAATTGATGGTTGTTGTCGCACATCCAGCAGACCATAAAGTAATCAGTAGTAAACTTGACGCTCTCAACAACTTAAGAGACTGGCGCATAATAAAAACCCTTCAAATCATAACGATGAACTATAGCCATCAAATCTAATTGTTACATAAAAAAAATAACCTCTATTCCCACAACACTTAATAAAAAAGCATTGTGAGGGTAGAAGTTGGCATAGCAAAAATTATTTTAGCGCGCAATAGACAATTGTTGGTTTTTTAAAGTAACAGCTGTCATCTAATCTTGAATATCTAGCCTATATTTCACCGCTTGTACCGAATAAATTACCTTTTGTCTACTAAACTCTTGATCAATGTACCATTTTAGCATAGATAACCTACTTATCGTCTCGATTTTATTCTATAAATTGATAATGAATAAAAAACCCTACAATAGCGACAAATAGCGTAAAATGGCCATTGCAAATTTTTGGCTCGGCAGTGTAATGTATTTATTTTTCACCACTGTCGAGCCTAGCTGTATTTCTACATTGAGAAATGTAATAAACCCACCGACTCAAGGACATGATTATGAAAGATGAAAAATTACAGAAAGCCCTCGCCCGCATGGGGCTTGGCTCACGTCGTCAGATGGAAGAAGTTATTAAATCTGGACGCGTAACAGTCAATAACGGCCCAGCAACCATCGGTGATCGCGTCGAACCAGGCGATGAGATTCGTGTTGATGGTCGTCAGATTAAATATACCGCTGAGAATGAGAAGCGTCGCCGCGTATTGGCTTACTATAAGCCTGAAGGTGAAGTGTGCTCTGCCAATGATCCAGAAGGTCGTCCAACGGTTTTTGAACGTCTGCCCAAGCTGACTCATGATCGCTGGGTCATGGTCGGACGCTTGGATATTAACTCAACAGGCCTGTTATTGTTTACCAATGATGGTGAAATGGCGCATCGCTTGATGCATCCCTCTGGTGAAGTCACTCGTGAATACGCAGTACGTGTATTAGGTGAAGTGACGTCTGATATCGCGCGTGCGTTAACAGCTGGCGTCATGCTAGAAGATGGTACGGCAAAGTTTGAAGATATCAAAGAAGGCGGCGGTGAAGGCGTCAATAAATGGTATCACGTCCAGCTAAAAGAAGGTCGTAACCGCGAAGTACGTCGCTTATTTGAGTCGCAAGGCCTAAAAGTGAGTCGTCTACTGCGTACGCGCTATGGCACGATTGCATTACCAAAAGAATTGCGTACCGGTCGTTTCTTAGAGCTCGACAGAAAAGACATCAATACCTTAACAGACCTAGTGAGCTTACGTCCACGTTATGGTACGGGTCTACATGGCGCGGCGAAAGAGAAACAAGAGCGCATCAGAAACAAACCACTTAAAGCACGTCGCACTACTGACAGTCGTAGCGATAGCAGCCGCAGTAGTAGCGACAATCGCAACAGCAGCGCGAAGCCTAAAAGCAGTGCTAGCCCTGCCAGTCGTGGTACACGCAATACCCGTGACCGCAACGACAAGCGTTAATTTAAGCCTTCAATAGATTTAAATTAGACCATAAAAAGGCTGCCCATAAATATTCATTATGGGCAGCTTTTTTATGCGTTTTTTATAATAATTTTACTAACCCAATATTTAGCTATCATGACTGTTAATATAGTTTTTCATGACTCGTAAATCTTGCAACTGCTGCGTGTCCATTTGCTCTAACAGATTATCTAAACGCTGCTCAATATTATTGAATACCTGTTGTAATAACGCACTCGCTTCTGCTTTCTTGTCATTACTCACATTGTGAGCATTTATATTCACATTCACTAGGTGGTAATGACTGGCAAGCATTTCGAGCAAACGAGTATGCAGCAGCTTATGCAACACAAACTGCGCTTCTGTGAGTTCGGGCATTTTATGTTGCGCTTGCAGGGCTTTTTGATAGCGTTGATAGTGATTTACTTTTTCATCGATACGTTTTAATTGGCGCAAGTGTTGTTCTGATAAGCTTTGAAGATGCTTGTTGTTTAGATCAAGCTGTTGCCACTTTATAGTAGATAGTGACAACGTAGATAGTGATAGCGGCGCATCATAATCTTGATAAGTAAGCACACCTGGCGTAATACCAACGGCTTTATGCAAAGCTTGCCAGCCTTTTTTACCCAAATAAACGACCGTGACGGTTGTCACAACCCCAATGCCGATTAATATGCTCATATATATTTACTCTTTGTAACTTACTCTTTATCGCTCAATCATCTGGCTGACGGTTTAGCACTGATCATTCTTTATCGATCGTTTGATATTTTATAACTTAATGTCTTCAGCTTTAGGGCCTTTATTACTCGGGTTTTCTATCGCACTGCCGGTAGCATCACCACTGCCGTGATTGCCTATCTCTTGATTGCTAGAGTGCTCAATTTGGGTACTGGCTATTGGATTATCAAAACGCTGTTGCAAATAGCGATTGGTTGCGAGCAATTTTTGTCCATCTTGGTGATATGAGGCATTGAGCAAATCACCAAACTGAGTATTAATGGTACTTAGTACGTCTAGCAACGCCTCTTTTCCAGTGACATTAGAATGCTTAATCTTAGTGGTATCAGCAAGCGCCCCATCCCCCACATCTAAGTCATGCAAGCGTCGATAGTCAGCTACCGCTAGCGGAATATGTCTGTCCATCAAGTTTTGAATCATAATATAGGTTTCGTTGACTGTGTCTTTATCATCTATCTTGCCATCATTATTGGTATCGCCATAAATGACACGTAGCTTTTCGCCTTTTCCATTGATTTGGTCAAGGGCTGTTTTGACTTCGATGGGTAAGCTTTTTTCAGGAATATAACCCAACTGCGGCATCGCTTTATATTTAAGCATTTTTGGCGCGGTCACTTTTTTGATACCACGATATCCTAGATATAACCCAGCTGCTGGTAGCATCCCGTATAAAACAAACATCACTAACATCGCCGTTACTTGGGTCATAGGATTGTCCTCATTATTCATCGTAGTTATTATTGTTCTAGATAGCCTTAAAACTCTAAACTCTAAACTCTAAACTCTAAACTCTAAACTCTAAACTCTAAACTCTAAACTCTAAACTCTAAACTCTATGAGATTAAACAAAAAAATAAGGCTTTATTAAAGCCCCATATTGTTATGTATTTAACTGCTCATAGCTGATAATTAATAGCAGTCATTAAAATAAATACACATTAATTTTTCGTACGGCTTTTGACATAACGATGCGTTGAGGCAAGACGATTCATAACCGTTTGATGCAACTCGTCCAATAACTCATCAAGCTCATAATCAATTTCTAAAAACAAATCAGTCAGCATGTCGCCTGCGGTCATTTTTCCCTGCATCATCGTGTTTTTGGTGCGATGCGGACTAAAACGTTGCAACTGCTCATAATGATGTAGTGCTTCTGGAATGCTCTCTGACACCAACTTGTCGATGACAAACTGACGCTCGTTATGTTGCTGCTGTTGCTGCTCGTTGAGCTCGCTGCTCCACTCACGGTAACGCTTGAGCTTGCCGTTAATTCGATCTAGTATCGCAACAGCTTCTATAGGCATAGCATTTAGGGTGGCCTCATCAACCACATCAATAAGCTCAGTCATAATCGGACAGCGTCCATGTTTGAGATACCATAGGGTATCGGGGTCGAAAGGCGGTCTGTTGGTCGGGCGCATCGCCGCACGATTGGACAAATAGCGATCGGTCAGTGGCGTTGGCGTCCGAATATCATTGACTTGTGATAACGCTTGGCAGATACGATCGGCACGCTCAGGAGGAGTCAGTGGTAAGCGCTCACTAATGGCGTTTTCATCACGAGCACTGTCTTGATTGTGGATAATACTATCAGCAGGACTGGCATCATCTTCTGCATTAGGAGCGATGGCGCCTTGCTGAACATGTTTGGCAGCTCGCGTTGGCAAATCATCTTGAGCTTGCCCAAATGACTGTAACATTCTTGTCAAACTTACGACCATGTTCTGCTCTGCCCCTTGCCCATTTACTGATTGCATTCGACCACTCAATCCCTTATCTTAACAGTTTTTTGTCACGCTGCCAGTAAGCAAACGTCAACGTTTTGGTCTTTAACATTGAGTAAATGGTTATGAATGCACCCGATTATATTTCTGGTTTTTTGCTGGGATTATCGCTCATTATCGCGATTGGTTCACAGAATGCCTTTGTGCTTAAACAAGGACTCAAACGCGAGCACATCTTTTTTATCTGTCTCTTCTGTGCGGTCAGCGATGCGTTTTTAATCTCTGCAGGTGTTGCGGGCTTTGGCGCGGTGACCGCTCAGTATCCGCAAGTCGTCAACATTGCCAAAATTGCAGGCGTCATATTTTTGCTGGGCTATGGATTCCAAAGCTTGTATGCCAGTGTACGCCTATCCCATGCGCTGACTGTCGACGGACAAGTTGTGACCAGTTTAAAAAAGGCGCTATTGCTCTGCTTTGGCTTTACTTGGCTCAACCCACATGTCTATCTAGATACCTTGGTGCTCGTTGGCATGGTTTCAACTGGCGCTAGTAGTAAACTGGCCTTTGCGGTTGGGGCTGTCAGTGCCTCATTCTTTTTCTTCTTTGCATTAGGCTATAGCGCACGCTTACTCAGACCTCTGTTTGCCAAGCCAAAAGCGTGGAATATACTTGATGCCTTGGTGGGTATATTGATGTTTTACTTGGCTTGGCATCTATACCAAAGTTAGAAAACAGCTATAGTCAATCCACTATAAAAGCGTTACAGCGTTAACCTCGCTTGAGGTATTAAATATACATCTACACTTGGTTGCCTTGTACCACTTTTAAATTGAACCGACTATAGTCAAATTCATATAAATGTACAGTCAAAATCAAAAAACCCAAACACATTCTATAAACGTGTTTGGGTTTTTTTAGGCTCAACAAAAGCTATGTTCAGAAAGGCTATTATATTAAGTTAGGAAATAACGTACGCAATCCATTGACGATAATTTCAATAGAAACCGCAGCCAATAACATACCCATGATTCGGCTCATGATATTAAGCCCAGTATCACCCAATAAACGGCTAATACGACCTGCCGCCATCAATGCCAAATAACAAAAAAGACTGATTAAGAAACCTGCAACGATAACCGCAGAAACACGCAATATGCCTGAAACTTGAGAAGAATAAATAATAACCGTAGAGATACCACCCGGCCCAATCATCATAGGAATAGCCAGTGGTACTACTGCTGAGGCGGTACTTGGTAGTGCGTGTTTATCGTATTCAACATCGAAATTTTCTTGATCAGGCTTAGCGGGGTTACCATCGCCATTCATCATGTTCAAGGCAATCAAAAATACCAATATGCCGCCTGCCAACTGAAACGAGCCAATAGAGATACCAAGTGCCTTTAGAAGCACCTCGCCTGCCACGGTGAAAAAGCTGATGGTGATAAAAATAGTCAAGCAGGCAATGCGTGCTACTTTACGTCGATCAATCATCGAGTAGCCGCGCGTCAAGTCCAAAAACAGCGTCAAAGCTGCAAAAGGATTAATCAAAACCACAAAGGCTAAGATGATTTTAATAATTTCAGTATCCACTGAGCGCTCGCTTATCTATCGGTAAAACTTGGGCAAAAAGATAAGGCCATCGTGCGAGTGCAACGATGACCAATAGGCGGTTAGCAGTGACATTGTAGCATAGGCAGATAAGCTAATTAAATCATTAACTTTGCTTAACATTCTGATATAAGCGCATTAGCGGCAATAGCTGATTATCATAGATCGCTCAGCAACTTCTAACGGATAAATAATCGTATCAATAGTCGCCAATAAAAACGGCTCGTTACCCCGTTATAGTCGATACTAAATAAAATAGATACACGACATTATAATGCGTGACTGGTACAAATTTTTCTTGCTTGCTATTCCTGTGCAGACAGAGGCGACAAAAAATTTATATCAGTCACACTGTCTCTTTTTTATATTGAACTGACTATATAAAGTCAAACGTTATGCACTAAAATCAAGACCGATATCTAGAGCAGTGGTACTATGCGTCAAATAACCCATCGCGATAAAATCAACACCCGTTTTTGCGACTGCTTGCACAGTCTCAGGGGTAATACCACCAGAGGCTTCCGTCTTGGCGCGACCTTTACACATGGCCACTGCTTGCGACAATATTTCAGGTGACATGTTGTCTAATAGTACCAAGCTCACACCAGCGTCCAAAGCCTGCTCTAGTTGCGCTAGCGTATCGACCTCCACTTCAATCGAAATGAGATGGCCCGCGAAATTTTGTGCTTGCTTGATAGCTGTTTTAATATCGCCTGCAATAGCAATATGATTGTCTTTGATTAAAATTGCATCATCTAAACCCAAACGATGGTTGCGACCGCCGCCGCAGCGCACCGCGTATTTTTGCACGATACGTAAACCGGGAATGGTCTTGCGCGTACAGGTAATTTGCGCAGGATAATCCGCCACAGTGTCGACAATCTGCTGTGTCGCCGTCGCAATACCACTCAAATGCGTCATGAAATTCAATGCCGTACGCTCTGCCGTTAATAGATGACGTGCATTACCACGTACGATAGCCAATACTGTATCTGCATCAACCTTCTCACCATCGATGACCTGAGCGATAAACTCTATCTGCGCATCAACCAAAGCAAAGGACAGACGCGCCAAATCCATACCACAGATCACGCCTGCTTGCCGTGCTTTAATCTGGAGCTGCGCCTGCATATCGGCGGGAATGGTGGCTTGCGAAGTCACATCTCCGCGTCGACCCAAGTCTTCGGTGAGGGCAGCCTCAACCAAGGGCTTAAGCAATACTTCATCCAACGCTGGCTCTCGTTCAACTGTCATCTTTAACCCTTATATAAGTATGCTATGAATATAAATTCGATTGATTTAAACTCAAAATGAGCATAAATATAGCGTAAAGTTAGCCTTCCCGCAAGGATAGGTCGGTATTTTATGTGTCTAGTCACCGTTTATAAACACAGCATATGGCAGAAATATCGTAGGAATAATCTGACAACTATTTGTTTCGTTTGGGCAATTTGCTGTCCATTAGCAAGCTTTGTAGCTCAATATCGTGACGGAAGCGATAGAGCTTGGCAGGTCGACCGCGCTGAGCGCTACTACTCTCTCCTGTCTCCATCACTAAGTTCTGTGAATCAAGCAAACGGCGAAAATTCTGCTTATGCAGACGCACCCCTGATAAAGCCTCGACGCTTTGCTGCAACTGCGATAAAGTAAAAACGTCTGGCATCAAACCAAAAATAAGCGGTCTGTATTCAATCTTAGCACGCAGTCTCGAAATAGCCGTCGCAATCACGCGTCGATGATCGTAATACATCGGTACGCCTATACGTTGTGACCAGTCATCTGGCAAGACAACGGCTTGATAAGTTGGCGGGTAATTGGGCGCTTCGGGTATCAGCCCCCCTTCATACAGCATCTCATAGCGGAGCAGTACGTGCTCTGCGATCCACTCCCTACTTTCATGAGCATGGTCGCCAACCAAGTCTGTGTCTGTCAGTTCGCCACCTGCTAAAAACGCTTCACTCAGTCCCCAACACAATCCAATACGTTGGCGTCGACGCTGTTGCACAATCAAGTCTTCGGCAGTATTTGCCCATTCCAATAGTACAGGTACGATAAAGTCTGTGATGATACTGGGCATACCATCTAAGTGATTTTCCCACGGGAAATAATCATACCAATCACGCCATAGTGCCTCGCTTTGTAGCTCTTGCATCTGCGTCTCTTGCACCAAACCCAAATAGCTCACATAAACCAGCGCATGACCATCGATATTACGTCTATTGGTATCAACAAAGGTATATAACTGCTCCAGATAACCAAGCGGTTGCTGCGTCTGCTCCTCCACCCATTGACGCACGCCTGCTTGCAAAGAGCGATGCAACGGCATCAAAGGACCATTGGGCAGCAGCTTGCCTTGATCCACTGTTAATACACGGGCTGTGTGGTCAGTGATGGCGACTAGCACTGCGACCACTTCAGTGGTACCACTTCCCTGTTGATGCGCATGTGAATAAGACAAAGTCATAGTTTTGGCGACAATCCTTTAAATGTAGTCATTGAATAATAAGTTCATAAAATGCGGCTTTGATACTGTAGATGAGTATAACGTGAATCCCAGACTATCATAGCCTGCGGTTGTAATTCTACAAAACTAAAACTGCGGTTTATTCAACGACTTTACGGTCTGATGAGTTAAAAAATAAGTACTTTCATTGAGGCAGTTATAAAAAAACACTTGTATTTATGCTCAAAATGAGCATAATTAAAACATCTTATTCATTAGCAATATTCAATTGACTTATTTTTAGCGGCATATTACTTGTCGCTACTGTATAAAAGGTTTGCCTTTATGAAAACTTATCCTTACGACGCACCTATCATGAGTACGGACAATCGCATCGCCACTCAAATGAACATCGAATATGCCAAAGCTAAAATGCCAGCAGACTTGCCGCGCGCTGAACGCATCGTGGTTGAAGAAAACATCAAGAAGCTATTAAAAGAGCATAATGCGGTATTGGTCGCCCATTATTATGTCGATCCCTTTATTCAGGATTTGGCATTGGCAACGGGCGGTTGTGTGGGCGATTCACTAGAAATGGCACGCTTTGGGCAAGCGCACAGTGCACAGACATTGGTGGTCGCAGGTGTACGCTTTATGGGCGAGTCTGCAAAGATACTGAGTATGGAAAAAACGGTACTGATGCCAGACTTAGAAGCTGAGTGCTCGCTTGATTTGGGCTGCCCTGCTGATGAGTTTTCCGCATTTTGTGATGCCCATCCTGAGCGTACCGTCGTGGTTTATGCCAATACTAGCGCTGCCGTCAAAGCCCGTGCTGACTGGGTGGTGACGTCATCCGTTGGCATCGATATCATTCGCCATTTGCATAATAATGGTGAAAAAATTATTTGGGGCCCTGATCGCCATTTAGGTAAATATATCGCTAAAGAGACGGGCGCAGATATGCTGCTTTGGCAAGGATCGTGCCTCGTACATAATGAATTTAAAGCGACCGAGCTGCTGCAATTAAAAGAGGAGCATCCAAACGCTAAAGTATTGGTGCATCCTGAATCGCCTGATAGCGTGGTGGCGCTCGCCGATGTGGTCGGCTCTACTAGCAAATTGTTGCAATCGACTTATGAGATGGATGCCGATACCTTTATCGTCGCCACCGACTTAGGTATCTTGCATGAAATGCAAAAGCGCTCGCCAAATAAGCGTTTCTTAGCAGCGCCTACTGCTGGTGAAAGCGCAAGCTGTAAGAGCTGTGCCTTTTGTCCATGGATGGCGATGAACGGCTTAAAAGGTATCGAGCAATGCCTAACCAATCAGAGCGGTGAAGTTTTGATGACGCCTGATCTGGCAGTTGCGGCTAAAAAGCCCTTGCAACGTATGCTTGATTTTGCCGAATCACAAAAACAGCGAGTGGTAGCGAGCGGTGACATCGTTAAAGACCGCGAGCTGTTCGCCAATGTCGGAGCAGCCTAATATGAATGCGCTGTCTACAGCGGAAGCACTAAATGCTGATAATTTTGATGGAGCGGTACAAACCGATGTCCTAATTATCGGTGCAGGTCTGGCTGGTTTAAGCACGGCTCTAGCATTACCAACATTGCTGAATATTACCGTATTGAGCAAAGCCGACTTGGAAGTTTGCTCAAGCCATTATGCGCAAGGTGGTATTGCTGCCAGCCTAGATAAAAATGACTCTGTCGCTGACCACATAGCTGATACCTTAATCGCTGGCGCAGGGTTATGCGAAGCTGACAATACCAGTAGCATTTTAAGTGCCGGACAGCAGGCTGTGCAATGGTTATGTGAGCAAGGTGTGCCTTTTACCCAGATACAGCAAGATGATAATGCAAAACCTTTCACTGAACTACAGACTGCTAGCTTACATTTAACCAAAGAAGGCGGGCATGGTTGTAGGCGGGTCGCGCATGCGGATGATGCGACTGGTCGACATATTATGGAAGCCTTGACCATAAAGGCTCAATCTGCTGCCAATATCACTATTTTGCCTTATCATGAAGCGCTGAGCCTTTTAACAAGCAGTGATAATCAGTGCCAAGGGGCGCAAGTTTTTGATCATAGTAGTCAACAACAACTGACTTTTTATAGTCGCGCAGTCGTACTGGCTAGTGGTGGCTTGGGTCAATTATTTAAGCGTGCCAGTGCGCCCAACGTCTGTGTCGGTGATGGCGTAATGATGGCATGGCAAGCAGGCTGCCGCTTAGCAAACTTAGAATTTATTCAATTCCATCCGACTGGTTTGGCGTTAGATGACAGTAGCTTTTTGATATCGGAAGCCCTACGGGGTGAAGGTGGCCGTCTGACCTGTCCACAAACCGGCGCGCGCTTTATGTTGGACATTGACGAGCGTGCAGAACTGGCACCACGCGATATCGTCGCTCGTGCTATTGCTGAGCAGATTAGTACGAATGGACTTGGCTACGTAAACCTTGATGTCAGTCATCTGCCAGAACAGTTTTTACGAGAGCACTTCCCGCAAATTTATCAAACGTTATTAGAGCTTGGCATCGATATGACTACTGACCCAATTCCGGTCGCGCCTACCGCTCATTATAGCTGCGGCGGTGTAGTCACATCTGTCAATGGTATGACCGATGTGGCAGGTCTCTATGCCGCTGGCGAAGTTGCCTATACAGGTTTGCACGGGGCTAATCGCTTGGCGAGTAATTCACTTTTGGAGTGCGTGGTGGTTGGGCGCAATATCGCTGCTGACTTACCGCGCTATTTAAAAGACGTGACCGAGCTCAGTCAAGCGACATATTTTAATAAAGTAAATCAATCAGCCCTTGGCATTTGGACGCTGCCAACGCTTAAAGATACTCAGCCCATTACTCTGCCACCGTCTACTGACCATGAAAGCAATACTCATCATAACGTCAATATAGATGCGGATATAGCTGGGATAACCGCCAAACTAAAAGTTCTGATGACTGCTCATATGGGTATCACTCGCAGCGCTGGGCAATTAGCACAAGCATTGCTACAAATAGAAAATTGGCAGCAGCAGCTTGAATGCCTTAAGTCTGATCCTCTCAAGATAACTAACGCTCTCAATATAACTAATTCTCTCGATATAAATAGTCAGAGCAATACCATTCCCTATGATGGCTTGGCATACTTTCAATTAGCACGACAATTACAATTAGCGACATTGATTATTCAGTCGGCTTATCAGCGTTATGAGAGTCGCGGTGGTCATTATCGTCAAGACTATCCGCATTTGGCGACCATACCTCGGACGAGTGTGATTGCGCCCTTATCGAAGCTGATAGATGATGACAAAACAGGTAACAAAGAAGGTGGCATTGATTGGTTGGTTCAGCCTATAATCGGTGACACAGAGGTTGGATCAGCACATACCGTTGCTAATGTTTAACAGCGATTGAAGGTTGCTACTCTAACCATCACAAAACGGTAGATTGCCGTTTTTTATTGACCTCAAAATGCTAAAAATATGGCTACTGATACGCTGTTTGTGATCGGACTTATGATGGTCGTCAGTTTGACGTGGGCCTTGCTTGCCCTACCTCGCTTGCGTAAGCGCCTGCCAAAAATTTATCTGATTGCACGCTCGTGGTGGCTGATGTTAGCGGCGCTTTGCGCTTGTTATGTTATCGCTAAGATAACGGATAATAGCCAACCCTCACAGCCTCCTACCTACCCCTACCAGTGGATGCTCATCGCTTTTTTCGTCTTAATTGGTTTGCGTGGTAGCTATGAGATCAAACGCTTATGGTGCCTACGCAACAAAGCTGTGCTGATTCACAAGCTCCAAGCGCGCGGTTTACAAGCGAATACTCAGCCTTTTAGCCAAACCCTTCCTCATTCTCCTCAAGCTTACACACGTTTAAATCTGTTAGACCTATTCTTTAGTTTTGCTTTTATCACCCTGATTATCAGTCTCATTGCCTTACAACAATTAATCTGGCAGCGCGAGCAGTATGGCGTTTTATTTTTTGTATTATTCTCCAGTCAATTTAATGATATTGCCCAGTATTTATGTGGACAATTGCTTGGTCACAAGCTGTTTAAACGCGGTCTTGCCCCAACCATTAGCCCGAATAAAAGTATCGAGGGCGCTCTTTTCGGTAGTATGCTTGCGGCACTATTGGCGACGCTATTAGGCATTTGGCTCACGCCTTTTAGTTGGTGGATTTGCTTATTAGCCGCTTATGGCTTAGCGGTCAGTGGTATTGCTGGAGATTTATTAGAGTCCGCCTTTAAGCGTCAGCACGGGGTAAAAGACACGGGTACGATGCTCGCTGGACATGGCGGCGTATTAGATAGAGTGGATAGCTTACTGATTGGCGTACCGCTATTTACCTTGTTTTATTGGCTGCTCGGCTAAGTTGTTATATAGTCGATTCAATTTAAAAGTAGTACAAGGCAACCGAGTGTAGATGTATATGTGATACTTCAAGCGAGGTTAACGCTGTAATACTTTTATAGTGGAATGACTATAGTCGATCCACTTTTAAAAGATACAGTGCTACTGGGATTAGTTATTCGCAGCCTCTATCGGCGTAGGCACAGCAAGCAAGAAAAATTGATACCGGTAGCACGTTATAATAGTTGTCTTTCTTTTATTTAGTATATCCAGTAGGTTTATCCAATCTACTGCGCAATATCCAGTTAAGCACAGGCTTAGGTAAATGATTGAGCGCCCGAGTAATATAGCGCATAGAGCGTGGAAAGATTGCCAGCTCAATATCATCATCAATCGCTTGCATGATATGGTCAATTGCTGTTTGAGTCGTCATTATAAAGGGCTTATGGCTAGCATCGCCGTCATTCAAATCACGCAACGCTTGAGTATCGATATAGCCTGAGGCAATACAATTCACTTGGATATCATGAGGTGCAAGTGCCGCTCGATAAGCGCTGGCAGTCGCAATCATGGCACGTTTGCTTTTGGCATAAAGACTGGCATAAGGATAATCCATAGTACCGGCGATAGACGCGATACAAATCAGACTTCGTCTGCTGTTTCCGTTGAAATCCAACGAACAACTTTGGCGCTTTAACTGCTCACTTGCCCATCTAAAAACCTGCTCAAACGCTTGCAAATTAATCGCTAGCATTTGATCGCTGTCTGCTTGACTCAGATCGTGGACGCGCTCGTTGGTGTAACTACCCGCGCTATAAATCACTCTTTGAAAGCTGATATCTGACAGGCTCTCTAATAAACTTTGTGTTTGCACACTATCCATCAAATCACAGCAATAAGTGACAATATTAGGATACTGACTATTGATATTATCTATCTTCTCCATACTATGACCAACCACGCTTACTTGCCAGCCAAGCGCCTGATAATGCAGCGCCAACGCCAAGCCAAGTCCACTCGTACCGCCAAAAACGATAAGATGCGATGGCTTATGAGTGGAAGTAGATTGTGTAATATTTTTCATTTGTGCGTTCATAGACCCTGCTGCCGTATATAGTCAGCTGTACGCTGATAGCCATACTGCCATTGCGCCTGCATTTGCTGCACAAAGCCATCATAGTCACTGTGAATAAGCTCAACGGTCATTTGTCTGATATCAAAACGCTTTTGTACATGCTGCCCTGCCAACTGCTGAGCATTATCTGCAAAGGGTAACCAATGCAATTGATGGCTATTTCTTTCTGACTTCACAAGTGATGACGTTTCCATTGGCTGATAACCATGCACCTGAGCCAAACGCTCATTGGGGTCAAAACCAAAAACGCGCTGAATCGCTGGTGCCGCCAGCCATGAATCATAACCTGCCTTGGTCTCTGCAAATACAGTCTGCCCTAGCTGACATGCTAGCTCGATCGGCGTAAGATTAATCACCCCGCCTAAGCACCACCCCAAATCGTCTATAGGCGTTGGCGGTAGATAATACATATCTGCCATGGATGCCCGAACCGCTGAATTAAATTCCCACTGCTTTACGACATTTACTGACTGATGAATACGCCTATCGGCAAACGTATGCGCAGGTGAGTTAAGCATTTCATCAAAATGCTCTGATACTGCCAAACGCGGTGGCGCAAATAATAATTCTTGTAGTTTAAACTCATTGTGAACAGATTTATCAGCATTAGGCGTTTGATTAGGTGCTTGATACAGTCGACTAGCGATAAGAGCTATCTCTGGCGCGGCGGTATTAAACGAATTATTATTCTGCTTGGGAGAAAAACGAGACAATTCATCGAGCCATTGCCCCTCGTTATCTATCCGAAACATTGCCAACTGCTGCAACTCATCTAATAGTCGTTTGTAGCTGTCTGCTTGCTGCTGTTGTTGGCGGTTGGACAGCTGCCGTGACAAGCGCCAGCGTTTAAGCGCCTGAGTCACATAACGTATTTTCAATCGTTTATTGGCTTCGTCTGGCGCGACATGTCTAATTGCAGTAATGACGCGGTACAACTCACGGCTGCACATCAGCTCCTGCAAATCCTTGGGGTCAGGCGCTAAATTGACTAAATAAGCCGACAGACTACCACCGCAAGTGCCGACGATGATATCTGGTGTCAAATCATGGGCAACCAATGCCGCATAACTGCCCAAATAATAACCAAAACGCGAGCCACCTCCGGAGAAAAGCTGGACGCGCTCATAAGGTTTGCTGCTTTTTCTATTCAAAGGCTTGACGCTTTTATTATTCATCTATTACTTATCAGCATTTGGTGCTGTTTTAATTGCTAATGACACGGTAAAGATACCAAAACGATCGATACGCATGGCGACTTTCTTAAAGCCAGCATTCTCAACCAATTGATCCATTTCCGCTTGTGAGCGACAGCGCATCACCCAACTGCTACCGCGATGATTGTTTAGGGTTTTACTAATAAATTCTTGCTCAGGATGCCAAGGCTGATTGGTATAAAGTAAATAACCACCAGATTTTAAACTGTCATAAATACCCGTTAACGTAGTCGCTGGTAGCGTATTGTCAGAAAACAATTCAAACACGCCAGAGGCAATGGCGATATCGAATTTTTTATCATCAAGATCTTTAGCATCGCCACTTCCCTTCTGCACATGAGAATAACTGGCAGGGTCAAACGCATCTTTTTGACAAGTAAGGACTCGATCAGCAATCTCTAACTGCTCCGCCTTTGCCTGTAATGCTTGGATATTATGCTGCTCATAATCGCGTAGCTCAGCGCGCAAGTTGGTAAACTCTGTCAATAAATCAAAGGCGTAAAAGCCATGCCCACTAGCGATATCGAGTAGTTTCGGCTGAAATAACTCAGTGCCGTTTTGCTTAGCTTGGTTTTGACTAGCTTGGTTTTGATTGCCAGACTTTATATCTGCTAAAGCTTCACGTGCGAGCTCTAATATATGCTCACGGCGGATACGAATCCCTTGCCAGCCAATATTGCTTAAGTAAAACTTATCGACCGCCTGACCAAATTTATTCTGACCACTGGGCTGATTATAATACACGTGATCAAGCGAGTGACCCGAGTCAAACCCATGTTCAAGCCCTGTCGCAATCGCATCGCTAACATGACCGAACTTTTGCATCGCAAAACGGGTAATCGCAAAGCTTGGATTGAATGGCTTAATCGCTAAGCGGTCTACCTTATCTTTACTCGCGCTATTCAAATGAGCGGTACTCAAATCAAGTGCTTGGACTTGTGTGCTAAATACTTGCTCAGCGAAATCAATACAGTCGGCAAAGACATCTGCTTTATTGGTCTCATGAAAAATCGCATGATAGCTGTCTGGGTACAACTGCCAGCGTTTAACAGGTGTATTAATCGCTTCATAAAACGTGCGTTCAGCCTGCTTATCGACCACATAATCTTTGCCCGCGCATAAGACAAACGTCGGTACAGTGATAGCACCCGCATCATCGAGCAAGCGTTGACCGGTTGCGTGCGTATCGATGAGCAAGTCGGTCGAGATACTGTTTGAGATTAGCGGATCGGCATTATAAGCTTGCTGCGCGTCTTTATCATGCGTTAAGACTTGCGCTTTGACGTAGCTGCTCACGCGTGACATCAATCCAAGCGCGCGAGCCACCTTTAACGACGGTATGGCAAATGGCATATACAAGCGAATACTCAACGCTGGCGTACCTAATATCATTCCGCGAATATTTGGCGCGTAATCATGTACCCATGCTGCTGCGAGTACCGCGCCGATACTGCTGGCGACGATTAATGTATCCTCAATAGCAATGCCCGTTTGCCCGATAACCAGTTGCACAAAACCGTCTAAATCGCGCTCTAGCTCGGTGATGCTTTCAGCATGATCCTTGATACCACCTGAGCGCCCATTACCACGCGCATCCCAAGCAAATACTTGATAGCCAGCTTTTGCAAATTGTTCCCCAAGTTCTGCTAAGCGTCCAGAATGTTCGTGACCACGATGTAACAGAATGACTTGGCGCTGTTGTGTGTGTCGCTGACCGGCTTTTTTTATACCCTCTAAAGGCATCGTCAACCAATAGCGATAATAGATTGCCGTGCCATCATACGCGTTGTAGCAACTTTCACCGCTAACAACTTCGGACGATAATAAATTAAGGTCATCGCTAACCTTGTTTGGGGCAGCTTTAGCATTGGTAGACTGGGGATTTTTAGAAATAGCGGGCATTGTCTGGGACTCCAAAAGGGACGTTTTAGCAGCAGAATTTGATAAAAGGGTATTTAATGAAGGGAAATTTGATGAAAAGGTATTGGGAGATAGCGTATCAGGTTGATCAATAATCGCTTGGCAATCGATAGATAATACAGATTGATACGATGTGTCTGGTATTGACTCAAGACTGTCTAAACGGTTTGAGCGTAGCACAGGTGGTTTACGCATCAAATATAAGTCTGCCATATAACGCAGTCGATTGAGACAAGTTTTTAGTAGCAGCGCCTCTGTGAGTATAAATAATTGCCCTACTCTGATATGAAATAACGCGGGCGGTACTTTACTTGCCATAAAAGTGCCAAGCACACCGAGCACAAAAGCACGATCACTTTTGCCCAAAGGCCCTTGATTCGCCCGAACATTTAAGCTTTTATTACTAATTATCGCTAGCAATTCAGTGCCGATACTGAGCACGATTAGACCGACAATATGTTGCTGATGGATTGATATATTGTTGGGAAAATTGACTGCCGACGCTTGCAAATTACCATTAGCAACATGCGTAGCAAGACTTGCGATAAGCGCCGTATCAGCCACGATATCACCCACTTCATTGAGCACTTCACCAAGCCTTGATGCTTGCCCGTGCTCGCGCGCCATCATGCCATCGATAGCATTGAGCGCCATGCGTACAAACAATGATGAAGGCAATAAAAGCCATAATTCCTGCTTCTCAGTTGCAGGCTTGGCAATCACATAAGCCGTACCGAGGCTCAATAAGATGGCTGATACCGTCACTTGGTTAGCGGTAACCTTTTGCTCGACCAATGCATCGCTAATTGGGCGCAATTGATCTTGAAACTGAGATTTGAGCTGATAGAGCGACATAAGGCGAGCCAAATATATTCAGTTCTTTAATGTAGCAACAAAAGTTGGTTAGGTAAATACTTAAGTATTGCTGTTAGCTGTATTATCATGCATAAAACCCTATCCTACCGTCTCGCTACAAAGGTGCTTACCTTATAAGCCAACATTTAATGGTTAAACAGTCAGTTTTCACAAGGAATCTTAGTCGCTCATGTCAGTATTAATCGCTTGATATGCTACAATCCTCAGCTTCTTAGAAATACCTTCTCAAAAACACCTTCAAAAATGCTACGAGCCTGCCACCATGCAAAGCCTGATTACCCTTGTTCTGGTATTAATGCCAATGTTTATTGGTTTTGCCATTCCTTCTAATCCTACAATGACCAAGCTTGCGGATAAAGGCTTGTCTTATCTGGTATTTATCATCTTGGCGCTGATTGGTATTGAGCTGTCACAAGTGGAAGGGCTTGGCAGTCAGATAGGTGAGATTGCGCTGTATGTCACTATATTGTCGATACTGACGATTGGTACGGGCTTATTTTCCCTGATGTTGTTCGATCATTTGCGCCCATGGCACGCCAAAAAACCCAGCGTAAAATCTAAAGAACATCGCGTCAGTATTCGTGGCAGCCTCGCTCAGGTGATTTGTGTAGTCATTGGTATGGTGATTGGATACTTCCTACCAGACAATTATATGCCACCCGAAAACACCATGACGGTGATGTTAATGATATTAATTTTGCTGGTCGGTATTGGATTGAAAGGCTCAGGTATTACTTTAAAAGAAGTGCTGCTGAATAAACGCGGCGTTGAGATGAGCATTATTTTCACGCTAGCGGTATTGGTTGGTGGCTTACTATTTGCGCTGATGTTCAGTGAGGTATCGTGGACGAAGGGCTTGGCATTGGCATCAGGGTTTGGTTGGTACTCGCTATCTGCAATCGTCATGACCGATGCTTATGGCGCGGTTTGGGGCAGTGTGGCACTCTTTAACGACTTGGTACGTGAGTTTTTTGCGCTGATATTTATCCCCGTCTTTATGCGTAAATATCCATCAGCAGCGGTAGGACTTGGCGGCGCGACGAGCTTGGACTTTACCTTACCGATCATTCAACAATCTGGCGGTCTAAAAGTTGTGCCATTAGCGATTAGTTTTGGCTTTATTATTAATATTGTCTCGCCTGTGTTGATGGTGGTATTTTCGGCGTTGGGATGATAGCAAAAATTTTGATTCAAATAGGGTGAGAGTCCTTTCATTATCAAGCCATCGGTAACGCTTTATCCACTCGACAAGCCCTATCATGCCAATCGACAAAAGCCTTTATCGCTACAGACTCTAATTGATGACTGGCTTCCTTGCCAGCAAAACTCTCAACATAATGACAAGTACGATAGCCTTGGGCAAAACGATCATAGTCAACAATCCACTGTTTACGCGCTTTTAACTCATCTTGACGTTGCTCAATGCTACTATCTACATCGATATTATTAGAGCCAAACCAAAAGTTTTTAGCAGGGATATCTTTAGTCAGTTTTTTACCCTCAACCTCACCCATACGCCACGGCTTAGCAGTGAGCCGCGCTCGAAAGCACTGCTGTATTTGACTCAGACGCACATAATTGGCATCCGCATGGAAATACTCAAACCACTCCGCGACCAACTCATCACTTGGCGCGATAGTATCGTGTGTGGCAATAATGCGAAATCCTGCTGGCGTTTGATACAAACGAAAGCGTTCGGTAGGATGATTGGCAACACGTTTTTTGATTACATCCGTCATGTAAGGCAGTAATGAGGCGATATCATCGGTATATTTTTGTGCGTGTGCTTTGTCTCTTTGGCTGGCCTGTTGCCATAAATAAGCAGTCACGCCAAACATAACTGCTAATAGCCACAACCATGATAACCCTAGCCAAGCGATGACACTGGCGATAAGAATAAACACAAGGATAAAAACCCAAATTTTTAATTTGCTTGATGGTTTACTTTGATAAGTGGGTATAGCAGGCATAAAACCATTAGAGCTGTAATGTTCGGGATATAAATGACCTAGTAGATCTTTATTATCGACATCAATGATTGCGATGTTATCGACGTTAGCGACTTGTGCGCCGTAACTATTACGCGTAACGATAAGCTTCGTCACTGCTGCACTATTATTGGATAATTCATTTTCTGGAAAATCATGCTCAGAAATAATCTCTTCACGAATGGGAATACCGTTGCTTGCGTTATATTCTTCCCTGCGCTCACGACGTAAGATATCTTCACCTGCCAGCCAGCGGTTATGCGTCTCTCTCACGCGAGATTTAGCATGGCTTAGCGCTTCTGCTTGACTGACATCTGACCAACCATAACGTTTAATAGTGGCTTGTTTAGAATTAAAAGTATCAGACGTGTTATCAGCCGTTCCTGATAACTCAAAGCGCTGTTTGTATTGCGCCCAGTATTTAGGGATTAGCATGGGGTTTGCCTTTGGATAAGTCATTTAAGATAGATAATGGATAAGTGCTCAATATCTCTAAGTCAAAACCTTAAACCCCGCTCGCCTGCTTAGCAAACAGTCTCATCAATGGCTTAATTTTGCCCACTCGATACATACCTTCGCTACGTATTTGTTGAATAGGACGCATCTGTGCAAGCGACCCTGCGAATAGCCAGTTAAGCGCGGAAAAGCTGTGCATCATTAAACTGTTATGTGAACGACGCAAACGCTCGTAGCTACGCAATGTTTGATTACCGCCCCAACTGGTTCCACCGCTACGGGCAAAGTCGTGTGCCAATTGCTCGCTTAAAGTCTGCACATCGAGCATGCCTAAATTCAACCCTTGACCTGCTAGCGGATGGACACCATGCGCCGCATCACCGATTAAGACCAAATTATCTGCGACATAACTTTTCGCTTGTTGCGCAGTCAATGGAAAACTGGCGATGGACTCAATCTGAGTGATAGCACCTAGCTCATAGTTACTGGCAGCAGCCAATTTATCAGCGACAAAGTGCGCATCTTCCTCTATCAATGCCAATGCTTGATTGCGTGGTAGTGTCCACACGATCGACTGCCAGTGTTGCGGATTGGCTTTATCTGCATCAGTGATATCCGCTAACGGCAATAGTGCCAGTGTACCTGTGGGCAGCATCGCTTGGCGTGCGGTTGCTTGATGTGGTTTTTCAGTGTGAATCGCACAGCAAATCGCAGTTTGATTATAATCGAGTGTATCGAGTCCAATGGCTGCTTGCTGGCGCACAAATGAACCGCGACCATCAGCACCGACCAGCAGCATTGCATCGATATTAGTATGATCGTCTAAAGTCACACGGTAGCCTTGCTGCGTACCCAGCCAATCCATATTGATAACTTTATGTCCGGCGATAACGGTTAGATAGTCACTGACATCATCCTCAGATAAACGCTGCCATAGCGCATGTTCAACGACGGCGGGCTCAACCATGCTGCCAAGCATTTTCGGTAGCGTAGTATCAGAATGGTTATTACCACTGTCGCCAAATAATAACTCGCCCATGCCGTTGAGTTGCCATACCTGCATTTGCGAGTAGTCCGCTTTACGCTCAGAGGTAGCAATTTTTTGCCATGCGCCGACATCGTTGAGCAAGTTAATACTGGCCACGCTCAGTGCATAAACGCGAGCGTCGCGTTGCTTCAATATGTCTTGCCACTCTGACTCATCACGTTCAGGGCGTGCATCAATTAACGTCACGGGCATTTTTGCTTGCGCCAGTTTTAACGCCAATGTCGCCCCAACAATACCGCTACCGATAATCAGCGTATGATTATTTTTCATAAGTTATTCCTACTTTTAAATGCCATCGTATAGAACATTGGTATAGACCGTTGATATAACGTAATGTGACAAACTACGACTTTAGTCCCATCGCATAATTGGCGATTAGTGGCTTAATATTTGGCAGTTTATCAAAGGCAACCAAGGCCACATTCCGTGCCAGCTTAATGGCGGGGTTAGGATGCGTAAAGCCATGTACCACGGCATCACAGAAGCGAATGACGCGTTTTTGATCGGTTTGACGTGCCTTCTCATAGCGTTTTAATAATTGCGTATCGCCAATGTCTGCGCCTTTTAGCACTTGCGTACTCATCATCTGCGCCAGCACATGAGCATCACGCATACAGAGGTTAAAGCCCTGACCGGCGACAGGATGTAAGGTATGCGCCGCATTGCCCATAACCACACAGCGACCATCGACTTGTTTGTCTGCCAATACTCGTGTTAGTGGATAAGCACCGCGACGACCAGCTGTGACAAACGTGCCAGCACGCTCACCAAAGGCTTTCTGCAAAGTTGCTAAAAAATGCGCATCGTCTTCTAAATATTTATTTTCTTCACCCGTTGGACATACCCAAACCACCGAGCGTCTATAACCTGTTTGATACTCATCATTGCCATCGCCGTCTGGATCTGTCAATGGTAATACCGCCAGTGGCCCTGCTGGGCTAAAACGCTCAATCGCGACATGCCCGTGTGGTTTGTCAGTCTCTACCACACCGACGATAGCGGTTTGCTGATAATCATAAGTCGTCGTGCCGATATTCAATAGCTGACGCACCGTAGAGTCGCGACCATCACAAGCGACCAAGACGCTAGCTTGCAACTGCTGCTCATGCTCCTCTTTACCATAGTAGCTAAAGCTCAACGTCACCATGTCGTTTTGCTGCGCAACTGCCGTGACATTCGCATGATCAATTAAGGCAATGAGCGGCTCTTGCTGAGCGGCAAGCAATAGCTTACGTCCCAGCCAAGCATTTTCCATGACTTGACCAAATGACTCTACTTTTTCTTCGTCTTTATTCAGCTGCGCGCGTCCAAAACTACCTTGTTCACTGATTTGAACTGCATCAATGCGACAAGCATGACTTTGCAGCTCATCCCATAGACCAATCTCTTGGTAAATCTGTACCGTACGCCGTGATAGTGCCGTATTGCGGCTGTCTAAATAATGGCTTCGATTACTGTCATCATTTGGACTGATGGTTGGATAGCCCATCTTTTCGAGCAAAGTACTGGCGATACCATGATGCGCTAGTAGCAACGCAAAAGACAAACCCACGTGCCCACCGCCAACGATAAGAACATTCTGATCAGTGACTGCCCTTGAATTGCCAAATTTGTTTTTGGCATTCGATAAATTTGAATCCGTATTTTGCATCATGATTATTCCTATTGTGATCTATTTGGTATGCTGGCTGGCTATCAGTCATCAGCAAAAACTTTATTATTATAGAAGTTATATTACTTTATATAAAAACGCCATCGTTCTATTAAGAGGTGAAGCTCAGTATTAAGTTTGCTATTTAGACAGCGATGTAAATAGTGATGATATGGCTGATAGATTACCACAAATTGTCCGTCATTCTGTGCTCTTGACGGTATAGACAGCGTGTACAAAAAGCATCGACTATCTAAAATAACAGCGCCAGCTTACTTGAGGCACAAAGTTAATCAGCTTAAACGGCAGTGCTTCCAAAATCTTGGTACAGCGGTTGCAATCGCCATACAAAAACAAGGCTGTCCATGCCATCTATGGCTTGAATTTTAAAATCTATCTACCATAATAAAGGAAGGCCATTCACTTGTTACTATCGATAAATTACATAATAATTTTACCGTCATTGTTGTCTCTACTCTCTAAAAGTATTACTGACTATTTTATCTATTACACCCATGCTTCTATCAATAAATAGGAATAGCATCGGGCTACCAATATAAGGATAATCGATTGACTGATTCCATGAGCCGCCGTATAAAGTTCGAATCATTGACCCCAGCACAGCTCAAAACCGTGCTTGGTGAATATAACAACCACATGAAATATATCCAAGAACGCCTCGATATCAAAATCAGCCAACGCCAAGGGGACTTTTGCCTGAGTGGTGATATAACTGGCGTTGAGCGTGGCGAACGCATCATTTACAAAATGGTCGATGAAGCTCAAAACTCAAAAGATATTAGCGCAGAAGAGCTGCACCTCATTATCCAGTCAAGCATCTCGCGCGATCAAGATAACGAGGAAGATGAGCAAGCTACTGCTGAAGAAAATGAGAACAATTTAGAAACCGCTAGTGAGTTCACCCCGATCAGCTTGCGCACGCGCAAAGGTAAAATCATTCCGCGCGGTGGCAATCAACAAAGTTATGTGAAAAACGTTTTGAGTTCTGATGTCTCGTTTGGTATTGGGCCTGCGGGTACGGGTAAGACGTATCTTGCTGTTGCCTGTGCGGTCGATATGATAGAGCGTAATGAGATTGAGCGTATTTTATTGGTACGCCCTGCGGTAGAAGCAGGCGAAAAGCTAGGATTTTTACCGGGTGACTTGTCACAAAAAATCGATCCCTACTTACGCCCGTTATACGATGCGTTATACGAGATGCTTGGCTTTGAAAAAGTCGGCAAAATGATTGAAAAGCAAATCATTGAAGTTGCACCACTTGCTTATATGCGTGGTCGTACCTTGAACAATTCGTTTGTTATTTTGGATGAAGCACAGAACACCACACCTGAGCAGATGAAAATGTTTTTGACACGCTTAGGCTTTGGCTCACGTGCAGTCATCACAGGTGACATTACTCAGGTCGATTTACCACGCGGTACCAAGTCAGGACTGACGCAAGCGCTCGAAATTTTAAGCGGTATCGAAGAGATTCATATCACTAAATTCGATTCAAAAGATGTGGTACGCCATCAATTGGTACAACAAATCGTTGAAGCTTATGAAGTATTTGACACTGAGCAGTTGATCCTAGAAGAAAAGCGCAAACAAGAACGCTTAGCTGAGCAAGAGCGTAGACAAGCGATCAGCAACGCGACTGCTAAGTTATAAGTGAGAAGCTATAGCTGATAAATTGTAGCCATAATGAAACGTTGAACATTAGAACCTTTAGCTTTAAAACATTAGGTTTCAAAATATTAGCTTTCAAAATAATCAAAACCGGATTACTAAAGACAGTAGTTCGGTTTTTTATTAGGGCGTGTTGTTTCTTAAAGGATAGAAAAATGAACCAAGCTAATGATAATAATATGACTGAAACAGGTGCAAATAATCTGACCAGCGCAGATCTCAATGTCAGCGCGATTGACAGTATTGATGATAATTTGATTGATCGCTTTTATAGTGCAGATAATCTGTTACCAGTCATAATGGCAACGCTGAATTATATCGATGAACGTATTAACACTGGTATGACTCTGCCCTACTTTTCAGATATTGACTCTGAGCAATGGCAAGAGAAGCCAAAAGCACTCGATATATATATTACGGATGAGACAGAAGGACGTGAGTTGAATCTGGAAGCGCGTGGCAAAGATTATGCGACTAATATTTTATCCTACCCGAGCGATATGCCAGCTGCCATCATTGAGCTGATGCCAACGCTGCCACTGGGTGAGTTAATTATTTGTCATGAGGTCATGGTACGTGAGGCCGCCGAGCAAGACAAAACCGTCGCGCAGCATATTAGTCACCTATTGATACATGGTGTACTTCACTTAGTAGGGTTTGATCATGAGCTTGGGCAAGCCGAGCAAGATGAGATGGAAAGCTTTGAGATTGAGATTTTGGCAGGCTTGAACCTACCAAATCCCTATATTTAGATGTTTGCGCTTTTACTCACTACAGCTTTATGGACTAGTCTTTAGCCAATGGCAGTTTCTGCGCTTGCCCCATCTGATTAATCATGTGATCTAAGCCTTTAACATGGACACTGCGCTGCGGGAATGGAATCTCAATTTTTTCATCATCGAGCGCATGTTTGAACTGCTCTAGTAGCTCGCATTGCATCGACCACCAGTCAGCATTGGTTGTCCAAACGTTTAGGGTTAAATCCACTGAGTTATCACCCAAATTGGTCACTCGCACGATAGGCTCAGGATCAGTAAACGCCAATGCATTGTTTCTTGCGAGGCTTAGCATCACCTCTTTAGCCGTTTTTATATCGGCATCGTAGCCAATACCAACTGTAATATCGACGCGGCGATTGGGTAGCGCGGTATAGTTGACAACGGCTGACGTGGTGATATCGCTATTAGGAATGATGATATCGTGATTATTAATGGTCGTTAAATGGGTATTAACCAAGCTAATCTCAGTCACCGTGCCGGTATAACTGCTGATCTGGACATAGTCACCGCGTACAAACGGGCGAAAAGTCACAATCATAATACCAGCGGCAAAGTTCGACAGCTGATCCTTTAGTGACAGACCAATGGCAACGGCGGCACCACCCAAGATAGCGACAACCGAGGTGGTTTGCACACCCACTTTGCTTAGCGCAGCCAAGGTAATCACGACCAGTAACACGCCATACAACAGACGGCTCAAAAATCCAGCGACTGTCTCGTCTAGATGGCTACGCATCATAAGACGATTAGAGAAAGCGACCGCCTTTTTGGCCAGCCAGCGTCCGATGATAAATATGAGTATTGCCAAAGCCACTTTGATGACTAACTCTATTGCAGTGCTGGTTAGCGTGGCCACATCTATTGTAAAACCTAAAAATTCCATAATGACTCTTTATTCTATCGCTGTATTTTATGAATTTGGGTGTCTGCTATTAGGGATTCGAACTGATTCTTGTTATCTCAACTTGTTATCCTAATAAGTCACATCTACTTTGTCACTATAACGGTAGGTACGTATCAAACGCAACTCGACTATATCATGCATGTCTTTAGTGAACTTACCAAAGGGCGCTGCTTGCCGTACTGACTGCTTAGCAGCTTCGTCCAATATCGTAGAATCTGAGCTTTCAAGCAGGCGAATAGCTTTGATATTACCGTCATGACTAATAATGACCATGAGGCGCACTTCACCCGTGATACCTTGCGCACGCGCTTGAGCAGGATATTGTAAATTACCAACGCGCTCGACGTGTTCACGAAAAGTATTGATATAGTCAGCGGCTGCACCACGCGTCGTTGAATTACTATCGACCGTCACTACTTTCGACTTGGTTGCATAGAGCTGCTGACGCTGAGACAGTTGCGCCTCTAGGGTGGCAATTTGCTTACGCAGTCGCTCTTCTTGCGCCATGAGATCATCTTTTACTTGCTTACTGTCATTATCAGACTCTACCGTAGCCTGCCGCCAGCTTAGCGTGGTACGCAGATAGCTCTCTTGATAGCGTTGCTGACGAACTTGACGCTGCAAACTGATCACGTCTTGGGTTTCGCTCATTTGCTCAGCAGACAATGGACTGCTCTGATCGGTCTCTTGCCTCAAAAGCTCACGTACCGTACCACCACCCTCTTGAGAGGCATTGGCAATAAAATGGGCATCTTCATTTGGCTGCATATTATCGGCTAGCGCCTTAGCCACGTCTTGCATCATCGCTGCAGGATCTTTGCCCATAGAGAAGCTGATACCAAAAATAATTAACGCATGGATGGCTACTGCGATGGCAATAGCAACAGGCAAACTGATATCACGCTTGGGTGCTTGCGCTGAAAAGTGGTAGCTTTGTGAGTCTTTGATATAGGCCACAATTGGTCTCAGCTTCTGGATATGAGCTTATAAGTATAAAGGTAGCAGACAATACGCTGAATAAAATTGAGGCGCGTTATCTGTGGCACATGTCGGCGCTATCATAACATGACATATAATTATGTCGCTAGCATAACCGTGGCTGACCAACCTTATGCCACCTACGCATCATTTTGCGGTAATAAAGTTATCAACACACCCTACCCTAGTCGCATAGCAAAAATAACCCCACAAGATTATGTGATTGGTTCATTGATATTAAGTATGCTTATCAAATGAATACCGACAAAACGCATGTGTTCATTTTGCATGCTTCTATTTTGTTATATACTGTTTCTAATGACAACATTATCAACTATTAGGTATTACCCTATCAAGCATGACTTTTTCATTTGTGTTTGCTAAGGCAATACCTAGCACTCGGCGAGCTTGGTAAGAAATGGTGTAACTAAGCAAGTTCCATGGCGTCGTGTTTTTTGATTACTATTAGTATGCCTGACAACTAAAAAACCATCATTGACCATCCATACTTCATAAACGATTCTTTGCGTCGCCCTTGATGTTGCTGCCCTATATTTATAAGGATAATAAGTTTGAGTGATTTTGATAACGTGAATAATTCAGACAGTTTTGATGACTTTTTCGATAGTATCGGCTATCGTTTTGACGAGTCATTCAGCGATGGTTGGGATCGCATAACCCAAACCATCAAGAACCTATACGATAGAACGACTGATAAACTTGAAGATGAGCTGTCTCTGCCAGTCGCTCAGAGCTATGTCAATGATGCTCTGCAAAAGTTTGTGACCGACAATGTCAAAGCTATTTTAGAGCTGCGTGTTGAGATGCATGATGATTGGTTTCGCTTGTACTGCACCATCAACGTAGCCGGTATTTATGTAGAAATCGCCAGTAATTTTAGCTTGGTTCATGTGCAACTTGATCGCAATGTACAGCGCTTTGTGTTTGGGCAACAAACTTATACCGATGTGCTCAACTTACGCTGCGAGTCATTTATCAAACGTCAAGGCGTCAAGCTGTTCATTTGGTTTTACCATCGCATCCTAAAAAAAGATCCTTTGGGTTTTATTTTGTCTTATATCAATATTGCGCGCGCAAAAGATGAAGTTATTTATCTTGATATCAATCGCTGGCTAAAAAAGAACAAAAAAATCATGAGTGCTTTGCATAAGGTACAAGTGAATTATGGCGAAATTGAAGAAGAGCAAATGATTTTGAAAACGCAAATCAATTATCGCGATCTATTGGCAGCAAGCAGCAACGAAGATATCATTGGCGACGATGATGAGCCTGAACTTATGCAAGGTCCAATCAACCCGATTGATGATGCAACCGAACCGAGTCAAGTTTAGAAACCACTATAGTCAAAATATCCTAAAAACGCGACGGTATTGCTGATATCAATTTTTTGTAGCCTCTGTCTGCACAGGCACAGCAAGCAAGCAAGAAAGAAAGAAAAATTGACATCAGCAGTGCATGATGTATCGATATTACTTTTCACTGACTATACTTTTAGCTCACAAAAAACGCTGACTCTTGGAGACTATGGTCTTTTAAGAGTCAGCGTTTTTGTTTTTATCGAGCCAATTTTCATTAGCATAAAGAGATAAGACGACTACCAGTAGTTTTCGACCGCAATATTGCCCTCACCGCGACGATTCATCACCAACCCTAATGACTTTAGCGTCTCTTTGGTATCCTCTACCATGTCTGGATTGCCGCACAGCATGACATGCGTGCTATCAGTGTCTAACGCTATGCCCGCTCGCTCTTGTAGCGTGCCGTCTAATAGCAGTTTTGGTAGACGCTCTGTCAGTGCGCCCTCAACTGGCTCACGAGTAACAATAGGAATGAAGATTAATTTGGCTGGATTATCTACTAACGTGCCAAAGTCTTCTTGTAGACTTTCTATCTTATCCACATAAGCCAGCTCTTCTATCGACCGCGCACTATAGGCTAATACAATGTGCTCGTAGTCCTGCCACGTTTGCAAGTCTTGTAGCATGGATAAAAATGGTGCAAGGCCAGTACCTGTTGCGAGCAGCCATAAATCTTTGGGCAATGGTTTTTGATAACGCGCTAAGGTTAAAAAACCAAACGGCATCGTATTGAGCAATAGCTCATCGCCCACTTGTAAATGTTGCAGCTGCGAAGTAAACGCACCATCAGGAATGACGATAGAGAAAAACTCTAACACCTCGTCAAAGGGAGAAGAAATAATCGAATAAGCACGAAAAACATCTTCATTTAATGCAGCATCAGATACATCGCTAGAGGCCTCATCTTGCTGCTGATAATACTGTAATTGACTCGGGTTGACGCCCAAACGTACAAATTGCCCCGCTGTAAATTTAAAGCTGTCAGGACGGCTGACCGTAAAGCTAAACAGATTTGGTGTCCAAGTAGTCTTACTCAGAACAGTTACGGTTTGGATATTGTCACTCATAATCATTCGTCACTTATACTTTATTAAATTTATTTTTATAAGAATTTAAACAATAAAAAAAGATGCGCCAAGCTTATCATAAAGCTGGCGCACCTGGGTTTTCTAAGCGTAACAGCAGATAAGCAGCACCATACAAATGCGGCGACTTACCTTACATCTATAATGGTATTACCAAATACGTGCCAAACTTGCCCATTCAATCAGCGTGTTCGGCAAGATACCAAAGAAGACTATCATCGCAGTCACCGCTATCACCATAATACCACCAGTGCGAATGCCCCATTGCCCAGAAACATCAAACTCAATGAATTGCTTAGGACGTTTGAACAGTGTAAGTAAGACACGTAAGTAATAGAATAAGCCAATCGCACTACCTAAGATAATCATCGCTGCTAAGAACCAATTGGCTCCTTGTACAGCAGCTAGTATGGCAAATAACTTAGTGATAAAGCCTGCCGTTAGTGGAATGCCAGCCAATGACAACATCATAATGGTCATGACAGCAGTCAACACTGGACGACGCCAAAACAGTCCTTGATAGTGGGTCAGCTCATCCGCTTCACCAGCCAAGCGATACGGGCTCGACATCAAGGTCACGACACCAAAGGCACCGATAGAGGTAAAGGCATAAACCGCCATATACATGCTAGAGATACTATCTGCGGCTGAACCAATACTGACGATCACGATCAGCACATAACCCATATGCGCAATTGAAGAATAACCCAATAGACGTTTGAGGCTGGTTTGACGAACCGCCAACAAGTTACCTGCCAAAATAGATAAGGTCGCCATGACCATCAATAGCATTTGTACCGACGGCAACGCCAATAAAGAGGTATCGATTAAGAATCGTACCGCCAGCGCCATCATAGCAACTTTGGATACTGAGGCTAAGAAAGTCGCGATAGGTGCAGGTGCGCCTTCGTAAACATCGGGCGTCCACATATGAAACGGTGCTGCCGACAGTTTAAAGGCAATACCGAACATCATCATTGCCGCGCCAAGTATTAATAATGGCGACTCAAATACATCGACCAGCATGATGCTAATCGGCTTGAAAGCCAATGAGCCAACTTGTGCATAGATAAAGGCCATGCCCATCAGCAAGGTGGCCGATGCCGTCGCTGACAGTACCAGATATTTAAGTCCTGACTCCAGCGAGCGGTTGCGCATGTAAGTATAAGACAGCAGACCGTACAATGGTACTGAGAGCAGCTCTAAGCTCATAAAGAACGATGCCATATGCTGAGCACACACCATGAGCAGCGCGCCCGTGGTCGATAGCAGCATCAGCAAGTACAACTCGTCTTTATTGTCTTTAAAATCGGCCAAATAGGCGTAAGATAAAGTACAACAAGCCAGCGCACAGATCAGTATTACCACCATATTGAACTGCGCGAAGTTATCAATCACAAAAAGCTGTTCAGCGATTGGTAACTCCGAGCCACTGGTGATTATGCCTGCCATTTGCCCAATTAAAGTGAACAGAGCAATGTTTAGGCCGACGACCGTAATAGTACCCGTCACAATATGTGAGCGTTTAATGGTGATGGCGATCATTACCAGCAATACCGTAATGACGACGGCAATGATCGGTGCATAAGGCATCAGTCCCATCAAATCATTCATCGTAAATTCATTCATGACTTAACGTGCCTCCATTGCATCAAGCAGCTGCGATGCATCTACTTGTGTCACTTGACTATATATATAGGCATTGTTGATCCATTGCATAGCGTGGCTTGAGGTATCAAGGAATGGCTGCGGATACAGTCCGAGCCAGACCAAACCAGCGGCCAACATCAGTAATAACGACAGCTCACGTTTGCCTAAATCTTTTAATTTGCGGTTCGGCAAACCGTGTGATTTGGTCTCGCGCATGGCCAATGCTTCAATATTATTGGTACCAAATAATGCACGATGGATCAAGATCAGCGAGTACAATCCTGCCAATACCAAGCTGAAAGTGGCTAATACCACAAACACAGGATACTGGGCAAATGCGCCTAATAAAATCATGAACTCACCGATGAAGTTCCCTGTACCTGGGATACCCAATAAGGCGGCACAGAAGAACATCAATATGGGTGCATAGTAGCGGAATTGTCCCCACATGCCGCCCATCAAGGTTAAATCACGAGTATGTAGACGCTCGTATAACTGCCCTGCCATGATGAACAATGCTGCCGAACTTAAGCCGTGCGCTAACATCTGAATCATCAAACCTTGCAAGCTGAGTAAGCTGCCAGCATAGATTGCCAAGACCACAAAACCCATGTGCGAGATACTGGTATAAGCCAGCAAACGCTTCATATCGGTTTGCATAAAGGCCAACCAAGCACCATAGAAGATGCCAATCGTACCTAAAGTCATCGCAATCGGCGCAAAATCTTGTGATGCTGCTGGGAATAACGGTAAGACAAAACGAATCAAACCATAAGCAGCTGTCTTAATCAGTACCCCTGCCAAATCAACCGAACCAGCCGTTGGTGCCTGCGCATGCGCGTCAGGTAGCCAGCCGTGAAAAGGAACAATCGGCAGCTTGACCGCAAAGCCAATAAAGAAGCATAGCATGATGGGGTATTCCCAACCGCCGAGCGACGTACCGAGCAAATCATTGTAATTAAAGCTGACCACGCCTTTTTGCGCGTAGCTGATAATGACCAATACCAATATGCCAATGAGCATGATAAGCCCAGACGCTTGAGTATAGATAAAGAACTTGGTTGCCGCGTATTCTTTGGTCTTGCCACCGACCACATCATGACCCCAAATGGCGATCAAGAAGTAGATAGGAACCAGCATCATCTCCCAGAAGAAGAAGAACAAAAACAGATCAATGGCCAAGAAAACACCGATGACACCGCCCAAGCTCCATAGCAAGTTCAGATGGAAGAAACCAACACGACGTTGGATCTCATTCCATGAACAGGCAACCGCTGCAATACCCAGTAGACCGGTTAAGGCCACCATCATGAGCGACAAGCCATCTAAGGCTAAATGAAAGCTAATACCAAAAGTCGGTATCCACGGCACACTAAATTCAGCGACCCAAGGCACAGCCGAATCTGGTGCAATTACCTGCTTGCTCATACCGCCAAAATCACCGTATTGCCACAGTACCAGTGACAATACAAAGGTCAACGTCATACCGATTAAAGCAATCCAGCGCGGCAGACGTTTATTAACTCGCTCTACCAACCAACATAGCAATCCCGCAATAAACGGAATCGCAATCAATGCTGGTAGCATCCACGTTTGTTGTAACTCTATCATCTTATACCACCGTCATCATTACCAGCACCAGCAATACAGCAATACCCAAGCCAAAGCTTGTAGCGTAGCCTCGAAGTGACCCTGTTTGCGTCGCAGACAATATCTTATTACCTGCTGAAGCCAGCTTAGGTAATAAAAGCCACGTTTTATCAACAGGATCGGCTTTAAATAAGCGGCCGATGAACAAAAAGGGTTTTACAAAAATTATATCGTATAGCGCGTCAAAGCCTAGACCGTGATAGCACCAGTGATATAGCGCCCCACCAATACGTGAGCGCTTAAAGCTGGTAAGCAGACGACCTTTATCCACGACATATAATAGTGCCGCCAATATCAAACCTGCCGCCATTGCACCCATCGCGATATACTCTGCGGTGTGCTTGGCATGCGCTTGACCAGCAACTTCTAATAAATGACCAACGCTCTCTGGCAGCACCCCTTGCAATGGTGGCGTAATCAATGCGCCAACCGCAGTTGATAGCACCAGCAATACAGTCAGCGGCAACCAATAAGATATCCCTGACAACTTGTGCGCAGGCGTTTTTTCTTCGCCAAAGAATATGATCCAAATCATACGGAACGTATAAAGTGCCGTTAAGAAAGCACCGAATACACCCATATAAAATAAGACCATGTGACCGGTTGCATAGGTCTCCCAAAGAATTGCTTCTTTAGAATAAAAACCAACGGTGACCCAAGGTATCGCTGCAAGTGCACCGCCACCAACGATATAACACCAAAACACCAATGGTATCTTTTTACGTAAGCCACCCATCTTAAAGATGTTTTGCTCATGGTGTACTGCAAGAATGACCGCACCTGATGACAAGAATAACAAGGCTTTAAAGAAAGCATGCGTCATCAAATGGAAGATCGCACCTTGCCAAGCACCCACGCCGAGCGCTAGGAACATATAGCCAATTTGGCTCATGGTTGAATAGGCAAGGATACGTTTAATATCAGTTTGCGCCAGCGCACAGAATCCAGCAACGACTAACGTCAATGCCCCTACACCGCCAACCCAATACAATAAGATACCAGGCGTCAGCTCAAACAATGGATGTAGGCGGGCGATCAAATAAACGCCTGCTGTTACCATCGTTGCCGCATGAATCAGCGCTGATACCGGTGTCGGACCTGCCATCGCATCAGCAAGCCAAGTATGTAATGGCAACTGTGCTGACTTACCCATTGCACCGCCGACCAACATCATGGTGGTTAGCATCATCGTTGGATTATTGATGTCAAAGACTTCTGGCGCGCGCGTAATAATGTCTTGAATATTAAGCGTGCCAAATTCACGGAACAATAAAAACAAACCAAACGCTAAAAACACATCGCCAACACGCGTGACCGTAAAGGCTTTCATCGCTGCGCGACCATTGGCTCTATCATGATAATAAAAGCCAATCAAAAGGTAAGAACAGATACCGACGCCTTCCCAACCGAGATAAAGCAAAAATAAATTGTCCGCCAATACCAGCAATAGCATGCTGGCGACGAACAAGTTCATATAGCTAAAGAAACGGGCAAAGCCAGTGTCGCCTTTCATATACCAAGCGGCAAACAGATGGATTAAAAAACCAATGCCGGTAATAACACCCGTCATCGTCAATGCCAAACCGTCAAAGCTCAAGCCAAATTTTGGTGCAAAGTCTCCCACTTGGAACCACGTCCATAGCGGAATCTCAATGACCGTACCTGCTGGATTGCTGGTTAAAAAGGTATAGCTGACCACCAATGTGCATAGTGCTGATAGCAGCATACTGCCAACACCGACCATCGCGGCCACTTGCTCTGATAATTTGTCACGCATAAAGGCTAAAATTAAAAAGCCAACGAGCGGGAATATAAAGGTTAATGGTAATAAACTCATGACATCATCCTTTCATCTCATTGGCGCTATCGACATCGAGATGCCCACGCTGATGATAAAAACGCAATAATATTGCCAGACCAATAGAGGCTTCAGCGGCGGCCAACGTCAAAATAAAGATAAACATAATTTGTCCATCTGGATCGACCCAGCGACTGCCTGCAACCACAAATGCTAATGCTGCCGCATTCATCATGATCTCAAGGCTCATTAGCATAAATAAAAAGTTACGCCGTACCATGACACCGCACAGACCAATGGCGAATAAAATACCCGCCAAAATCAGTCCATGGCTCATGGGTATCATACCCAGTACATTTTGCGCCGCGGCAGCGGGCTGTACTAAGCCTGCTACCTCATGGGCAAACGGCACGTTCGACACATCTTGTGCCACGCTTGCTGCTAGTACCATCAGTCTGACTCCTTGCGCGTGACTTTCTTCATACCCACTTGCATACTTACCTTCTTACCAACGTAGTCATGCGGATCGACATCTTTATATTCGTAGGGTTTAGCCATTTTTACCGCATCATATTCTGTATGAGTGCTTTCGTTATCGTATTGCTTGATACTGCCCACACTAGGCTTAAAGTCTTGACTGTCATTACCGACAATTTCATCATCAGATGACTCTTTACCCACATGATAAGCAGCCACTAGCGCCGCTAGTAATAGTAAAGCAGCGATTTCTACCAACATAATATATTTGCTAAATAATGCAGTACCTACCGCTTTAGAGGAAACACTGACCCCGCCAATAACAGCAGCTTCGTCGTGATTGAGACCAATCATCGCATAGAGCACAACCGCGATAATAATGGTCAATCCTGTCGGTACGGCCCAAGTGCCCGCATCGAGCCAGCGCTCTTCACGCTCATCATTACGCATGCCCAAATTGAGCATCATGATGACAAAAACGAAAAGCACCAAAATTGCCCCAGCGTATACGACAATCTCTAGCGCACCAGCAAATGGCGCACCGAGTACGAAAAATATGCCAGCGACTGCTAGTAAAGATACAATCATCGACAAAATTGCATGTACCGGATTGGCATGGGTGACTACTCGTAGACTGGCAAAGATAGCCACGGCAGCAAGTGCATAAAATCCTGCCAATTCAGGACTATTCAAAATATTCATCATGGCAGCAAGCTCCTTAGATCAATCGGTGCAGCTTCGTTTTGTGCCGCGCCTTTCGGTTTGTCCGCGACTGCCATACCCGTCACACGATAATAGTTATAATCGGGATACTTACCTGGTCCTGAAATCAGCAAATGCTCTTTTTCATAGACCAAATCTTGGCGCTTATATTCACCCAGCTCAAAATCGGGCGTCATTTGAATCGCTGTTGTCGGACAGGCTTCTTCACATAGGCCGCAAAAGATACAGCGCGAGAAGTTAATTCGGAAAAACTCCGGATACCAACGACCGTCTTCACGTTCCGCTTTCTGTAATGAGATACAGCCGACCGGGCATGCCACGGCGCATAAGTTACAAGCAACGCAGCGCTCATCACCATCAGGGTCGCGAGACAATATGATACGTCCACGAAAGCGCGGTGGTACAGGTACCGGCTCTTCAGGATAAAGAATGGTGTCACGCGGTCTAATCGCATGGCTATTGACCATCCACATGCTGCGGACAATGGTAAATAGGCCAATGACGATCTTTTTTATGCTAGTAAACATGGGATTATTATCCTTATCAGCTTTACCCTAGTTCATCAATGATGGCTAGTAATGATTACAACGTTGGCGAAAAGATCAAAATGACTGCGGCAGTAACTAATAAATTAATCAACGTTACTGGCAGGCAGACTTTCCAGCCAAAGTTCATCACCTGATCATAGCGCGGACGCATGAGTGAGCCTCGAGCCAAAATAAACATGGTCATAAAGAACAGCGTCTTAATCATGAACCAAAAAGCTGGTGGAATAAATGGAATATCTAAATTAAAAGGCGCAAGCCAACCACCAAAGAACAGACAAGTCATCAATGCTGAAATCAATACGACGTTGACATATTCCCCAATAAAGAACATCCCGAACTTCATGCCAGAATATTCGACATGATAGCCCTCGGCAAGCTCTTGCTCTGCTTCTGGTTGATCAAATGGATGCCTATGCGTAACAGCCACACCAGCGACCACAAAGGTCAAAAATCCAAAAAACTGCGGAATGATATACCAGCCGTCAATTTGTGACTCGACAATCTCACGTAAATTAAAAGAACCGGTCAAGGCGACGACGCCCATCAACGACAAACCTAAGAAGACTTCATAGCTGATGGTTTGCGCCGCTGAACGTAAGCCACCCAATAACGAGAACTTGTTAGCAGATGCCCAACCACCGAACATCACTGCATAGACAGCAATACCGGCCATGGCAAAGAAGAACAGAATACCAATATCCCAATCAGCCACACCAAGTGTTGGTGAGATAGGAATAATGGCAAATGAAGCCAATGCGGTAAACATTGCGACCGCAGGTGCCAAGGTAAACATAAACTTATCGGTGAAATTTGGTGTCCAATCTTCCTTAAAGAAGATTTTGAGCATATCTGCGACCAGCTGCAATGAGCCAAAAGGCCCAACTCGGTTTGGACCGTAACGGTCTTGCCATAAGGCCAGCATGCGGCGCTCATAGACAATCATCATAGCGGCAACGATGACCACTACTAAAAAGATGACCAGCGATTGGCTGACCAAAAAAAGAATAGACCAAGCATCAAAGCTCATGCTACTCGCCAAAAAGCTTGGCACATCAGGGATAATACGGGTAACTTGCATATTACACCTCCTGTGTGATGGTCGGCGCTGTATTCATTTGCGCGGCATTATTATCGTTCATGCCGTTTCCAGCATCATTATTTATCAAAGACCTATCGTCAGCCATACTACCCATCATGGTCACTGGCGCATCAACTTTACGTACCGACGCTGGCATCGATGGGTGAATGATACTCACCTGCCCGACTGGGTAACCGATACAACCTTCTGCTAAATAACCGACTATTTGTACTGGCAAGGTGATTTGTTGTTTATCAATCTCAATTGCCAAATAATCACCAGCAGCAATATTCCAGTCATTGGCATCATCCATACCGATACGCCATGCGGCAACAGGCAGTTGCTCTGCGACGATTGGACTACGTGAGGCCATCATTGAACTGGCGTAGATATTATAGATAGGCACTAATTTGGCTTGGCCTTGCTGCATATCAGTCGTCGTCGCAGACATCGCTTCTGGCGCAACATATTGACGTGTTTCTAAACGTGCTAGCTGATCAAATAAGCGTACACCTGGATCGCCATTTTTCAGATGACCGCCGACTTTGTCTTGGTATTTGTTCCACGCTTGCGGTGAGTTCCAGCCTGCCGCATTGGCAAAAGGAATCATCGAGCTTGGCGTTTCTTTACCGCTATAGCCTTCCATTGAGAAGGTTAAGCCCGTATCCAAATCTTTTGGCTGCATTGGCTCGTGCACTGAAATCGGCGCACGCATAGCAGTACGACCTGAGTAACGACGTGGCTGACGAGCAATTTTAAGACCCGTCATACGATAGTCAGCATCAGGCGCAGCGCCTTTGATACCAGCAAGCTTAGGATGCGTGGCAATCAACGCATTGATAACATCATCTAGCTGCGTCCAATCGACATCACGACCTTCGATGCTGCTATGCACTGCATGCAACCAGCGCCAGCCTTCTTTGATACTGCTCATCGGATGATAATATTCGTTATCATAGACTTGGAAGAAGCGCTGCGCACGGCCTTCAGCAGATATCAATGTGCCGTCTGCTTCTGCAAAGCTAGCAGCTGGCAATACGATATCGACATCTTTATGCCAATCAAGCAACTGATGATCGAGTGCAATGACGGTTTTATCAGATAGTAACTGCGTCAGTTTATTGGCATCGATGGCATCAGTCAGCTGATTTTCAGCGACAATAACCACATCGAAATCAGTCGCTAACAGCTCTTCGACTGATTGTCCGCCGAGCATGCACACACCCATGCTATTAGCATCGGTAACCGTTAAGTAGATACCTGCTTGTGCCTGATACTTATTGTTTACTTCTTTCAGCTCAAGTTTTTCAGCAGGCTCACGCTCTATATCGTCCTGCACTTCTGTATTCACACCCGTTTCAGGCTTATTTGGTTTGGCTGATAGCTCTTGGTCTTCTTCAGGCTGATCGGTTTGTGCTTGTTGCGTTGCCGCATTTACTTTGGCGTTATGCGTTTCAACTTGATGCTGTTCAGTCGCTTTGATTGCCGCGCGTTTTTTCGTTAATGCCTGAGTAATCTGTGCAGCTGCCTCTATCAATGCGGTAGAAGACAAACTACTACCTGAGATGACCAGTGGCTTGTCTGCTTGAATCAAGTCATAAGCGATTTGCTTCGCTAACGCTTGCATACCGTCAGTCTCAGTACTGGTATCAATATTGGCATCTTGTTCAGCCGCTTGTGGATCTGCTATTTCTGCTAAATCATCAGCGAAACTAGCAATCTCATCAGCGACTTTAAAGCCAAGTTTAGTGATGTCTTCAGGGGTCGCCACTACGCTTACTTTACTGATGTCTTCTAGCTTAGTTTGCGTTACATCGATGACATAGACTGGGCTTAACGCATCTTGAGCAATACGCTTGACTGGTTCAGCAAGCCAAGGTTGCGTTTGCAACGCCGCTGCCATTTTCAGGCCTTCATTTTTTGCAGCTTGACGTACTGACAGCGCAACACGTGATGAAGTTTGCGTGATATCTTCACCCAATACTAATACCGCATCATGGCTTTCAATGTCTGTCATACTTGGGTTATAGATGCCTTCAGTGCTGAGCACTTCGATACATTTATTGACCAGTGCTTGCTGCTGATGGTTCAAACCTGTTGAGAAGTTATCAAAGCCAACGAGATTTTTTAGCGCAAAGTTGGTCTCTAAACTGGCACGTGGTGAGCCAATACCGATGACTTTTTTATCTTTGATACGCTTAATGGTTTCATCGAGTGCGTAGTCAATATTGATTTTGACATGCTTATCATTGATACGTTCAAGCGCTTGCGTTGGACGATCTTCACGATTGACATAGCCATAACCAAAGCGACCACGGTCACACAAGAAATAGCGGTTTACTTCACCGTTATAGCGGTTTTCGATACGGCGCAATTCACCATAACGCTCACCTGGTGAGATATTACAGCCAGCCGAGCAGCCATGACAGATGCTTGGCGCATACTGCATGTCCCATTTACGGTTATAACGCTCTGAATGTGTTTTGTCAGTAAATACACCGGTTGGGCATACTTCCGTTAAGTTGCCTGAGAATTCGCTTTCGAACTGACCATCTTTATCACGGCCAAAATAGACGCGATTGTTTGAGCCATAAACGCCCAAATCTTCGCCGCCTGCGTAGTCTTTATAAAATCGTACACAGCGATAGCAAGCGATACAACGGTTCATCTCATGCGCGATGAATGGACCAAGCTCTTGGTTGTGATGCGTGCGTTTGGTAAAGCGATAACGACGACGACTATGACCTGACATATAAGTCATGTCTTGCAAATGGCAATGGCCGCCCTCTTCACAAGTTGGACAATCATGTGGATGGTTAGTCATCAGTAGCTCAACCATCGACTTGCGAAATGCTTTGGCTTCGTCGTCAGTGACTGAGATGTACATGTCATCGCCAGGAGCGACCATACATGACATCACGAGACGACCGCGACCTGCTTCCATGTCTTCTTTATTTTGGAATTGCTTGACCGCGCACTGACGGCACGAGCCCACTGAGCCAAGGGCTGGATGATAACAAAAATACGGCACATCAATGCCGAGTGATAAGCAGGCTTGTAGCAAGTTATCTGCGCTATCTACTTCGACAGTGGTTCCATCAATATGTATGACTGCCATGCCGCTCTCCTTATTTCACTTCTGGCTGTTGATTGGCTGCCGCATCAATGACATCGACACCAACCGCCTGCGCGATTTTTTGATCAAATTCAGGACGGAAATATTTAATCGCACTCATCAGTGGTTCCATCGCGCCCGGTGCATGCGCACAGAATGTTTTACCAATCCATAAGTCACGCGTAAGGCCTTCTAGTTTTTCGACATCGCCCACTTGCCCTTCACCATCATTGATAGCGGTAAGCAGTTTAACGCCCCACGGTAGGCCATCACGGCATGGTGTACACCAACCGCAGGATTCGCGCTGAAAGAAAATCTCGAGATTACGTAATAGTGGCACCATATCTTGCGCTTCGTCGACGACCATAATTAGCCCCGTACCCATACGGCTACCCGCTTCTTGAATGGTGTCAAAGTCTACGACCACATCTAAATGATCAGCGGTCAAAAAGTCAGTCGATGCGCCGCCCGGCAACCATGCTTTAAGCTTTTTGCCGTCTTTCATACCACCAGCCAAATCTTCGATGATTTCACGAGCGGTATAACCAAATGGTAGCTCCCACAAACCGGGGTCATTGACCAAGCCTGAACAACCAAACAGTTTCGTGCCTGGCGTTTTACTTTTGCCTTTAACGTCAGACAACGACTGATACCATTCGACGCCATGATTTAGGATGGCTGGCATATTACATAAAGTCTCAACGTTGTTGACAACCGTTGGTCTGCCCCATGCACCAGAGATTTGCGGAAAAGGTGGTTTGGTGCGCGGGTTAGCACGGCGACCTTCCAAGCAGTTAATCAATGCTGTCTCTTCACCACATATATAGCGCCCAGCGCCAGTATGTACATGCAGATTAAAGCTAAAATCTGAGCCGAGAATGTTATCGCCCATTAGATTATTGGCCAAGCATTCTTCGATAGCAGTAACCAAGCGCTGAGCAGCTAAAATGTACTCACCGCGGATAAAGATATAACCGTCAGTTGCACCGATAGCATGCGCAGTAATCAACATACCTTCGATAAGCTGAAATGGCAGACGTTCCATCAGTAGACGGTCTTTAAAGGTGCCCGGCTCCATTTCATCAGCATTACAGATGAGATAGCGCGGCAAACCGTCTGGTGGCGACATAAATGTCCACTTCAAACCAGCGTTAAAGCCCGCACCGCCGCGACCTCTGACGTTGGCAGCTTTAATCATATCACCGACTGCTTTGGGCGATTTAGATAAGGCTTCTTTTAAACCAGTGAAACCTTGCAACGATTCATAAGTGGCAAGATCGAGTACGGCATCATGATGTGCTAGACGCCATGTTAACGGCTTGGTTTCGCTAGTCGCTGTGGCTTTATCACCATAGATTGGAACACGCTGTGCATTTAGCTGGCTTGGCGCTTGGCCTTGACCGCGACGAGCAATTTGCTCTGAAATCGTTAAACTCATGCGTATAGCTCCAATAATTGCGCGACCTCGGAGGGCTGGACAGGGCCATAAGTGTCTTCGTCTATCAGCACCGCAGGCCCTTTATCACAGTTACCTAAGCAGCAAATCGGTAATAGCGTAAAACGACCATCAGTGGTCGTCTGACCATACTCAATGTTTAGTTGCGATCTGATTTCAGCCGATAACACCTCATAACCTGTCAAATAACAAGCCACTGAATCACAAATAAGAATCACGTGGCGACCGACAGGCTGACGATAGATACGGTTGAAAAACGTGGCAACGCCGTCCATATCTGACATCGGAATATCTAAGATATTAGCGATAGCATTCACTTGCGCATCATCGACCCAGCCGTTGCGCTTTTGCACAATTTTCAGCGCATCTAGCGAGGCGGCACGCGCCTGTGGGTAATGATGCATAAACTCATGAATGGCAGCAATTTCCTCAGCAGTAAGGATACTTGCCACATCTACTTTTGGCATTTTGTCGGAAACAATTTTCATAATCTTCTATCTTTCCTCACTCATCACGCTTTATCACACTACATTGACGGTCTAAACACTGACTATCATTGCACTGAAATATTACAGCATTTTGGTGTGCCATTTGGCAGTAATATATTGATTAACTTATCTTTTTTCAAAACTATAATTCTTTGAGCAAAGCACTATTCTTTGAGCAAAGCACTATTCTTAGATTAAAGCACTGTTTAGATTAAAGCACTAGCGATCACAATCCGCCATCACAATATCAATCGATGCCAAGTACATAATGGCATCAGAGACGAGCGAACCATTAATGACTGATGGCATCTGCTGCAAATGCGCAAATGTCGGTGTACGAATACGGGTGCGATAGCTCATCGTCGCCTTATCTGAGGTAATGTAATAACTATTCAGACCTTTAGTCGCTTCTACAATCGTCGTACATTCGCCAGCTGGCATCACAGGACCCCAAGATACGGAGATAAAGTGATTAATCAAGGTCTCAATATCGTTTAGCGTACGGTCTTTTGGTGGTGGCACGGCTAATGGGTGGTCTGCCTTGTATGGACCTTGTGGCATGTTATCCATACACTGACGGATGATACGTAATGACTGGCGCATCTCTTCAACTTTTACCATACAGCGATCATAAGCATCGCCGTTGTAGCCAACTGGTATCTCAAAGTCGTAGTTTTCATAGCCCATATAGGGACGTGCTTTGCGTAGATCAAAATCCACACCAGTGGCACGTAGACCAGCGCCAGTGACGCCCCAAGCAAGTGCTTGCTTGGCATTATATTGCGCGACGCCTTGGGTACGACCTTTGAGCACACTGTTTTGTAATGCCGCTTTGACATATTCGTCCAAGCGTTTTGGCATCCAATCTAAGAACTCACGAACCAGACGCTGCCAACCACGTGGCAGGTCAGCAGCTGTACCGCCGATACGGAACCAAGCGGGATGCATACGATAGCCAGTCACGGCTTCGATCACGTCATAGGCTTTTTGGCGATCGGTAAACATATAGAATACAGGGGTCATACCACCCGCATCCTGAATGAAAGTACCGACGAATAGTAAGTTGTTGGTAATACGGAAAAACTCACTCATCATCACGCGGATGGTTTCAGCGCGCGGTGGAATGGTAATCCCAGCAAGCTTTTCGACCGACATAATGTACGGTAGCTCGTTCATCACACCGCCGAGATAATCGATACGGTCGGTATAAGGAATGTATGAGTGCCACGTTTGACGCTCCGCCATCTTTTCTGCACCGCGATGGTGATAGCCGATATCAGGGATACAATCAACGACTTCTTCACCATCCAGCTGTAGTACTAAACGGAAGGCACCGTGAGCAGAGGGATGGTTAGGACCGATGTTCAAGAACATAAAGTCTTCATCACGACCTGAACGCTTCATGCCCCACTCTTCTGGAACAAAACGCAGGTTTTCTTGCTCGTATTGCTGCTTAGCCGTATTCAAGAAGTATGGGGTAAATTCAGTCGCTCGCGCATGATACTCTTTGCGCAGTGGGTGACCTTCCCAGTATTTCGGTAATAAAATACGGGTCAAATGCGGATGTCCCGTAAAGACAATACCGAACATGTCCCAAACTTCACGCTCGTACCAGTTGGCATTTGGCCAAATCTGCGTAGCGCTCGGTACATTGACGTCGTCTTCGCTCAACGCGACCTTGATACGGACATCACTGTTACGCTCAAACGACATCAAGTGATAAAACACCGTAAAGTCACTGTCAGGCATGCCTTGGCGATGTTGGCGCAAGCGCTCATCTATCGCTGACAAGTCAAATAGCATGACGTAAGGCTTAGGCAATTTACGTAGGAATAAGAGAATATCCAGCAAATCAGCACGCGCTACCCAAACCGTTGGAATCTCATCAACAGTGTGCTGTACCACAAACTTACCGGCATATTTATGCTCCAGCTCTTTGATAACGGCTGGAACAGGCTTAATCTTAGGATCTATGTTTTCGACTACCGTGACCATGAATGATGTATTCCTTCATTAATCATAACTGAACTATGTCAACCATAACTAAGCTATGTTAATCATAACCGAACTATGATGAGCGCATAAGACGTTGAGATTGTTGCTGTGAATCTAAATACTATCTAGAATCTAGATACTGTCTGGGCTACGCAAGTTTTTGACCGCAATACGGTCGGCTTGCTTACGGTCACGCTCAGGGGTCATTTGTGGCTTGTAGATACCCTGTTCATTGACGTGAATGCCCAGCGGACGACGCTCTTTGGTAATAGACTCTTGTAGCAGCATCAAGCCTTGAATCAGCGCTTCTGGACGCGGCGGGCAACCCGGTACATAGACATCGACAGGAATGATTTTATCCACGCCTTGCACGACCGAATAGATATCATACATGCCACCTGAGTTGGCACAAGCGCCCATCGAGATAACCCATTTTGGCTCAAGCATTTGCTCATAAAGACGCTGAATAACGGGTGCCATTTTGACAAAGCAAGTACCAGCGACGATCATCACGTCTGCCTGACGCGGTGAGGCGCGAATAACCTCTGCCCCAAAGCGTGACAAATCATGAACCGCCGTCAGAGTAGTGGCATATTCGACATAACAGCAAGAGGTACCAAAGTTAAATGGCCACAGTGAGTGCTTGCGCCCCCAGTTTGCAGTCGAGTGAACGAGGTCTTCTAGGCGACCCATAAAGACGTTTTTATTGACTTCGTCTTCGATAGGATCGTTGACCGTTTGACTGGTCTGTGCAGGATAGACATCTGCATCAGGGTTGGCTTTTGTTAATGTGTATTTCATAACATACAACCTTTATATTAGGCTCAGCAGGGCAATCATCTTGCCAGCACTAGCGCCATAACTTCTGTTATTAATAAGTGGCTAATCATCAACGATCATCAATATAAACAAACGTTTTTATATCTGGCTGCTTATCTTTTTTACGAACGCTATAAGCTAAGATCAACAGCTGGCATTAACGCCCCGCTTTGTCTGGCTGTGCAGACGTCGCAAAGTCCACAGAAGTAACGTTACCCGTGGTATTAATATGATCGATGTTCTGTAAATGACGGCGATTGGTCTCAATATTGTTAGAGACGTTAATCTGTCCTGAAGACTGCGCTGGTATCTTACCCGTCGGGTCGACCATCAGCTCATCGACACCATCAAACTTGGTGATGTCCGCCCAATTAAAGGGCGCAGGCGCAGCATAGAGACGTGCTTTTTTACGCAGTTTGTCAGCAGGCGCCCAGTTTAGCGCCCCTAAACTTAAAGCGTATACCAGACCGATTAACAAATCAATGATGAAGGTTGCCGCCGCAATAAACCCAGCCCAGCCGGTTTCACGAACGGAGACCGCATAGGCGTATAAGTACAACGCCTCTAAGTCAAAGATGACGAAGAAGATGGCGACCAAGTAGAATTTGGCAGACAAACGAATACGGGCGTTGCCAGATCCGACAACACCCGCTTCAAATACTTCTTCTTTTTGTGAGCCCTGAGAGCGACCGCCAAGCAAGCGCGGAACGACCAGCATAAAAACAACTAGCCCGATAGCGGCTAAAATAAACGCAACTGCTGACCAATTAAAAGCAGACATGATAATACGTGCTCCTCACCCAATCGAGTGTCAAGCGCAGCGCAGATACACCCATTAAGGCAATTTTGCGACAGGCGTAACGCAGACGAAAACACAAAGTAACTGTCATCGAGTCACTTTTTATCAGTAATTCGATGATGATTATAGGTACTGTGCTGGTAATAACCAATTATCAAGCTTATTGACGACGGTGTCAGACGTGCCCAACTATAGAATCCCGATACGCGCGCGGAGAAAGCTGGTCGCCTAACGCATCTTCTAACAACGTAAGATCAACGTATTAAATCAATATCATATTTGATGTTTTATTTAATTGATTTAATAGCTCATTACACGTGGTCAATAGTGACGTGACAACTGGCATAAATTATTTACGTACTATACGCATATCATGGTTCAAAAGCTAGTTTTTAACTGCATTGGACGGTCACTTTATAAGCGAAAAAAACATATTTTTTTATCTATAAATTATGATATAGACGTTACCTTATATTAACACCAAATCCTTACTTTTTATTACCAACCGTCATCAGTAGCGTTGCTGCTAAATATTGCATGCTTTATCATGCCATTGTCATCAGCCAACTCCTTACCCAAAGTTATGGTTTTTGCTTTATAATAGCCCAGCCAATTTTAATGGCACATTTTCAATAAACAGCACACTCTATTACTTTAATTGCCTGATTAATTTGATTAAAAATATCGCCACGATATCGACTTTAATCATACACGCCGCGTTCGTTTAGCCACGATACTATCAGCTCTACCCTCTTTTTTGCTTTTGTCTTACAGGTCACGTTATGAGTCAACTTAATCCCAAACAACAAGAAGCGATGCTCTACGTATCTGGTCCATTACTCGTACTAGCAGGTGCCGGATCCGGTAAGACCTCGGTGATTACGCGTAAGATTGCCTACCTGATCGAAGAATGCAACATGCCAGCTGAGCGCATCACGGCGGTGACCTTTACCAATAAAGCGGCACGTGAGATGAAAGCGCGGGTAAGCAAGCTGCTACCAAGTGAAAAAATGCGCGGACTGACCGTGTCAACTTTTCACCAGTTTGGCTTGCAGTTTTTGCGCTACGAGCTGATTCATACGCCGCTAAAAGGCAACTTCTCCATCATGGACAGTGACGATAGTAAGCGTTTGCTGATGGAGCTGATGATGCGCGATAACTTAAGCGGGGCTGAAAGTCGCGAGCTGGTTGGTAAAGCCATTAAAATGATTTCTGATTGGAAAAATGATCTGATTGAACCTGACAAGGCGATGGAAACCTTAGACGATCCAGAAGATATGATTTTTGCGACCTTGTATGCGCTTTATGAGCGTAATTTGCGCGCTTATAATGCGGTCGATTTCGATGATTTGATTGTACTGCCCACCAAAATCCTGCGTGAAAACAGAGAGCTGCGTGACAAATGGCAAAACCGCATTCGCTATCTATTGGTCGATGAGTATCAAGACACCAATACTGCGCAGTATGAAATGATTAAATATCTGGTCGGACCGCAAGGGCGCTTTACCGTCGTGGGTGATGATGACCAATCTATCTATGCATGGCGTGGTGCTAAGCCTGAAAATATGGCGCTGCTCAAAGAAGATTTTCCTAAGCTAAAAATCGTCATGCTTGAGCAAAATTATCGCTCGACCACGCGTATTTTGACCTCTGCTAACGCCGTGATTATGAATAACGAGCATTTATTCGAAAAGAAACTCTGGTCAGATAAAGGTCAAGGCGAAAAAATCCGCATTATCAACTGTCGTAATGATGACGACGAGTCCGAGCGCGTGGCAAAAGAGATCGTCACTCACAAATTACGCTTTGGCAATGAGTGGGAACAGTACGCTGTCCTCTACCGCAGTAATTTTCAGGCACGCATGTTGGAAGCGCAATTGCGTCAGCTGCAAGTGCCTTATAAGTTGTCCGGCGGTCAGTCCTTCTTTGCGCGTAGTGAAATCAAAGACATCATGGGCTATCTGCGTCTGATTTTGAACCCCGAAGACGACAGCGCGTTTTTACGGATTATCAATACGCCCAAGCGCGGCATGGGACCTGCAACCCTCGAAAAGCTTGGTTTGTTTTCGCAAGAGCATAGCATCTCATTATTGGCCTCTTGCACGCACGCTGGTCTTGCTCACGTATTGCCATCGAAGGCTTATGGCACGATAAAAGAGTTTGGTGAATTCATCGAGCATTATACCCGCGAGTTGGATCAACATCCTGACCCCGTGCCAATCGTGCGCCAGATGATTGATGAGACCGGTTATATTGACTTTGTGCGTAGCGATGCCAAAACGCCACAACAAGAAAAGAACCGTATCGATAATATCGACATGCTTTATACCAGTATTCAGTCGTTAATCAATCGTGCTGAAGAAGATGAAGATCGGACGATTGATACTATTATCCGTAAGCTAGTGTTGCTCGATATGCTTGAGCAGCAGCAAGAAGAAGAAAACACTAATAAAGTTAACTTGATGACCTTGCATGCGGCAAAAGGTCTGGAGTTTGATTTTGTTTACATCATGGGGCTTGAGGAAGAAATGCTACCGCATCGCAACTCTATCATGAGCGAGACGGTCGAAGAAGAGCGCCGTCTGATGTACGTAGGCATTACCCGTGCACGCCGTGAGCTGACACTGACGCTCGCGACCCAGCGCCGTGCTGGCGGACAGATGCGCGTCACCTCAGAATCAAGATTTTTGGATGAGCTGCCTGAGGATCATATCGACTGGCCAGCTAAGGCGAAAAAGAAAAAAGCCACTAAAGATCCAGAAGCCGTCGCTGACGAATATTTGGCCAATATTCGAGCGTTACTGGGTAAGCGCTAATCGCAGCATTAGCACTATTGATGGCTGCAAAGCAATATTCGGGCGTGTCATCAATTAGCACATTAAACAAAGTTAACGCTGTAATTATTTACACATACTTTGACGATATCATTTCTATCTTCTAAAAACATTGGAACCCTTATGCCTACCCAGACGCCCAATCAGGAACGCCCCTCTATGCTATCAGGAGATTATAATCCGGCAGAATATAGCGCCGAATATAAACTGCTGTACTTGCAGGGTTTGGTTGCTGATAAAGCTTATGAGGCGATTACTGAGTTTTTAGAAAAGCAGTCGGAATATGAAATTGCCAACCTACTCGAGTCTTTTCCCACCCAAAACCGTCTACTAATCTGGGAGCAAGTACCAGAAAACATCAAAGGTGAAGTGCTTGCAGAACTAGAGTACGATACGCGCCAGCCGTTGATGGAGAATATCTCTTCTCAAGAAATATCGTTATTTACCCAAGACCTTGACGCTCAAGACATCTCAGAAATTTTGGACACCGTTACTGAGAGCGTGCGTACCTCAGTCATGGCAACGCTGGATGAAGAGACTCGTGTTCAAGTTAATAAACTGGATACTTATGCCGACTGGGAAGTGGGTAGTTACATGGATCCTGACATTATCCAGATAAGAGATGACATCCACCTTTCTGATGTACAGCATTGGCTACGCGAAAACGACGACTTGCTTGATGACCAAAGCCAAGAGCTACTGGTCGTCGATCAAAGCCAGCAATTACTTGGACTGCTGAGTCTGGTCGATTTGATTAAGCATGAGCAAAACACGTTGGTGTCAGCGCTGATTGATACAGCCATCACGATCAATGATCGTTTAGACATTCAAGATGCCGCCGCGATTTTTCGTTCAGAAGACATTCGTTTCGCGCCTGTGATTAACAGTTATGGCGAATTGGTCGGTCAGTTAAATGGCGAAGATATCATGGAAATTATCCAAGATGATGTCGATAGCACCATGAAAAACCTCGCTGGTGTCAGTCAAGATGAAGAGTTGTTTGCACCCATCCTAACCAGTGCCAAAAGCCGTAGTATTTGGCTGGGCATCAACTTGTGTACCGCGCTTTTAGCGGCAGCGGTGATTGGACAGTTTGAGGAAGTATTGGCAAAGGTGGTAGCACTGGCAATCCTCATGCCAGTAGTCGCCAGTATGGGCGGTATCGCTGGCTCGCAGACACTTACGGTTGTCATCCGTGGTATGGCAATGGGTCAAATTGGTGGTTCTAACCGTGTCTGGCTCCTAAACAAAGAACTGTGGGTTGGTGCGATAAACGGTATCATTTGGGCGATAATCATGGCATTTATTGCTCAATTATGGTTTGATGATATCAAAATCAGCGCCGTGATTGGCTTTGCGATTGCAATTAACATGACCGCCGCTAACGTTTCAGGTATTAGTATACCGCTGATGCTAAAGCGGATGAATATCGACCCTGCGCTATCTGCTTCCGTTATTTTGACCACAGTAACCGATATCGTCGGCTTTATGTCATTCTTAGGTTTGGCGAGTGTGCTGATACTTTAATTGAATATTAAGTGACTGAATCAATAATTACCCAGTCAACATATAGAACTGCTATTTACATAGAGGTCTTGTTACATAGAAATCTTGAATAACTTTTGTTCAAAATCACAATTTAAAAACCATCAAATCGTTAAGTGAGTGCGTTATGCAAGCTGTACAAGTAAAAGTGTTAAATCCTAAAATCGTTGAAGATAAAGCGTTTTCCTTACCGACTCGTGCCACCGATGGCAGTGCTGGTATCGACTTACGTGCTTGTATTGACGAGCCTTTGACCATTAAAGCAGGCACAACGCATTTGATCGGTACTGGTCTCGCTGTGTATATTCAAGACCCCAACTATGCCGGTATGATTTTGCCGCGCTCAGGGCTTGGGCATAAGCACGGTATCGTCTTGGGTAACTTGGTCGGATTAATTGATGCGGACTACCAAGGTGAGCTGATGGTTAGTATCTGGAATCGTAGCAATGAAGACTTTGTACTCAGTCCAGCAGAACGTATGGCGCAATATATCGTAGTGCCTGTCGCCCGTCCTGAGTTTGAAGTTGTCGCAGAATTCAGTGACGAAAGCGTACGCGGTGCTGGCGGGTTTGGACATTCGGGTCGTCACTAAGACGATTAATCTGTATAGATAGTCACTGTATAGATAATCATTGGCTAGCCATTTTGCATGTATCACGACAATATCAACCACGACGATAAGGAGAGTAAAGCCATGCCGTTTTTTGCGACGCAGCAATCCTTATTTCGTGCTTACGATATTCGCGGCGACGAGCAGTACTTTACTCCGGATTTTATACAGGCTTTGGGCGCCGCATTTGTGCGACTTTATAAAAACCATAATGCGAAACAACGTAGCAAACCTATTGCTAATAGCCCCATTACTAATAGCCCCATTACTAATAGCCATATTTCTAACAGCCCCATTGCTAACAGCCCCATTGCTAACAGCAACGTTAAACCCCATCATAAGCCGAAAGAAACCACGGTCATCATCGGCTATGATGTGCGCTGTGGTAGTGACAGTATGGCTCAGTCGTTGGCATCGATCCTACAAAAGCAAGGCCTCCAAGTAATTAACTTAGGGTTGATTACGACACCGATGATGGCATTTTGGACCGAGCAATACGCTGGACATGGCATCATGGTCACCGCCAGTCATTCTGCAAAAGGCATCTTAGGTCTCAAATGGCTGGTCGGTAATACTTCTCCTAGTGCTAAAGATATTCAGATGCTTTATCAAGATTTGATAGCGTTTGATAGCAACCAACACCACAATCAGATCGACAGTAATAGTGACAGCCTTAAGCTTCCAAGTGCTAGCCAAAGTAATGACAAACAGGCAACTTCAATGCTATCGGTCATTGGCTTGCCGACTGACACTGTGGCAACGCCTTATATTGATGCCATTGCCGAGGTATTTGTCAGTATTTATCCCGAGCAAAACCTATCGGCTAGTAACAAACGAACCTTTAAAAAGCTTGATCTCACCATCGTTATTGATTGTATGCATGGGGCCACTAGCAGGATTGCCCTGCCCTTATTTACCACTTTTTGCCAGCGCGTCATCATCATCAATGACACCCCTGATGGTAATTTCCCCATGGGTAACCCTGACCCTACTGAGCCGAATCGATTGGCAGAGTTGCAACAAAATGTCATCGTTAATACTGCTGATATTGGTCTAGCATTCGACGGTGATGGCGATAGACTGATGATCGTCGATAACAGTGGTAAAATAGTCATGCCCGATCATCTGCTGTATTTGCTCGCCTCAGTCGCCATGAGCGAGCGTCCAGAGACGTGGCAAACTCATACTGCATCCCCGCAAGTGCTGTTCGATATTAAATGCTCACACCATCTGCCTATTCTCTTAAGCGATTTGGGAGCGACTCCAATCCTGAGTAAAACTGGCAGTAGTTTAATGCGTCAACAGCTACAGGCCGATGACAGCCAAATCTTATTCGCAGGCGAATTGTCTGGGCACTTTATTTTTAACGATGGTTATTTTACTGCTCATGATGATGCGATGTACGCGGGCTTGCGCCTACTACATTGGTTGGCCTATACAGCGATGCATCGTGACAAATCATCGGCTGCTGTTGGTTTATGGGGTGAGCCGATTGAGCAGTCACGCCCTATTCGCTTGACTGATATTACCCATCAATTACCGATGTTGGTCAGTACAGCAGATCATTATTTACCTTTACCCAGTAGAGCGCCTTTGCAGTGCCCAGTCGTGCAACAATTGGCAGAATTTTGTTGTTATTTGCAGTGTTTGGTTGCCGCGTCTTCTGATGACCTCGACAGCGCCTTGACTGCGGCTTATGTCTCATCACAATGCGCTTGTGTATCGTCGAGCGTCAAGCACACAACCTTAGCACAAGCAAAGCAGTTATTACCGAGCGGCACGCAGCTGACCTGTATTGATGGCGTGCGCTTAGATTTTGCTCATGGTTTTGGTGTATTACGCCAATCAAACACCAGTCATCATTTGACCGTGCGCTTTGCTGGTGACAGCCTTACAGATTTGAAAGACATACAAGCCCGCTTCGTCGCGCTATGTCGCCCATTTGATAAACACTTGGCAGAGCAGATTGCAGCACTTCTCTCTGAATAGCTCTTCAAGCTGACTTTGATTGAATTAACTTGTTTCATTATCATCATTGCCTAGCCGCTGACATAAAATCTCGCTACCAATCCTTGTATAAATTGTTTTTTATCATTATAAAGACAAGCATATCTGAGAATAATTAGGGCGTGTTGAACATTCGACCATGGCACTGACAGAGACTATTTTTTAGACAGTTCGACGTTAAAACAGTAAGTTTAGTCATTCTAAGCGTCTATTTTTAACCATGAAATGGCAAAAAATAGACCTATCTCTTCGAGCTGATGCGAAAACTGCCCTATGCTGCGTTGTAAACCTAGTTAAGGCATGAGCATTACCGTCGTTTTACGCCTTGTCTAGAACAGTTTTCGCAATCAGCAGTGCCTATTTGTGAATGTTCAACACGCCCTAAGATAAGCCTGTCTAACGATAGTCAGCCGTAATAAACCAACTTTTTAAACCCATCTCTTTTAGAACTAAATTTTAGGAGCTTGTCATGACGCTTAATTTGGATGAAGCCAAAAATACCGCTGAAGTATTAACCACAGCACTGCCTTATATCCAGCGCTTTGTGGATAAGCTCATTGTGGTCAAATACGGTGGTAACGCCATGACCGACCCTGAGCTTGAGAGCTCATTTGCTCGTGATATCGTTTTGCTAAAAACCGTCGGTATACACCCTGTCGTCGTACATGGCGGTGGCCCACAGGTAGACAATCTACTAAAAGAGCTCGGTCGCCAGTCCAACCGTATCGATGGGATGCGCGTTACGGACAAGAGCACGATGGATATCGTCGAGATGGTATTGGGCGGTAGCGTCAATAAATCTATCGTCAGCTTAATCAATAAGCACGGTGGCCGCGCGATTGGTCTGACGGGTAAAGATGCCAACTTAATCTTAGCCAAAAAACTAATGATGGAAAAAATTGGTGCAGATGGTATCGCTGTGCCTGTCGATTTAGGGTTTGTCGGTGATGTGGTCAGCGTCAATAAAGATGTGATTAATATGCTAATTGCGTCTGATTTCATTCCTGTGATTGCGCCACTTGGGGTCGACAGCGAAGGCAATACCTATAATATCAATGCCGATTTGGTCGCGGGTAAAGTTGCTGAATTTTTGCAAGCAGAAAAGCTCATGCTATTGACCAATATCAAAGGGGTATTGGGTCGTGACGGCGAGGTCGTCACCGGACTAACGCCAAAGAAAGTGGACAGTTTGATTGAAGACGGCACTATCTCAGGTGGTATGATTCCGAAAATTCAATGTGCGCTAAATGCAGTGCGCAGTGGCGTAAAAAGTGCGGTTATCGTTGATGGTCGTGTGCCTCATGCGACGCTGTTAGAGATTTTCACCAACGAAGGTGTCGGCACGCTGATTAGTCGTGAGATAGATTCTACGGTGATCTAACAAGCAACTAACCAAATCAGATATATGAAAAACGAAGCCCGAACCTAGACAATGCTAAGTTCGGGCTTTATTGATTGAATGCTATGAAATCAAATCATAGCCAAATAATTTTCGGGTCTGTTGAACATTCAAATATTAGGACTGCTGATTGCTAAACGGACCCTAATAAGCGCAGAACTCTACGGAACTATAACTACTATTCCCGTATACTTTCATATGGTGATTGCCTTTACGCTCGGTAAAATAAGAAGTGCTATCTTCGTAACGGTCACCATCGAGGCGACCATTTGGCCCTGTGACATAAGCAACATTGATACGATCGTCACCCACATTGTGAATGACCAGATTTTGATCTGGCATGAGCCACAAGCGAAACACTTTACCATTTTTAATATTACCGGTAAAACTGCCGCAATAGCTATTATCTGCAAAGGTAATTTTGGTAGACGAGTCAGCTGCTTGCACACTTGTAACCATTAAAGGGCTCACCGCCAACGCTGCCATTAACAATAAATTTTTCATAATCTTATCCTTGATTATTACAAACGAACAAACTTAATTCTACTAATAAGTAGCATAGTTTATAATTCACCAAAGTGATAGCTTTTTATTGAAAATTTGCCTCAAATTCAGTGGCATCAAAGCCGCATAATAGTATTTGCTGAGCTTGATTTTTATCGTCGATCTGACCTTCTACAATTGGACGTTTAATCATACTGGTATTTTCGACAAGTAAATCAATAGCATTATTTACATTATCATCAGCAGCTTGCTTTTGCTCATCGGTTAGTTTGCGCCATGTGGTGCCGCGCTTGTTGAGCACTTTATCAATACCTAACTCTTTTACCCAACGCTGGACGCTCTCTCTATCGATGCCTTGTTTTTTATAATCATGAAAATCATAACCTACATTCAGCTCATCAAGCTTAGTAAAAGCTTTTTTCATCGTGCTACAAGATTTGATACCGTAAATGGTGATGGTCATATAAGCTCCAAGTCAATTATCATTATTGTCTTTATTATACCGAACACTACCGAGCATGAGAGCGGAAACTTAGCCATCGTTAGTTTTTAAAACATCAAACATATCGAGCAAGCGCACCATCATATCGTCGCAATTTTTGCCAAATTACGCTATGCTATGGCATTGTGAAATTTCACCCAATTTATTCGTATTAATCAATTTCGAGCCGACTATGAGCAACGCCGTGACAGCAGAACCTTCTAATACTAATCATACCAATGACAGCACCTACTATCAGCCGCAGCTAATTGAAGCCGCGCAACAAGCCAAATGGGCAACGGATAAGCGTTATGAAGTGGGCAACGAGCCTAGCGATAAGCCAAGTCGCTATATGCTGTCGATGTTCCCTTACCCAAGCGGCAAGCTGCACATGGGTCACGTGCGTAACTATACCATCTCAGATGTGCTGAGCCGTTACTATCGCCTCAAAGGCTATGAAGTCATGCAGCCAATGGGCTGGGACGGTTTTGGCTTGCCCGCTGAAAATGCCGCGATTGCCAATCAGACGCCGCCTGCAAAATGGACGTTCGCTAATATTGATAGCATGCGCGCGCAGCTAAAATTGCTTGGCTTGTCTATTGACTGGTCGCGTGAATTTGCCACTTGTAGCCCTGAGTATTATCAATGGGAGCAGTGGTTGTTTTTACAGTTATACAAAAAAGGCTTGGTCTATAAGAAGCTGGCGACGGTCAATTGGGATCCGATTGATAATACAGTTTTAGCCAACGAGCAAGTCATCGATGGTAAAGGCTGGCGTAGTGGCGCTGCGGTCGAAAAACGCGACATCCCGATGTATTACTTTAATATCACCGATTATGCTGATGAATTGCTTGATGATTTGGATCAATTAGAAGGTCACTGGCCATCAGAAGTACTGACCATGCAGCGCAACTGGATTGGTCGTAGTGCGGGTATGGAAGTACACTTCCCTTATGAGCTTGCCGGCCAAGCCAATAGCTTAGACGTCTTTACTACCCGTCCCGATACTTTGATGGGCGTCACTTATGTAGCGGTTGCCGCAGAGCACCCATTGGCGCAGTATGCGGCTGAGCACGATGAAACGATTGCTGCGTTTTGTGCGCTTTGCAAAAAGGGTTCAGTCGCGGAAGCAGACCTAGCCAAAGCAGAAAAAATCGGTATGGACACTGGTCTCACCGTGACGCATCCACTGACTGGCGAAGAAGTGCCTGTTTGGGTTGCCAACTATGTGCTGATGAGCTACGGCTCTGGCGCAGTCATGGCAGTACCGGCACATGACGAACGCGATTATGAGTTTGCCGTTAAATATGACTTGCCTATCAAACAAGTTATCCAGTCTCCTGTTGGTCATACTGAGTCTGTTGTCGCCGAAGCCAAAACAGATGGTTCTGAGCCAAATCTTGCCTATACTGAGCGCAATATTTTGATCAATTCAGGTGAATTTGACGGCTTGAACTTTGAGCAAGCGTTTGAAGCGATACTAGCCAAACTTGAACCACAGGAACTTGCGAAGAAAAAGATCCAATATCGTCTCCGCGATTGGGGCGTCTCTCGCCAGCGCTATTGGGGTTGTCCTATTCCAATGGTCAACTGTGAACATTGCGGCACCGTACCAGTCGAAGAGCAAGATTTGCCAGTAGTATTGCCGACTGACGTCGTCCCTGATGGGCGCGGTAACCCACTCAAAAACATTCCAGAATTTGTGAATACCACTTGCCCGAAATGTGGCAACCCTGCTGAGCGCGAAACCGATACCTTTGATACCTTTGTGGAGTCAAGCTGGTACTATGCGCGTTTTGCCAGTCCGAATGATGCACAAAACATGGTCAACAAGTCTGCTGCTAATAAATGGCTGCCGGTCGATCAATATGTTGGCGGTGTAGAGCACGCGGTCATGCATTTACTATATGCACGTTTCTTCCATAAGCTCATGCGCGATGAGTCACTGGTGTCAGGCGATGAGCCATTTGCCAACCTTATGACTCAAGGCATGGTGCTTGCCGGTACTTTTTACCGTGTTAATGCCGATGGCAGCACGACCTATTATTTTGCAGAAGATATTGATATTGACTACAACGAACGTGGTCAACCGATTAAAGCCATTTTAAAATTAGATGGTCAGCCAGTGACCATTGGCAAAATTGAAAAAATGTCTAAGTCAAAGAACAATGGTGTTGACCCACAAATCACCATTGATAAGTATGGCGCTGATACGGTTCGCCTTTATACCCTATTTACTGCGCCTGCCGATCAAACGCTAGAATGGTCAGATGACGCGCTAAAAGGCCCTTATAATTTCGTTAAAAAAGTATGGCGCATTGCTACTGAGCATATGCAAGCGCTCACCGAAGCAAACCTAAGCTTTGAGACGCTAAACAATGCCGCCTTTAATACGGATGGCTTAAGTAAAGAAGCGAAAAACTTACGCCGTAAGACCCATGAAACTATTGCCAAGATTGATAGTGATTTAGGCGATCGTCTGGCGCTAAACACCCCCGTATCAAGCCTCATGGAACTTGCCAACGAACTTTCGAGCTTTAAAGCCGATAGTGAACAAAATCTACAAGTCCAGCACGAAGCGCTGATTGATTTGCTCATTATGCTATCAGTCTATGCGCCGCATGCAGGCGAGCATTTACTTGAGCAGCTAGGGCTCGATACATTAACCCTAAACTACCCAACCGTGGATGAAAGTGCGCTAGTACAGGATATGATCACGATGGTGGTACAGGTCAATGGTAAAATGCGCGGTAAGATGGATGTCGCGCCGAACAGCGACCCTGAACAACTAAAAGCGCAAGCACGCGCGATGGACAGTGTGGCAAAATTCTTGACCGGTGAAATCAAAAAAGAAATCGTCGTACCGAATAAACTGGTCAATATCGTGGTTGCAGGCTAGACCTTTTTAAACTTAGTGTTTTAAGCCTTTTTATCAACATAAGGATAGCGATTATGTCGTATAAGCATCGAGCTGTGCAGTCATCTCAAACAAAATTAAGTAAGCCAAGTGGGCAATGCAATATGGCAAAAAAGTCTAGTGGACAGAAGCTAGCGACAGCATTACTCACAAGCTTGCCACTGTTTGCTGTGCTTGGATCGACAGCAGCGCTTAGCGGCTGTGGCTTTCAGCTACGAGGTTATGACACGCCGATGCTATTTGATGTTGCTAAAACAGCAGTCATTATCGAAGACAATCGTACCTCCTTCCCACTAAAGTTACCATTGACACGACGCCTAGAGGCCTTGGGTGTCGAGGTGACTGATAATATGACCTCGGCTGATGTCACCAATAACAATAAAAACGCTACAGCGGAACCCATTGCCGCGATTAGCGTCAATAATATACGCTTTAAGCGTTATGAATTGGTCGGCGTTTTGACAGAAATTCGCTTGGTAATATCAGCAGATGTCAGCTACCAAGCCTTACAAAACGGCAAAGTTGTGACGCTGACCAACCCCATCCAAGTTGAGCGCAGCTACCAGTATAATGAAGCATCGGTCAGTACCGATGACCAGCAAGGCGACCAAGTTCGTGACTGGCTCTATGACAGCTTGGCACGCCGTATCACTGATCAGTATGTCGCCATTGCTCTGCCTAGAGTCGCCCCTACCAGCGCCAATACACCATCACAAATAGGGTCAGCATCTACGGCAGTTATCGTACCAAACGCACCAAACCCTTAATATTTAGCGTACGGCATTCTGCACATCCATCCTCATAAACCTGTGTTCTCATTAGTCTATGCAAGATACTTTTATACAAGCCTATCCCAAACTACTACAGTCATCCGTGGCAGTAGCTGGCTTGTGGCTGGCACATGGAGATGAGCCCTTACTAAGTCAGTGGCTGATTGACGCCTTGCGTCCGCATTGGCGTGCACAAAATTACGCGATTAAACGTATAGAACTGATATCAGTTAAGAGCTGGCAAGAAGTACTGTCAGAGCTTGGCAGTCAATCTCTATTTGATGATGCTAGCGCGCTGATCGTGACCGGCAATCATAAACCAGACAAATCGGTTATCGCTGAGCTTGAGCGCTTTGCCGTTGAGGCACAAACAGGGGCGCACAGTCATAGTTTATTATGGTTGACGCCCAAACAAGACAAACGAGCGCAAAGCAGCAAGTGGTTTGCGCCATTTGCCCAGTACGGTCACGTCATTGATTGCAATTTATACAATGAACAGCAACGCCAGCAGCTGTTGCAGATTCAAGCCCAGCAGTTTGGACTCAGGCTGTCGCAAGAAGCGTGGCAATTGCTCATGTCACACACCGAGCATCACCTGTTAAGCGCCTATCAAACCTTATGGCGGCTGTCTTATTTATTTGCGCCGCAGTTGGATGCTAGTAGTCATGACTCAACTCACGAAGGCAGTAATCAGTCTACAACGACCGCGCCAAACGTAGCATTGGATATCAAGGATCTTCAAGCCGCCTTGGTCAGCGACGCCCAATTCAGTGTCTTTGATCTGTCCGATGCGATGCTGACAGGCAATAGCGCACAAGTGGCAAAAATCATTTTTCAGCTGAAAGCCACTGATGAGCCGACGACCTTGGTACTGTGGGCAATCAGCAAAGACATGCGCCAAATCATACAATTAATGGATGGCCAAGATCCGCAAGCACTGGGTATTTGGCGTAGCAAGCAAGGATTATATCAACAAGCCTGCCGCCGCCAAGCAAAAGTGCAAACGGCTGAATGGCCTGCGCTGCTGTATCGTTGTGATCAAGCGATTAAGGGGCTTATTCGCCAGCCCGCATGGGAGCTATTACTACAAGCAGCATTAGAGCTAGCAGGTAAGCGTTTATTTGCGATGCGCTAAAATTAGTCTGTCACCACCTTCTATTGTTTCGCTTATTAACCAGTTAACCATCTCCTCTCTTACTGACTTATAGGTTTGAACACTATAAGTCCAGATTTTACTACCCTATCTTGTTCTCCTATAATTTTCGCCTTATTGTTTTTAGTAAGCGTTTATTTTCTGTACCTATCTCTATGCTTAGCTACCTTAACCTTTCGTAAACTAATTAACATTCCCTTTTATAGATGAAGTCTCTACTATATCTACACTTGATTTAATTGTGATTGGATTGTTGTCATGCGCAAAATAAGCAAAAAGGCTGCTATCAAATGGGGTGTCATTACCTTAATTATCGTAGCATTAGGGGCTTTGGCCTATACTTTTTTAAAACCAGAAGAAACCACACCTAACTACTTAACCGCAACCGTTGAGGTCGGTGATATTGAAAACAATGTCATGGCATCGGGTAAAGTGAAAGCGTTAAATACCGTCGATGTAGGGGCACAGGTATCTGGTGAAGTAAAACGCCTGTACGTTGAAGTCGGCGATGAAGTGAAGCAAGGCGATTTGATTGCGCAGATTGATCAAGTGACTCAGAAGAATAGCCTGAGTAATGAACAAGCCACCCTTGAGCAAAGCGAAGCGGCGCTACAAAGTGCCCAAGCGGAATCGTTGAGCAAACAAGCCAGTCTAAAAAGTGCCTATGCCGATCTTGCCAGCCGTCAGTCTGAGCTCAAACAAGCCCAGTCTGATTTTGCGCGTTTGCAGAATTTAGTCGCGATCGACGCTATCTCGCAGCAAGAATACGACACCCAAGCGACCAGCGTTGAGACAGCAAAAGCAGCCGTTGCTAATGCAGCTGCAGCTATTGATACGGCAAAAGCAGCCATTGCGACTACTGAAGCCAATATCAATAGTCAGCAAGCAGCGTTACGCAAATCACGAACCAATGTGAGTACTGCTGAAGAAGACCTGAGCTATACCACGATTCGTGCGCCGATATCAGGTACTGTCGTTTCTATTACGACTGAACAAGGCACCACCGTGAATGCCAACCAAACGGCGCCAACATTGGTGACGCTAGCAGATTTATCGACCGTACGTATCAATGCACAAATCTCAGAAGCTGATGTCATTAACGTCAATGCTGGTATGCCCGCTTATTTCAATATCATTGGTAATCCAGATAAGCAGTATGATGCGACATTAACCGCTATCGAACCTGCCCCAGAGCAAATCAGTAGTACCAGCTCGACAGACGCTGCTATCTATTATGTCGGCTACGTAGAAGTACCAAACCCTGACCGCTTGTTTCGAATTGATATGACGGCGCAGATTTATATCATCGTCAATGAAGCCAAAAATGCGCTATTAGTACCGTCAACAGTGATACAAGAGAAGCGCGCTAAAGGTAAAGAAAAAGGCAAAGCAGCCACGGGCAAGTTTGTACGTGTATTAAAAGATGACGGAACCGTAGAAGAGCGTACTGTAGAAGTCGGTATTGATAACCGGGTAAATGCGCAAATTCTAAGTGGTTTGAAAGAAGGGGAAGAAGTCATCATCAGTGAAGAAAGCGGTAAGAAATCAGGTAGCGGCCGTATCCCTGGTGGACCTCGAATGTAACTTGTTCTTTGACTATGTTGAATAAAAAAGGGCTTGTCAAATATCGTAGCCCTTTCATAACAACACTATAACGCTTATTAGCCTTTATTAAAGACACTGCTATGACTATATCTCAATCTCCTAAACCGCCGACTGAAGATAACTCTGAAAATAATACGGCTCAAAACTTAGAGTCACACACTACTGCTAACCCTTCAAATAACTTAGATAACTTGGCAAAAACTAAGACCGCTAACCACTCTGCATCAGGCAAGCCTATTATGGAGCTGTCTGGAATTATCAGAGAGTTCCCTGCTGGTGAGCAAACCATTCGCGTCTTGCATGATATCAATCTAACTATCAATCAAGGCGAAATGGTGGCAATCATTGGGCAGTCTGGCTCTGGTAAGTCCACCTTGATGAATATCTTGGGCTGTCTCGATCAGGCGACGGCTGGCGACTATAAAATATATGGTAAGTCAGCACGCAAGCTTGATGCTGACGAGCTCGCTGAACTACGCCGTGAACACTTTGGTTTTATTTTTCAGCGTTATCATCTGCTTGGTGACATTAGCGCCAAAGACAATGTAGCAGTTCCTGCCGTATATGCTGGCATGGATACCGAGGCACGCACCAATCGTGCTGAGAAATTACTAACTGACCTCGGCCTTGGCAATAAGGTCAATAACCGCCCTAACCAGCTCTCAGGTGGACAGCAGCAGCGTGTTTCTGTTGCTCGTGCACTGATGAATGGTGGTGACGTGATCTTGGCAGATGAGCCAACTGGTGCCCTAGACAGTAAGTCTGGCGAAGATGTCATGGCGATATTACATGACCTCAGCGCACAAGGTCATACCATTATCATGGTTACTCATGATCCAAAGCTAGCGGCACAAGCGGAGCGTGTGATTGAGCTAAAAGATGGCCATGTCATCGCTGACTATCAAACTGAGCATTACAAGCACACAGACAAAAAACCAGAGTCTATCCTTGGTGAACATCGAAAAAGTGCCTTTGGTAGCTTTGTTGATCGACTGCTTGAAGCGTTTAAGATGTCATTGCTTGCTATGCGTGCGCATAAAATGCGTACCTTGTTGACCATGTTGGGTATCATTATTGGTATCGCTGCTGTCGTGTCTATCGTAGGCTTAGGTCAAGGCTCTCAGCAGCAGATTTTGGCTAATATCAGCTCGTTAGGTACTAATACCATCACTGTCAATGATGGCTACCCTAGAGGCGACCCTAGACGCCGTTACAACGATGACAACCTGACCCCAGAAGACGCAGAAGCGGTCGGCAATCAGCCATATATTATCAGCGTTAGCCCTCAAGTGAATGCCAACTCTAGTGTCCGTTATCGAAGTATACAAGAGGATGCCACGGTCAATGGCGTTGGTGAAGACTATCTAACCGTCACTGGTGAGACATTGGTATTGGGTCAAGGGTTTGATGCAAAAAGTATCACATTACGTAGTCAAGATATCATCATCGATGACAATGCCAAACAGACCTTTTTTGCAGATATTGATAACCCCATTGGTGAAGTAATATTGGTTGGCAGCGTGCCCGGACGTGTGATTGGCGTACTCGAAGAGAGCGATGGCGGCTTTGGTCCCAGTGTGACGACGCCTACTATCTATATGCCTTATACAACAGTGATGTCGCGTGTTACTGGTAGCACCAATATTGACCGCTTTGTGGCGTTGTTAGATGATAGTATCTCCTCTAGTGCCGCAGAGACTGCCATTTCTGACTTGATAGAGAGTCGCCATGGCAAAGATGACTTTGAGTTACGTAATTCAGACTCTATTCGTCAAACGATCGAATCGACAACTGGTGCTTTGACGCTATTGATATCATCTGTTGCTGTCATTTCACTGATAGTTGGCGGTATTGGGGTCATGAACATCATGCTGGTGTCTGTCACCGAGCGCACCAATGAGATTGGTGTACGTATGGCTGTAGGAGCACGTCAAAACGACATCATGCAGCAGTTTTTGATTGAAGCTATCTTGGTTTGTATTTTAGGTGGTTTGCTAGGCATTGGCTTAGCATTTGCTATTGGTGAGCTGATCAATCGTGTTGGCGGTGATAACTTTAAAGTCATTTACTCACCGACCTCTATCATTGCCGCTTTTGTCTGCTCGACGCTGATTGGTGTTATTTTCGGTTTCTTGCCCGCGCGCAATGCAGCCAAATTGGATCCTGTAGAGGCACTGTCTCGGGATTAATACCTAGACACCTGAGCGTCTTGGCCAAATATTCAGTACGAAATATCGAAATGATGATAAAAAATCAAAGAAATATGTAGTTTTACGAGAGATTTACACTTTTTTCCTAATACGGGGTTGTAATTGTCTTAATTATATATATAATGTGCTCTCACGTTTAGGGATACAAACACTTTAAACGTTAGGGTTGTTAGCTCAGTTGGTAGAGCAGTTGACTTTTAATCAATTGGTCCCGCGTTCGAGTCGCGGACAGCCCACCATATTTAGTTTGCTCTTTATTAATCGTTCTGCCCTATCCGGTAGTAGACCAATAAAGATAAGTTTAAAAGACATCGTTAAGATGTTTAGTTTTTAGAAAGTTCGTTACATAGGATTTTCTTTTGCAGAGTTAAAAAGCAAATGCTTTTTATACACTCTTCAGGGTTGTTAGCTCAGTTGGTAGAGCAGTTGACTTTTAATCAATTGGTCCCGCGTTCGAGTCGCGGACAGCCCACCATATTTAGAAAGCCCAGTCATTTTGTGATTGGGCTTTTTTTCGACTGTCTTTTTATGAGCGTTGATAGCTATAGTCAAGGAATTTTAGAATCGCTACAAGGCAACCGACCGCAGATAGTACACTGAGTACATCTAGGACGGATAACACCGTAGCGGTTTAAAAGTGCTCTGACTATATCAATCACGCCTACGCTTGAAGCGTCTAAAGCTACCTCCTTTTCTCCATAGCAATTTATGCTTGATCGTATCCTTAATCGTACGTGGATGCTTAGGCGCTTGGGCAATAAAATGATCAAAATCTGCTGTGTCCATAGCCAGCTCTCGGCCATGCGCCATCATCACCATTGAGGGTTTCAAATCTCTTATCTTGTGTAAAGACTGGATGTATGTTTTAGGGTCATAGACAGGAAAGGGTGCAACGAATTTATGGCGTAGCTTGATAATCAAATCAGCTGTGTATACTTGACGGCTAGGCAGGTGAAATAAAGACAAATCACGATCCGTATGTCCCGGCGTTTCTAAAACTTGCCATTCATCAAACTTTGGCACAAGCTCACCATCTTTTACCGTAATATCTGGTTTCAAGCTTGCAGAATAATACAGGTTTTTAAATGGTCGACCTTGACGTCTGGCCACATAATATCCTAGGTTTATATCTACGAAGTGCATCGCTCGCCCGCCAATACCGCTATACCACTGATCTTTCTTGTCCGCTGAGACAATCAGACAGCCGGTCTCTTGTCGAAATTTATTTGCCCCGCCTGCATGATCAGGGTGCATGTGTGTGACCACCACTACTTTTAGATCAGTGATCGGTCGCTTTAGCGTCGTTTTAATATAATCAAGCACCATCGTCACATCAGTACGGCAGCCACCATCTAGCAGCATGATTTTATCCGGATATACCGCAAGGTAGGTACTCTGGATATAGCCTTCTAAACGTACGATTTCACATAAACTCATTGGTATTCCCTACCTCATTCATCGTTACTATTGTGAGGCTTTTATTCAATTTTATAGACAATCTTTAGTATAACGTCCGTCAGTCCAAAAAAAACGACTTTGAGTGAACGCTCGTGACTATATACAAAAGCAATGCAGTATACAGAGACAATGCAGTTAATAACGATTAATAAATAACGGTTAACAACTGCATGCATAGTTTTATCCATGGTCACTCTCACTTTATTATCAAAAAGCAAAAACCCAGCGCTTAGGCTGGGTTTAAGGAAACATTTGGTATTTAAGAGAAATCGTAGTCTAGATTACCTACCTATTGATTATGCAAGGTCACGAACCTTTGGCTCACGTTCCCATAGACGAGACTTGGCATTGGTAATAAAGGTATCTAATTCAGCCAATGGCGTCACAAATTCATCTTTCTCAATCGGCAGCTTGCTTAAGATAAATTCATCGGTCGCACCGCAATAAGCAATGGCTTTGCAATGAGCATAAGCATCATTGAACCAATCTAGCGCTGCACTGTCTTTTGCTAGCTTCTTAGCCTGCTCTGGCATAATGATACTAACCACGGCATCAAACATCACTGACGGACCACCAGCGAGGCGCTCGTCAGCTTGTATGCGTGTACCATCATCCAATACGACTTCTTTATTAGGCGCTACGATTTTGACGCTAGCACCCTGCGCTTTAGCAGCATCTTCGAATTTTTTGACTTCACTGCTGTTAGAACCTTCTGCAACTAAAATACCGATCATACGACCTTTTAGCGTATCAGGCGTTAGACCAATCGTTTGTACCGCTTTAGACGTTCCCATATCCTGTACAGGTGCAGCGGCATCAGCAGGCTCTGGCAATTCCATACCCAGCGCCGTTGCTACACGATTGGCCAAATCTTCATCGATATGAATCAAATGACTCAGCATACGAGTGCGTACATGCGCCGTATCTACTTTGCCCAGCTCAAACGCATAAGCAGAAGCAATATGCGCTTGCTCAATAGCCGTCTGACTACGGTAGAACATACGTGGCTGGCTGTAATGATCAGCGAAGCTCTCATCACGTACGCGACCTTTTACACCATCATCTAACTGCTCATGGAACGAATTAAAGCCACGTTTAGCGCTTTCACGCGGACGAGTTGGATCTAGGCTTTGTGGCTCATAGAGTACACGCGTCTTAGGCACTTGCATCTGCATATGACCATCTTGCTGATTGTTAGCAAACGGACATTTTGGCGCATTAATAGGAATCTGTGCAAAGTTCGGTGACCCGAGACGCGATAGCTGCGTGTCTAAGTAACTGAACAAACGACCTTGTAATAATGGGTCATTACTAAAATCAACACCCGGTGGCAGATGCGATGGGCAGAACGCTACTTGCTCAGTTTCTGCAAAGAAGTTATCTGGATAGCGGTTCAATACCATCTTACCCACGACTTTTACTGGCACCAATTCTTCTGGAATCAGTTTGGTCGCATCGAGATGATCAAATGGGAATTCGTTGGCTTCTTCTTCAGTAAATAACTGTACGCCAAACTCCCACTCAGGATAATCGCCGTTGTTGATTGATTCAAACAAATCGCGGCGATGATAATCAGGATCAGCGCCTGAGATTTTCACGGCTTCATCCCATGTGGTCGACTGTACGCCCAGTACTGGTTTCCAATGGAAACGTACAAAGGTACTTTTGCCATCTTTATTAATCAAGCGATAGCTATGAATACCAAAACCTTCCATCATGCGTAGGCTACGTGGCAGACCACGGTCACTCATCAGCCAGATTAGGTTGTGCATGGTTTCAGGACTTAGTGAGACAAAATCCCAAAAGGTATCATGAGCAGACGCCGCTTGCGGGAAGCCACGATCTGGTTCTGGTTTTACAGCGTGAATCAAATCTGGAAACTTCATCGCGTCCTGAATAAAGAAGATTGGCATGTTGTTACCAACGATGTCCCAGTTACCTTCTTCTGTATACATTTTCACAGCAAAGCCGCGCACATCACGTGGCGTATCTTTTGAGCCTTTGTTACCTGCTACCGTTGAGAAACGCGTAAATAATGGTGTTTGCTTGCCTGTTTCGGTCAACACTTTCGCAGTCGTATATTCTTCTAGTGACTCTGTCAGCTCAAAATAACCGTGTGCTGCGCTACCACGAGCATGGACGATACGCTCAGGGATACGCTCATGGTCAAAATGATTGATTTTTTCACGTAGCACGAAATCTTCTAATAACGTCGGCCCACGTGAGCCTGCTTTTAGAGAGTTTTGATTATCAGCGATAGCCACACCTTGTTGCGTGGTCAATACTTTGGTGTCATCGCCTGCGCGTTGATGGGTTTCACCACCATTGCCACGTTCAGTATTCATGTCTTTGGCGGGGTCCGTATGATCGATATTATTATTCATAAAAAATCCTAGCTAATAGATTGAGAGTGCTCTTTTAAATCACTAAAAGAGTGCCTACACAGGTTTGATATCCTTTGAAATAGTGGTGACTTCATCTGTCATTTATTTGTCTGTGTTTTCAGCATTGCCGAGCGTTAAATTGATACCGCACTAAAATTCGTAAAGGAATAATAGGCTTAGGAGTTATACTACCCAAAAAATAAGTCAAATATAGTTGCGTATATAGTAAACCTTGTTGATGTTTGGTTAAGGTCTATAGACGCTATAAACCAGCTGCTTTAGATGGTCTTAAAGGCGCATAAACGTTAACAATAGAATCTTGTAATGTAGTTATTCTTTAATGTATGCTTTTTATGAAGTATCAGAGACTATTGATAAATAAATTGGCAGGGTTTTAGCCTTATATTTATCTTTTTTATATCGTTGAATTTAGATAATTTCGATACAAGAAAACCGAGCGCAAGCTATACATTAGTATGGTTAGCGAGGATGACGATGTAGCGGGTTTATATGGGTTTGACGATGCGACTATTTTTTATATAACTATAAGGCTACTTACTATGTTACCAACTCTAAGCTCCCCGACTAAAAAACCTTATCACTCGTTACTAGTAGGCGCGTCAATGGGTCTAATGGCATTAACGTTCAGTCAAACGGCTGCTGCTATCACGACCAAAAACGTAACTTATACGGTCGATGATAAAGCGTACGAAGGCTATTACGCCAAAGCAGATAAGCCAAACGCACCTTTTATCTTATTAATTCACGATTGGGACGGTCTAACTGACTATGAGCGCAAACGTGCTGACATGTTAGCGGCTGAAGGCTACAACGTATTGGCAGCCGATATGTTTGGACAAGGCATTCGCCCTACTTCTATCGAAGAAAACAAACGCCTAACTGGGGAGCTATATGATGATCGTAATAAAATGCGACGCATATTGGCAGGGGCATTAACAGCTGGACAACTACAAGGCAATGATGTGCGTAAAGGCACGACTATGGGCTATTGTTTTGGCGGTACGGTCGCATTAGAGCTAGCACGCTCAGGCTTTGAGCAAAAAGCCTTTGTACCCTTCCACGGTGCCTTTGACATTCCAACCGGTCAAAGCTATGACAAAACTACGGGAGAAATCCTAGTATTCCATGGCTCTGCTGACCAATCTGTCTCGCTAGAGAGCTTTGCGACTTTGGGCAAAACCTTAGAAGCAGCCAAAGTACCTCATGAGATGGTTACCTATAGCGGCGCACCACATGCCTTTAGCGTATTTGGCAGCGATAGATATGACGCCCGCGCCGATGAGCGCTCTTGGAAACGTTACTTAGATTTTTTAGCAGAAGAATATAAATAACCTAGCAGCACAAGTTGAATAAGTAATAATATAAGCAAGCCCAAACAAAAAGACACCTCAATTAAGATCTAATAATGATCCATTAAGGTGTCTTTTTATTTATTTAGTTTTTGCTGACGCTTTAAAAAATTAGCGCTTCTGAAATACCAATAGTTGATTATTAGCAGGCATCGCATACGTTTTAGAAAGTTGTAAATGATGAGCATTTGCTAAACTAACGACATCTTCTTTATCGCAAATGCCGCTATCAGGATTACCTGCTCTCAACATCGCATCAAATCGCTGATTCCCCTCACTAGTATATTTGCCATCTTCGTTAAATGGGCCATATATAATCAGCTTACCGTCAACAGGTAGCGCATCACTAACCAATGTAAATAACCGCTCCACCAAAGCCCAGCTAATGATATGCAAAGTATTGGCTGTAAATATCACATCATAAGGTTTGTCTACATGACTGCTATTTAAATGACTGTTATCTAAATGACTACTAACAGGTACTGAGTCATGCGCCAAATCAAACGCTAATGGCGAATATAGATTGGGTGCAGGATACGCATTGTGCCAAGAGATTATATGGCGATGATTACCAGTGACATCACTAGTTTGCCATTTTAAATGTGACAAATGAGGCGCAAAGTAGACACTATGCTGACCTGTCCCAGAACCAATCTCTAATACATGATTAAAGCCTTGTAGCTCTGTTTGAAGTAATTCTAAAATAGGCTGTTTATTATTCTCACACGCTTGAGAAAACGGCAATGCAGAAATATCTACTTTATTATTTGGATTATCACTCTCCAAATTATCGTCATGCATCACTATCCTCCCAAACCGTCTATTATGCTCTCAGTATTGATAGCAGTAGATTAACAAGCGCTGTCTAATACTACCTGACTACCAAACAACTGACTACTAGTAGATACCTGCCTCTACCCCAGCAGCAAGCGTCATAGCAAGCTCTTCTACTTGCTCAGCAAAGCTGTCTTGCCAATCGCCTTGTAGTATCAGCGCCTCTTGAATCCATGACCAACGTAGACCCGTTGTAATCGTTTTGAGCGCAAGCTTGGTACCTGTACCATCATGCCCTGCCCGTATATATACCGCAAATGGCATGCCCTGCTTCTCTTCTAACACAGGATAGTAGCAGCGATCAAAGAAATCCTTGGTCAGCCCTGCCATATACGCTAGATTTTCCGTTGTGCCTAGCAGTAATGCATCAGCAGCCAGCACGTCTTCAGGCTGCGTATCCTGCGGAGATTTCAAAATGACAGTGATATCTATATCAGGATGATTGGCACCGTCATAGGCTGCCTGCGCTAATTTCTGAGTATTGGGCGATGGCGCATGAGCCACGATGAGTAAGGTCTTAGTAGACATATCAGGCTTCTGTGCCATTGTTAAATACTAGATTTTGAGTAATAGCAGGATCTAAGCTATTGCCTACTGGGCATGTCAACGCTGTTTTATAAAATCGCTTTAAGGTACTCTCATCCAATGCCTTCGAAAAATTGACCACAACGTGTATTTCACTCACCCGCCTTGGTTTGGCAGCCATTACTTTAGTTACGTCAGCGGTAGTACCTGAAATATCGATATCCATATCACGAGCTTTGATACCGATAATGGTCAACATACAACTGGCTAAGCTGGTCGCCAATAAATCAGTCGGTGAAAAGGCTTCACCCTTACCCTGATTATCGATAGGCGCATCGGTAATTATTTCATTGTTTGATTGCAAATGAATGGCTGTGGTGCGTAAATTGCCTTGGTAGGTTACTTTTGATGTGGTCATGGGGTTCTCTTTAATGGTTGTTAAAATATAGCTTATATCTTTAATAATCTTCTAAATTAAATAATAGTTACTCAGTATTTTCAGGATAATATTCTTCAAGAAATGCTCGAATTTTCAAGTCCGAATTAGGTGCAGGTATCCTGTAGTCGGAAAATATTTTTTCCCATTGGGATAGACAGTTAATCAGTACTAGCATTAAGTCTTTTATATCACTATTTGAATTTTGAACATCAAAGGAGACTCTCTTTTTTTTCAATCCTTCAATTATCTTACCATCAGCACCTAATGCTACTAACGTTGACACTTTAGAATTAACTGATAAAACAGATGACTTGCGTCCTTCACGTAATTTAAAATGCTTTGACAAGTTTGCAATCGAAGCACAATAATTCAGCCACTCATTTTTAGAATGCATCTTATAAAACTTTGACTGTTCAACACTATCTAAATTCAAGTATGCAATACACCAATCTCGAAGAGATACAGAGGTTACGCAAAAATTAAAAAAGTGATCGGATTTTTCCTGTAGATCTTCAGATTTCCACGTTCTTTCACCTTCACGTAATAACTTCTCTAACATATCCTTAGGTTCTTTATACTCTTTTAATATGGACATTATTACTCCTAAGGTATGATTACATAATTCATTTATATACAATTTTTCAAGTATATAATTTTTAAACAAATCTTCGCTAACCCTTAAACGTCTGTCAAAGCTGAAAACTCTTTGAGCACACTCGACCCAGCAGCTTTATGTATAGCACCATCAACACCGCTACCGCTTGTCAATGAGAGTTTGGCCGTATTTACTATAGCATCAACATTAGCGTTCGTAACCTTCTGCCTGATAGAATACCCTCTTATACTTCTATCTTTCTTCCCACTTACTGTCTACAAGGTTATACGCCTGATCATTATCATGAGGAGCAATGTTTGCCTTTAACTGAAACGACTCTCCACCCATCTCTCTCCAGCACTCCGAAAACCACTGAATAAGCTCATTAATGGCGATACTCCATGGGTCAAAATCTTCATCCTGATTAGTATATTTCTCTTCAAGCTCATAAGGGTAGACATACTCTATCTTTAACAATTCTGGCTCAACAGGCGACGGATATTGAGCTTCACCATTGATATAAACAAAGTACTCAGAATCATTTGAATCCATAAAAAAAGCTCTAACTGGGAACCCTTGTGTGAATCCATCGGCAAATATTTCAAACTCTAGACTGACCACTTCTTTTGGATAATCATATCCGATTAATTCTTTTAAAACTGGCTTCATACTAGCAGTGAGTGCTTGTAGATGTTCTTGAACTTTCTCTGAAAATTCTTGCTCGATATTCATTTCATTCTCTTTTTATAGTATTACTTCAATTAGACTGAATTATAGGATACAACGTGTGCTGTATATTGACATGTCTTTTCAACGTATGAAATTTCGAATAAATTTTCACCTATTTTGGTTACCATTCATGCTTTATCTACAAATAGAATCAGATAGCAAAAACCCAGACCTAGAATATTGGTCGTAATAGGATTGAATGCACCTATCGAATACATTGGACTTGCTACAGCTACAGAGAGTAATAGTAAAAGTAGAATGGCTACGGCTATATAGACAGGAATATTAGACTTATTGAGAAATATGATTGCGCAACCCAAAACTATTTCAACAATACCCACTAAGGGTGAGGCTATCTTAGCAGGCACACCAAGACCACTAGTAGAGACCAAATGTACTTCGACCGCACTCAACCACAATATTTTGGGCACCAAACCATGGTATATAAACAAAAATCCCAATAGCACCCTACTAATCAACGAAACATGAGTGAGCTTATCTTTTTGCATCTAAAAAACACGCCTCATTCCCTGGTAATGGTAGAGCACAGTAGTCATATTTACCGAATAGACGATAACGATTTAATGCGATACGGTCATATATCCAATCTCGTACAGGTGTTGGAATAATCTTGAAAATACAAACTCCTTTCCATGGGTAGCCTAATTTTGCCATTACTTGGAAAAAAGCATCACTTTTTTGGAAGGACTGGTTACCTCCTACATAAAGCATTGTTTCATAAGAGTCGGTAGGTAGCCCAAAATAAAGCAGTATTTCTTGGCCTTCCTCTGACTGCACACTGCACACTACACAATTTGAAGAGCTGCTTACTATCATACTTGAGGATAAAATTACTCCATACGTTACATAGCTTACATAGCTTACATAGCTTACAGACACCATCGAAAAGAATGACTTTATCTAAAACACTAACATTGGGAGGGAGTTTGTCAGTACTCATCTTTTTACTCTTTTAAATAACCACTTATTGTTGAGTAAATTTAACACTAATATGACTGAGCAACAATCTAAATATAAAAGTAGAATGTAGTCTGATAATTATTTAATAATAAATAATTAAAACTAGGTAAAGAACAAACTTAAAAAACAAGAGACACAATGACACGAAATATGGATAGAGAAAGTGATTAGGTAGCATTAGCTAATGAAATGACTATATTAGGAATAAAAAAGACAGACAAACAAAACCCCCAACGAATTAACGTTGGGGGCTTTTCAAGTATAGAGAGCTGACGATGACCTACTCTCACATGGACGAATCCACACTACCATTGGCGCTACGATGTTTCACTTCTGAG
>NZ_JADKLX010000016.1:0-1025 GCF_015351755.1 Psychrobacter sp. N25K4-3-2
GCTTCGATGTGACGGGTGAAGTTGGACGATGGGCGTGGCATTGCCATCTGCTTTATCACATGGAAGCCGGTATGTTCCGAGAAGTTGCCGTCGTTTAACAAACCTTCGAATATGAGGCTTATTATGAAAATATCTAAGAAAAATCTGCCATTCATTGGTTTGTCATCGCTAGTCTTGCTCACATCATCGTTTGCAACGGCTGCTGATATGTCTGGCATGGATCACAGCGGTATGGACATGTCAGGCGATATGTCTGGTATGGATCACAGTGGCATGGATATGTCAGGTGATATGTCTGATATGGATCATAGCGGCATGGATATGTCGGGCGATATGTCGAATATGGACCACAGCGGTATGGATATGTCAGGCGATATGTCTGATATGGATCATAGCGGTATGAATATGTCGGGCGACATGTCTGATATGGATCATAGTGGCATGGATATGTCAGATATGGATATGTCTGGTATGGATCATAGCGGTATGGATATGTCAGGCGATATGTCTGGTATGGATCATAGTGGCATGGATATGTCAGGCGATATGTCTGGTATGGATCATAGCGGCATGGATATGTCTGGTATGGATCACAGTGGCATGGATATGTCAGGGATGCAAGGTGGGCAGCCACCAGCCGATGCTCGCAGTCCAGACTATTCAAACGGGGTTCCCTACGGGCAGTATGGTAAGCCAATGATGATGGGCAGCATGCCATTATGGGGAGTATCAGTAGACGACTTGGGCTATCAGTTTGATGAAGATCAAATCAACTTCGAGGCGACGGGTTGGTACGGTACTGATAGCAATCGTATCAGGCTACGCACGGAAGGTAGTGCTCAGACTAAAGATGATAAAGAAATAGATAGCTTAAGCTCTCTTGCTTATTGGAAACCACTGAGCATTTTCTGGAATGGTGAAGCTGGTGTCGCTTACGATACTGAGAATGATAACGCTGCCCTTATGGCAGGTATTGTCGGTACCGCGCCGTATTTTATCGAAACAGATGCGAGAGCCTATTTATA
>NZ_JADKLX010000017.1:0-994 GCF_015351755.1 Psychrobacter sp. N25K4-3-2
ATGAGATTGCCAACAATAGACGGGTGGCATTCATTGAATGACGAATCTGTCGCACGGTCTTTGCTATGGCAGGTTATTTTACCGCAGCTAATAGTGTTAAAAACTACAGGGAATTTAATCTCGTTTAATTTCAACATAATGATTTCCTCTTAGTGGTTGGTGTGGGGATTGTGCCAGTCAGGACGAATCCCCTTTTAACAATTCGTGCTTAGTAAACTAACTCGCACTCAGAATAGTAACCGTGCATTTCTTCGCGAACGAAGCACAAATCCTCTTTATGAATACCGCCAGTGAATCCTACAGCCTGGAGATGCTCATTGCTGACGTAGACCAGGTTGTTAGTGATTTCGGTGAAGTCCACAATAACTGGGAACGTGCGATTCTCATAACCTGGTCTCATCGGGTAGCCGCCATTGTTGAGAAGTCGAACCTTACGAGGCTTGACGTTCGCTTGAACTTCCCAATCAAAAAAGAACATCGTTCCGTCCTTCTCGTTGAAGTCAGCCGGGCCAAATACCGGACTAACCGACAGGCCGTAATCAAGATCGTACACGCCAGCTTTAACCAGGTCATCGACCTTGACGCGGTAGCCGCCCAAGCTATCATCGCATTTCACCGCGTCAACGATAATCGGGTAGGCCTCAAGGTCGCGAGTAAAGCCTTTGTAACCGCCAGTGCACAGTAATTTGATTTTCATGTTTGCGTCCTCGTTCGTTGTCGATGGGGTTACTATATCGCAACCCCGATATTGAGTTTTAACAAAAAGTGCTATTCTTTAATCTTGAAGCAATCGGTGTCTTCGTCGAATATCCAGGGGTCACCATTATCATCAAGCAATGAGATGTTCCCGAAGCTGGTTAGTGACGCGTTATAAGGCCTGTCAACGGTAAAGCACTCTTTAACTTCCTGGTCATCACTACATTTGAATACTGCAATCATTTGGTGCATAAAATCAGCCATTTTAACATCCTATTCGCAAGTGATTTCATTTGAT
>NZ_JADKLX010000018.1:0-980 GCF_015351755.1 Psychrobacter sp. N25K4-3-2
TATAAATAGGCTCTCGCATCTGTTTCGATAAAATACGGCGCGGTACCGACAATACCTGCCATAAGGGCAGCGTTATCGTTTTCAGTATCGTAAGCGACACCAGCTTCACCATTCCAGAAAATGCTCAGTGGTTTCCAATAAGCAAGCGAGCTTAAGCTATCGATTTCTTTATCATCTTTAGTTTGAGCACTACCTTCAGTGCGTAGCCTGATACGATTACTGTCAGTACCATACCAACCCGTCGCTTCGAAGTTGATTTGATCCTCATCAAACTGATAGCCCAAGTCGTCTACTGATACTCCCCATAACGGCATGCTGCCCATCATCATTGGCTTACCATACTGCCCATAGGGAACACCGTTTGAATAGTCTGGACTGCGAGCATCGGCTGGCGGCTGCCCGCCTTGCATCCCAGACATATCCATACTGCCATGATCCATGCCTGACATGTCCATGCCACTATGATCCATACCAGACATATCGCCCGACATGTCCATGCCGCTGTGATCCATATCAGACATATCGCCTGACATATCCATGCCACTGTGATCCATACCAGACATATCGCCTGACATATCCATGCCGCTATGATCCATATCAGACATATCGCCCGACATGTCCATGCCGCTATGATCCATACCAGACATATCGCCTGACATATCCATGCCGCTATGATCCATACCAGACATATCGCCTGACATATCCATGCCGCTATGATCCATACCAGACATATCGCCTGACATATCCATACCGCTGTGATCCATGCCAGACATATCAGCAGCCGTTGCAAACGATGAGGTGAGCAAGACTAGCGATGACAAACCAATGAATGGCAGATTTTTCTTAGATACTTTCATAATAAGCCTCATATTCGAAGGTTTGTTAAACGACGGCAACTTCTCTGAACATACCGGCTTCCATGTGATAAAGCAGATGGCAATGCCACGCCCATCGTCCAACTTCACCCGTCACATCGAAGC
>NZ_JADKLX010000019.1:0-973 GCF_015351755.1 Psychrobacter sp. N25K4-3-2
ATCGAAGAGAAAATCATACCTACGTAGTTCTTTCAAAAGGGGCGAATCAAGTGATTCTTTTTACTTGGAAGGCGGTCATTTAAGGAGTTTGGACCTTAAAATGATCCATTTTACTTGGTGAGAAAAGCTAAGGCGTTGGACCTCTAACCATCTCACGAGGTCGACAAAAGCAGGGCTTTTGCTCCTACGTATCCTCAATTTGTGATGAGGAACTCAGACCTACGTAGTTCTGGATAACTTGTGAGACTTGAAAAAGTCTCGGTGTTTTCTCCACTAAAATGCAAACATGCTTTAGTAAAGAGACAAATATTCCAACTGATTAGAGCAACATATGCTTTTTGGATGAAAAACAATGTGTCTATCGGGGAAGGAGAGTATGCTGATGAAATTTTCTCATAACCGTAAATGAGATTTTGGATGTTAGCATTTCGTTTCTAAATGACCATTTAGAGGAAACACTGGGTTCAACAAAAATAGAAGAAAACCACTCAAAGTGTATCAATCTCACACAGGTAAGTGTTTTATCCTAATTCCGAACCATAGATATGTCATGACTTGATTTTGCAAATTATTTCCTATCAAATCAAAAATTACATGCGTGATCATGGATCAATAGGACTTATTTTGGGAATGGTTTTTAGGTGTGGAATTTGGCTTTGAGTGTTTTTGCCTTTTCCTTTTCTGTTTTTGTTTAGTGCGAGGCGAAAAAGTCACCGACGCACAAGATTTTGGTTGGCAATCAAAGGGAGAGGACCACTTTAGGTCGTGGTTTCCTTTCCTTCTTTTTCGTTCATTTGGTGACAATTCTGTATTGTTCAGATATTGTCTGGTCCAAAGACCTTTCTGCATATTTCTTGTTTTCTTCCGATCCTTGATCGGGAATTTCCTTTCTTTTTCTTTCTTCCGATTTTTGATTGGGAACTTTCTCCTTTTCTCTCTTTTTTTCCCCCTCTTTTTTTTGTTTTCTTTCGAG
>NZ_JADKLX010000020.1:0-865 GCF_015351755.1 Psychrobacter sp. N25K4-3-2
GAAATAAAATCTAGTGCGAAACAAAACTCCTACATCTATCATGGGTGGAATGGATGAATGCATGAAGAAATGCATATGACACAGATGCAATTTACGAATACGGGGGTCCGGGGAATTTGTCCCCTTCTTAGATACGACGTCTAGGGGTAGCGAAATGCCCCAACGCACGTTTTTAAGAAGGCGACACGGACCCTCCGTTGGTTTGCTAAAGTGAGGGGATCAAAGACGAAACCCACGCATGATGCATATGCGAAAGGCACAACACGGGGATGTACATAGTACGACAATATTCACAAACAAATATAAGCAAAAGGGTATATGATACTTATGCATGGCAGTGTGAAAAATGGCACGCAGCGTGTTTGCTCCGTGCCCCTATTTAAGGGACCTATAAGGGAGAGAGCTAACTAGGCTTTTAGTGATAATCCCCAAGGTAGTCATATCTCTCTTGATGGTTTCTAGAGGTATCATCCCCTTCGAAGAACATATTGCAGCAGTAGGGACTACTAGCAACAATAAGTTTTCAAAGAGAAAAGCTCTAGATGAGGGTTCACTGTAATCAAGCAAGTCGGAGACCTAGCATGATCACAGATTCACCTCCACTCCTTATGCTCCCATGAACCCGGGTATAGGGCCCTTTTTCACTCACAGTGTGTGCAAATAGTGTTGGTGTTTGTGTGCATCAAATGAATAAATATTTACTTCATGCATACATTTCAAAAACACACTAAAAGCATCAAAGAGTTATATACAAGAACGTAAGAGAAATAAAAGAAAACTGACAAAAGAGGAAGTCATGATATTGCATGAGATTAGAAGGCCTAACTCTCTAAAAATAGTCCCCAGCGGAGTCGCCTACTGTCGC
>NZ_JADKLX010000021.1:0-853 GCF_015351755.1 Psychrobacter sp. N25K4-3-2
CACTATTTAGCACTGCATTTTTTACGAATAATCAATGTTGCATGCCGGATCCATCACCAGACATATCCATCTCACCACCATCCGACATATCCATCTCACCATCAAATGACATATCTAACATATCATCGTCTATCCTAGTCGTTAGCATGGTGTATTGATTTTCATTTAAGTCAGGTAACGATCTGATAAAAGCGACCATTGCCCACATTCTATCGTCATCGTGCGAAGCGCCCCATGCTGGCATACCTGATGCCATAATGCCGTGTTTGATGGCCCAAAAAGCTTGCTGAGCACCGGCATCGGTCTTATAGCGTTCAACCAAGTCAACATTGGTAAAACTTGGCGGCTTAGGATATAAACTGGCGCTAAAATCAGTGCTTTCTACCCCAGGAGACAAGTGACAACCTGCACACATATCTTTGTAATCGGCACCGCCCGAGCTGATCATTTCTGTCTTTTCTAAGTTGGGAACCGTAATGTCCTTACTAGCATTCGCTATTGAACGCGTGCGGGCAGTCTCTAAAAAATTGTAAACCAGTGGACTATGGGCTTGATCAGCGCCGATATTTATCATGCCACTCGTCACTACAATAAAAACACCCACAATCGCGACAAAGACGGTAAAAAGTATTCCTAGTAAAAACTTCATAGGTTTGTCCTAAAAATCCATTTTTGTTAATATCCAATTACTGCTCGACAAAACCATCTAACAATAATATTGAATTTCTACGATCCACTTCTATAAGATCAATGCCTAAGAGTCACTTTTACTAGTAACACAGTGCTTTTGATACATCGCTTTCATTTTGCTCATGTTGGTCATCATGGCTTTCATAGCAGGATCGTTCATATC
>NZ_JADKLX010000022.1:0-278 GCF_015351755.1 Psychrobacter sp. N25K4-3-2
AGCTGGTGTACGCCATCCTGACACGGATGAGTATCCATGTGGCTCAGTTGATCGCTGATGCCATCTATATTTTTGCAGGTATGGCGCCTACCAGGCACCCTCTGGACCCAGATAAGTCCAACAGGGCCCTGGGATTTCCCGCCTTGATCACAGGACTCTGCCAGTCGTTCGGAGTCCCCGTCGCACCTACCAAGGTGATTCGGCCGCCCATCACCCGAGCTTTTATTGAGAAGTACTGCACGTAGAGACAGGTCCAGGGTGATGCACCACAGGCCGCG